>JADIYN010000081.1 GCA_016705335.1 Draconibacterium sp. | reverse complement strand
CAGACTGAGCGAAGTCGAAGTCTGTTTTGCCAACGAAACGAAATGAAATAGAGAAATAAAAAAAATATTATGAAGCTTATAAACTTATTTTTTGCACTAATTCTGTTGTTGGGTATTTATTCCTGCACAAAACTGCAGCCCAACCAGGTAAAAACCGAACTGGGTATTGTTCAGGGAACCATCGAAGACAGTTTGCGGATTTTTAAAGGGATCCCGTTTGCTGCATCACCGGTTGGCGATTTGCGCTGGAAAGCTCCGCAACCCGCTCCCAAATGGGAAGGTATTAAAATTACAACGGAATATGCACCGGCTGCTTTTCAGGGTGGAAATCCGCCTTCAGGAAAAAGCGAAGATTGTCTGTTTCTGAACATCTGGACACCAGCAAAATCTGGAAAAGAAAAAGTCCCGGTTCTGGTTTGGATTTATGGCGGCGGTTTCAGTTTTGGCTCAACTTCCGACCCCGTTCACAATGGCGAACACCTTGCCCGGAAAGGCGTTGTGCTCGTTAGTATTGCCTATCGGGTTGGTCAGCTTGGCTTTCTGGCCCACCCTGAGTTGAGCTCAGAAAATCCCAACAAAGTGTCAGGAAACTATGGTTTACTCGATATGATTGCCGGTCTGGAATGGATTCAGAAAAATATTGCTGCTTTTGGCGGCGACCCAAATAAGGTGACCATATTTGGAGAATCGGCCGGGGAATTGCAGTGAGTATGTTGTGTGCCTCGCCACTGGCAAAGGGGTTTGTTTCACGGCGCCATCTCGCAAAGTGGCGGTTCGTTTGGGCCAACCCGACACACAACTTTTCCGGGCGAAAACATGAAAACACTTCCACAAGCGGAATCCGCTGGTGTTGCGATATTGAAAAGGTTGGAGCTAAATCTATCGCCGATTTACGCAAAATCGAACCAGACAAACTTCCGATGGGAATGGGCATGGGAGGTGCATGGCCAATTGTAGACGGGGTTGTTATTCCCGACGACCAATACCTTTTGATGTGAAGCCGGGAAAGTACAATGATATTCCAATTTTGGTGGGGTATAATTCCGACGAAGGCGCAAGTTTTTCGAGGAAAAAACTCCGGAAGAATATTTCCCGGGTGGTTAAGGACCAGGTATGGTAAGTTTGCTGATGACCTGATAAAAGTTTATCCGGCTACTGAAACATCGGTTCCGAAAACAGCCCGCGACCTGGCTCGCGATGCCGCCTTTGGCTGGCAAACATGGATTTGGGCACGACTTCAAAGCAAAACAGGAAAATCTAAGGTTTTCTATTACTATTTCGACCAGCACCCCGAATATCCCAAAGATTCACCGCGTTACGGTTTTGGCTCTCCGCACGGTCAGGATGTGGCGTATGTTTTTATGCACCTCGACAAATCGAAACCGGAGACCACAAAATCAGACCTTGAAATTTCGGAAGCCATGGGAACTTACTGGACTAATTTTGCAAAGTACGGCGACCCTAACGGCAAAGGAGTTCCGGTTTGGAAAGCCTTCAGCGATGCCAATCCTGAAGTAATGTATTTCAGTCAGACACCAAAACCGGGCCGGTTCCAAGTCCTGAGTCGCTGAAAGTTCTGGATAACTATTTCAGGAGACTGACACCTGAAGGTGGCATCTGGGGCAAATGAAAGTAAATAATTAAAAAAGTGACAAAGTATCTTAAATTTAGTATCGATTTACAGACAAATTTCACTCCTTTATCCCCTCAGGGGGAGAGTTGCTGATAACAACACCAGACAAAACTGGTTGTAAATGCCCCCTTTAGAGCTTGTCCCGATTATTCGGGAGGGTTGGGGGTGAAAGCAAAATGACAACAATTTAAAACTATAAAACCAATGAAAAAGATTACAACGATTTTCCTGTTTTCACTTTTGCTAATGGCGGGAGGAAATATTTTTGCACAGGACCCCAATTTCCAAATCTACCTTTGTATCGGGCAATCGAATATGGAAGGTGCTGCCCGGGCCGAACTTCAGGATTCAACTGTCAATCCGCGTTTTCAGGTGATGGCTGCGGTTGATTGCGCAAACCTTGACCGTACAAAAGAAACTGGTAACAGGCGGTTCCACCATTGTGCCGTTGCAGAAACCAAATCTTGGCCCGGCTGATTATTTTGGCAGAACAATGGTTGAAAACTGCCCGAAAATGTAAAAGTGGTGTGATTGTGGTTGCTATTGGCGGTTGCAAAATCGAACTTTTTCGACAAGGAAAACTACCGACTTCAACCGAAACTGCACCCAGCTGGATGAAGGGAAATGATAAAGGAATACGACGGAAATCCATACCGGAAAAGTTGGTTGAAATGGCAAAACTGGCACAGAAAGACTCGGTGTTAACTCAAAGGAATTTTGCTGCATCAGGGCGAATCGAATCCGAACGACAGTCTTTGGACACGGAAAGTGCAAAGGCGTTTACGACAGCCTTATGAAAGATTTAAATCCGACTCAAAAAGTGCCGCTGCTGGCAGGAGAAACCGTTCATGCCGACCAGGAATTTGTGCCGGAATAAATACAATCATCCAACCTTGCCGCAAACGCTCCCATTCGTATATAATTTCTTCGGCTGGCAGTGCTGAAGTGGTCCTGATAACCTGCAGATTTCAGCGCCGCCGGTTACCCGAACTGGGAAAACGGTATGCTGAAAAATGCTTGAACTGCAAGGTGGAAATAGAAAAAGAAAATCAATGTGTGTTTTGAAATTTCTTTAATCGAATTTCCCCTAAATCTCTGAATAACGGGACAGGCACTAAAGGGGACTTCCCTGGCTCCCCTTTAGGGGCTGGGGTATAACGGCGAATTTATAAATGAGCGTTAAAGAAAAATATTTAAGCAAATAATCATGAGCACATGTCTCTCATATTCATTTTGGCAGTCACCTCACTGTTTTTCTAAACACAGGTGGCAGCCCAGATAACTGAAAAACTACCGCAAGCACGCCTGAACAGGAAGGTGTTTCTTCAGCAGGAATTGTAAATTTTTAAATGCCTGCGATACCAGCGACTTGAAAACCACAGTTTTATGATGCTTCGTCACGGAAAATTATTGCCGAGGGCTGGTGAAGCCGTCCGGACATGAATACAAACATATCATGTTTTCGGCCAGCAAAACGTTTGCGCCCGGCAGTTGGTCTGGCAGTTGCTGAAAACAGGCTGAAAGTGACTTGACAAAATCATCACCTTCTTCCCGTATTCATTGCCCGATCAATCAGCGATTTCATGAAAGAGACCACGGTAAAAGACCTGCTCAACATGTCGGCCGCGGGCAGGATCCCGAACCAAGTGCTTGGGGTGGGGCGGCGACTGGATGACTCATTTTATTTCGACAGAACCAAAGTATAAACCGGGTACGGTTTTAAATACAACAACATGGGCCACTTTTATGCTTTCGGCCATTGTTCAGCAAGTTACAGGCGAAACTGTTTTTGATTACCTCCTCCCAAGGATTTTTAAACCGCTGGGTATCCGCGGAATCGACTGGGACTAAATCCCAGGGAATTACCATGGGAATGATTGGCTTGCGGCTTCGCACCGAAGACTCCTCGCAAAATTTGGTCAGTTGCTGTTAAATGGCGGAGTGTGGAATGGCAAACAGTTAATTCCGAAAGAATGGGTAAAAGAGGCAACTTCTTTTCAGATTAAAAATTCGGATGAACCTGAAGAAAAAAGAAGTTTGAGCGACTGGGGACAGGGTTATGCTTACCAAATGTGGCGCGGCAAAAACAACACGGTCAGGTTGGATGGAATGGCCGGACAGTTTGTTGTGCTTATTCCAGATAAAGATGCGATTGTTGTATTCCACGCCAATAATTCCAACACGCAAAAACAACTCGACCTGATACAACATCCTGATTCCGGCAATAAAATCGGGACGAAACCATTGTGTCTGCTCCGGTATTTCAGGAAGAAATGACAAAAAAAGCTGCCGCGTTAAATATCAGTCAGGTTTGAAAAATCTGTTGGACCGGTTTTTGAAAAGTCAGTTTCGGGAAGGAATTTATCCTTTCAGAAAACGAAAGACCACAAATTCAGTCGGTTTATTTATCGTTTAAAGAGGGTGTCTGCACTTTTGCCATTAAAAGAGACAACGCAGTTTCGTCAATCAAAGCCGGTGCAAAAGAGTGGCAGGTTTCGAATACTTTATCGGCTTCGCTTTTAGCTCCTCCGCGGAGTAATTTCTCTAAATCAGTCGATGCAAATTATACGATTTTGAAGCCTGCGATAAAAGTGGCAGCACAATACACATGGACCGAAGAAAAAACGCTGGAAATAACCGGGCCGCTTTATGGAGGAAGCGCTAGGCTCAGAAACCATCATGTGTAAGTTTTCAGAACAAAACAATGAAGTGCGGGTCACCATCGAAACAAAAACTCCTGCACGGGCGGGCAGAGGATTTGGACCCCAGCAACCCGTTGTTTTAAGGGGAACGATGGTCAGAATTGAATAAAAAAACAGAATAAGATGGCTTTTAATATAAATAAAATAATGCGGTTTTTGTTTGCAACGGCTGTTGGCTTTTTTTTGCTGAATCAGGTGGCATCGGCACAGGAAAAACTGTTTCCAAACGAATTTCCTTTAGGCGACGTGGAATTGCTCGAAGGTCCGCATTTAAACATGCACAGGACCTCAATATTCAAGTTTTGCTGGAATATGATATTGATCGTTTGATTGCGCCTTTCCGTAAAGAAGCCGGGCTGCCCGAAAAAGCAAAATTGTATCCCAACTGGGCAGGGCTCGATGGTCATGTTGGTGGTCATTACCTGTCGGCACTGGCAATGAATTATGCTTCCCAGGCAATGCCGAATGCAAAAAGCGCATGGATTATATGATTTCGGAGTTGAAAGTTTGTCAGGAAGCCAACGCAAAAAATCACCCGGATTGGGGAAAAGGTTATGTGGGAGGCGCGCCCAACAGTCAGCAACCCGGAGCAATTTTCTTCAGAAAGGCGATTTTTAGTAGCTTACTGCTCGGCCTGGGTGCCGTGGGGCAACGTGCATAAACTGTATTCCGATTACGCGATGCCTGGCTTATGCCGGAAACGAAGACGCCAAAACCATTTTTCTGAAGTTCTGCGATTAAAGAATCAAAATCACCGGCAAACCTTCCGAAGAACAACAAATGCGCAGATGCTCTACTAAATGAACATGGCGGAATGAATGAAACATTTGCCGATGCGTACCAGATTACAGGCGATGAAAAATACCTGGTGGCAGCCAAACGGTTTTCGCACCGGATGTTGCTGGATGCTATGGCCGCCGGGAACGACAATCTCGATAACCAACACGCAAATACACAGGTTCGGAAAGCTGTCGGGTTTCAGCGCATTGCAGAGCTTTCGCATGATGAGGAATATGCCAAAGCCGGAAGTTTCTTTTGTGGAAATCCGTTACCGGAAAACGCTCGTTGCTTTTGGCGGAAACAGTCGCCGCGAATTTTTCCCAAGTGTTGCTTCCCATCGATTTTGTAAACGATGTGGAAGGTCCCCAGACCTGTAACTCTTACAACATGCTAAAACTGACGGAAGATTTGTTTCTGCGTGAATCCGCAAAGCAAAATATGCCGATTACTACGAACGCAATGATGTGTGCCAACCACACATTCTTTCGACCCAGCATCCGGAACATGGTGGTTATGTATTTTTACCCGCCTCGTCTGGCGGCATTACTGTTTTGCCCGGCAAGCACCAAACGAAGCCATGTGGTGTTGTGTGTGGGCAGCGGAATGGAAAACCACGGAAAATACAGAAAGTTTTCACTATTTACACTCCATCAGAACGATTCGTTTTTGAACCTGTTTGTGCCAAAGGAAACGCAAAATTTAAACTGATGGTACGTTATCCATCGTGGGTTAAAGAGGGAGCGCTGAAAATTTTGGTCAACGGAAAACCGGTTGAAATAGTTGCCAAACCTTCATCATTTGTAGCTGTCGAACGAAACTGGAAGAAAGGCGATGAGATTCAGATTTTATGCCCATGCACACGTCAGTTGAAAATGCCGAATGTGCCCAATTGTTGCTATCATGCACGGCCCCATTTTGCTGGGTGCTGCAAACAGGAAACCGAAGACTTAAAAGGGTTGGTTGCTGATGATGGCCGTTGGGCGCACATTGCAGGCGGAGAGCGACTTCCGGTTGATAAAGCCCCGATTATCATTGAAATAGTTTGGATGACATTGCCGGGAAACTCACCCCTGTCAAAGACAAACCACTCACATTTACAGCTTCGCTCAACTTGGTAAACAAGGCAAATATAGAATTGGAACCGTTCTACAGGATTCACGATTCGCGGTACATGATTTATCATCTGGATAAGGCCAATCGAATCGGCAGCATGGGGGTTCATATCGATTCGCTGGCAGTCAGGAAAAAGAAAGGATGGAACTTCAGAAACGAACCGTTGATTCGTAGTTACCCGGCGAACAGCAACCTGGAAGCGGACCACCCGATGGAAAAATGAAATCGAACACAGGAAATTTTCAGGATGAATTCGGGCAAGTTATTTGCTTCCTCGAAACGAAGGATATTTCAGGCTACAATAAATCATACTAATTCAGAAACTGGTTTAAGCCTGATGGTTCGCTACTGGGGTGCCGTTGAGGGCAAACCGGAAATTCGACATTTTATCGATAACGAAAAACTGCTAATCGAAGACAATACAGGCCGCTGGAACCCGTGAAAGTGTTTCAGGAGGTGAATTAAGAAATTGCCGATGCGATGGTAAAAGATAAAAACAAATCAGGGCAGGAAATTTTAGGCTTTGCCTGGAAACACGGCTGGGGCGGTTTATTACATCCGACTGAAGGAAAGAAAATTTAAGAAACAATGGGCAAAAACATGTAACCAAACTTCAAAACAGAATAACATGAGGAAACTTTTTATTTTTGTATTCGTATTCGTATCTGTTTTCTTTCAAAACAATAAAGTTTATGCCTGGGAAGGAATGCCAATGCCCAAACTTCAGGTTGAAGGCCTATTTGAAAGATAATATGGGCATATCGTTAATCTGGCATTATTTCGCTCAAACCTATTCGCCCTTGGTTTAACGAGGAAAATTCAAGTGGAACAATGGGAACGTGAGTGCTTGTTTAGCCTACAATATGTGGTATTATTGATAAAAATATTGGCGGTACGGATGGAAAATGAACTTTATTCGCCTGCTATTATGGACCCCTACTTTGAGCAATACGCCTGGTTGCATCTTCAAATACCACGAGGCAATACAATTGTTTCAACGAAACCCGTTTCAGAAAGTACTCGACGAAGTTTTTGTTCCCATGGCCGAATATGCCATTTCGAAAGGTTTATATGTTGTAATGCGTCCCCCGGCGTAAGTCCTGAAGATATTGAGATTGGAGATGATTATCATCAATATTTGATTAAAGTTTGGGGCATTAAGTTGCCAAACATCCCAAGTTAATGAAACAACACCAACATCATGTTCGAGTTGGCCAATGAACCCATTGATATTTTAGGTTCTGACGGAACTTACGGAGCAGGTACACAAGTGGGCATTTAGAGACCCGCGGAAAACCTTTTTCATGGGATTTGTCGACGTCATCAGGACAAGGGCCGATATCTTCTTGGACTCCAGGACTTGGTTATCAATCGCCGTATGGGGGATATGCTACAAACCCTATCGAGGGCCGTAACATTGGTTATGAAAATAATGCTTATCCGGGTTGGTTTAACAGTGGTAACGGATATG
>JADIYN010000080.1 GCA_016705335.1 Draconibacterium sp. | reverse complement strand
CCTGCACAAAACGTGTTCAATCCAGGTAAAACTGAACTGGCATGTCTAGGAACCATCGAAGACAGTTTGCGGATTTTTAGTGATCCTGTTTGTTGCACCACCGGTTGGCGATTTGTGTTGAAAGCCCCGCAACCCAAAAAGGCAACGGGATACTGTAAAATATAAATGAATACGTTCGCCAGTCAGGTAAAACCCGCCACCAAAAAGTAAAGACTGTTCACCGAATATTCGACCTGGCAAAATCGACTGATGAAAAATTGCCAGTGTTGGTGTGGATTTACGGTGGAGGATTTAGTTTTGGTTCCACTGCCGAGCCGGTTTACACAGGCGAAAAGCTGGCGCGCCAAAGGTGTTGTATATGTTAGTATTGCCTACAGAGTCGGACAGCTTGGTTTTCTGGCCCATCCTGAACTGAGTGCCGAAAACCCTAACCATGTTTCAGGAAACTACGGTTTGCTCGACCAGATTGCCGGTTTGCAGTGGATTCAGAAAAATATTGCTGCTTTTGGCGGCGACCCAAATAAGGTGACCATTTTTGGGGAATCAGCCGGAGGAATTTCAGTGAGCATGTTGTGTGCCTCACCACTTGCAAAAGGTTTGTTTCATGGCGCCATTTCGCAAAGTGGCGGTTCGTTTGGTCCCACACGGAAAATCACTTATCCGGGTGAAAACATGAAAACACTGGCAGATGCTGAAACCGATGGTGTAGCTTATGCTGAAAGTGTTGGCAAAATCGATAGCCGAACTGCGTGCCATTCCGATGGTAATGGGCATGGGCGGTGGCTACCAATTACCGATGGGTATGTGCTGCCCGACAATCAAATCAGGATGTATGAAGCCGGAAATTTTAACGATACACCGGTTTTGGTGGGATACAACTCAGATGAGGGCGCCAGTTTTACACGGACACAAAATCCGGAAGAATTTATTCATTTGGTTAAGAGACATGAAAATACGCCGATTCCCTGCTAATGGCCTACCCGGTAACCGAAACCACTGTACCCAAAACTGCCCGTGACCTTTCCCGCGATGCCGCTTTTGGCTGGCACACCTGGAGCTGGGCGCGTTTGCAGGCAAAAAAGGGCAAATCAAAAGCCTGGTTGTATTATTTCGACCAGCACCCGGAATACCCGGAAGATTCACCACGCTTTGGTTATGGCTCTCCCCACGGACAGGAGGTAGCCTATGTTTTTATGCATCTGGATAAATCGAAACCGGAAACTACTGAATCAGACCTTGAAATTTCGGAAGCCATGGGAACTTACTGGACCAATTTTGCAAAATACGGCGACCCCAATGGCAACGGAATGCCGGTTTGGAATTCCTTCAGCGATGAGAATCCTGAAGTAATGTATTTCAGTCAGACACCAAAACCCGGGCCGGTTCCAAGTGCTGAGTCGCTGAAAGTTCTGGATAACTATTTCAGGTGGAGACTGACGCCTGAAGGTGAAGCCTGGGCAAATGAAAGTAAATAATTAAAAAGAAAGTGACAAAGTAGCTTGAATTTAGTATCGATTTACAGACAAATTTCCACTCCTTTATCCCCTCAGGGTGACCCCGGACAAACACCAGACCCCTTTAGAGCTTGTCCTGATTATTCGGGAGGGTAAGAAAAAGCAAATGACAACAATTTAAAACTATAAACCAATGAAAAAGATTACAACGATTTTCCTGTTTTCACTATTACTGATGGCGGAGGAAATATTTTGCACAGGACCCCAATTCAAATCTACCTTTGTATCGGGCAATCGAATATGGAAGGAGGCTGCCCGGGCCGAACTTCAGGATTCAACTGTCAATCCGCGTTTTCAGGTAATGGCCACAGTAGATTGCGCCAATCTTGGCCGCGCAAAAGGCAACTGGTATACGGCGGTGCCGCCATTGTGCCGATGCAGAACAAATCTTGGCCCGGCTGATTATTTTGGCAGAACAATGGTTGAAAAACTGCCCGAAAATGTAAAAGTGGGTGTGATTGTGGTTGCTATTGGCGGTTGCAAAATCGAACTTTTCGACAAGGAAAACTACCAGACTTACACCGAAACTGCACCCGGCTGGATGAAGGGAATGATAAAGGAATACGACGGAAATCCATACGGAAGGTTCGTCGAAATGGCAAAATTGGCACAAAAAGACGGTGTGATAAAAGGTATTTTGCTGCATCAGGGTGAATCGAATGCAAACGACAGTTTATGGACACGAAAAGTAAAAGGCGTTTACGACAGCCTGATGAAAGACCTGAATCTCAATCCGAAAAATGTACCGCTGCTTGCCGGAGAAACAGTAAATGCTGACCAGGGAGGAATTTGTGCAGGCATGAACAGTATCATTGCAACTTTACCCGAAACCTTGCCCAATTCGTATGTAATTTCTTCGGCTGGCTGTGCTGATGGGCCTGATAACCTGCATTTCAGTGCTGCCGGTTACCGCGAACTGGGAAAACGGTATGCTGAAAAAATGCTGGAACTGCAAGGTGTGAAATAGAAAAAAAGAAAATCAATGTTGTTTAGAAATTTCTTTAATCGAATTTCCCTAAAATCCTCCCGAATAACGGGACAGGCACTAAAGGGGACTTCCCTGGCTCCCTTTAGGGGCTGGGGGTATAACGGAAGAAATTTATAAATGAACGTTAAAGAAAAATATTTAAGCAAATAATCATGAAAGCACTGTCTCTCATATTCATTTTGGCAGTCACCTCACTATTTTTTCAAACACAGGTGGCAGCCCAGATAACTGAAAAACTACCGCGAAGCACGCCTGAACAGGAAGGTGTTTCTTCAGCAGGAATTGTAGAATTTTTAAATGCCTGCGATACCAGCGGACTTGAAAATCACAGTTTTATGATGCTCCGTCACGGAAAAGTTATCGCCGAAGGCTGGTGGAAACCTTACGGGCCTGAATACAAACACATCATGTTTTCGGCCAGTAAAACGTTTACAGCCACGGCAGTTGGTCTGGCGGTTGCTGAAAACAGGCTGAAAGTGACTGACAAAATCATCACCTTCTTCCCGTATTCATTGCCCGACTCCATCAGCAATTACATGAAAGAGATGACGGTGAAAGACCTGCTCACTATGTAGGCCGGACAGGATCCCGAACCAAGTGCGTGGGGTGCGGGCGGCGACTGGATGACGCATTTTATTTCGACAGAACCAAAGTTCAAACCGGGTACGGTTTTTAAATACAACAACATGGCCACTTTTATGCTTTCGGCCATTGTTCAGCAGGTTACAGGCGAAACAGTTTTTGATTATCTCCTGCCACGCATTTTTAAACCGCTGGGAATCCGCGGAATCGACTGGGACCTGAATCCGCAGGGAATTACAATGGGAATGATTGGTTTGCGGCTTCGCACCGAAGACCTGGCAAAGTTTGGTCAGTTACTTTTAAATGACGGAGTCTGGAATGGCAAACAGTTAATTCCGAAAGAGTGGGTAAAAGAGGCAACTTCTTTTCAGATTAAAAATTCGAATGAACCTGAAGAAAAAAGAAGTTTGAGCGACTGGGGGCAAGGGTATGCTTACCAAATGTGGCGCGGCAAAACAACACGGTGAGGTTGGATGGAATGGCCGGACAGTTTGTGGTGCTTATTCCTGATAAAGATGCGATTGTGGTATTCACAGCCAATAATTCCAACACACAAAAACAACTCGACCTGATACATAATTTCCTGATTCCGGCTATCAAATCTGACAAACCGCTGGCGCCTGCACCCGCAATGCTGGATGAAATGACAAAAAAGGCAGCAACTTTAACATCAGTCCCGGGTTTGAAAATCATCAGAATCAGGTTTTGAAAAGTCAGTTTCGGGTAAGGAATTTATCCTTTCTGAAAACGACCATAAAATTCAGTCGGTGTATTTATCGTTTAAAGATGGTATCTGCACTTTTGCCCTCAAAAGAGACAACGCAGTTTCGTCAATCAAAGCCGGTGCAAAAGAGTGGCAGGTTTCAAATACTTTATCGGTTTCGCTTTTAGCGCCTCCACGCAGTAATTTTTCCAAATCGGTTGATGCAAATTATACGATTTTGAAGCCAAACATAAAAGTGGCAGCACAATATGCCTGGCCTGAAGAAAAACGCTCGAAATAACCGGCCGCTTTGTAGAAGAAGCGCTGGGTTCGAAACCATCATGTGTAAGTTTTCAGAACAAAACAATGAAGTGCGGGTCACCATCGAAACAAAAACTCCTGCACGGGCGGGCAGAGGATTTGGACCTCAGCAACCCGTTGTTTTGAGGGGAACGATGGTTAAAATTGAATAAAAAATAAAATCAGATGGCTTTCAATATCAATAAAATAAAGGGGTTTTTGTTTGCAACGACTGTTGGCATTTTTTTGCTGAATCATGTGGCATCGGCCCAGGAAAAACTGTATCCAAACGAATTTCCTTTAAGCGATTTGAAATTGCTCGATGGTCCGTTTAAACATGCACAGGACCTCAATATTCATGTTTTGCTCGAATATAATACCGACCGTTTAATTGCGCCTTTCCGAAAGGAAGCCGGGCTGCCCGAAAAAGCAAAACTGTATCCCAACTGGGCCGGGCTCGATGGTCATGTTGGAGGTCATTACTTGTCGGCACTGGCCATGAATTATGCTTCCACAGGCAATGCCGAATGCAAAAAGCGCATGGAATATATGATTTCGGAGTTGAAAGCCTGCCAGGAAGCCAACGACAAAAATCACCCGGATTGGGGAAAAGGATATGTGGGAGGTGCGCCCAACAGTCAGCAAATATGGAGCACTTTGCAGAAGGGCGATTTTGAAGCTTACCGCGCAGCCTGGGTTCCGTGGTACAATGTGCATAAATTGTATTCCGGCTTGCGAGATGCCTGGTTGTATGCAGGAAATGAAGAATCCAAAGACATTTTTCTGAAATTCTGCGACTGGGGAATTAATATTACTTCGGAATTGACCGACCAGCAGATGCAGCAGATGCTCGATGCTGAACATGGCGGTATGAACGAAACGTTTGCTGATGCTTACCAGATGACCGGTAACGAAAAATACATGGATGCAGCAAAACGGTTTTCGCACCGGATGTTGTTAGATGCTATGGCCGCCGGAAATGACAATCTCGACAACAAACACGCCAATACACAGGTACCAAAAGCAGTCGGTTTTCAGCGAATTGCCGAACTTTCAATGATGAGGAATATGCCAAAGCCGGAAGTTTCTTCTGGGAAACGGTAACCGGAAACCGCTCGCTGGCTTTTGGCGGAAACAGTCGCCGGGAGTTTTTCCCTAGTGTTGCTTCGTGTACCGATTTTGTAAACGACGTGGAAGGACCCGAAACCTGCAACTCGTACAACATGCTGAAACTGACGGAAGATTTGTTTCGTGCGAATCCGCAGGCAAAATATGCCGATTACTACGAACGCACGATGTACAACCACATTCTTTCGACCCAGCACCCGGAACATGGTGGTTACGTGTATTTTACGCCGGCTCGTCCGCGGCATTACCGTGTTTATTCGGCAGCCAAACGAAGCCATGTGGTGTTGTGTGGGCAGCGGAATGGAAAACCACGGAAAGTACAGCCAGTTTATTTACACGCATCAAAATGATTCGTTGTTTTTGAACCTGTTTGTGGCTTCGGAACTTAACTGGCGCGAAAAAAGGATAAAGTTGGTGCAGGAAACTCAGTTTCCAAACGAAGAAAAAACAATCATTAAAATAGCAGAGGGAAACGCAAAATTTAAAATGATGGTTCGTTATCCGTCGTGGGTAAAAGAGGGAGCGCTGAAAATTCTGGTCAACGGAAAACCGGTTGAAATAGATGCCAAACCTTCGTCGTATGTGTCCGTTGAACGAAACTGGAAGAAAGGTGATGAAGTTCAGATTTTGTTACCCATGCACAATTCGGTTGAAAAAATGCCGAATGTGTCCAATTACATTGCCATCATGCATGGCCCCATTTTGCTGGGCGCCAAAACCGGAACTGAAGATTTAAAAGGACTGGTTGCCGACGATGGACGCTGGGCACACATTGCAGGCGGGGAGCGGCTTCCGGTTGATAAAGCACCGATTATTATCGAAAACAGTTTGGATGACATTGCAGGGAAAATTACCCCTGTTAAAGATAAACCTCTCACATTTACTGCTTCGCTAAATATGGAGAACAAGGCGAATATTGAATTGGAACCGTTCTACAGGATTCACGATTCGCGCTACATGATTTACTGGATGTGGCTGACCGAATCGCAGTATGAAAATTATATCGATTCGCTGGCAGTTGTGGAAAAAGAAAGGATGGAACTTCAGAAACGAACCATCGATTTTGTGGCGCCCGGCGAGCAGCAACCCGAAGCTGACCACCAGATGGAAAAACTGAAATCGAACACAGGAAATTTTCAGGATGAATTCTGGCGCGATGCCCGCAACGAAGGATATTTCAGTTACAACATGGCTACCAATTCAGAAATCGGTTTAAGCCTATTGGTTCGCTACTGGGGTGCCGAGTGGGGAATTCGGAAATTCGACATTTTTATCGATAACGAAAAACTGGTAACCGAAGAAAACACAGGCCGCTGGAACCAGAGTAAGTTTCAGGAGGTGAATTATGAAATTCCCGATGCGATGGTAAAAGATAAAAAACAAATCAGGGTGAAATTTCAGGCTTTGCCTGGAAACACTGCCGGGGCGGTTTATTACATCCGTCTTGTAAGGAAAAAGAAAATTTAAGAAACAATGGAAAAACATGTAAGCAAACTTCAAAAACAGATTAACATGAGGAGATTTTTATTTTCTGTATTCGTATTCGTATCTGTTTTCTTTCAAATCAATAATGTTTATGCCTGGGAAGGAATGCCAATGCCCAAACTTCAGGTTGAAGGCCGCTATTTGAAAGATAGTCATGGGCATATCGTTAATCTGCATGGTTTCGCTCAAACATATTCGCCCTGGTTTAACGAGGAAAATTCCAAGTGGAACAATTACAACGTGAGTGCTTGTTTAGCCTACAACAAGGGTATTATTGATAAAATATTGGCAGCCGGATGGAAAATGAACTTTATTCGCCTACACATGGACCCCTACTGGAGCAATACGCCTGGTTGCACTCCCAAATACCACGAGGCACACAATTGTTTCAACGAAACCCGTTTCAGGAAGTATCTCGACGAAGTTTTTGTTCCCATGGCCGAATATGCCATTTCGAAAGGTTTATATGTTGTAATGCGTCCCCCGGGTGTAAGTCCGGAAGATATTGAGATTGGAGATGATTATCATCAATATTTGATTAAAGTTTGGGGCATAGTTGCCAAACATCCCAAATTAATGAATAACTCCAATATCATGTTCGAGTTGGCCAATGAACCCATTGATATTTTAGGCACAGATGGAACTTACGGAACAGGTACACAAGGGCATTTCGATAACCTGAAAACCTTTTTTCAAACCATTGTTGACGCCATCAGAACAAGTGCCGATAATATTCTTTGGATTCCAGGACTTGGTTATCAATCGTTGTATGCCGGATATGCTACAAACCCTATCGAAGGCCAGAATATTGGTTATGCAGTACACGTTTATCCGGGTTGGTTTAACAGTGGTAACGGATATGAAGCTTTCCAGCGTGGATGGGAAAACCAGGTTCAACCCGTAGCTGATTTTGCCCCTGTTATTGTTACAGAAATGGACTGGGCTCCCGAAAGGCATGGAAAATCGTGGGGTAAAGCCATTACCGGAACTGCCGGAGGTGAAGGATTTGGCGCTAATTTCCAAAAAATTGCCGATGATTGTGGCAATGTGAGCTGGTTGCTTTTTACCAGTCCTCATCTTTTGGCTCAGTATGGAAATCCTAACGCGCCTGCCGATATTGTTGATTTTCTGACCGACCCTGAAGCATGTCCAACTCCAATTTATAAATGGTATCAGGATTATGCCAGCGAGTATGGATTAGATGGAGTTACTGAAGATTATTTGACAATGACAGATTTAAAAATCAGCGGTGATTCTGTGATTTCGGTTCTGAATAAAAGCTCAGTTGGATTAAAAGTTAATGCAGTTTTTGCGGATGGTCATGTCGAAAACGTTGGTTCCGTTGCTCAAATTATTGTTGATAATCCTGAGGTGGTTCAAGTTGTGCGGGGTCGTATTTTTGCACTGAAAGATGGTCATGCAACCCTTAATATTTCCTACACTGATTCCAGGGGAACAAAAAGGGAACTTACCTTAAAAATAACCTCTTCGACATTCCCGCTGACCAATGCCTTGTTCAATCCCGACATTTGGGAAAATGGTACTTTCAATGAAACCACCAAAACCCTTAAAACAGGTCAATGGGGTTTTGGCGGATGGCAGTTCGATGGAATTGATTTATCGGACTACAAATACATTGTGGCAAAATTGGGCAGTGCCAATACTGCCGATGTGGCTTTCAATATATACGATGGCAGTAGCTATTGGGGGTCGCCTGCTTCATACAGATTTGGAAGTAACAAACAGATAGTTGTTGTTTTAGATCAGGCGAAGAAAAACGATGGCTCGATGCTAAACCCCGGACATATCTACATTGCTGGGTTTTGGTCAAACGGGAACAATTCTTTTGTGATCGACTCTGTGTTTCTCTCCAACTCCAGCGAGTACGACCCACCGGTTGTATATGCAAGGGACATGCAAGGAGTTGAAACCAAAGAACTCAAAGATTTTCAATATAAACTGGGTTCAGGCCCATCCGCATGTCAAACCCTTGTTGTTTCAGGCGATATACTCACAACCAGCATAACAATTACTGCACCTGCCGGTTTTGAGGTTTCATTAGACAGCACGCAATCTTTTTTATCGAAGGTAACCTTGGCCCAAAGCAATGGAAAGGTTGCCGAAACCAACGTCTATATCCGAATGAAAGCGGGGCTTACGAAAAGTCCGAACACAGGAAATCTCACTGTTACTTCAACCGGTGCATTCACGAAAACCCTGGCACTCTCCGGTACTATTAGCCCGATAACAGGTATTGAAAAACTTCGCAATCCTGAAGCAACTGTAATTTCAACCGAATACTATTTAATTACAGGGCACAAGGTGAATAGTATTGAAAACATGAATGGTGTGTTCGTGGTGAAAAAGTTGTTGTCAGATGGGACAATAGAAACAGAAAAAGTTTTAAAATTAATTAAGTAAAATAAGTTATAAAGATTTAATTATCACATCGATATTTCTCACCAATTTGGTCGATTATGCTTACAACAACCGCTTAAATTGAAATTATGAAACGACCATGAATAAGATTTATTCACACAAGAGCACTATTATAATTTTTATGAGAGTTATCCTCGAAAGTTATCGTGAATACCATAAAAATAAATAAACTAAATTAACAATTATATGAAAAAACAAATATTTATCCTGATTTTCATAGCAGCTACCTTTGCTTGTAGTGCTCAAAACCCCATCGTACAAACCTATTACACCGCCGACCCGGCGCCGATGGTGCACGATGGTACGGTTTACTTGTACACATCGCACGATGAGGACGAAACCGTAAAAAACTTTTTCACCATGTATGATTGGCGTTGCTATTCTACAACCGATATGGTCAACTGGACCGACCATGGCGCAATTGCTTCGTTAAAAAACTTTACCTGGATGGATAAAACAAACGGGGCCTGGGCGCCGCAATGTATCGGGCGGCACGGTAAATTCTACCTGTATGTTCCCATTCATGGCGAGGGTATTGCAGTGTTAGTTTCCGACTCTCCAACCGGACCGTTCAGCGACCCTATTGGGAAACGCCTTGTCGATAGTGACCATATTTGGCAGGACATTGACCCAACTGTTGCAATTGACGACAATGGGCAAGCCTGGTTGTATTGGGGAAACCCCAAATTGTGGTATGTAAAGTTGAATGAAGATATGGTTTCGTACGACCGAAGTGTTGGTGATAACGGAATTGTTTCGATAGAGATGACTGCTCAAGCTTTTGGTTCCAAAGAAGGCCGCGATGGAAAACCGGGTACAACTTACACCGAAGGCCCCTGGCTTTTTAAACGTAACAGTCCTCTGGTACATGGTGTATGCGGCAGCGGGTATTCCTGAATACATTGCTTATTCAACGGCCACCTCGCCCGAAGGCCCCTGGATTTACAAGGGAAATATTATGGAACGTGCACCTCATTTGGCGTTTACCAACCACGCGGGTATCATCGACTTCAAAGGAAACTCGTATATTTTTTATCACGACCAGGATTTGTCGAAAGGTCAGGGCTTCAAGCGTTCAGTCAGCGTGGAGCAATTCTCATACAACGCAGATGGCAGCATTCCGCTCCTCATTCCAACCAAAGAAGGCGTGAAACAAAGCGTTTCCAGTTTGAACCCTTTTAAAAAAGTTGAAGCCGAAACCATTGCCTGGAGCGAAGGCCTGAAAACGGCTTCCGACGGCAAAACAGGTGTTTTCGTTACCAAAATTGATAACGGCGATTACATCAAAGTCCGCAGCGTTGATTTTGGCAAAGGCGCTAAAAAATTCGAAGCTAGCGTGGCTTCTGAATCGACGGGTGGCCAAATCGAAATTCGCCTTGACAGTATTGATGGTGAACTTTTGGGCGTTTGCGAAGTGAAAAACACCGGAGGTTTGCAAAACTGGGCGGTTCAATCTTGTAGAGTGAAAAAAACAATGGGCGTTCACGACCTTTGTTTTGTATTCAAAGGTGGCGATGGGCAATTGTTTAATTTTGATTGGTGGCAATTCAAATAGATATTCAATAACTTATAATAAAGAACATGGAAAAATTCAGCAAATTATTTCGTTTGGGCCTTGTCGTTTTGGCAATTGCCGGAACAGGTTTTTATTATTCATTGTCAGCACAGGAGGCAGGCACAATTCAAACGGCAACTTCAAGAGTTGTTGAAGATGGCGGGACCGGCGCGTATAGTGCAATCATGTACACTGACGCATCACTGACAACGCATACCATTTTCCATCCAAAAGATTTAAGCGTTTTCGGAGATAAAAACAAGTTGCCAATCATTGCCTGGGGCAACGGAGCCTGTGCCAATTCGCCCTGGGAACACATCAATTTCCTGTCGGAAGTGGCATCACACGGGTTTTTGGTGATTGCCATCGGGCCAATGCCACAGGAAGGGCAGCGGGGCGGTGGCCGTTCAACTTCATCGCAGTTGCTTGATGCCATTGACTGGGCTCTTGCCCAAAACAGCGATAAAACAAGCGTTTTGTACAATAAAATTGACGTTTCGAAAATTGCTGTCAGCGGTATGTCGTGCGGTGGTTTGCAAACACTTGAAACAGCACCCGACCCCCGGATTACAACTGCAATTGTTTGCAACAGTGGTATCATCGGTAATGGCGGAGGAATGCCGGGAATGCCAGCGTTAACAAAAGACCATCTGGCTAAATTACATACACCAACGCTCTATTTACTTGGGGGAGAGTCGGATATCGCATACAAAAACGGGATGGACGACTTTAGTCGGATTAACCATGTTCCGGTATTCGTGGCCAATATGGACGTTGGACACGGCGGCACTTACAGCCAGCCTCATGGCGGCGAGTTTGCCAAAGTGGCAACTGCCTGGTTCAAATGGCAGTTAAAAGGCGATAAGGAAGCCGCAAAAATGTTTTCAGGAAATCCTTGCGGGCTCTCCAAATCAATAGTTTGGAAAGTTGACAAGAAGAATTTACAATAGATTTTCAATTAACAGATGAAGAAGAAAATAATAACAGCCTGTTTTTTTATAGCGACCATATCGGGTTTGAATGCCCAGAATAAGGTGCTTCCGCCATTTCCTGAAATTCCGGCAAAGCAACCTTTAAACAGTGTTGAAATGGGCGACTGGAAAACGTTCCCCGAAATGATTCTGGATATTCCAATCGCTGAAGGACCGTTTGAGCCAACCTGGGAATCCATTGAAAAGAACTACCCTGGCGAACCGGCATGGCTGCGCGAGGCAAAATTTGGTATCTGGGTTCATTTTGGCCCGCAATCGGCTGGTGAAAGTGGCGACTGGTATGCACGAAACCTCTACAAACCCGGCAAGGCTTACGATAACCATCTGAAAAGGTATGGCCATCCTTCGGAAATAGGCTACAAGGAAGTACTGCGCGACTGGAACCCAACCAAACTCGACCCCGAAAAACTCACCAAAATTTACGAAGATGCAGGCGCCCGATTTCTGATGATTCAAGGCGTTCACCACGACAACTTCGACTTGTGGAATTCAAAATATCATCCATGGAACTCGGTTAATATTGGTCCAAAACGCGATTTATTAGGTGAGTGGGCCAAAGCCTGTCGAGCCAATGGTATGCATTATGGCGTAACCTTTCACCACGAATATACCTGGTGGTGGTGGCAAACTGCTTTTGGCAGCGACAAAGAGGGCGACAAAAAAGGTGTGCCTTACGATGGAAACCTCACGCTTGCCGACGGCAAGGGAAAATGGTGGGAAGGCTACGACCCCCGCTTGCTTTATGGTATCGACCTCCGCGAATACAAAGGTGTGGAGGCGAGTGCTTTTACAGGTTGGTCACCTGCACCGGCTGGTATCTATACACATCATTTGGAATATGCCAGATGGTACACTACCGAATGGGCTTTGCGTATGATGGACGTGGTGGAGCATTACGACCCCGATTTTATTTATACCGACGGAACGGTGCAAGGTCCGTTTGGCGGCAATGGAACCGGCACAGGAATCAAAGCCGATGCTATGCCGCGGGTAATGGCCGATTATTACAACCGTACCCTCAAAAAACGTGGCGAAGTGAATACGTTCAGCATTGTAAAATTCCGGCACAATACCAATGGTACGGTGAATACCGAAGAATTTGGCGTTCCGGCCAATATAAAGACCGACCAGCCGTGGATTGCCGAAGCGCCGGTGGGCGACTGGTTTTACGCACCCAACTTTACCTACGATGCAGGCATGATGATTCGCTATATTATTGAAGCAATTGCCCGCGATGGTAATGCTGCCCTTTGTATTTCGCTGTTGCCCGATGGTTCGCTTGACGAAGGCAGCCAAAAAATGCTGAAGGAAGTTGGCGTTTGGATGCGCCGCAACGGAGAAGCAGTTTACGGAAGTCACGCCTGGAAAATACCCGGAGAAGGCGAAATAGTTGATGGTAAATTGAAAATGCTTCCCGGAGGAAAACTGGAACGCCGTCATGCTGAATTTAAGTTCGAAACGCAGGATTTTCGTTTTACAGTTGGCAGAAACAACGCGCTTTATGCGTTTTGCATGACAGTGCCTGAACCTGGAAAACAATTGAAAATTAAGTCGCTTGGGAAGGATTCAAAAAACCTTGACAAACCGGTTAAAAGCGTAAAGCTGCTGGGTCACGAAGGTAAACTGACATGGAAACAGGAAGCTGATGGCCTTGTAATTACTTGTCCGGCCGAAATGCCATTTGGAACTGCAGTGGTTTTTAAAATCGATTAAGCAAATCATGTTCTGAGAAAATTCATTTAAAAGATATTTTTCGAAGCAAGCAAAACAAAATCAAATAATTATAAACGATGAAAAAAAATCAAATCACAATCAGTACCTTCAAAAGAAAAACAATCTTTCTGACGGCGGCTTTTACAGCTCTGTTTTCGCTGACCGTTTTTAGTCAGGCAACCAATTCTCCAGTATTTACCAGTTTTGTGTACGAAGGCAACGACAAGGTTTATACCGACAATCCGTTAAAACCCGGCGAGTTTTACAACCCCATTTTGCAAGGCTGTTACCCTGACCCGAGTATTACCCGCAAAGGCGATGATTATTACGTAGTTTGCTCATCGTTTGCGATGTTTCCGGGCGTGCCGATTTTTCATTCAAAAGATTTGGTAAACTGGACACAAATCGGCCACGTACTCGACCGGAAATCACAATTAATTGTGCCCGATTGCGGAATCAGCGCCGGTATTTATGCACCGCAGATTTTGTATAACAAGAACAACGACACCTTTTACATGATTACCACGCAGATATCAGGAGGCATCGGAAATATGGTGGTAAAAACAAAAGACCCGTTAAAAGGCTGGAGCGATGTGATAAAACTGGATTTCAACGGAATCGACCCTTCTCTTTTCTTCGACGATAACGGAAAAGGGTATGTAATTCACAACGATGCACCCGACCGCGGAAAAGGAATTGTACAACGGCCACCGCGTGATTAAAATATGGGAGTATGATGTTGCAACCGACAAAGTAATTCAGGGAACCGACAAAATTATTGTGGATGGCGGTGTTGACCTGGCCAAAAACCGATTTGGATTGAAGCGCCTCATCTTTACAAAAAAAATGGTAAATACTATTTAATGTGTGCCGAAGGCGGAACCGGCGACTGGCACAGCGAAGTGATTTTTGTAAGCGACAACCCAAAAGGTCCATACACGCCTGCGCCAAGTAACCCGATTCTCACGCAACGTCATTTTCCAAAAGAACGGGAAAATAAAGTGGACTGGGCTGGTCACGCCGACCTGGTTTTAGGGCCTGATAATCAAGAATATTACGGTGTTTTCCTTGCCATCCGTCCGAACGATAAGCAAAGGGTAAACACCGGCCGAGAAACTTTATTCTGCCGGTGGACTGGTCGGGTGAATTTCCGGTTTTTGTAAACGGACTTGTTCCGATGGAACCAAAACTGAAAATGCCTGCCGGAGTAACCGAAAACAAAGCCGGAAAAGCCGGGTTTTTCCCCAACGGCAACTTCACTTTTACCGATAATTTTACGGCTGAAAAGCTGGATTACCGATGGATTGGGCTGCGTGGACCGCGTGAAGATTTTATTTCGGTAACCAAAAATGGCTTACAGATTAATCCTTTCCAAACCAATATCAAGGAAGTAAACCTACTTCAACATTGTTTTACAGACAGATGCACAAAACATTTTCGTTTACGGCAACTGTTGATTACAAACCCGAATCAGAAAAAGACCTGGCAGGAATTGTGGCGCTGCAGAGCGAACGATACAACTATGTTTTTGGCATCACAAAAAGAGGAACCGATTATTACATTTTGCTGGAAAGAACCCAGGGGAAATTCAGAACTCGTGAGGTTGAATCGAAAATTGTGGCCAGCGCCAAAATCGACCTCAGCAAACCGGTTCGTTTGCAGATGTCGGCAAATGGCGACGATTACCAGTTCAGCTACTCAACCAACGGAACCGACTATGTAAATGTGGGTGGAACTGTTTCGGGCGATATTCTTTCAACCGATGTGGCCGGTGGTTTTACAGGTTGTTTGCTGGGATTGTATGCAACTTCGGCGAATAATGCAGTACCGGAATAAGAAGGGAGTTTAAATCAAACGCTGTCAAGTCTAAAGACGTTGACAGGTTAAATGAAATACAGACTTGTCAGCGTGCCCCCGATGGCTATCGGAGCTGACAACGTCAAACCGATATGAATTAAAAAAATAAAAATACAAGATGAGAAAATCAGGTTTGTTAATAGCATTAGTCGTTTTTACAGGATTTAGTTTCCTGTCAGTTAGAAAAACGGATGCTCAAACTGCCAAAGCCGGCAAACCAATCAGCCCCGATTTGTTCGGATTGTTTTTCGAAGATATCAACTATTCAGCTGATGGCGGATTGTATGCCGAGCTGGTGCAAAACCGTTCGTTTGAATACAACCCCACCGAACGCCGCGAGTGGAGCCAGTTTTCGTTCTGGGAATACATTAGTCCGGGTTATTCATATGGCAGGATAAGTGTTGAAACCAAAACGCCTGTTCACCCCAACAACCCGCATTACATGGTTCTAACTGTGGAGTTTGTTGGTAGTTACGAACAATTTAAGGGCGAATCGGGAGTTGGAATTAAAAACTCAGGGTTCGATGGAATGGTGGTTCGGGCCGGTGAAAAATACAATTTCTCGTTGTTTGTACAACAGCTTTCCGATGCACCGGTGCTTTTGTCGGTGACCCTGCAAACCCCGAAGGGAAAGGTGCTTGCAGAAGCTTCAGTTTCCACGGCATCCAAAACCTGGCAAAAATATACGGCAACCCTCACTGCCGTCGAAGGCACCGACAGCGCTTCGCTGGTGGTGCTTGCAAAAACCGAAGGTCAACTGGCGCTCGATATGATTTCGCTTTTCCCGGAAAAAACATTTAAAAACCGCACAAACGGTTTGCGTGCCGACCTTGCCCAAAAACTGGCCGACATGAAACCCGCATTTATCCGCTTCCCCGGTGGGTGTCTTGTTCACGGCGACGGACTTGGAAACATGTACCGCTGGAAAAATACAATCGGTCCAATTGAAGAAAGAAAAGCTCAGCGCAACATTTGGGGTTACCACCAAACAGCCGGGTTGGGATATCTTGAATATTTTCAGTTTTGCGAAGATATTGGAGCCAAACCACTTCCTGTTGTACCTGCCGCGGTAAGTTGCCAGAATTCGGGTGGAACCTGGCGCATTGGCGGAACCGGCCAAAAAGCAATTCCGGATGAAGAAATGGATGAATACATTCAGGAAATGTTGGATTTAATTGAATGGGCCAACGGACCTGCAACTTCGGAGTGGGGCGCAAAACGCGCTACTGCCGGTCACCCCGAATCTTTTAATCTCGAATACATTGGCGTGGGTAACGAGGACAAAATCACCCCTGAATTTGAAGAACGATTTAAAGAAATTTATGATGCTGTAAAAACAAAGCATCCTGAGATTACGGTTATCGGAACGGTTGGACCGTTTCATAGCGGCGAAGATTTTGAGAAAGGCTGGAAAATTGCAGAAGAGTTGAAATTGCAGATGGTAGATGAGCACTATTACGTTCAACCCGAATGGCTGATGGCCAACGTGCACCGTTACGACAAATACCCGCGGAGTTCGGGTAAAGTTTATTTGGGTGAATATGCTTCGTGGGGAAACAAGTTGAAAAATGCGATTGCCGAAGCAGCCTATTTAACAGGCCTCGAACGCAACGGCGATGTGGTTCACCTCGCTTCGTACGCCCCGTTACTGGCCAAAAAAGGTTTCACACAGTGGACTACCGACATGATTTTCTTCGACAACGTAAATATTCTGCTCACACCCAATTATCATGTTCAAAAAATGTTCATGACCAACCAGGGTGAAACTTGGTTCGACAAAATAATTTCGAAAAATGAAAGCGATACAACTTTGGCTGCTTCGTGTGTGCAGGACAGCAAAACCGGCGATATCATCCTGAAATTGGTAAATTACAGCGACACCGGCAAACCCATGAAAGTTAATCTTGGCAAGTTTGGTAAGATTGCTCCGCAAGCCGAACAAACTGTTTTGAGTGGGCAGCCCGGCGACGAAAACACTTTTGAAAACCTTCAAAAAATTATACCGGTTACCTCCTCAATTGAAGTTGCCAAATCATTTGAATATGCTGCTCCCCCCATGTCGTTGACAGTTATCAGGATAAAAGAAAGCGGGAAAAAATGAAAAATCATCAAAAACTAAATTCTATTATGAAAGTAAAAAATCTAAAAATTGTTTTAATCATACTAATCGCATTGTTTTCATTTGCTGAAATAACAAATGCACAGTCATACGCAGCCTGGTACAATAAAGCGCAGGAACGGATTGACACCTTAAGAAAAGGCGATTTTGGAATACAAATCGTTGATAAAAACGGACAGCCATTTACAGGGGATGTTTCGGTTCGGATGAAAAAGCACGAGTATCCGTTTGGGATTGCTTTTGATTTCTACGAAGGTTCAGCAAATATGGGAAACACATACAGCACAACAAGCACAATTCAGGCAAAAACGGATAAGGAAATTTACAAAACGGAACGCTGGAATAAAATTTTAGCGTATGCCATTCCTGTTGAAAAAGGAAAAGAATACAAGGTTACGCTGAAATTTGCAGAAATTTATGCCAGCGCCAAAGACGCCAGGTTATTTGATGTAACTGTAAATGGTCAGTTATTTTTGGATAATTATGATGTTTTTGCCGCAGCAGGAGGGAAAAATATTGCTGTGGATACGAGTGTCACTATCATGGTTAACGATACTTTTATAAGTATTGAGTTAAATGCCTCAAAAGATAATGCAGCCATTAAAGGAATAGTTATCGACGAAATCGGTGGCGCGAATATAATAAGGATTAATTGCGGAGGTGCTGCGCTTACTACTGCCGAAGGAAATTACTACACAACTGAAACAGGTTATTTTGACCCTGAAGTGAATACAGTTGCCAGCAAGGAACAGTGGATGCAGGCCGCGATGTACAAATATTTCAATTATGGTGTTTCAGGTAATTCATTTAAATGGAGTGGAATTCAGCCGCAACATACTGCACCCAACTACACCAATTTTG
The DNA here is from genome assembly GCA_016705335.1 of Draconibacterium sp. Classification (GTDB taxonomy): domain Bacteria; phylum Bacteroidota; class Bacteroidia; order Bacteroidales; family Prolixibacteraceae; genus Draconibacterium. The sequence goes on along the minus strand of JADIYN010000080.1, from coordinate 30,043 downwards.
AAAATGCAGTTCGCTGGACCCAAAAAGTGGGTTGGGATTTGCGGGCACACACACTGCTTTGGGGAGGTGACGATGACCATTCAACTCCTGGTTGGGTGCGGAGACTTCCTACGCCGCAGGCAATTACCGATACCTGCAAAATGAGGGTTATTCGCGAAGTTTCACGCTACAAAGGAATTGTTAAAGAGTATGACGTAATTAATGAACCCTTAACCAACCATGCCGATTCGCTTCGGAATAACGTTGGTGATTCAATCCTTTGGAACTGCTTTAAATGGGCGCGTTCTGCCGACCCCGATGCTGAATTGTTTATTAACGATTACAATGTGGAATACAACTGGGGACAGGCGAAAGAATACCGCGACCTGATCCTTCAAATTAAAAAAATGGGTGGTCCGGTTACAGGTGTCGGAATGCAGGCTCATTTTTGGGATTGCTGCCGCCCGAATGTTGATGAACTGGTAAAAATGTAAATATAATAGCTGAAGCAGGGTTGCCAATCCGATTTACAGAGTACGACTGGGGAACAAATCTTACACAAAAACAACAGGTTGATGACTTTGTAAAGGTGCTCACAATCGCTTTTTCTCACCCGTCGATTTCAGGAATGATTAGCTGGGGTTTGAGTGATGATGGTGCATGGCGCGAAAACACGGGCTTTTTTGATGCGAAGCACAAACCAAAACTCGCTGCCGACACGCTTTTATATTATACTCAAAAGAAATGGGCTACCAATTTCGATTCCCAAATTACAGGCGAAAACCCTTTGGAATTCAATGCATATTATGGTGATTATGAAATTGAAGTGGCTTTTGGCGATACGGTGAAAGTTTTTACAATTCCCTGTCTGAAATCAAATAAGGATTCAGTTTTTATTTTGAATGAAAACAATGCCCGGTTAAAAGGACCTGAATTGGTGAGTACAAAATTGATGGGCTTAAATTCAGTGAAACTTGAATTTGATAAACCAATTCAAAGCGGTTCGCTGAAAAGAAGCAATTTTAAATTCTTTTCGAACAGTACAGTTGGCCTTAATACAATTCAACCCGACCCGGAAAATCCAAACGCGGTAATTTTGACATTGAGTAAAAATGTAACCAAAGGCGATTATATCTCGGTTTCTTATTTCCCCGGAAATTTGTTGGCTGAGTGTTCAACAGTGTTGGCGTACTTATGCAATCCGGGGTTTCAGAAAACCCGGCGTTTAAAATGAATGTGGGTCAGTTGACAAAAGGTTTGTATCTGATTCGCATACAGGATGATGAAAACAACACAGTCACTAAAAAAGTATTGATTGACTAAACTTTAAAACTTTCATTATGAAACGATTTATTTTTTTCGGAATAATTCTCTCACTTTCATTACTTGAAATTAGTTGCAAAAAAGTGGAAGCTCCGGCAGCATTTGGTCCTATACCCACAGAAAACCAGATGCGCTGGCAGGAAATGGAATATTATGCTTTTATCCATTTTTCATTAAATACCTACACCGACCAGTCGTGGGGTTTTGGGAACGAGGATGTCAACCTGTTTAATCCAACCGAACTGGATGCCCGGCAGTGGGCGCGCATTTGCAAGGAAGCAGGAATGAAGGGAATCATCGTCACCGCAAAACACCACTGCGGTTTTTGTTTGTGGCCTTCGGAATACACCGAATATTCGGTAAAAAATGCGCCCTGGAAAGACGGAAAAGGCGATGTGATTCGCGAACTGGCCGATGCATGTAAAGAATACGATTTGAAACTGGGGATTTACCTTTCGCCGTGGGACAGAAATCACGCCGATTACGGGAAACCGGAATACATTACCTATTTCAGGAACCAGCTTACCGAACTTCTGACAAATTATGGTGATATTTTTGAAGTGTGGTACGACGGTGCCAACGGCGGAACCGGTTATTACGGCGGCGCCAACGAAAACCGCAAAATCGACCGCACCACCTACTACGACTGGAAAAACACCTACAAACTTGTGCGCGAACTTGCAGCCCAACATAGTAATCTGGAACGATGGTGGCGACCGTGCTGATTTGCGCTGGGTGGGAACCGAAGGCGGCTGGATTGGCGAAACCAACTGGAGTTTACTGAATGCCACCGGCGATGTGCCTTTTGAAATGTTGCATTACGGTGTGGAAAATGGTGATTCATGGGTTCCGGGCGAAGTGAACACTTCCATTCGTCCTGAGTGGTTTTACCATCCGGGGGAAGACACAAAGGTGAAAACCCTGCCTCAACTGATGGATACCTGGTACAATTCTGTGGGGAGAAACGCAACTTTTCTGCTTAACTTCCCGATAATGCCAAATGGTTTGATACATCCGAACGACGAAAAAGCTGCACTTGATTTAGCCGCCGCCGTAAAGGAAGCATTTGCCGAAAACCTGGTGAAAAATGCAAAGGCCGAAGCTTCAGATACCCGCGGAAACAGCCGGAAATTCAGAGCATCCAATGCAATCGACGAAAAAAATGATACCTTCTGGGCAACCGACGATGAGGTGAAAACTGCTTCGCTGACCATCGATTTTAGCAAACCAACCACTTTCAACCGTTTTCTTGCACAGGAATATATCCGGCTGGGGCAACGTGTAAAAGCTTTACAATTGAAGCGCAGGTTGACGGAAACTGGCAGGAACTGGCAAAAGCAACAACCATCGGGTATAAACGAATCCTGCGATTCCCAACGGTTACGGCCACAAAGCTACGTTTCAATATTACCGATTCGAAAGCGTGTCCGGTGATTTCGAATGTTGGGGTTTACAATGCGCCGCAAATCCTCACCCAGCCAACCATCATCCGGAACCAGGCCGGAGAAGTCAGCATTATTCCGGCCGATGCCGAATCGGAAATTTATTATACACTTGACGGTTCAGAAGCAACCAAAGAATCGACAAAATACACTGGCCCGGTTCAAACCGAAGGAAAAGTGAAAATAAGCGCCATTTCGGTTGAAGCATTATCGGGTAAAAGCAGCGCGGCCACGGTTGAGGAATTCGGACTTCCACGGAAAGACTGGAAAATTGTGGGAGTTGAAGATGAAAAAGCCTATCGAATTCTGGATGGAAACCTTTCAACAGCCTGGCGCCACGGCGATGTAGAAAAACTTCCTGTTGACCTGGTAATCGACTTTGGTGAAGCATTAACGCTGATTGGATTTAAATATTATCCCGAACAGAACTCATGGCAACCCAGCACAATTACCCATTACGAATTTTACATTTCGGCTGATGGTAAAAACTGGAAAAAGGTCAGCGAAGGCGAATTCTCCAATATCAAAAACAATCCTTTGTGGCAAACAAAACTTTTTGAGCTAGTTCCGGCTCGCTACATAAAACTTCGGGCATTGAAAAACACGGAGAACAACAATAGGATTGGGTATGCTGAAATTGATGTTATAACGGATTGATTGAAAAACATGGCCGACTAGGATTGTATTTATAAGGAAGTTATGGGAAAGCCAACTAAAAGACAGACTATGAGTGATGACAAAATATATATTCAATTACTTGACGGTTCGAATGCTTGGACAACTTTGTTAGAGCCAAAAGAATTGCAGATAACCAATTTGAAATACTTAAAGATAAGGAATTTAATGACTATCTGAAATTGACCCATTTTCATTCAAGAAACAAAGAATTTTATTGAGATATTGTGCCGTATTATGATTTCATACCTTGTTAACGGGACAATTGAAAAGTTTGCAATAAGACTTAATTAGAGAGGGTCTTTTGGACTGATAGGAAATACAAAGTTTTTAAATTCAACTGCGACAAATTGGACAATTGGAAACAGATAAACAAAAGGCTGATTATTACCAGATTGAGATTAGAACGAGTCCACAGAAAAACTTAAATGGACAGTTTTTCTATCCATTTGCTTTTAGAAACGGACTTGAAAAACTAATGATAAATTGATTTATGAATAGTTAATGAAACATGGCCAGCAGAACAAATATACCTACTCGAAAGCAGAGTTTTCCTGTTTCGTAAGCTCAGACTGGAATTCAAGACTTGAAATCTTCCGCAGAGCTTTGCAGAAGTTCATGATAAAATAATGAGATGACCGGTTCTAAGTTTAAGGCAAAACGCTAATTTGAATATTTTTAAAGAAGATGAAATTATTAATAAATACAATTTTTATGAAAACTAAGTCATTTGGTTATTATCGGTTTTTAATCGTGATTTTTTGTTTCTCGTTTAATACAATCAGGGCGCAAAATCCGGTGATTCATGCCGACGTTCCCGATATGTCGATGATTCGCGTGGGCGATTCGTATTACATGAGCAGCACCACCATGCACATGGCGCCGGGTGTGCCGATTATGAAATCGAAAGACCTGGTGAACTGGACAATCATTAATTATGCCTACGACACGCTGGCAAATGTGGATGCGATGAACCTTGTAAACGGCAAAAGCACTTACGGAAAAGGTACGTGGGCAAGCTGTATCAACTATCAGAAGGGAATTTTCTATGTTTCCACTTTTGCACAGACGACAAACAAAACCTATGTCTATAAAACAAAAGATATCGAAAAAGGTCCGTGGGAAAGAATCACTTTTGCGCCTTCGTACCACGACAATACCATTTTATTCGACGATGACGGGAAAATTTACATGATTTGGGGTGTCAGAAAACTACGCATAATTGAATTAAAAGACGACCTCACGGGCGTAAAGGAAGGAACCGAAAGGGTTCTGATTGAAGATGCAAACGCACCTCTTGGACAAAATGTGGGTCTTGGCGAAGGTTCGCAGATTTTTAAGGTGAACGGAAAATACTACCTGTTTAATATTGCCTGGCCACGCGGCGGAATGCGCACAGTGGTGGTTCACCGCGCCGATAAAATTACCGGACCGTGGGAAGGGAAAGTGGCATTTCAGGATTTGGGTGTTGCCCAGGGCGGCATTGTTGACACACCCGACGGAAAGTGGTTTGCCTATCTTTTCCGCGATTTTGGTTCGGTGGGCAGGATTCCGTATATCGTACCCATGACATGGGAAGATGGCTGGCCGGTAATCGGGGTTGACGGAAAAGTTCCGGAAACGCTCGATTTGCCGGCAAGCAAAGGTTTAATCCCGGGAATCGTTAACAACGATGAGTTCGACCGCAAAAAAGGCGAACCTGCGCTACCATTGGTTTGGCAGTGGAACCATAATCCCGACAATTCGCTGTGGTCGGTGACCGAACGAAAAGGTTTTTTGCGCCTCAAAACCGGTCGCATCGACAGTCTTTTCCTGAAATCAAGAAATACACTGACACAGCGTACTTTCGGACCTGTAAGTTCAGGTGTCACCAAACTCGATGCATCAAATTTAAAAGAGGGCGACTTTGCCGGATTAACAGTATTTCAGCGCAAGTTTGGGCAGGTAGGCGTTAAAATTGCTGATGGTAAAAAATACATTTTCATGGTAAGCAACAAAACCGACACTCCCACTGAGCTTGAAAGTGTGCCGCTGTCACAAAACGAAGTCTATCTGAAAATTGAATGCAACTTCCGCGACAGAATCGATATTGCCCGGTTTTTCTACAGTCTCGATGGCAAAACATGGACTGTGATTGGCGGTGAGCTGAAAATGGAATACACGCTGATGGAGCATTTTATGGGTTATCGTTTCGGATTGTTCAACTACGCCACCAAAAATACAGGCGGTTATGCCGATTTCGATTATTTCCATATCAGCGACAAAATTTCGGATATCAATTAATTTCAAATCAATTTAAACCTAAGAAAATGAAAATCAGTTTATTATTCCTTCTGTTTCTTTTTACAGTTGGTTTTGCAAATGCTGCAGAAAAACAGGTAGCCAGCCCCGATGGAAAGCTTGTTGTAAGCGTGTCGGCTGAAAATGGCGTACCAACTTACAGTGTAACGCTGAATGGAAAAAAGTTTCTGCAGCAGTCGCCACTGGGATTGAAAACAAATATTGGCGACTTTACACAAGGTCTCTCGCTGAGAGATTCAATCAGGTCAAAAAAAATTGACGAATCCTACGAATTGCCCAACATTAAACAAAGCAAAGTTCATTACGAGGCAAACGAAGCTGTGTTCTCGTTTTTAAAGGAAAACAGACCCGTTTTTGATGTGATATTCCGTGTCAGTAACAACGACGTTGCGTTTAAATACAAGGTTTATCCGCAACGCAGAAGTTTTTCGTGTGTTGTGAATCAGGAGGCCACAGGATTTGTTTTTCCTGAGGGAACAACCACTTTTCTGACAGCGCAAAGCAAGGCGATGGTTGGTTTTGCCCGCACCATGCCGAGCTACGAAATTTCATATAAAGTGGACGCCCCAATGGGCGAAAACGGCCAGGGAAACGGCTATACTTTCCCATGTTTATTTAAGGTGAATGGCAACGGTTGGGTGCTGGTTTCGGAAACCGGTGTTGACAGCCGCTACTGCGCCAGCCGGTTGATTGGTCATACCGACGGTTTATACACCATTGGATTTCCGATGGACGAAGAAAACAACGGCAACGGAACTTCGTCGCCGGGTATCGTTACACCTGGCGAAACTCCCTGGCGCACCCTAACTTTGGGCGAAACATTGGCTCCAATTGTTGAAACAACCATTCCATTCAGCGTGGTTGAACCGCGTTACGAAGCATCGCAGAAATACCAGTACACCAAGGGAAGCTGGAGCTGGATTATGAAAATGGATGGTGCAACGGTGTACGATGTGCAGAAAGAATATATCGATTTCAGCGCTGCAATGGGATACCAGACAATTTTGGTCGATGCGCTGTGGGATACACAAATCGGGCGCGATAAAATTAAAGAACTGGCAGAATACGGAAAAAGTAAAAATGTGGCGCTCTATTTATGGTACAATTCGAATGGTTACTGGAATGATGCACCGCAGGGACCGCGCGGAATTATGGACAGCCCGATTACCCGCCGGAAAGAAATGGCTTGGATGAAAAGCATTGGGGTGCGTGGCATTAAAGTTGACTTTTTTGGAGGCGATAAACAGGTGACTATGAAGCAGTACGAAGATATTTTGTACGATGCCAACGATTTCGGATTGCTTGTGATTTTTCACGGATGCACGCTGCCACGTGGCTGGGAACGCATGTATCCCAATTATGCCGCCAGCGAAGCTATTCTGGCCAGCGAAAACCTGCATTTTCACAGGAAGCTGCGATCAGAAGCGTTCAATGCCTGTCTGCACCCGTTTATCCGCAATACGGTGGGCAGCATGGATTTTGGCGGCAGCGCCCTGAACAAGTTTTACAATGCCAACAACACACCCAACAGGGGTTCAAAACGATTGACTTCCGATGTTTATGCGCTGGCAACAGCCGTGATGTTTCAGAGTGCTGTGCAGCATTTTGCGCTGGCTCCCAACAACCTGACCGACGCACCCGAATGGGCCATCAACTTTATGAAAGAGGTCCCAACCATCTGGGATGAGGTTCGTTTTATCGATGGTTATCCCGGAAAATATGTGGTCCTTGCCCGCCGTCATGGCGATAGATGGTACGTTGCCGGAGTAAATGCCCAAAAGGAAACCGTGAAAATTAATGCAAAACTTCCGATGTTTCAGGGAGGAAAAGAAATCAAAATGTACAGCGACGACGAACAGTTGAATGGCAAAGTAACAACGATAAAACCGGGCACTAACCAGGAAATAGAACTTACAATTCCCGGAAACGGCGGAGTGCTTATTGTGAATTAATTGAATACGCAAAAAAATCAAATAGTAATTAATGGAAAATATTCATTATCTATTTTCACAAAAAGGGGCTTCCGCTGAATACAAAAGTGGTTGCCCCCCCAACGAGCCCTATCATTTATAAACAATGAATTAACAGATTTAAAACAAATACATATTAAAACCAACAACAATCTAAAAATAGTAAGAATGAAAATCAAACTAAATAACAACTTTGCTTTCCCTGGGAAACAAAGCATTAATGCTTTTCTGAAAGCGTTCGGAGTATTGCAGACGTTTCTCTTATTCACGCTTTTTCAGTTTAATTTCAACCAACTGTAACAGCCAGACATTCAAGTTAAATGACCTGGAGTATTTCGAAACACAGGGTGTGAATGTGCTTGTTTTCAGCAACCAGTTCAACGGAATGTTTTTTGATGAAAAAACTGCCGGAATTGAAATCATCCATCACGGGGTCAGGACTTCGACAGGTGGCGCAGTGAGGTTGCAAAATACGCCCGAGCAGTGGGATTTGGTACCTGCCGTGGTTGAACGAAAAGTGGATAAAACAACCCAAACCATAAGTGTTGAAATGACCTACAAGGAACTCGGTTTTAATTCGCGGGTTACAGTAACACCAAAAGAAAAAGGGGTTGAAATCAGTGTGTACCTCGATAAACCGTTGCCAAAAGCATTGGAAGGAAACGCCGGGTTTAATATCGAATTTCTGCCAACTGCATATTTCGAAAAAACTTATTTAATGGATGGCAACCCCGGAATTTTCCCGCGATATCCGGCCGGCAACACCCGGATTGAACCCGCAGGCAAAAGATAAAACAGTTTGATGTGCATACCACTTTCGACGACCGGGGAAAAATGAATTTATTGTGCCATTCCCGTTGGCGACAGGTAAAACAATTGTTTTATCGCCCGAAGACCCGGAACGGATGATAAAAATACAGGCTGTTGATGCCGAATTGATGCTTTTCGATGGGCGCAATCTCGCACAAAACGGATGGTTTATTGTGGAAAGTAAACTTCCGGCCAATAAAACCGGAAAAGTGCTTACCTGGTATCTTGAACCGAATGCTGTTCCCAACTGGAAACGCGAACCTGTAATTGGTTTTTCGCAGGTAGGTTATATTCCGGCTCAGGAAAAAATTGCGGTAATTGAACACGACAAAAACGATACACCCTTAAAAACAGCTTCGGTTTTTCAGATTAACGCCGAAGGAAAAGCGGTGGAAAAACTGAAGGGTGATGTTGTGGTTTGGGGAAGCTACCTGCGCTACAATTATGCAAAGTTTGATTTCAGCTCGGTGAAAGAACCCGGTGTTTACTACATTCAATATGGCGAACAGAAAACAAATACTTTCACCATTGGGCCCGATGTTTATGCAAATATCTGGCACCCGACATTGGATGTGTGGTTTCCGGTGCAGATGGACCACATGCAGGTAAACGAAGCTTACCGCGTGTGGCACGGAGAACCTTACAGAGATGACTGTTTGCAGGCGCCGCTGAATTGGCAGCATTTTGATGGTTACCGTCAAAGCGATACCACCGATACCAAATACAAACCGCTGGAACGTATTCCGAATATGGCAGTTGGCGGCTGGTTTGATGCCGGTGATTTCGATATTCAAACGGGTTCGCACAACAGTGTAATTTCAAGTTTTGTGGAATCTTGGGAAACTTTAAAAGTTGACAGGGACCAAACCTTTATCGACCAGAAAACACGTTATGTTGATATGCACCGTCCCGACGGGAAACCCGATGTTTTGCAGCAGATTGAACATGGCGCGCTAAACCTTGTTGCCCAGGTTGAAAATATTGGTCACCCGGTTCGCGGAATAATTGTTCCGAACCTGCACCAGTACCATCATTTGGGCGATGCAATGACAGAAACCGACAACCTGCCCTACAACCCAACCCTGAAACCTTTCGAAACTGATGGAAAAACAAGCGGAACCATGGACGACCGCTGGGCTTTCACCAACCGCAGTTCGTTCCTCGATTACCAGACTGCTGCAACACTTGCCGCAGCAAGTCGCGCACTTCGCGGGTACAACAACGACCTAGCCGACAGAAGTCTGACCTGTGCAAAAAAGTTGCTGGCTGAAGCTGATGAAGCTGCGAAAAAACAGGAAAACAATTCAAGCGACCCGATGGCCGCTTTTCGAAGAGGTTCAGATTTAAACACGGTTTTACAACTTTACATTACAACAAAAGAGAAGAAATATGCCGACAGGTTTCTTGAAAAAATCTGGCCATCACTTGAACAACCGGCTGGAGGAGGCGGTAACTCAGGCAGATTTATCGGTCGCGGAATGAGTACTGCTTTAATTGCATTGCCATATATGGATGCAGCTTACAAGGAAAAGCTGAAAGGTTATGTGGTGAAATACAAGGAATCTCTGGCTGAAACTGAAAAGGATAATCCCTACGGAGTGCCGATTTCAAAAGGTGGTTGGGGTGGAAACGGAGTTGTAATCAGCTGGGCAAATACAAACTGGTACGCGCACAAAGCTTTCCCCGAAATCATCGGGCAGGAATATGTTTTTAGGGGGCTGAATTATCTTTTCGGATGTCACCCGTATTCAAATCTTTCGTTTGTTTTGTCGGTTGGAACACGCTCGAAGAAAGTGGCTTACGGAAACAACCGTGCCGATTTCACAACAATTGCCGGTGGTATTGTTCCCGGTTTGATTTTGCTGAAACCTGATTATCTTGAAAACAAAGACGACTGGCCATTCCTTTGGGGTGAGAACGAGTGTGTTATTCCCGAAGGAGCTACTTATATTTTTCTGTCGAATGCAGTGAATGAAATGATTAAGGAAAAGTAAACCTTCCTTTTGATTTTGACTAACCCTGGCATTTATGCCAGGGATTTAAATCAAAGGATTTGAACCGGCTTTAGCCATTAATATCAGATTTAAAGGACTAAAGTCCGGTGATTATCGTACTTTAAATCACCGGCATGAATGCCGGTGTTAGTCATATTACAAACAAAATGTATTGGCAAGTTGGTTAATAATTAGAAATCTTTGACTTACATATAAAACTAAAAAAATTAATAAATGAAAAATTTTAAATTAATAATTACGGTGGCTGCAATTATTGGAATAAACAGCCTTTCAGCTCAAAACCCAATCATCCGCGACCAGTTTACAGCCGACCCATCGGCAAGGATTTTTAACGGGAAAATTTATCTCTTCCCATCACACGATATAAAAGCTCCCGAGGGAAAAAACCTGCGGAAAGACTGGTTCTGCATGGCCGATTACCATGTTTTTTCATCCGATAATCTGACCGACTGGACCGACCATGGCGTGATTGTCAGCCAGGAAAAAGTGCCGTGGGTTGATTCCACTACATACAGCATGTGGGCGCCCGATTGCATTGAAAGAAACGGCAAATATTACTTCTATTTTCCCGCCAATAAAAACATAGCCGGTCCGAACGGAAGAAAAGGTTTTGGCATTGGCGTTGCTGTTGCCGATAAACCTGAAGGACCGTACATTCCGCAACCCGAGCCGATTCAGGGAATTTTCGGCATCGACCCGAATATTTTAATCGACAAAGATGGTCAGGCGTATATTTATTATTCCATGGGAAATATTTTTGTGGCCAAACTGAAGGAAAACATGCTGGAACTGGATTCGGAGCCGGTGGCAATTCCCGACCTTCCCTCAAAAGGGCTGAAAGAAGGTCCATGGACTTTTGAGCGGAACGGCATCTATTACCTCACTTTTCCGCATGTGGAAAACAAAATCGAACGGCTGGAATATGCAATGGGAAACAGTCCGATGGGGCCGTTTAAAATGACAGGTGTTATCATGGACGAGTCGCCTTTGAACTGCTGGACCAACCACCAGTCGTTTATTGAAAAAGACGGACAGTGGTACCTGTTTTATCATCAAAATGAAATGTCGCCGAAATTCGATAAAAACCGCTCTGCCTGTATCGACAGTATGTTTTTTAATGCCGACGGAACAATTCAAAAGGTAACTCCGACCTTTCGTGGGGTGGGATTGATCAACGCAAAGGGTAAAATCGAAATCGACAGGTACAGTTTAAAAAGTGAGTCGGGAGCGTCAATTTCACTAATCGACACTGTCAGCTCTTTTTCAGGCTGGAAAACAATTCTCGACAGCAAAAATGCATGGATTCAATACAATTCTGTGGATTTCGGTACCGAAAAAATTAAATCGGTTCAGGTAAATGCAAGTTCAAAAAACGGTGGAATTCTTGAAATTCATTTGGATAAAATTGATGGTCCGATACTTTCAAAAATTACGCTGCCAAAAAGTTCAGACTGGAAAATTGTTGAATCAAAAATTTCAAATGTAAAACCTGGAACCCATAACCTGATTATTGTTTCAAAAGATGAAAATCCGGTAGAAGTTGACTGGATTCAGTTTGAATGAAGTGGCAGTTTTATTTCGGCTAATCCTGTTCCTTTTACGTGAAAAGTTGATCAGCTGAGACATGTTTTAAGTAAATGGCTAAATAAATACAGCTTTAATTTTACGATGCTGTCTATTACTTTGTATTTTGCAAACCATGAATAAACCTGATTTGAACAAATAGAAAGATCATGAAAACAAAGTTTTTAATCATTTTGGTAATAATACAAAGTGCCATTTTTTCAAATGCTCAACTTCCGGCAGATGGCTGGAGTTTTAGCTACCCCACCGATAAATTTACAGATAACGCCCTGCTTGATTTGCGTTACTTAAACGAAAAAACAGCAGGAGAGAACGGGTTTATTCAACTTTCATCTGATGGCAATTCATTTCAAACTGAAAATGGGGAGCCAATCAGGTTTTGGAGCATAAACGGCGGCGATGGCACAAAAGATATGAGCGATGCTGACCTTGCAAAATTTGCACGTTTTCTTGCAAAAATGGGTGTTAATATGATCCGCTATCATGGCAGCATCAACCCAACCGGCTCAAATATAAATGATGTTGACAAAGCTGATGTGAGTGCAATCTGGCGAATGGTAGCTGCCATGAAAAAGGAGGGAATTTATTCCACCATTTCACCTTTCTGGGCGCATAACGGTCACATGGGAAACCCGGCTATCAAAGATTGGGGAATTCCGGGTTATTCAAACAGCGATGATTTGTGGGGCGTTATGTACTTTAGCGACACCCTGAAAAACGCGTACAAAAACTGGGTTAAATACCTTTATACCGAAACAAATCCTTTTACCGGAGTTGCTCTAAAAGATGACCCCGCTGTTGCACTTATTCAGGTAAAAAATGAGGATGGACTTTTTTGGTGGACTATCTCATCGGTAAAACCTGAGTTTGAAAAAATCATTATGAAAAAGTTTTACGAATGGGCAATTGCAAAATACGGATCGGATGCCGCTGTAAAATCTGCCTGGTCGAATGCTTCTCAATCCAAAGACAACTGGGCTGCCGGGGAACTGGCTTTGTACAATATTTGGGATGCAACCCAGCCTCAATCGGGGGGAAAATCGAAACGAGTGAGCGACCAAATTCAGTTTCTTACTGAAACCGAACGAAATTTTTATCAGGAAATACATGATTATTACAGAGACTCTTTGCACTGCCCTCAGCTGATAAATGCAAACAACTGGAAAACTGCAGATGCCAACCTGCTTTTTGATGCCGAAAGATATGCAAATTCATCGTGCGAGGTTTTGGCAGTAAACCGCTATTTCGATCCCGGCCATATTGGTCCGAATGCAGGCTGGCGAATTGATCCCGGCGATAATTATGTTGGCAATTCAGTATTATTCGAACCCAATAAATTACCTGTAAATATCAAACAGGTAAAAGGGCATCCGATGCTTGTTACCGAGAGTGGGTGGAATTTACCGCATAAATACCAGGCAGAAGGACCGTTTTTAGTTTCGGCGTTTATGTCGTTAACCGGGGTCGATTCGTATTATTGGTTTTCACCAACCTCGTCAGCATTCGATTCAAATCCTTACTTTACATGGGCAAACCTCCCGGGAGGTCAGCATCCCATGTATCGCTGGACAATTTCAACACCCGGTCAGCTGGCAATGTTTCCGGCAAACGCGCTTCTTTACAGAAAAGGATATATAACTCAAGGCGAAACTGTTGTGCATGAAGAACGCAAACTTCAATCGATGTACGACAGAAAAATGCCCTTGATAAGTGAGGAAAACAGCTTCGACCCAAACCGCGACAGTTATGACAGGATTAACCCGGCAAAGGAAACAGTGGTTTCGCCTCTGGCGCATTTAACCGGTAAAGTTGAAGTTGTTTATGAGGGTAATTCAGACAGTTCAAAGGTTTCACCACAAATTGAGGATTTGATTGATTATCAAAATAAACGGATAAAAGCGGGTACCAACCAGTTAAAATGGGATTATAAAAATGGCATTTGTATTATGGATGCGCCATCAGTACAAGGAGTTTGTGGTTTTACAAATACCGAAAATACTTTCGAACTGAGTGATGTAACTATCGAAACTTCAAATGAATATGCATCGATACAATTGGTGGCGATGGATGATAAAAGCATCGGGAATTCATCGAAAATACTTATACAGGTAGGTACGGTTTATCAACCACCCGGGTGGAAAGAATCTGCAACAGAATTTGACATGAGCGGCACAAAGATTTCGGGTTTTAAAATTGAAAACACGGGCAGAATGCCCTGGAAATGTGCCAATACACAGGTTACTCTCAAGATTAAGAATGAAGTTGTTAACTCGGCTTTGCTACTTGACGCTGCGGGATATCCGGTTTCAACGATTGATATGGTTCAAATTGGTAATGAACTGCAAATTACACTTCCTGAAAATGCAATGTATGTAATGTTGGTAAATACAACTCATTCAAACAATATCGATTTGAAAGAAAAAGGAATGAAATTATTTCCAAATCCGTCAAACGGTAATTTTCGGGTTGAAATTCAGAATTACAAACCGTCAGCTTATTCCATGGAATTGCTGGGTTTGGGAGGTGAAAAGTTTTTGGAAATAAAAAATATTCAACAATCTTCTTTTCATGTAAACACAAATAAATTGGCCAAAGGAATCTTCCTTGCCGTTTTAAAAAATGAAAAAGGGGTTGTTGAAACTGAAAAAATATTCATCCAAAATAATTAAACCCGGCTTTTCTGTAAGTCAGTTGAACAATTCAAGTGTTTTTTCTTTCTATATTGAATTTAAAAACCAATGTTATGAAGATTAATATTAAGATTTCAAGAAACGCTGTTTATTCAGTTGTATTAATTTTATTTCTGGGATTGAGTGCATGCGCACAACCTGATGGAGCTGCCATTTACCAGCAATATTGTGCAACATGTCACAAAGCAGATTTAAACGGCGGGAACAGTGCCAGCCTGATTGACGGAATCTGGCAATTTGGTGCAGCCGATAATTACAGGTTCAGAAATATTAAATTTGGAATAACACATATGGGAATGCCTTCATATGGCGCGGTTTTGAAAGACAATGAAATAAATGCAGTAATAAAATACGTTAACGATTCGGAAAAAAACAGTGGAGCAGTAAAACCGGCACTTGTAAAAGAGTTGGAAACACTCGATTATAAACTGAATGTTGAAACTTATGCCGAAGGACTTGAAATTCCATGGGCAATTGACTTTTTAGATGCCACAACCGCCTTGATTACTGAAAAACCAGGTAGATTAAGGACAGTAATAAAAGGCAAATTGCAACCCGAAGCAGTAAAAAATACACCAACGGTTTTAAACGAAGGTCAGGGTGGTTTAATGGATGTTGCAGTTGACCCCGATTATAAGGAAAACGGTTGGGTTTATCTCGCTTTCAGCCATGTGCTCGAAAAAGCCAACAAAGGAGAAGATCGTCCGGGAGCAATGACAAAAATTGTTCGCGGGAAAATTGTAAACAATACCTGGACAAGCGAAGAAACGCTTTTTGAAGCTCCGCACGAATTGTACAAGACAACGCGTCACCATTATGGATGCCGAATCGTTTTCGACCCTGACGGATTTCTGTATTTTGCCATTGGCGAACGTGGAATGAAAGATGATGCGCAGGATATCACCCGGCCAAACGGGAAAGTCCACCGAATAAATAAAGATGGCTCGATACCCGCTGACAACCCATTTGTGAATAGTGCAAATGCTATCAAATCAATTTATTCATATGGTAACCGAAATATCCAGGGAATTGCAATCCATCCTGAAACTGGAGAAGTTTGGGCAACAGAACATGGGCCATTTGGCGGTGATGAATTGAATTTAATTAAAGCCGGGAACAATTATGGCTGGCCGGTAATTTCTTATGGTATTAATTACGATGGATCAGTTTTAACTGAATTTACACATAAACCCGGGATGGAACAGCCTTCATTGTACTGGCGGCCTTCAATTGCTGTGTGTGGACTGGATTATTATACTGGCGATTTATTTAAAAAATGGAAAAATAAATTGCTTGTAGGTGCTTTGAAATATGAAGAAGTGCGATTACTTGACATTGAAAATGAACACGTAACACACGAAGAAGTTATTTTAAAAGGTCAGGGACGGGTTCGTGATGTTCAAACAGGACCTGATGGCGCTATTTACGTTGTTTTGAACGACCCGGGAACTGTAATAAAATTATTGCCGAAATTGGATTAAACAAATCTGCTTTCCAATCCGGGGCATTTCAATTATTTTATTACAAGTATTTGCTTCGAAAATTGTGACTGGTTATCAATCAACATCCGGCAGATATAAACTCCGGGTTCAATCTGTAAATTATGCTCATTGCGTGCATTCCACTGTACCGTGTGCTTTCCGGCTGACATTTCGTTATTGAGTAACTTTTTAATTTTCTGTCCGCTTAAATTGTAAATTTCAAGAACTACCTTAGCTTTTTCTGTTATTTCGAATGATATATTAGTCTGGTTTCTGAATGGGTTAGGTGAGTTTTCCAACTGGCTTTTATTCATTTTTTCTTCGTTAACTGCTGTTGTTGGGTTAAAATCAAAATCATTGTATTTTGTAAAAAATTCAGGTCCCAGGTATTCGGGCAAAGCAGCAAGGCCATAAAGAAAAGTCGAAAAATCCACAGCCTGAACATATGAAGTTTTTATGTTGGGTTCATTTAATTTGTATCTCCATATAAAATCCCTGCTGGTTGCCGGTATTTGATAGATACCATTTCCGTTACCATCATCATATAAAGCAATTAAATCATTTCGAAGTTCAGCATTAATCGGGCTAAAACCAATCAGAATATGTGGTGATACAATCCTTTGGGGATTCTTGTTTACGGCATCAGCAGAATAACCGCCTCCGGGTATTTCTCCCGCACCACAACCCCATGCAGTTTGTTGACTTGTATTGTTTTGCCACCAGGTTTTATCGGCTGTTGCTGCATTTTTAAAATAGGTCATGTAATCATCATTTTTTCCAAAATAGTTGCAGTAATAAAAACAGAACTGAACATGAAACGAAGGTTGGGCTGAATTAGTCCATTCGCTTAATGTTGCGTTCCCGTCAGGATAACTAAACTTTGGAAGGCTGCTTGCATTACTGAATTTGTTATTCCAATAAGTTTGTGCACTGGCATATCTCGGAAATGAAGGATTCGAATTCTTTGCAAACCAGGCCAGTATCAGGTATTCATTAAAAGGATTTGCCTGAACCGAAGTATTTCCATTGTCGTCAAGGATCATATACATTTTGTCACCCTGAGCTGAAATAGCCGCAGTAAAATCCATCGAATTAAGCAAAGTGCTAGTTTTTTCGACAATCTCGGAATTGTGATGAAAGTAATTTTTACAAAACAAAAAACCTGCAGCCAATAAAGCATTGTCAATTGTGCTGTGCTCGGTTACCCAAACCCACGATCCATCGGTAGGTTTAAAATAACGATGAAACAATCCATTTACATTTGTTGCTCCCGGCGTATTTTTCAGTCTTATCCATTCATCAATTGTCTGCAAAGCCTTACTCTCCGCATTCGCATCCCAATTCACGCTATCACCTGTTTTTTTGTACATTGAATCGGCAATACATAACGATATCAATCCAACTCCATTTGCATTAAGGGCTGCAGGTTTTGCGCCCGCACCACCAAGAGCGAGTGCATCAAGGTAAAATCCTCCCGGTAAGCGCATCGCATCAATCACCTTGTAACTGTTCTGAAACAATTTTGTTAAGGTGGTATCAGCAGTTTGCGAAAAAGTAATATTAAACGAAACCAATAATGCAAACACCATAAAAATGAACCTTCGTATTTTTAAATGTCTTTCCGAAAATTTGGAAATAGAAGTTACAACTGCCATAAATTTGATTTTTAAATTTGAGTCTTAAAACTATGAAAATAAAACAATAAATCTGAAAGCTGAATATATTTTCAAATTCATGGTTTTTCCCAAAATATAAACTCTTATATATTTTTCAGTTTTCAAACAGTTTTTGAATGTAATTTTAACTTGAATAACTTCTATTTTTCTGACAATAATAACTTCAGTTTTTTAAAAAGGGTTTCAATTTATCGGGTGGGGCGGTTAAGTTTTTGAAGTTACTATTTTTGTATATTGTAACTTGAATAAACGATCAGAACTTAAACTTTTACTAATGAAAAAGACTCAGGTATTTCTCTTAGGTTTTTTGCTGTCCATCCTGGTTTTCAATGCATCCGGACAAAGGCAAACCATCCCTTTAAACAACGACTGGAATTTTAAAGGTGCTTCTGTTTGGGAAGATTCGGTAAACGAAATGGTTAATTTACCACACACATGGAATTCAAAAGATGCAGCTCAGGGTTTTAAATATTACCGAGGGAAAGGGATTTATTCGAAAAGCATTTTTATCGATAATTCGCTTGCCGGTAAAAGGCTGTTTTTAAAGTTCGAAGGTGTTCAAACCGTTGCTGAAGTTTCATTGAACGGAAACAATATTGGAGAACACAGAGGTGGCTATTCGGCATTTACTTTTGAGATTACTGATGCTGTAAAATATGGAGAGGAAAACCTTTTGGAAGTAAGTGTTGACAATTCGGAAACTGAAGATGTGCTCCCGCTTGGCGGCGATTTCAATATTTATGGTGGAATTTACAGACCTGTACAATTAATTATTACTGAAAAGATTTGTATTACTCCTCTCGATTTTTCATCACCGGGTGTTTACCTTGTTCAGAAAGAGGTTTCAAAGGAAAAAGCTGAAATCCATGTGATTGTAAAAGTGCCAAATGGATCAGCTTTGGATGAAAATCTGGAGGTTGAAGCTACAATAACCGATAATGAAGGAAATGTTATTCAATCAGGTATTTCAACGCTTTTGGCTGTTGCAATGAAACAAATCAAGCTGAAATTCAAATCAAAATTGAAAATCCGCATCTCTGGAACGGTTTAAAAGACCCCTATTTATATACAGCAAAAATCGACTTAAAAAAAGGTGGAAAACTTATTGATGAAATCATTCAGCCACTTGGTTTGAGGTATTACAGCTCCGATGCTGAAAAAGGTTTTTTTCTGAACGGAGAACACCTGAAAATTAAAGGAGTGAGCCGGCACAATGATTTTGCCGGGGTTGGGGCTGCTTTGCAAAACAAGCACCACCGAAAGGATATGAAGTTGATTGAAGAAATCGGGGCAAATGGAATCAGGTTGGCACATTACCAGCATGCTGATTTTTTTTACTCGCTGGCTGATTCAAACGGAATGATCGTGTGGGCAGAAATTCCTTTTGTGGGCAGCGACCAGTCGGGATATCGTGATTCTGAGGATTTTAGGAAAAATGCCAGGCAGCAACTTCAGGAATTAATAAGGCAGAATTATAACCATCCCTCCATTTTATTCTGGGGAATTTACAATGAAATCGGGATGAAAACTGACTCTGTTTTGACAAATATTATAAAAGATATTCATCAGCTGGCAAATCAGGAAGATCAAACCCGGCAAACTGTTGCGGCTACGTTTATAACACGCAGTGGCGACCCGCTGAACAAAATTCCTGAAATGCTGGCATGGAATCAGTATTATGGCTGGTATTACGGCAAACCCGATAAATTAGGCGACTTTCTGGATAAAATGCACAAAGAGCAACCTGATTATAAAATTGGGGTTTCGGAATACGGCGCCGGAGGAAGTGTTGAGCATCACGAAGAAAAAATAAGAAGACCGTTTCCTTTTTATCATGTCTGGCACCCTGAAGAATTTCAGACAACAGTGCACGAAGGAAACTGGAAAGCCATTAACGACAGGCCTTTTGTCTGGGGAAGTTTTATCTGGAATATGTTCGATTTTGGCTCTTATTTCAGACGCGAGGGCGATGCAATTGGAATGAACGACAAGGGAATGGTTACTTATGACAGAAAAACCAAAAAAGATGTGTTCTATTTCTACAAAGCCAATTGGTCGGAGTCGCCTGTAATTTGGATAACAAATTCAAGATTTACAATCCGTGAAAAAAATAAAATCGATGTAAAAGTTTATTCCAACCTTGACAATATTGAATTGTTTGTAAATGGTGAATCTGCAGGGGTTCAAACCGGAGAATATGCAACACTGGTCTGGAAAAATATTTTATTGGAAAAGGGAAACAACCGCTTAAAAGCCGTTGGACAAAAAAATGGCGAAACATTTTCACATTCAGTAGTTTGGATGTATGAGAAAAATGTTGCGATATCTTTTGTAGTAACCTTTTTAAGGTGGCTTATTAAACCATTTATTGTTTTATTAATTGGTTTAAGTATTTGTATTATATGGTTACTTGTAAAAAAACGCACGGTTAAATGGCGAAAATATTTACTGATAATCGCACTAGTTTTAATGATATTAATCTTAATTGCAATTACAGTTGCTCAAATTTTCGGATCACGTTTCGGGGTTAATTTATTTGAATATAGTTTGATTTAAAATTGGTTCGAAGTAAAGATCATTGATCGTTAATTGTTTCGACAAGTTTGTCATCATGTTCGAGATTCATCTTTTTGCGTAGGCGGTACCTGTGATTTTCAACCCCGCGCACAGAAATTCCAAGTAAAGGAGCAATTTCCTTTGATGAAAGATTCATGTGCAAATAGGCGCACAATCGCAAATCGCCCGGAGTTAGCTCGGGGTACTGGGTTTTCATTTTTGTGAAAAACTTGTCGTGGGTACGTTCAAAATTTTAAGGTTTTCATCAATTTTTTTATGCAGATAATTGTAATATTTGTCGGGATACCTGCTTCCCAGTTCAACCTTTTGCTTGTCAAGAATTTCTTTCATTTGCATTAAAAATTCATTCTTTTTAATGATTGACATGGTGGAACTGGCCAATTCCTTACTTTTAAATTCTACCTCGTCCCTTAATTTTTCATTCCGAAGTTTTATCAATTCTTTTTCCCTTTTCTGGTGTTGCAGCATTTCCTTTCTTTTTGTCATCCTGATTCCCCATCTTCTGAAAAGCAGCATAATAACGACAAACAACAGGATATAAAAAATAATGGCAGTCGTTGATGCATACCAGGCAGTTAAAACTTCAAAAGAACATGTGAATTCGTTGCTTTCATTGCCCCAGGGATCAATTGCTTTTGCATTCATAATGAATTTTCATCAATTTATCAGTATCCGGCCAATGTGTGAATCATATAACTTATTGGAAAAATTATGTAACACATTCCAATGCAAAAGGTGATATTTTTAGAAAACAAGTGTGTCTTTCAATTCGAAATGTAAATGAAGGAACAAAAACTGTAACAATTAAATTTAAAGTTATGAGAAAACTAATTCTTCTATTCTTTCTCTCATTGTTTATTGCCAGCGTAAATGCTCAGGAAAAGTTGAGTGTTTCCGGAAAAGTGATCGACAATACGGGAGTTGGGTTACCAGGTGTTTCTATTTTAGAAAAGGGAACACTAAACGGAACGGTTACCAATATCGATGGTGACTTTGTCTTAGAAACTTCAAATCAATCAACATTGGTATTTAGTTTTATTGGTTTCGTCACGCAGGAAATTGCTGTGAATGGCCAAACTGCTTTTAATGTACAAATGGTTGAAGATAATGTGGGTTTGGAAGAAGTTGTGGTAATTGGTTATGGGCAGTTAAAAGTAAAAGACCTGACCTCTTCCATTGTTACAATTAAGTCAGATGAGTTGGTAAAATCGCCCTCAGGCCAGGCGATGCAGGCTTTGCAGGGAAAGGTTGCCGGTGTTCAGATTGTAAGTGCGGGTGCTCCGGGAAGCGAGCCAACGGTAAGAATCAGGGGTGTCGGGTCTTTCCCCGGAAGCAGTAATTCATCTCCCTTGTATGTGGTAGATGGGATGTACTTCGAAAACATCGATTTTCTGAATCCATCGGATATTGAAACACTCTCTGTATTGAAAGATGCATCAGCATCAGCAATTTATGGTGTAAGAGCTGCAAATGGTGTAATTTTAATTACCACCAAAAAAGGTTCTTTGAATAGCAAATCATCTATCACTTATGAAGGTTATTATGGTATTCAGGTTCCACAGAATGTATTACAAATGGCAAATGCAGAACAGTTTGTTAATTACATTAATCAAACAGGAGCAACTGCAGACATCAGTTTTATTAATAATGCAATGCAACGCTATGGCAGAAGCAGGATAAATCCGAACGTGCCCAATGTAAATACCGACTGGTATGCTGAGATTATGAAGCCATACTCAAGACAACAAAATCATTCTTTATCAATTCTGGGTGGAAATGATAAAACATCATATTCCATGGGTATGAGCTATTTTGATCAGGAAGGTTTGCTGGAGACCGATAATTCCTATAAACGTATGAATATAAGGACTTCAGTCGATCATCAGGCAAATAGCTGGCTGAAAGCCGGGGTAAATTTCAATGTAAGCAATGGAGTTCGATATATTGGAAACGATGCTGCTTGGTTCGAAGCATATCATGCCGTTCCGATTTTACCTGTTTATGATGATGAAAATTATAACTCACTTTTAGCCTCGGGAACAGAAAATCCAAGTCGTTACTCAAGTGCTCAGCTTTTGGGTTATCGCGGAGGTCAAAATCCATTTATTGCACTTGATTTTAACAACAACAGACAGGATATTAGAAAAGTCCTTTCAGGAATTTATGCTGAAGTGGATTTAATTCAGGATAAACTTACATTTAAAACCAACTACAATGTGTCAATGATGTTTTTAAAAGTCAGAAATGTTGGTTTGCCATATTACATTACTAATTCTACCAACAGAGATGTTTCGACAATTACATCGTCAAATACAACGGAGGTAAATCAGTTTTGGGATAATACTTTAACATTTAATGAGAGTTATGGAAACCATAACATTACTGCTATGGTTGGTACTTCATACCGGAATGAATGGTACGATTTTTTAAGTGGTTCTGCCAGTGATATTCCGATAAATGAAAACTCATGGTATATTGGTCAGTCATTAGATGCGGATTCAAAAACAGCCGATGACAATGCCGAAAGATTATACGGAATATCCTACTTTGGCCGATTGTCATATAATTATGCCAATAAATATATCGCATATTTTACTGTCAGGCAGGAAGGAACTTCGAAATACCAGGATAAATGGGGAACATTCCCGGCATTTGGATTGGGTTGGGTATTAACTGAAGAAAACTTTTTAAAAGGATCGAATGCTATAAATTACCTAAAACTCAGAGGAGGTTGGGGAAAACTGGGTAATGATAAAATACCCAGACAAGATGGAGCAAATACTACCAATCCGGTATTTCTGGCAATTGATGATACCAAGTTAAATGGAACCCAGACCACCAGCACATTTGGCTACCTGGGTTGGGAAACAGTTACAGGAACAAACATTGGGTTTACTGCCAATTTCATGAAAAATCGCTTGAGTATTGATACTGACTATTATATCCGTGATACAGAAAATGCCGCAATTCCAGTCGGGCTGAAACTTCAGTCAGGAAGTGTTCTTCGGAATGTGGGTGACATCAGAAACTCAGGATTGGAAATGGTGATTGCCTGGAATGACGAAATAAGTAATGACTTTAATTATCACGTAAGCGTCAACTTTGCAACTTTAAAAAACGAAGTTATGGATCTTTACGGTCAGCCATATATTAATGGTGGAATGGCAGAATTTCGTCAAAGGTCGCAGGTAGGAGATCCTTTGCTCTCATTTTATGGTTATGAAGTCGCAGGAGTTTACCAAAATCAGGCTGAAATTGAAGGAGATCCAATTGCCGTTGCCAATAATCTTGTTCCCGGAGACTTAAAGTTTGCTGATCAGGATGGCAACAACATTCTCGACGATAAAGACAAAGTAATTATAGGTTCATATATCCCTAATTTTACCTATGGCGGTTCTCTTGGATTTTCATATAAAAACCTTGATTTTTCGATGAATATTATGGGGCAAAACGGAAATAAAATTCTGAACCGTAAAAGGGGCGAAATTATCTGGACAAACGACACAAACGTTGATGCCGACCTGGCTACCGGCGTATGGAATGGAGAAGGAACCTCAAATAAATATCCTTCAGCTTCAGGATTAAGAAGGGGTTGGAATCAGAATTTTAGTGATTATTTTCTGGAAGACGGAGCTTATTTTAGAATTCAGAACATCCAATTGGCCTACAATGTTAAAGGAGCCAAATTATTTGGAGAAGATATGCCTGATGCCAGAATTTATGTGACTGCTGAAAAACCACTGACTTTGTTTAAGTACAACGGATTTAACCCGGAAGTTCCTGACGGTATCGATCGGCAGTTCTACCCGGTTCCCGCAGTGTATACAATCGGACTAAATATTAAATTTTAAATTCCAGAAAAATGAAAATAATAAAGAAATTTAAAGATAAATCACTTCTGATTTTTGTTGGATTGTTAGCAATAATTTTGTTCGGTTGTACCGACAATTTAGATGCACCTTTTGAAGACGAAACATTTACAAGTGATGTGGATTATACCATTGGACAGGATATGATATTGCCGCTTCTGGGAGCCTACCAGGGATTATATACCCGTGGCTGGGAAGAACCGGTGTCCATTGGTCTTCGTGGTGATGATATAAATGCAGCTGGTGACCAGGTTCCAATGACTGAACAGGATGAATTCAAATACTTTGCAAGCCACTGGAATATCAACTCAGTATGGCAACAGCATTACAATGATATTGTGATTACATTCTCAGCAATGGAAGAAATTGAGAAATACAGAGTTGCAGCCAATAACGATGCGCTTGCAAATCAATACATTGCCGAATGCAGGGTGATCAGGGCATATTTGTACCTTGACCTGGCAAGATATTTCGGAGGATGTATTGTTATTGATCAACTTGACAATATTCAGAACACTCCTGTGAGTAACAAGGCAGAAGTAATGCAATATATTGTTGATGAAATGACAGCGGCTATTCCTGACTTACCTGCAGTTAATCCAAATAAACGTGCGGATATTAAAGGTGGCGTAACCCGGTTTACAGCACTTGCAATTCAGGCGCTCGCATACCAGGAAATGGAAAATTACCAGGGTGTTGCCGATGCTGCATCTGCAATTATCAGCTCCGGTGAATACCAACTGTCATCCGATTTCTACAGTCTGTTTAAAAAAGCGGGCAAATTAAATAACGAAAATATTCTCGAATTTCAGTTCTCTGACTTTAATACAGGTGAAGGTGAAAATTTTTCTCATTTATTTGCACCATTTGGAATTACAAGCTGGACACCTGTAATTACAGGCGCAGAAGCCGGATGGGGATTTTATGAGCCAACGATGAAGTATATAACTTTTATGCTCGACAGAGGTGAAACTGTTCGTTTGGAAACAAGTGTTTTATTCACCCCCGATGGAATTACTGAACTCCGAAATGAATATGGTAATATTCCGGATTGGATAAGCAATAAAAACAGGGAAGGCGACACATTTAACAATTCACCTCGTCTCAATTTCGGAAGTGGAAAGTGGAATCAACCATCTACTGAATTAATACCAGGAAGAACGTCACCCGGAAGTAATAAAAATATGGTTGTCATCAGATACGCTGAAATTCTCCTCGTTTATGCTGAAGCTTTGACCAGGGGTGCAACAGGTAGTGCTTCACTGAGTGCAGTTGACGCTGTGAATTTAGTTCGTTCCCGCGCAGGAATGGGAAATCTGTCAAGTGTAACAACCGAAGATGTATTGAATGAAAAATTTGCAGAACTCGCAACCGAGTGGGGTATCAGGTATTATGACATGGTAAGAACTAAGAATACCACAGCACTCAGTCATGAGGGAAAAACTTTTACGATGGACAAAGCGTACATGCCGTTTCCTGCAGATCAGGTAGCTGAATTACCACAATTAGCTGAAGGAATCCAATAAAAATTAATTGAAATGAAACGACCATGCAGAATTGCTTCACAAACAAGCATTTTTAAAATTATGGGAGTTCCATCGAATACGTTTAAAAACAAACAATTTTAATGAGATGAAAACATATAATAAATTAATAATTCTTGCATTGGGGTTTCTAATAATCAATGCATGTAGTCAAAACTATATTGATGATATTTCGAAAGTAGGTCAGGGTACTGATGCAACTGCCCCGGTAATTAAAATAATTGCTCCGGTGGAAGGATATGAAATTAAAGTTCCCGACGTGGTTTCTCCTGTAACAATTCAACTGGAGGTTACCGATGACATTGAAATTCAATCGGTTTCAATTTCACTTGACGGAACTGAATTGACAAGTTACACCACATTTAAGGATTACAGGAGATTGCTTGCTGAATACACTTATCCCGAAGTTCAAAACGGAGTTCACGTATTAACAGTAAAAGCTACCGATCTGGAAGGAAAACTTCAACAAGCACAGTAAATTTCGCAAAGGTTTCTCCTTATACAGTCGTTTTTCCAAACGAAATTTTCTACATGCCGTTTGAAGGCGATTATATGGAAATGATAAGTTTTCAGAATGCCACAAAAGTTGGGTCACCAACCTTTGTTAATGGCGGTATAAAGAATGGTCAGGCATATAAGGGAGCTACTGATTCATATCTGACATTTCCCATTACCAACCTCAATACTTCTGAATTTACTGCGGCTTTCTGGTACAAGGTAGATCCCACTCCGGAAAGAGCCGGAATACTAAATGTTAGTCCTCCCGGCGAAGACAGAACTCATGGTTTCCGCCTGTTCAGAGAAGGCAGTGCAACAAAACAGCGTATCAAACTGAATGTTGGAACTGGTGCCGGTGAAACCTGGAATGACGGACAGGAAATTGACGCTCCTTCAACCGGGTGGGTACATATAGCTTTTGCCGTTTCTTCAGCAACAGCAGTTATTTATATCAATGGTTCGGTTGCAGCGGAAGTTGCCAACGCAGGTATCGATTGGACTAACTGCACATCGCTTTCCATTGGTTCTGGAGCACCAAATTTTATTTACTGGGATCACAAATCTGATTTGAGCCAGTATGACGAAATGAGGTTTTTTGATAAGGCATTATCGGCTTCTGAAATTCAAAATATAATTAATTACGATTCTCCTTATGTTCCAAAATATAGCGGAGAAGTTTTCTACATGCCATTCGATGGGAATTATAAGAAATGAACAGCAACATGGTAGCAACAAAAAGTTGGTACGCCCGATTTTGCACCCGGTAAAAAGGAAATGCCTATGCCGGTGCAACAGATTCTTATCTCACTTTTCCAACTACCGGATTAACGAACGATGAATTCAGCGCGGTATTCTGGACGAAAACAAATTCAGATCCCACAAAGAGCCGGAATTTTAATAATGGGGCCGCAGACCCGGCAAACCGGATACTCCAACAACCGGAAAATGGCTTCGATTCTTCCGCAGAAGGTTCTGCAACTGCGCAGATATTTAAATTAAATGCCGGCAACGGAACTGCTGACGTATGGTTCGATGGCGGAGCAACTGCAACCGTTGACCCATCAACCGGAAACTGGAGACACTTGCATTTACCATTTCAGGAACCGAATGTGTGGTTTACATTGATGGTGAAGTGGCAAAACAGGGAGAATTTGGAGGAATCGACTGGACTGGCTGCGATATTCTTTCTATAATGTCGGGCGCACCAAGGTTTCTGGAATGGGAACACAAATCCGATTTAAGTTTGATGGACGAGCTTCGCATATTTAATAAAGCACTCTCACAAGCAGAGATAAAAACAATTTTTGATAACGAAAAGTAGGACTCAACCATATTCATAGTTTGGTTTGATTAGTTTGGTAAAAGACTGCCTGGTGTTTACCGGGTGGTCTTTTTTCTTTGAAAAGAAATACCCTTGTAAAAATGTTCTTCACTTATTTAATGAAACTGAAAATCATGAAAAATTCATTTTATATTATTTTGATAGTTTTATTCGCAGGCTGTTCAGCACCCAAAAATAAAACCATCAATAAAAGTCCGGTTGTTTTAACCGATGAACAACTTTTGGACACAGTTCAATATCAAACTTTTCAGTATTTCTGGAATGGTGCCGAACCCATCTCGGGATTGGCCTGCGAGCGGATTCACACCGACAATATTTACCCTCAGAATGATAAACACATTGTTACAACCGGGGGGTCAGGATTTGGCTTAATGGCAATAATTGTTGGTATTGAACGCGGATTTATAACACGCGAACAAGGGTTTCAACGTTTTCAAAAAATCGTGGCTTTTCTCGAAATAGCTGATCGTTTTCATGGGGCCTGGCCGCATTGGATGAATGGCGAAACCGGGAAAGTACAGCCCTTCAGCAAAAAAGATGATGGTGGTGATTTGGTTGAAACAGCTTTTCTTATACAGGGATTATTAACCGTTTCTGAATATTTCAAAACCGGAAATGAAAACGAGCAAAAACTGGCTGCCGATATTCAAAAACTTTGGGAAGAAGTGAATGGAACTGGTACACAAAAGGTGGCGAAGATGTACTCTACTGGCACTGGTCGCCAAATTTTGGATGGGATATGAATTTCCCCGTTGGTGGATATAACGAATGTTTGATTATGTACGTTTTGGCAGCCTCATCGCCAACTTACTCCATAAAACCAAGCGTTTACGATAAAGGCTGGGCGCGTGGGGGAGCCATTGCAAACGACACGGTTTATTATGGTTTGCAAACTGTATTGGATCATTATGAGCATGATGACGATCCGGTTGGCCCACTTTTTTGGGCGCATTATTCTTATCTGGGGTTAAATCCCAAAGGTTTGACTGATAAATATGCCGATTACTGGAAGCTGAATCAAAATCATGCTTTAATTCATTATAAATATGCGCTTGACAATCCAAAAGGATTTAAAGGTTATGGGGAAAAGCAGTGGGGACTTACTTCAAGCTATTCAATGAAAGGATATGCAGGGCATCATCCGGGTAGCAATGATCTTGGGTTATCTCACCAACCGCAGCATTGTCGTCGTTTCATATACACCAACCGAATCAATGCAATTTTAAAATATTGTACAAAAGCCGATTTACTGATTGGAGTTTATGGGCCTTGAGTGCTTATAGCCAAACAGAAAACTGGTATTTACCGCCATATCGGCTATCGATCGGGACCGATTCCTGTTATGATAGAAAATTACCGCTCCGGATTGTTATGGAATTTATTTATGAAAAATGAAGACGTTCAGCAAGGTTTGAAAAAACTGGATTTTAAGTACTGAAAAAGAAACCCCTTAACATTTGTTTCTTGCACACGGACTATTTGTGATAAAGAATCCGAAAAATCCGCCAATTATCAAACTTTGAAAAATTTCTCCGTTACTTATTTCTGATAAGGGTTTACCAGCAGAAAAATAGGTAAACGCAAACCCGGCAATTGCTCCAATTGCTATGTAAATAACCGTTTTTTTAAAATGCGGTGAAGTAATTGTCCGTTTCAGCCAACTTCCTTCAGGTTCTATTTCCAATTTTTTTAATTTTCTTATTTTTTATTTGTTTTCAATTTTGCAAATATCCAATATCGATCTACAATCAAAATTTCTTCAACCTGGGTTCATTTGATTGTTGTTTTGCCGCTGGGACGACCCGTTACGGTATTTCTCACCTAACTCCATTCTCACATTTTCTTTCTCTCCCATTCATGCATTCACGCATTTCTACATTCCCGGCACCCTCGGAATCCGTTTCATTTTCGAATTCTTATAGTAAAATCCCCAGCCCTTTTTTAACCAGTGCCCAACAACCGGGAGCATCATCATGGTTTCCTTTTTCGAAGTTCGCTCCACCCAGGCAGCTCCATCGCCGGAGTCCATAATACAAATAATACTTACTTTATCGACATAACTTTTAGTTTTGCCCGAACCGGTAATATGTTGATGTACATTATAAGCTGCTGTATCAGCCATAATTTCGGCCATGTGACCTTGTTTTGCACCCCAGGCCGGGCCAAGCAATTCAGCAGAATCGCCAATGGCATAAATTTCCTGATACCCTTCAACCTGGCAGGTTGGAAGTGTTTTTACAAATCCGGCTTCACTTAATGGAAGCCCT
>JADIYN010000079.1 GCA_016705335.1 Draconibacterium sp. | reverse complement strand
CAAAACAAAAAAATGGAACGAAAAAGTTTCCAAATTCTTTAAAAGGAAGTTGAAGAATGAGTCGGTTAAACCCGGCAACAGGCGAATCTTAAAGTTCAGTTTAGTTTTTGTCAGACACGCGGGATCTCCCGTCGGGTGAATATACGAAAGCTAGCTTCGATCTAGAAAAATGCAAAGCAAAGTGCAGCCAGATGAAAATACACTACGAACTGAAAAGGTAAAGGAAAGAATACTTGAACATTTGGCAGTTTACGCATCGAAATGACATAAATCTCCGATTCTTTTGTTTGTACAGCACTCGGTGTTGAGAAAAAAACTGTCAACTGGTAAATCAGTTTGCACGGGCACTGTTAGAAGTTATATATCAGGATGGATTTAATTGGATCGTGATGAATCAGCAATAGGAGCCACCGTAACAGGTATGTCCAGACTAACACAAGGGGGGTAGGGTATTATTCAAAACATAAAAAGCAAAATCATCAAATCCTATTTCATCTCGATGAAATGGACAAAGTTCAAAACGTGTTTCACGGAAGACTAACGGCTTTAGCAGGGGGGAAGATGTAGATCCGAAACTAAGTCAGAAATTCATAATGAAATATATTGAAACCGACGCAGGTCTCTCGCAAGTGATCTTCTTCTCCCCCGCTTATCTTTGGCTTCGATCCCACCACCGCCACGCGATAGTTTGGAACTGATTGAAATAAGCGGTTATTTAGCGGAAGAAAAAATTAGGTCACTGCAAAACGCTGCACCTTATCCCAAGGCAATTGGAAAATCTAGATTTGAAAAAATCGGATAATAACACTTTCGAAGAAGATTATTGAACTCATAATGGTGATGGTTACACATAGACTCGAGGCACATTCGCGAATTAGGTAAGAAAGCAGCCAAAAGGATACGTAGAAGGGCAACAACGTTATTAACAAGAAACTTGCAATAAAAAACTTTATTTTTCGACATTCATGAATGCCCCGGAATTGTGAACAGGTTTCGAAGGAAAAAACCTGACAATGAATTTTTGGGCGTTATTTCGATTTAACCTGGACAGCAGGTTGGAAAAAGGCGAGATTTTATGGTTGGGCTCAGCCTCAGCAGGGGAAAAGGCGCGTTAATGATGACAGAAATAAGGAATAAATACGGAAAGAGTCAAGCCATGCTTTACACGAATATTAGAAGTCTCATTCCGAAGGAGCAGAATGTTGGAAATGCAAGATGGCATAACTGGAATGCGGGATGTAGATTCCCGGAAAGAACTTGGCATCCCCAAAGACGGACCTCGGCGGGAGTAGCGATGTTAAACCTTCTAACGGCATCATTACTCTAACCTTCAGTAAAAAGAGCCTTGCAATGACAGGCGAAATTACCCTCCTAAGGAAGGTTTTGCCGTTGGTGAATTGAGAAAGATCTGGCAGCAAAGCAGTGTGTGAAGGACCAAAAATTCTTTCTGGAAGAAAATAAGAAAAATCTGAAGGGGAGGAATTAAGGATGAGTGTTCAGATGGTGTGAGGATTCATTTTGTAAATACTATAATGGATTATTGCTTGATATTGCACTTAAGAGAAACTGGTCAGATAAACTTGGTTGAATTCGTAATAAGAAATAATATGTTGTTTGTTTTGTCATAGGTTTTTAATTTTATGTCATAAAAAATAATAAAAGTGCCATGATGAATGCAGTATTGCTTCTTAATTCTGTTGGTTTTATTTTGATGGTTTTGTATGAGGAGGGGGGGTGCACAAAAGTTCTATAATAACAACAAATCAAGAAAGCGCGGATGAAAGACAAAATAAACGGGCGCAATTAAAGATTGTGATGAATCGATTGATACAGTTAATACTTTTCCGGATGCATTTATAACAGGGCAGTTGCAGAAACAGGATTAAAGATTACAAAGGCGCAATTGATGATTAACAAAAACCATAGAGACTTGATCCCCAAAATGATCTGGCATACAATAATCAGGGTTTGATTAAGCCAGGGGTTAAAGACTTTGATGGTGCAAACAAAAGGAGTCCTCCTGAGGCAGTGAAGGTTAATCGTGTTTGGCTTTGACCCGGTTGTTTTAATATGGAGAAGATAGTGTATTAAGAGGCTACAAAGAAAATATATGCGATGATTTTACGAAAAGGGTATGATTTAGGTTTGAACAAAGCGCTTGAATATGTTGCCAAATATTGCAAATAGCACATACTGAACACAGCCCAGAACGTGACTTTTGGGCCTGTTGAGAGCTGGGGGTGAATTTTAATTCTTTTGACTTTTTCTGGATGATATGGGGGTGTATTGTGTGAAAAAAAAATCAATGGGTTAGGGGAAAGATGAAAGTAGTTTTTGATCATTGGCTTGTATTTAGGGGCATTTTGTGTTGGGTTGACCTGTTCACAGGTCATATTTCTTTATTGGTGCAACGCGTAGTTATTATAAAGCTACATTCGTTTCTATTTAACATTTCGTTTAGCTATGTTTTTAGGACTAACCTCTTTAGGAAATTTAAGTAATCAATAAACGACAAAAAATCGGGATAGAAATCCTATACTACTTAATCATACAGCCAAACTAATGAAGCACTCGTTTTTCATTAAGTTGCCTCTGTTATCCATAATTCAATCAATTGTTCAACTTTAAATCAATGTTTGCCAAGTATAAATAACTTGCTTTGATTTTCTATAAACTGGAAACAAATTTCATTCTCTGTTTGTTTTTTTCATTCGTCAAAAACACTAGATTGATTTATGTAAATCATTCATTTTGTACTACTTATTAAATATTCATATTTAAATAACATGGTGTGAAATATTTATATTAATTACCTCAAGTTATAACTCACTCATTTACTATCTTTACCGTTTATAACGAATAGAGAATTAATCAAACCAATGATAATAACTAAAAGATCAATCTCTCTTTTTCTTTATTTTTATGTCATACACTGCTAAAATGCCGATAAAAATATATAACCAGGATTACAGTGTACAAGTGCTGATATCTCACGAAACCATTGCACCGCTAAATATTGATAGAACTGGCTTTTTCCTGAGCTGAAAATGATAATGAAAGATGCAAACAGCGATAACAATGTCACAAATAAAGGATATTGAAGATTTACTCAAACAAGGGATCGATTTACTGATAGTATCACCCAACGAATCGGAACCTCTAACACCAATCAGTTGAAAAGGTTTTAATTCCGGAATACCGGTATTTGTAATCGACAGGAAATTAATATAGAAGCTTTACAGCATTTGTAGGAGGGGACAACTATTAATTGGAAAAAAGGTAGAACTATTCAGCCAGGCTTTTTAAACGGGAAAAGGGCAGAATAATTGAAATTGCAGGACTTTCGGGCTCATTTCCTGCAATCGATAGGTATCGGGGATTTCAGGAGGTTTAAGCACGTTTCCTGATATTTCAATTGTTAAGTCGGTTTCGGAAAATGGAATTGGAGCGATGCAAAACAGAGAAAAGTTATTAAAGAACGATTGATTTTGATCATGTTTTTGCTTACAACGATAAGTTATGGCACCGTGGACACATTCAGTTTCAAAGAGAATGGAAATGAAAATAAGTACTCATCTGGGAAATTGACGGATTGCGGTATGGCGAAGAAGGTTGAGTTCAGCATGTAATCAACGGGATGCTTGATGCAACGTTTTGTATCCTACAGGCGGAGAAAAGGCGATTCAAATAGTGCATAAGATTCTAACAATCTGCCTTTCGGGCGCGAAATTCAATGGAAACAGTGGTAATAGATTCCACCAACGCTAAAATCATAAAACTACAAACCGAATAGGTTTTGTCATTAAGGGCAAAATCGAAAACATGATTTCGGTGCATGAAGAACAAATTTCAAGATTTCAAAGCCAGCGTGATTTATTAATTTTTCGCTTGTTTTATTGGGTTTAAGTCGTGGTTTTATTAGTTCTTGTACCTGCGGCTGAGAATAACAAATGCTCAAAAGCGAATAAAAACTTGAACTTCAAAACAGCAGATTGGGTCAAAGGAGAAACAATGAAATTTCTAAACAACGGGATCAATTGATAGATATTACTGAAAAACTTGCAGAAGCTACAAGGCAAAACTCAGGTTTTTGCAAATATTTCCACGAATTCAGGACACCATTAACTTTAATTATTGGGCCACTTGAGATTTAATCCACTCCCGCGATCCCAAGTTAAACTTCCAAACAAACCGAACCTCAAGCACCAAAAAATTCACTCAGGTTGCTTCGAATGATTAACTATTGTTCGATTTCAGGAACTGGAAAAGTACTAAAATGGAACTGCAGACAGAGAACATAATGTTGTTGCCTTTTAAATGAAATATCGACGAATCGTTTGTTGAACACGCAAACAAAAACATATCTTCAGATTCAATCAAAAGAAGATAAATATTGTTGTGGTTCGATTGGGATTCGTTGGACAAGGTAATTTTCAATTTGCTTGCCAAATGCATTTAAATTTACTCCTGCCGGGGAAAATTACCATCCAAATTGTAAAGAAAAGCCAGTAGTGAAATCAATTTCAGATGAAGAAGTTTTGATCAGGATAACAGATACTGGTCGCGGTATTTCAAAAGAACACCTGACACATATTTTCGACAGATTTTACCAGGTGGAATAATCGCAGGATTTCAGGGGAACCGGCCTCGGACTTGACTTTCCAAGGGACTTGTTAAACTTCACCACGGGAAAATTAAGGTTGAAAGCGAACCCGGCAAAGGAACTTCCCTTTTTTATTCGTTTACCGTTGGGCAATTTCATTTAAACGATGTTGAAATGACAGATGCCGTATTTGCTCAGGTATTAAATAATCAACATGAAAAAGCGTTGGCGATGAAATACACTTCCAACCCTGAATTATCAGAATTGATGAAAAGAACCGGCAGGATTTGTTTCGGAAGAAAAACCGGTTGTTTTAATTGTTGAAGATCAAAAAGATGTGCGTGAATATATAAAGATTGTTTGGGTGAATCGTATATTATTTTGAAGTTGAAAATGGGTTGAAAGGATTGGAAACAAGTGGAAGAGGAAGAGCCTGATATAATAATCAGCGATATTATGATGCCCGAAATGGATGGTCTTGAAATGACACGACAACTGAAAACCAGCTCAAAACCTGCCATATTCCTAATTCTTTTAACAGCAAAAGCACGCATGAGCAAAAGCTGGAAGGGCTTGAAGAAGGCGCTGATTCATACATTCCAAAACCATTTAACAGGCGGCATCTGCAGGTTCGTGTAAGGAAATTGCTTGAACTTCGTCAAAAACTGCAGGAAACCTACAGAGGAAAACTTGTGATTGATGAGGAAGAAAACCCGATTTCGAGAATGGCCAAAAAATTTCCTGCAAAATCTCAAAAAAATAGTGGAAGAACAACTTGACAAGGAAGAACTTTCTGTTGAAGAATTAAGTGGAATGATTGGTCTTTCAAGCGTTCATTTATACCGGAAAGTCAAAATTAACCGGACTTTCTGTGAGTGAATTTGTCCTCTCCATTAAACTAGGCTTTCTTGGATTTGATAAAAACAGCGGGAAAAGTATTCGAAATTGCTTGCGAAGTTGGATTCTCATCGCCTTCGTATTTTACCAAATGTTTTATAAGGAACAGTTTGGAATATCACCCAACCGAGTTTGCAAAAAAATAGTTTTGCATTAAAATACAATGAAAAGCAGGCTGTAAAATCTTTACAGAATCTTTATGCTTCCTTCATAATTCTTCATAAAACCTTTATAAGATTCTTTGCAATTTTGTATTGAAGGTATAATGAAAGTCATTTTATTATGGAATTCAGGAAATGGATTATGGAATATTCTGTTTTACAGATTGCAGGAATGATTGGATTTATTTTGATTTTTATTTTGTATTATTTGAGGCTAACTGTATAATGTTTAAATACATGAAGTATTACAATGATGAAAAATAATCATGCAAACAGAACTTACCAAATAGTTTTTAAACAACGGATTTAATAATATTGCTGGGTTTTGTGAAAATGGTACCTTCTGTCACTTCGGTATTTTTAAAGAATGGTATTCCGCAGCAGGCTTTATACTTTTAGGAATTGCTACCTCCGGTTTCGGATATTTATTACAAAATTTGCAACAGGCAGAAGAACCACATTACGATCATGTATGATTGTTGCCGCTCCTGCATGGCTTATACTTCCGTTACAGGAGGAATGCCTTTGTTCGCATTAGCTCATCTTACTCCTGTTTCGGTAATGAATAGTTACATTTCCAGCTGATGCAAACTACATTTTCAAGTTTGGTTTATTTTAAAATCAATACATTGCTTTTTTGAGAGTATGAGTGCCTATACTACAACAGGGCTTTCAATGGCCGATCACGAACCTTCTGTTGGAAAAGGTGTATTATTTAGCAGTTTTGCACAATGGGTTGGTGGCGCCGGTTTTATCATCATGTCGTTGGCCATATTTAGAAACATTCAGGAAGAAGTGCAAATGTTATTGTATGGATCAGAATGGCCAGTAACGAAAAGTTAAAACCGAAAGTACTCGACACTGCAAAAGGGCAATAGCAAATCATATTTATTTGTAACAATTTTCTCTGTGATTTATTTGATCATTGGTATAACATAATATTGCCAAACTACCCGATAGTCGAAAATATTTTTTCTTCCATCAATAATGCAATGGCTGGTCAATCTACAGGCGGATTTAGTACACTTGATGATAGTATTGCAACTTATAAATCAGCACGAATGAAATGCTTATTTATTGCCCATGATATTGGGGAGTTTCTCTTCCATTCTACTACAAAATAATTTTTAAACGAAAGTTAAATGAAATCTGGAATGATATCCAAACACGGTCGCTGATTATCGCATTTATTTTCGGCAGCATAATTCAGTCTTTTTGTTATTTCAGGCCGATTATGTTTCAAGTCCAATAAGGAAGGCGTATTCCAGTTTATCAGCGGAATGTCAACAACAGGTTGGCAAACTCTCAATATTGGAGCCTGGGATTGGAAGTCGTCCTTTTTAATTGCCTTGGGTATGTTTATTGGGAGGAGCTTCCGGCAACTGTTGGAGGTATAAAATGATTCGGGCAATAATTATAGCAAAAGGTTTCCAGTAGGCAAATCACAAAATTACTTTTATCCGAGAATGCAGTTAAACGATAAAATTAACCGCAAGTCATTATTATCAAGTGAAATGTATGAAGAATTTACAAATGCATCAACAATTGCGATTTTGTTCTTTATAGTCATCTTGGTTTCTGCGTTCGCAACCATACTTCGCCGGTAGTTCCTTCGACTTTGCTGATGCTCTGTTTGAATCCACTTCGGCACAGGCTACTGTTGGCCTTTCATCGGGAATTACAAATCCATCAATGTCCCCGGTTTTAGAATCGATATATATTTTCAAATGTGGGCCGGCAGGTTGGAAATATTAACTGTTTTTGCTTTTATCCGATCTTTCTTTAAATGATAATGATTAAAAGGGCGTTAACTTTGAAAATATTGATTATGGATAATCTTTTAAATTTTGTATTTCTTTAAACCTCTGAAATTCAGCAAAAATGTTTGCTGAAGGTGCTATTCATATTTGGTTTTTCATCACCTTCGCATTTTACCAAATGTTTTAAGGAGCAGTTTGGCATTTCGCCAAGTGATTATGCAAAAAATAAGTCCGGTGGAAACCGTTGACTTAAATTCTAACTAAACTTCACTACTAATCGTAGCTATCGAATTCTACCAGATTGATGATAGCTTTTTTATTGTTCCTTCAATAAGTTCAACTTCCCCTTTTTCAGAAAACAAGCTAATCGTTTTGAATTCTTCGGTAGGAAAAAATTGTTCTGTCATTACTACCAAACCGTCAACTGCAAATAATTCAACTGATGATTTATCAATGATTAACCGCAATTTAAGTGTTGGGCTGTTTAGAATATAGTGGGGCAAAATGTGTTCCCGGCAAATTCATTTGATGGGTCGTCCCACCCTGAATTTGTTCTGTCAACAAAAAATAATTTGTTTAGGTTGTCATAACCAATTTGTACCATTTCATTTTGAATTGGCCAAAATTACCCCGAAACGTTCTCCAAAATTCAAGTCTGTATTGTTTGCAGTATTAAAACTAAGCTCAATTTCAACCGGAAATTCCTGTTGTTCTTTTATTTCATATTCACCTGAAATTTTTCCAGGCTGAAGTTTATTTTCCTCTTTTCTTAATTTTCCAAATTCTTCTACCGGGTGGGAAAGAAGTAAATAATCATTATAAATTTCATTTAAATACATTACTCTTGGAATTGTAAATGCACCCGCCAAACCGGAGTTGGGATTTGATTCGCATATTGCCAGTTATTCATCCAGCCAATAAAATTCTTCTTCCATCTTCTTCTGGTATGTCCGACCAGGTTACTCCCGCATAATTATCCTTCCCGTAATCCATCCATTTTGTTTTTTTCACCATGACGTTCAAAGATTTGCCCGTCAAAATCGCCGACGAAATATTGTGTTGCCGAACCTCCATTGGGACCGCCAGGATTGATGCTCACCAGTAAAACCCATTTTGTTTCATCTGTGCCTTCAATTTGCAAAGGAATAAATCAGGGCATTCCCATACGCCGCCATGTGCACCTATTTCTGCGCCAAATTCGCTTTCAAGGGCCCAGTCGATTAAATTGGGCGAAGAATAAAAATCAACATGGTCGAGAACGGCAAGCGCCATAATCCATTTTTCAGATTCCTTGTGCCATATCACTTTTGGATCCCTAAAATCGCGAATTCCGGGATTAGGCAAACCGGGTTGTTTTCAAATTTTGTCCATGTTCGTCCTTTATCAATACTAAATGCAAATTCCTGATATTGAAACTGGTTGCTGCCTGTTTCTTCCATTTGTCTGTTATGATAGGTATAAATGGCAACCATTGGCGGATTTTCCCTGTTGCCGAAACCGGTGTATTTTTCCCAGTCAATTACAGCACTGCCAGAAAATATCCATCCCAAACTATCAGGATACAACGCAATGGGCAATTCTTCCATGTATCAAATCTGTACTTATGGCATGTCCCCAGTGCATCGGTCCCCAAATGGTGCTGTCAGGATAATACTGGTAAAACAAATGGTATTCTCCTTCATAATAAACCATCCCGTTAGGGTCGTTTGTCCAGTGCTCTTTTGGCGAAAAGTGAACTTGTGGCCGATATTGTTCTGAATAAGACTTTGAAGGTTTATCCGAAGAAGATATACAACCAGTCAATGCAATTAGAAACAGAACAAAAGTTTTGAACTCAACAAGTTTGATGATTTTGTGTTTGCCAAAAGGAATAATTGATTTTTTCATTGTTTTGTTTTTTATCTGTTTATTGTTTTTTTTGATTTCCGAAAGCAAAAAACTTTTTATAAAGTCTTTATCAGAACTGCCCTCAACTTTAATGAAGTTGTATTTATA
The DNA here is from genome assembly GCA_016705335.1 of Draconibacterium sp. Taxonomy (GTDB): domain Bacteria; phylum Bacteroidota; class Bacteroidia; order Bacteroidales; family Prolixibacteraceae; genus Draconibacterium. The sequence continues at coordinate 12,499 of JADIYN010000079.1, read as the reverse complement.
TTGGGAAAAAACAATGCTGTCATCACTTTTTCTCCATTATTAATAAATAATTCAAGCGATGAATTATCGACAAGTATTTGAATAGGAAGAATTTGGTTTGAATTATCAAACTCACATTTAATCTGACGTTTAAATACCGGATGAAAATCGACTTTCCCTGATTTGCTCCTATTAATAACAAATTCGCCACTTTGTTTATTATAATTCACTTTCAAGTTTTCCAACGCATTACCTGTTTCAATCTCAAAATTATCTGTTTTAGAGAAGTCGATTTCCATTTCAACTAAAAAACTTCCGCCCTCAACAATTTCATTTTTTAGTATTTCCACGCTTTTTTGAGGAGATTTAAAAGCGATGGAATTACTTGTATTTTTTTGGTCATTCAATTCGACAACGGGTAAAAATGCAAGTGTATATTTCCCGTTCGTATGGTTTAATTTTATTTCACGCGGAACTGTCATTTCACCCCGCCAGCCACCTGTTGGCGTTGTACCGGCATACATCCAGTTACTCATCCATCCAATAAATATTCCTTCTGCCTCTTTTGGAATATTACTCCAGGTAACTCCTGCGTAATTATCTATTCCATAATCTACCTACAAAACCCTCTTCATTTTCGGTTTTAAATTCCTTGCCGTCAAAATTTCCAACGAAATACTGAGTTGCACTTCCTCCGTTTGGCTTGCTATCTTCATCCCTCAGAAACTAACTATCATTACCCATTTTCAGTTCCGTTTTCATCAGTTAATGAAACAAATCAGGACATTCCCAAACACCGCCATGATATCCAATTCCAACTCCAAAATCGCTCTTGAAAAGTCCATTTTTTAAATTTGATGAGGAATAAATTTTAATCCGTCGTTTGCCGAAACCACCATAATCCACTTTCCCTCGGGTTCATACCAAAATACTTTAGGATCGCGAAAATCATTGATTCCCGGATTTGGTAAGAACAGGGGTTTTCCTGGTATTTGGTCCATGTATTTCCCTTATCGGTGCTGTAGACAAGACTTTGCTGTTGCAAATCATTCAAACTTCCGTGATGCGTAAAAACTGCAACCAACGGAATGTTTTCATTCTGTTTTAAACCTGTTGTATTATTTAAATCTGCAACAGCACTTCCTGAAAAAATATATCCTAAATTATCGGGGTACAAAGCAATTGGCTTTTCTTTCCAAGCAAATAAATCAGTGCTGGTTGCGTGCCCCCAGTGCATTGGCCCCCAGTTTGTACCATCTGGATAATACTGGTAAAAAGGTGGTAAGTCCCCTCGAAATAAACCATCCCGTTCGGGTCGTTTATCCAGTTTGCTTTTGGCGAAAATGAAAGTTAGGTCGATAATCATGAAATTTCATCACTTCGTTTGAAGCCGCATCGTCAATTTCATCTTTCCGCAGGAAAGTAAAACTGCAGCATAAAAAAGATAAACCAGTTTTTGCGACATTGAGTGATGAATTTTAATGTTAAAGTCTATTGATAAAAAAATAAAAAAGGCAGAGATACAATACACTCTGCCTTTTTGAATCTTAATTTTTCTGAGACAAATAGTTTGCAGAATTTTGACAATCAAAACGACATTTGAACGATAAGGATTATTTCCGTCAGGATTAATTTCCCCTCAGCGTTTTTGGTTAAATTCAAATCCCCCAATGCCAAAATACAATGCCCTTCCTTTAAATTCAGCAGTTGGCAATAATTCAAGTGTGCCAGCCATCCAGTAATCGTGCATCCAATCCCAGGTACCTAACCATTTTACACTCTGACCTTCAGTAAATGCAGTGTATGCAGCTTCATCACCATTGCCAAATCCGTAAAATGCTGCACATCAAGAAGAGCATAATTGTGATCTTCTTTCCAGCCGGGAGCGATAGCCGGGAAACTTTTAAATCCACCTGCATCGGTAGTAAATGAAATTCCTTGTAAATTGGGTCCCGCTCATATCGTGTTTCCCTCCAATATTTACGCCAATTGCCCAAGTATCGCCATTATCGCCACCAGGACCATCGCCAATTGCCATGTTAAATGTTCCCGTCAACCTACCCAGATTCCAGAAATAAGAACAGGCAAGACTATTGAACATTAGATTTCCACCGTCTTTAAAATAGTTCTTAATTTTATTGAGGACGTCTGTATCAAGGGCGATATTTGGGGGAACGCGACTTTCATCGAAATACCACCAAAGTAGCCTGAAATTATTGATATCAACTTTCCCGCTTTTAATATCGTCAAAACTAATATAAACGCCATTTTCATAATTCTTGAAGAACCAGTCTGCAGCCGCTTTTTGGTCGTCTTCAGTAATCGCTGCAACATTAGCCGAGTTCCAGAAAACCGATAAAAACTGTTCGGTTACCGAAATTGTGTAGTTGCTGTAAACATCTCCATTTATGATTTGAACTTCAATAGGATTTGTAAAATCCATGTTTGCTGTAATCGCAGGAGTAATTTCAGCCCCTTCTCTGATTTTGTGGGATAGGAAAATATTCATGTTTCGCTTTTGTAAACTTCCATCTTTCAGGTATTCCCGTTTTTGTTGATTCTTTTTGCAAAATAGTTATTGATATAATCTGGAGGCAATTCCCCAGCGTACCAAATCATAAAAACGAATTCCTTCCATGGCAAGCTCAAACGTCTTTCCCAACGCAATGCCTGGCGGGCAAACTGTTGATCCCACGTGCAATTTTCGCCCGGTTTGTAAACTTCCATTTTGTAATTCGAAACAGGATTACCGTCATTAAATTTCAACATACCTGCACTGTTGGCCGCACGTTGTCTAATTTCGTTGATTATGGGAGAGACCTCATTTGGGCGTCCCAACTCAATAAGCGCTTCAGCTTTCCATAACAGTACATCGGCATAACCGAATGATATCTGTGTTTTTTCGAACTTGCAATAAATGGTGGAACTTTTTGAAAACAGGCACATTCATAATGTTGACTTTCTTTCAATGATGAAAAATGGCCATAAATCTGAATTGCACGCGCCCAATCTTTTTGGTAAATAAAATTCGGATCGTATTTCCATGGATGCCCCGGAATTGCGACAGTATGATCTAAACGAACATCAAATGTATTATCTGAAAATCAGCGCCTTCTTTAACATCTGAGTTATTAAAGGTACTGAACAGTGGCAGTCCGTTTTCATCGGTTTTAAAAGAGTTTACAAATTTTGTGTTGGAATATGAAACCAGCAACAACCATATTCAGGATTCATCGGGTAGTTCAACATATTTCCCCAATCCAATCTTCCTTTTTGGAGTGCCATCATCAATTGAACGTTGAATTGCAAAACCGATTCTGTGCCTCCATCATCGTGAGTCTGCAAAAAGTTGTACCCAAAATCGGGGAACAAAGAATACTCACCAGAGGCGATTACCTGGTTTACCAAACTTACAACCTGATCCTAATTTTGCTTAATTGATGCTTGTTACAGCATTTTGATCGTTTTGTTCGTATGCCTGATACAACCTTGTTTTCGCCAGATAAGCAATTGCTGCATATTTATTTACCCGACCTTTTCAGTTTGCATTTCTGGAAGGTTGTCAGCAGCAAATTGAAATTCATCAGCAATTTTATCCCAAAGTTCCTGATCTGTAAATTCCTTATTTGAAATTTCTTTAAAAGCTTCACCTGAAACCGTTTCGTCGATCCAAGGAATGTATTTAAACATGGTTTTAAGGATAAAATATTGGTGGGCCCTGAGAAACCGCATCTCTGCCTGACGTTCAGTTTTATTTGGAAATTCATCGGCGGTCAGTTCATTAATCACTTTTAATGCTTCATTTGCGCGGCCAATACCAACATATAATCGATACCACTTTTGATCAATTAAAGGATTATCGGTGGTATTAAATGCAAATAGTTCCATAAAATTAAATTCCCAAATATCTCCTGTTCCACCTCCGCCTTTATAAGCGTCTCCACTTGTAATGTCAGCATAAGGCCACAATGAATTTGGTGCCGTATAATGGTCGTTACCAAGTTCAGAATAGGCAGCAATTGCCATACTTTCAGCATTTTCAGGAGTTAATAACTGGTCGCTGCTGATTGTACTTTTTGGAGCCATTTCAAGAAATGAATCGGAACAGGAAATTAGAAATCCTGTTGCAATCATTAGTATTACTGATTTTTTAATATTTATTTTTTTCATTGTAATTGTTTTCTAAAAAGTTAAATTAACTCCGATTGAATAACTCGTTGGGTTAGGATAAGCAAAACCTGGAGATTCAGGATCGACTCCTGTAAATTGATCATTACCTTTTGAGTCTTTGAAAGTCAGTACATTTTGCCCCTGAACATAAATCCTTGCTGATGTTAGTTTCAAAGATTTAATTACCTTTTCAGGCACATTATAACCAATCTGTAAGTTTCTTAGTTTCAGGTAAGAACCATTTTCGATGAAATAGGAAGAATACCTGTTTTCATTGTTTGTATCCGTTAAAGTAAGCATCGGGATAGTTGAACCTGAATTTGTTGGAGTCCATGCATCCAAAGTTCTTGTGCCAAAATTTGTTTCCCGCCAAATGGAAGTAAAATCGGTTAAATGTTTGTGCTCATTATAAACATCCGCTCCCTGGATACCTTGAAAGAATAAATTAAGATCGAAGTTTTTATAGCTAAAAACAGCATTTAATCCATAAATAAAATCAGGGTTTGGATCTCCAATCCAGGTTCTATACCCATTATTCAAAGTTTTATTGTAGCCCAACACGAACTCCCAACCTTTGTTTTCAAGGGTAGCTCCGTTAACCCATTGGTTTCCGCCTTCTCCTTTTACTGCCAGATAAGGTGGTTCAATTAATATGTCGCTGGTTTCTTTCATGAAGTAATCAAAACTTCCATAAAATGCCTGATCCAGAAAACCAAAATCAATACCTAAGTTGGTTTGTTTTGCTTCTTCCCATTTCAAAAATTGAGTTGCTTCACGAATTTTACGATATCCGGATGAAAGGCTCCCCGAATCGGATCCGTAAATATCATAAGCGGTTCCTGAATCGAAAACCCAAGTTGGATCAACTCCATAATCAGTCCGGTAAATTGAATAAATAGCATCATTACTGATTTCCTGATTACCTGTAATACCCCAGCCTGCCCTTAATTTCAAATTCGAAATAACAGGAAGTGATTCTTTCATAAAATCTTCTTCACTTAATCGCCATCCCAAAGAAAATGCGGGGAAAGTACCGTACAAATTATCCTTTCCAAAGCGCGAAGAACCATCACGGCGAACAGTAATCGAAGCAAGATATTTTTGATTGTAAACATAGTTGGCTTTGGCAAAAAGAGAAAACAATGAATTCCCTGCACCACTGCCACCGTTCAGTATCTTTTCTGTACCGGAATCTAAAAACATATAATCCGGATCTTCAATCACATATCCTTCCCGGCTGCCATAAAAAGATTCATATTCTGCTTTAATTGCCTCAGTACCTGCAACTACATCAATATTGTGGAGGCCAGTTTCCAGTTTATAGTTCAATGTATTTGTCCATGTCCATGATAAATTGTGCCATTGCGAGGTAGTAGTCCTGTTAATATCGCTTATAAGAAATCCGGATGCATAACTGTAATCCATTTTCCGGTAATAATTTTCAGTATAATCTATTCCGTAGTTTGTTCTGGAAATTCAACCCTTTTATAATTTCGAAGGTCAGCAAACATATTCCCAAAACCCGTGCTGTTTTTGAGTGATTTTGTTTGTTCTGTTCAATTAATCGGACTGGGTTATGACGGTCGGTCATCCCTGGTGCAGGGCCACCCCATCCTCCATCAATAGAATAAACCGGAACTACGGGTTGTTGAACAAGCGCCAAATACATTATCCCTAATCGGAATATCCGTATTATCTACCCTTGAAACAAGCAAGTTTTCACCCACTTTTAATTTGCCGTCAATAAATTTGTAATCCGTATTTATCCTTGCTGTAATTTTATTCGAATTTGTCTCTTTGATAATTCCATCATGGTTATAGTAGTTCAATGAAATCAATGAACTTCCTTTATCATTTCCATTGGAAAACGTAAGATTGTAAGATTGAATCAGTGATTGTTGAGAACTTCATCAAACCATTTGGTATCAGCAGGGTGCATTGTATGCGCAGGATCAATATATTCTGGCAATAAAATCCGATCCAAAACTGCATTGCCATTTGAATCAGTGCCAATCATATTTGTAAATACTTGAAGTTGGTGTCATGCCATCATTAATTGAAGCTTGCCAATTAACTAATCCCCTTTCGTAAGTATTTAAAACGTCAAGTTTTGAATTGTAGTTTTGAATTGTCGCAAAAGCATTAAATTCAATTTTGCTGACACCCGCTTTCCCTTTTCGTGTTGTTATTAAAATTACACCGTTGTTTGCTCTTGAACCATAAATACTTGCCGCAGAAGCATCTTTTAAAACCTGCATAGTTTCGATATCATTTGGATTTAACTGTTCAATTCCTCCGGTGGTTGGCATTCCATCAATAATGTAAAGTGGATTATTACTCCCCGATCCCATGGTACTACCACCACGAATGCGGACTGTTGCATAATCTCCTGGATTTCCATCGGAGGTAACATATACACCTGCCACTCCCTGCAGCGCTTTTACCGCATTCCCAGTTGGCAATTCTTTTATTTGATCAACATCGACAACTCCCACAGCACCTGTTAAATCAGCTTTTTTCTGTGTTTGATAACCCGTTACAACAATTTGTTCCAACCCAATGTTTTCCTCATTCATTGTAACATTAATTGTTGATTGCGCATTAACAAAAACATCTTTTGTTGCCATACCAATAAAACTGAAAGTAAGTGTGGCTTTCTCATCAACAGAAACAGTATAATTACCATCAATATTGGTAACTGTGCCATTCATAGTCCCTTTTTCAACTACTGTAACGCCCGGCAAACCTTCACCTTTGGAATCTTTAACCTTTCCGCTAACTGTAATTTGCTGAGCATTTACATTCATTGAAAGCATAAACACAAGAATTAGTGTTAATACTCCTGTGAATCTTTCAAATGATTTGTTTTTTCATAATAAATAATTAAAAGTTGCTTAGATTTTTTCAATCTCTTTCATATCATATGCCGGAGTAGCACCGGCTTTTGGAAAACAAAAGCGCCCGTTGCACAAGCAAATGCCAAAGCATCGGCGGGCGATTTTTTATCGAGCAGTGATGCAATTAATCCGGCGAGGGAATGCATCTCCAGCACCAACCGTATCCACAGCATTTACTTTAAATCCGGGATGCTCGTAAAAATCACCTTCGCAATAAAGTAACGCACCTTTATCCCCTTTGGTAACACAAACCATTTTCACGTTGTACTGTGTTGCAAACCATTTACAAGGCTTTGTTCGTCGTGTTTGTGTTTATTGTACCATTGGCAATGCCAAGTTCTTCATCGTTTAGTTTTACGATATCGGTTTTCTCAAGCAGACTTTCAACTACTTCCTGCGAATCATAAGGTTTTCTGAAATTCACGTCAATCAGTTTAACTGCATCATTTTCAAGCAGTTTCATGATTGTTCTCTTGACATTGGATTCCGCGATGCCAGCGAACCGTAAATAAGAAGTCCAGCCTCCTGAGTTTTTGCTTTTAACGAATCGGTTAATTCGAGATTATCCCAGGCAAACAGGTTCGCAAATTTCATAAGTAGCGTTACTGTTTTCGTCCAAATGCACAAGCACTTCGCTTGTAGGTAAATGTTCGTCAACCTGAATTAATTCAGTACTCAATCCCGATTTTTCAAGGAATGATTTCAGTTCTTCGCCCGGCTCGTCGTTTCCAATGCGGCTGGCAATAGAAACATTTTGCCCGATAGCATTTAAGTGCAGTGCAACATTCATTGGGGCGCCTCCGGGTTTTGCCCCTGATGGCAAGCGGTCCCAAAGAACTTCGCCAATACATAAAATCTGGTTATTTTTAATTTCCATGGTCAGATATTATAGATGAATTAAGATTTTCTCGTTTATAATTTCCATATGATTTCTTCCAGTGATTTTCCTTTAGTTTCGGGAAGTATTTCCAGGCAAAAGAAATGTAGTACCATCATAACTGCGAAAAAGCCAAATGAAATACCACCCCCAACACTGTTGTTTAAAACCGGGAAACCCCAGATTATAGCTGCTGCAAAAATCCAATGGGTAAAACTTCCAAGTGCCTGTCCTTTTGAGCGAACTTTATTTGGGAATATTTCGGAGATAACGACCCACAAAACTGCTCCCTGCGAGAAAGCGAAAAAGGCGATGAAACCCATGAGGTAAATCATTACGCCATATCCGCCGAGTTCAGTAAAATTGTTTGTAAAGAATGCTTTCGACAACATTCCAAGAAAAATACCATACCAACCGAACCTGCCATTAATAAGGTCCGTCTTCCGTAACGGTCGATTAGAAAAGAGGGCAATAAATGTGAAAAGTAAATTGGTGGCGCTAATTGAAATGGATTAGGAAATGCCGAATTGCTTGCAAACCAGCCATTTCGAAAACACGGGGTGCGTAAATCATTATGGCATTATTCCGGCTAATTGATTAAAGGCCGCAATTAAAATGGCAATCATTACAGGAAACGGTTTTTTACAAACAAATTCCTTTGCCCAATTTAAGTTCCTGTTCAATGAATTTTCTATGATAGCAACTTCTTCTGCAGGATTTTCAGCTTTACACGGGTAAAACAATTAATGCTTCCTCGCTGCGGTTTTGATTAACCAACCAGCGGGGACTTTCAGGAACTAAAAAAAGTAACCCAAAAACACGATAGATGGAATAAATTCAACTCCAATCATCCAACGCCATGATGATTCAGTAAAAGCCTGTGCCAAAAGATAATTAACCACAAATGCTAAAAGATTGCAGAAACCACAAAAACTGATTGAGCAAAACCAACTGTCCGCGTTTTTTGCCGGCGAAATTTCGGCAATAAACATTGGTATTGACTACTGTAATACAACCAAGAAATACGCCTGTAATAAACCTAAAAACAAAGCATTTCCCAGTTAAAAGCGGTTGCACTTCCAATTGTAGAACTGGCAAACAAACCGGCCAATACAATTAATGAACGGCGGCGTCCAAATTTTTCGGCAGGTTACTTATTATAATGTACCTGCGATTGTTCCGATAATTGCAATGGCAATTGTAAAATCCCAACCAGGTACTGTTTAAATTAAATGTAGTTTCTAATTGTGACGTAGTTCCCGACATCATGTATGTAACATGATTGTAACAGATGTTACATTGAAAAAAAATAAATTAAGCTACAGGTTTTTCCTTTTTCCTCAATTTCATATTTATCATTTCCACCATTACCGAAAAGAACAGTGCAAAATAAATATAGCCTTTTTTAAATTTTTAAATGGAAACCATCCAAAATAAGCATGGACCCGATGAGGATTAAGAATGAGAGCAAGTACTTTAAAAAGTAGGATGCTTATTAATGAAAAACGGCTGATTATTTCAACAAAATATATCATAACAATCATTGCAATTATTATAGCAGTAATCATAATTGGCAATTGTTTGGAGCCCGATTGCTGTTAATATCGAATCGAATGAAAACACGATATCAAGCACCAAAATCTGAAAGTTACATAAGCAATGAATGTTTTTTAGTTGAAACGTTATGTTCGTGGCCACCCTCTACTTTTTCGTGAATCTCTGAAACACTTTTACCTAACAGAAAAGTTCCGCCCAGAAATAAAATTAAATCACGCACCGAAAACGGGTGTTCGGCAACCGTAAAAAGCGGTTCTTTCATTTTGAATTTATATAAAGTAATAAACGAAAGCAAATAATCCGCATTACCAGCGCCAGCAGCAAGCCGATTGTTCGTTGTGCGTTTTGACTTTCCTGGGGCAAACGGTCGGTTATTATCGAAATAGAAATAATATTGTCGATTCCGGGTACTATCTCCAAAAATGTAAGTGTCCTCATGAGACATCAGTTTTCGGGTTGAATAAAATTCCGTTTTTTATTTTTTTTAGTAGGTGCAATTAAATGAAATTTTCAGAAGAAAGTACCTGCTGTTACATTCTGGAAAAATATTGTTTTTACCTTAAAAACACAGGCATATTGAATTGGTTCAAATTTTCAATTATCTTTATATCCAAACCGTGATCAATGAATTATTCAAAAGTTTCATGAGTTAACTTTTTCCCTTTTTGTTAGGGTACTTGTATTAATCGGCTTCATGCCATAAATCGAAAAATGAAGTTATAATTACGAATTTGAAGTCATTTATCAAGTCCGGTTGGGATTGATTCACCTTCTCCCCGCTTGGTTTGGCAGATTTCTTCGATAAACCGGGGAAATATCAATCTACTTATGAAATGCTTGTTGGAACCGGATTCGCTTTGCAATTGAAAAGGGAGAAAGAAATCGTTTGGGTTCAGGAAAATAAATATTGACTTTCAATGGCTGTTTTGCCGAACTTCGTTAAATCTTTGCAAAGTATTTAGGTGCGTTAAATCTAGGACAATGGTAACGTCAGTGGTCGTCAGTTTCGGGTTTCGAAACGGGAATGATGAATGAGTAAAATCTGGCAAGGCGACTGGATAAGCGATTCCCGCGATATTAATTTAAAACCTGCTCCCTGGTTCCGCAAAGAATTTACTGCTTCGAAAACTATTCAATCTGCCTATGCTTATATTGCGGTTGGCGGTTTATATGAATTATTTATTAACGGCGAAAAAGTAGGTAACCACCGGCAAACAAACCCAATATACACGCGCTTTGACAGACGAATAGTGTATCAAGCTTCGACGACGTTACGTAATGCTCCAAGAAGGGAAATGCTAGGTTTACTCGGAAATGGCTGGTACAATCATCAATCCACTGCTGTTTGGTATTTCCATGAAGCTCCTTGGCGTGCCCGCCCAAAATTTTGCATGGATTTACATATCACTTATTCTGACAGCACAAAACAAATTATTTCATCAGACATCGATTGGAAAACACATTAAAGCGATATTTTCAATAGTATTTATACTGCAGAACATCAGGATGCACGGCTAAAGCAAAACGGTTGGAACAAACCGGGGTTTGATGATTCAAGCTGGCAAACGGCAATCCCTGTCAGTTCGCCATCAAACAATATTGTTGCGCAAAATCCATCCCATCCGGAATGTCCGGGAAATTCGTGCTAGCGAAAATCACCAAATTCAATTCGTTTTTGATTTTGGCAGGAATATTTCAGGCGTAACAAAACTGAAAATAAATGGTGCTGAAGGAACTGAACAGTTATTCGTGCCGAGCGTTTGGGGAAAATGGTAAAAAGATTTGTCAAATATCGATTACATTACCGCCAACTTGTTTAAACCGATCCGTTATAATTGCGACCATTCGATATTAAGCGGCGGGGAAGATGAATTTATGCCCCATTTCAATTATAAAGGGTTTCAATTTGTTGAGGTGAAAAGCAACAGACCCATTGAACTGAACAAAGAAAGCCTGACAGCATATTTCATGCACAGCGATATTCCAGTCGCCGGTGAAATTAAATCGTCGAACCCAACCCTGATAAAATATGGGAAGCCACAAATTACCGTGTTCATATTTATCCAATTTGCTTGGCTACCCAACCGATTGTCCGGGCAACGCGAAAACGGTTGGACCGGCGATGCGCGCATATTGCAATTGAAAGGATTAGCTAATTTTGACGGTATTACGATTTATGAAAAATGGTTAGCCGACCACCGCGATGAACAACAACCAAATGGCGTGTTGCCTGCAATAATCCCGACAAGCGGGTGGGGATATACCTGGGCAAATGGACCCGACTGGACAAGTACAATGCACTATCCCATGGATGTTGGTCTTTTTTATGGCGATTCGCATTTGCTGACCTGTTCTACGAAAACATAAAGACGGTATATCGATCCACATCAATTCAGAAAGCCCTGAAGGATCAACTGACGGGGATTGGGTGATTGTTTCTCGCAAAATCGAAATCTCCGAAAGAGTTTATCTCCTGGGTTTATTATTACACCGATCGCTGTTTAGCAAAAGCTACTCAACTTTTTGGAAAACAATCTGACTTTGAGAAATACACCGGATTAGTAGAAAAATAAAAATGCCATCAATAAAAATACTTGAACAAAGAACGGATTTACGGAAGTGGCTCGCAAACTGAGTTGGAGTGCTGCTTTGTACTGGGGAATTGTTCCCGATAGTTTAAAAGTAAAGTAGCTGAAAATCTTGCTAACCGTGTAATTCAGGGATAACAAACATTGACGTGGGATTACGGGACAAAAGCACCTTTGAATGCTTTGAGCGGAAATGGATATGCTGAATCACATGCTGAAGCAAATACAGGAAACCTACCCATCGTGGGGTTGTGGATAAAAATGGTGCAACAACACTTTACGGTATCAAGGTTACATCCGACAGAGATTTAATGATGAACCATATTATGTTTGAGAAATTGTGCATGGTTTTACAAAGGGTTGGGCGGCATTTTTCTCCGATCCCGAAAATCCGGGTTTTAAAAACATCATTTTAAAACCAAATTTTATTT
>JADIYN010000078.1 GCA_016705335.1 Draconibacterium sp. | reverse complement strand
AAAGGCCAGCAGGTAGCTGGCTAATCTTTCCGAAATTCCCGTGGGCTCAAGCAGCCATGTTTTCCAAATAACTGCTGATAATGTTCCGGTAATTAAACTTGCAAAAACCCCTGCGCGCGACAGTTTTTTCCAGAAAATCAGCAAAACAATTGCCGGACCGAATGAAGCACCAATTCCACTCCAGGCGTAAGAAACCAATCCATAAACCGTATCTTCCATTGTAATGGCAAGTAAAAATCCAACAAGCCCAACAACAAGTGTGAGAATTTTATTCAGAAGTAGCATCCGTTTTTCTTCAAGTTTCCTTTTTGCAACATGAACATAAAAATCTTCTGTCATTGATGAAGAAACAACCATCAATTGCGACGAGGCAGTTGACATCATTGCTGAAACGGCGCCCGACAAAAGTATTCCGGCCAGAATTGGATTAACTAAAGTTATTACCATAACCGGCATAATTTTTGAATCAGTCGCAACAATTGCGGCGGCATCACCCAAAGCTCCTGCCTGAACCAGTTTGTAGCCGATAATCCCAATCATAAAAGCGCCAATGTAGGCCATCAAAGTCCACAAAACTGCAACCCACCTGCTTTGCCGGTTGCTTTTACTTTGCCTTGCCATCATTCGTACCAATAATTGTGGCTGGCCTGTATATCCAAATGCCCAGCTCAATCCGTTCAGAATCATCAACCATCCTGTAGCTTGCTTCGCTGTTCCTGCATTTAACTGTACAGTATAACTTGCCTGCTGAATTGTTTCTGCGATGCTGATATTGTAGGTAGCGGCAATTTGCAAGGCGATAATAGGCAAAACAACACAGGTAACCACCATTAAAATTGCCTGGAATGCATCGGTAGCAACAACTGTAATAAATCCGCCCAACATGGTGTAAACAGTAACAAGCAGGGAGCCGATCACCATTCCCCAAAACGGATCGATATTAAATGTATCGTTGAAAATTTTTCCGGCACCGCTAAATTGTGCCGCGATATAAAGGATAAAAAAGAAGATAATTATGAGTGAAGAAAGGATTCCAAAACTACGGTTTGTGCCGTCAAATCTTTTTGAGAAAAGTCCTGGAACTGTTAATGCCCCGGTTTGTTCCTTGAGTTTTTGCAAGGGTTCGGCCAAAAAAGTCCATAAAAACAAAATACCCGAAACACAACCAATTGCCACCCAAATTGCAGCCATTCCCTCCGAGTAGGCAAGTCCTGTCAACCCCAAAAGTAACCATGCCGATTCACCGGTTGCCCGTTCAGAAAGAGCAAGTGAATATCCCGATATTTTATTGCCTCCCAAAACAAAGTCGTTGTTGGTTTTTGAGCGACGGGCCGACCAGGCAACAATTCCGATTAAAATAACAAGATAGGCGACGAAAACAGCAATCATGATTTTTTGGTTCGTTAAGTCAATGAGCTAAAGATAGAAAAAAAGTGAAAAGGCTAAAGTGAAAAGGCAAAAGGTAAAAGTCGAAAGGAAATAATTTAAAGAAATATTAGTATAAAAACTGAAGGCAGATGTAATTTTCAAAAGCAATCTTTCTGCATTTTTTGCACTTTCAAGTCCTTCGAAATAAATAATTAAATGTCTTTGCTCCTTTTAACAATCAACCAGATCGAAGAACAAATTATAATGAAACCTGCGGCAAACACTGTCCAGTTGAAATGCGAAGGAATCCAGTTAGATAGGATTTTTAAAAATTCAGGATTTTTCGGAAGATTGGAAAAATCATGCAAAAAAATGACCATTTATTAATATCATTCCAAAATCGATTGTATACGTGAAGTATATAAATGCAGCTCCGGTAATTAGTAATATCCATTCTTTTCGAATCAGTTTTTTCAGATTATTTTTTAAAATCAATTTGTCTAATATCACTGCAAAAAAAATCATCAGGAGAGAACATAATACCGGTGCCAGAACAGGCCCTACCCAGGTAATTGGTATCAGAAATAAAATATCCCATGTTAGCAGCGATTCCGGCCAGTCGAGAAATACTTTCAACCCGATATAATAGATTATATCCCAAACACCAAATATGAAAAGAAAACTGAAAATCGTTTTATGAGTATTTTACCGGAAATCCATGCTACAGAACCAAGCATTAAAAGTGTACAGATTTCACGTGTCCATTCAATAATGATTATTGCAGGTGACATTTCTTTTAACGGAAACTGAAAACCATAAGGGTAATACAACTCACGAAGGTAAACAAAACAATTGCCTCTAAAAATCCCATTGATACAGCGAAAATTATCAATGGAAAGTAATTGTTGCTTCGAATAAACTGAAAAGTATTCATTGAATTTTTTAACGTCCAATTTCAGAATAAATATTTGGATAAGCAATTGCATTCATTGTGTGTGGTGAATTCATTGCCAACCTGTAGAAAGGCTATTTGATGAAAATTATAAACGCGGATCGGAATCCGCGTCACCCTTGGAAGTGAACCGGGTGCGGCGCATTCCGATTCGCCGATAATCGAAATGCGGTTCTTCCTGATAGATACCAGTAACGTCGCCTAATAAATACTACACTCTCAGAAGATTCTACTTTCGGTAATGAAGTCTGTTACCTCAGTATGAAGCTTTATTTTCTATTCATGCATTCTCACATTCTTGCACTCCCCAAAATAACTAATTCCCCTTCAATTCTTCTTTTTCGCGGAATTCTTACTTCTAATTTTGCAGCCGGTTCTTTTCTTTTATCAGAAAAGTGCAATCGAAAATTATTGAATGATTTCCCTTTCGATAATTTGAAATCATCGGGATTGACTTTAAATCCGCCGGATTTTTTAAGATACTCATCCAGTATTTCAATCCAATCTCCCCCTGTATATTTTGCCGACTGGCCTGCGTTCAACGAAACCGGTATTTCAATTTCCTTGTTGTTGTCAAGTTCTATTTTCAGTTTCGAAATAGTAGCATCTGTGGCAGTTAGTATGAAATACAGATTGGCATTTTCTTCCTGATTTTCAAATTTAAAAGTGGAGAAAAGCGGTTCGCCGGGTTGGCGGACTTTATCTTCGTGTTTGAATTTGAAAGATTGAATTTGTCTTAAATTCCATTGGTTTTCCCCGGTTGTTTCAAGACTGAATTCATTGTTAATGTCTTTCATCCGTTCTTTTTGTTCTTCTGAAAAGGCATTTCCCATGCGTGCTTTTTCCCACTCGCCAATGAGTTTTAAAATTTCGCCGGCCTGTCCGTTTGTTTTCATTGCCCTGTCGTCGGAAACAAAAGCATAACCTGCGTTAAACGCGGCTGAGCGGGCAAGCATCCATTCGATATCTTCAACCGGAGTGTTGTTGCGCATGCTAAACCAGCCCAACATTCCGGGCATTAAATTGCGCTGAAAATATTGCTGGTTTTTCAAGCGGTATTCGGTTTGGCTTTCCCTGAACCCGGCGTACCAGGGCTCGCCCCAGTTCATCCGACTGTAAATGTGCCAGAAATAATGGGTGGTCCGGCTTGCGTCAGTTATCATGTGACTTTTTTCATCTTCGGAAAGGTTGTCCCACCAGGTTTTGGTAAATAAAATTTCGCCATAGTTACCCATTCCTGTCGAGCGGTTTCCTTCCAACCCGTCAAACGAAATCTGGCGCAATCCACAGTAATTGTATAATTCAGCAAGTCGTTTTGCCTGTTCGATACTTAATTCGGGATTGGTGAGAAAAACTTTGTAGCCATGGTCAGCGAGTTTACCAATTTCAGCATCTTTTTCGTGTGCCTGCGCTTTTGTTTCCCATGCACCACGTTGGCAATTCAATAATTTCCATGGCGCCGAATCCGAAACTTTGTCGTAGCGGATAAGTTCCTGGCCAACCATTACTCCATGTAAATTATTGTTTTCGTATTGATTAAAAAAATCGGGCGACTGAATTGGGATTTCTGTTTGTGTGGCATCAATATTTTCGGTTAAAACTGAAGATCCAACTTTTGCCAATCGTGGGTCGGGAACAGGTGTTACGTAAGGATCATTTGTTGTTGTAAAATTGGATAATGTGTGAAGTCCTAAATAAATACCTTCCTTTTCTGCTTTTTCAACACACATTTTCAAACCATCCCAGCCATTGGGGAATTCAGCCTCGTTCAATTCAAAATGCCCCCAGTTTTTAAACGGGCCGGGATGATATAAATAACGCAACCCGGCTTGTTTTGTATAGGCAATTGCTTCTTCAATATTTTTTTCATTATAACCATAAATTAAATAAGCGGCAGATGCAGTTCGCGACTGTTTTCCCCATTCACCGTCAATCATTGGATGGGGGAGACCTTCAGCAACTTCAATATTTCCAAGAATTTCAAGAGTTTTATCAACGGGGCAGCCAAACAAGGCAATTTTTGATCCGATAATTCCCCCATCGTCATAAACCGGCGAAACATATTTTTTATGACTTAGATTTTCAATAATTCGTTCTTCAGTTCGGTTTCTGCAGTACGCCTGTAATGTACTTCCAAATTTTTCGGGTTTGGCAGCTTCAACCCGGTACAAGGTTTCCCGTTTGTTTTCTTCACTTAGATCGGAATAATCTTCCTGCTCAAAAATGTCGAATTGCGGCATGCAGTCGTTGTCGGTCCATGGATAACCACCCAATGTTTTTGGATTTAGTGCCTGAATTCCGATTGCAAATTCATCTCCCCGAACCACACCAACTGTTTCTCCGATTATTTTTCGAATGGTAGTTGGAATAGGTCCCCAAATAATTAATTCAATATTTTCAGGAGAACTGAAGTCAATAAGTTCAAAAGTGATGTGCGTTGGTTTTTGTTCGACTTTAATTTTTGCTTCAGATTTTTTTCAAACGTAACAGAAAGGATTTCACTTTCAAATGAAGCCGAAACCGGGTAAATAATTTTGAATTTATCGATACAGATTAAAAGTGGTGCAATAGTATCTGTTGAAAGATAATTTTTATTATTTTTAATGTCAGTCAATTGGATTATGTTTCCTTTTGTCGATATCAATTTGAAAATTGTCGGATTTGAAACTTATCAACGGTTGATTGTTGGTGCATGAAGCAAATACATACGATGATTGCAAGCAAAAATAAAAAATTTGTTTTCATTTGGAAATGTTTAATGTTGTGTTCCAAACTTAACAAAATTTTGTAAATGATAATTTTAAAAGCTTATCTAACACCGTTTATCCATTTATTGATAGCTTTGTATTTCAACAAAAATTATTCAAAAATGAAAAAATTATTGGTTCTAATTTTTCGCTGTTGCAGCCGTATTTATGGATTTTCGCAAACTGGTAAAGTTTTGGAATCATTAAAATTCGAAAGCAAAAAAGTTGGATATCCTGTTGAATACTCGGTTTATCTGCCCGCGGATTATGAAACCTCAGAACGCAGTTATCCTGTACTTTATTTATTGCATGGTTATTCGGATGATGAAACCGGATGGATTCAGTTTGGAGAAGCAAATTCAATAGCTGATAAAGGCATTGCAAACGGCGATTTTTCGTCATGTATAATTGTAATGCCCGATGGAAAAGTTACGTGGTATGTTAACAGTTTCGATGGCAAAGATCCCTGGGAGGATATGTTTATCAAGGAATTTATTCCTTTTATCGAGAAACAATATCGAATTCGGGCACAGAAGGAATTTCGTGCTATTGCCGGGCTTTCAATGGGCGGATATGGTGCGCTAACTTTATCAATACGCAATACAGAAATGTTTTCAAGTTGTGTGGCAATGAGTTCCGGGACTTTTACTGACGAGGAAATTATGGCAAACAACGATTACGATGGTTATTTTAAAAATATTTACGGTCCAAAACCAGAAGGAAAAGTGAGTGAGCATTGGAAAGCAAACAGTCCGCTTCATTTGCTTGATACAGTTGACAAGGATAAACTAAAATCAATCAGATTTTATATCGATTGTGGAGATGATGATTTTTTATATAAAGGAAATTCGGCGTTACATGTAAAAATGCGTGATTTGGGAATACCGCATGAATATCGTGTAAGGCAGGGTTCTCATGAATGGGGATACTGGAGAACAGGTTTGTACGACGGTTTGAAATTCATTTCTGAAAAATTTCACAGGTAGAAGATATGCATGAATGCGTGAATGCTTAAATACATGAACGAGTAAAAAAGTAAACTTTTAATGAATAAATAATAATTCAAGTATAAAATGAAAAAACAGATATTTAGTTTTTTGGCAATTGCAATCATTGCCATTTCATGTACTTCGAAAATTGAAGTAAAGCCGCCGGTTGCGAAAAAAATACTAAAAGAACTAACTATTCATGGAGATACACGAATTGATAATTATTACTGGATGAGAGATCGTGATAACCCGGAAGTAATTGCACATTTGGAAGCTGAAAATGCATACACCGATGCGGTAATGAAACATACTGAGCCTTTGCAGGAAAAACTTTTTGAAGAAATCAAATCAAAAATTAAGCAAGAGGATAATTCAGTTCCATACATGAAAAACGGATATTTCTATTATACCCGGACAGTGCCTGAAACGGAATATTACCTGAATTGCCGTAAAAAAGGAACATTGGATGCCAAAGAAGAAATATTACTTGATGTTAATAAAATGGCCGTAGATTTTGAATATTTTGCAATCGGTAGTTCAAGTGTTAGTCCTGACAATGAAATCGTTGCTTATGGAGTTGATACCCTTAGCCGCCGGCAATACACCGTTTATTTCAAAAATATTTTAACAGGAGAAGTTCTTGGCGATGTTATTCCAAACACAACTGGTGGAGTAACATGGGCAAATGATAACAAAACAGTTTTTTATATGCTCAAGGATGAAGTTACTCTTCGTTCTGAAAAAATAATGAAACACACACTGGGAACCCCGGTTGAAAGTGACATTGAAGTTTATTATGAAGCGGACGAAACTTTTGTTACATATATTTATAAAACCAAATCGGATAAGTATTTAATAATTGCATGCCAAAGCACTTTGACGTCTGAATTTCGATTCTTGGATGCTGATAACCCAAATGGAAGTTTTAAAATAATCCAGCCCAGAATCAGGGGGTTGGAATATGCTGTAGATCATTTCGGCGACTATTTTTATATACGGACTAATTTAAACTCCCAAAATTTCAAACTTGTTAAAACCCCTGTAAACAAAACTGAAGTAGAAAATTGGGAGGAGGTTATTCAACATAGAGAAGATGTTTTTTTAGAAGATTTTGATTTGTTTAAAAACTACCTTGTTGTTTCGGAAAGGAAGGAAGGTATTGTTCGGCTAAGAATAATTCCTTGGAAATCAGAAGAATATTACATTGATTTTGACGAAGAAGTGTATGCTGTACAGTCCAATGTAAACATGGATTATGAAAGCAATGTTTTTAGATTTAGTTATACATCACTGACAACACCAAATTCAATATTTGATTTTAATATAGTTACTAAAGAGCGGACTTTGATGAAGAGGGTTGAGGTCCTTGGCGGGTTTGATCAGAATAATTACGAAACTAAAAGGATTTATGCTACAGCAATGGATGGCACTAAAATTCCGATGTCGATAGTTTACCGAAAAGGAATGGAGAAAAATGGAAATAATCCTGCATTGATATATGGTTATGGATCTTATGGCGCTACAATGGATCCTTCTTTCAGGCTTTCTATTCTTCCGTTGCTTGATCGCGGTTTTGTCTATGCAATTGCACATATCAGGGGTGGTCAAATTAACGGACGTACCTGGTATGATCAAGGTAAGTTGCTTAATAAAATGAATACGTTTACAGATTTTAACGACTGCGCACAGTATTTAATTGATGAAAAATATACAAACAACCAAAAACTTTTTGCAATGGGTGGCAGTGCTGGTGGACTTTTAGTGGGCGCTTGTATCAATCTGAAGCCTGAGTTATATAAAGGTGTTGTTGCGGCTGTCCCGTTTGTTGATGTGGTTACAACCATGCTTGATGAAAGTATTCCGTTAACTACAGGAGAATTTGACGAATGGGGTAATCCAAAGGAAGAGAAATACTATTATTACATGAAATCATATTCGCCATACGATAATGTTGAAACCAAGGATTACCCAGCTTTATTGGTTACTACAGGCTTGCACGATTCACAGGTTCAATACTTTGAACCAGCAAAATGGGTTGCTAAGCTCAGAGACATGAAAACCGACAAGAATCCTTTAATATTTCGTATTAATATGGATTATGGACATGGAGGTGCTTCAGGACGTTTTGAATGGATTAAGGAAACTGCATTGGAATATGCTTTTATTTTTGATCAGATTGGAATAAATGATTGATTATTAATAGTGTAATAATTTCTTTGGTTTCTGCTTAGTTTAAATAATTTGAAATGGCGGATATTCATATTTCGGATATATGTATGGTTGATATGTAAGTTAATTGCGTTATTATTTGGCAATATAATGTTGAATATTAAAATTTAATATCAAATTGAAAGCGTCCCGAGAATGTATTAATTGTCCCATTCGGGGAATAAATCACGTTTCACAAATGAAATTATTTTATAGTGTTGGATGCATTTAATTATCAGATATTCATTTAGATGTGTATATTTTAATAAAAAAATTGGTTCAAATTATTCTTATAAATTCTAATATTTATAATAATCACAATTGGAAAATTCAATTATAATTCGGAAATTGTTTCCATCAATGGAGGAAGTTCTGATTATGGGCGATATTTTCAAATTTAGAAAACAATCTTAAACATGTATTTGATTCCTTAGTTAATAGTCATTTTGTGTGAGTGACAATGGGGAACCCTTGAATTTTTTTAAACAAATATAAATTCTGAACTTATATAAAATTGCGTTTTTAGGGTGTTATAAAAGTTTATTGGAATTAAATTAAATTCTAATAATTAAATAGAAAATTCTAAAAATTATTTATTGTCAATTCATTGATTTGATGATATATATTAAATTATATAGTTATTTTTAAAATCACGGAAATGCTAAAAAGAAGGTTTAAGAAATCTGAAATACAAAAAGTGCTGCAAGAGTATAAAAATGGAAAAACCATACAAGATATTATAAAAGAGTATGGTATAAGTCAGGCTACATTTTATAATTGGAAAGCAAAATATAGTGGCTCTTCTGCAAATGACAGTCTTTATTTAATTAAGCTCAAAGAGGAGAATGACAGGTTAAAAAGGATGTATGCAGATTTAAGCCTTGAAAATTTAATGTTGAAATGGCAACTTGAAAAACGCGAATAAATTTTATTTCTTACCGAGTAACCACATATGTTAATATACAAAGTTTAAATCCTCAAAACTTTAAATCCAGAAACACTTTTAACAACATACAATTTATGGAAATAGCTATCATGCAAATCGAACAACTTAGGAATTTTATCTCTGAAATTACTTTTACAGACATTGATAAAATAAGGGAAGACACACTTATTTTCGAAGAGGGTATATTTGACTCATTAGGCTTTCTTTCTCTGATTAGTTTTTTAGATGAAGAATTTGGCGTAGAGGTAGAAAATGATGAATTGAACGAAGTAAATTTCGAATCAATTAACGCCATTGTAGCATTTATTGCTAAAAAGAAAATTATTCAATAAGCAAATTTATGTGCGGAATTGCAGGATACATGGATAAAACCGAAAATGCCAAAGTAACGGTTTTAAACAGAATGCTGACGCGCATTAATCATAGAGGTCCTGATGAATGCGGCATATACACAAATAACAATTTGGGTTTTGGCAGTGTTCGATTGAGTATCATCGATATTGAGGGTGGTCACCAACCAATGCCGAATGAAGATTTATCTTTATGGATTGTATTTAACGGAGAGATTTTTAATTATGTTGAACTTCGAAAAGAACTGGAAGAAAAAGGGCATAAATTCAGGACACAAAGTGATACCGAGGTTATTGTCCATTTATATGAAGAATTTGGAGAAGAATGCTTGTCAAAATTGAACGGACAATTTGTATTTTCAATTTGGGATAAAAAAAATCAGGAACTTTTTTTAGCCAGGGATAGAGTTGGTATAAGGCCTTTATTTTATTACTATACTCCCGATTTATTTGTTTTTGCTTCGGAAATTAAGGCAATATTTGAACATGAAAAAGTTAACCGCGAATTATTGGAGGAAGGTATTTCCGAAACATTTACATTTTGGACTACAATTTCTCCAACCACTATATTCAAAGGTGTAAAAGAGTGTCCACCAGGGCATTTTATTAAATTTAAAAACAATCAAATAACAATAAAAAGATACTGGGAACTTAATTTTGCTACAAAGGAAAATTATTATCAGGGTACGTTTCAGGAAGCTATATTAAAGTTTGAGGAACTTTTTCAAGATTCTGTAAGAATTCGTTTACGGGCAGATGTTCCTGTTGCTACATATCTTAGCGGAGGTATCGATTCAAGTATAACAACTGCATATATTAAAAAAATTGAGCCAAGGGTTTTACAAACATTTTCAGTTGGATTTACTGAAAAGGAATTTGACGAAACGTATTTTCAAAACATTGCATCAAATTATTTCGAAACCAAACACGTCAGCCATACTTGTACCACAAAAGAAGTAGCCGAGAATTTCCCACAAGTTGTTTGGCATTGCGAAATGCCTATTTTGCGTACTTCACCTTCTCCAATGTTTAGCCTTTCAAAAAAGGTAAGAGAACACAATATAAAAGTTGTAATAACTGGTGAAGGTGCTGATGAACTACTGGCTGGTTATAACATCTTCAAAGAAAATAAGATTAGGCATTTTTGGGCAAAAAACCCGAAATCGAGGATTCGCCCTTTGTTGCTTAAAAGGCTTTATCCGTATATAACAGCTTTGCAAAATGCAAATCCAAATGCACTTAAAATGTTCTTTGGATATAAATTAAGTGAAACCGATTCTCCCATTTATTCCCATTTATTGAGATGGAAAAATACGTCAAACATAAAGAATCATTTCAGCAAAAAAACACAGGAGAAACTTTTAAATTTTGATCCATATAAAAATTTGATGACAAACCTGAGCGGACAAATGGATAAGATGGATCCTCTTGCAAAAGCACAATATATAGAAATGGTGGTTTTTTTATCAGGTTATCTTTTGTCTTCGCAGGGAGATCGAATGGGAATGGCCAATTCAGTCGAAGGCAGATATCCATTTCTTGATCATCGCATTATCGAATTTTGTGCCTCATTACCCCCTGATTTCAAATTGAAAGTGTTGAATGAAAAGTGCTTTTAAAAAAAATGATGATCGGGAAATTACCTGAAGAAATTTTGAACAGGCCAAAACAAGCATACAGGGCGCCAATATTGAGCAGTTTCCTGGGAATCGATGCACCTGAATTTGTAATGGAAATGCTTTCTGCCGAATCATTGTTGGAATCAGATATTTTTAATCCGGAATCGGTAGAAAAATTACTCGCTAAAATGAATTCAGGAAAAGCATATTCTGAAATAGATAACATTGCTTTAACTGCAATAATTTCAACTCAACTATTATATAAACAGTTTATTAAGGAATTCAAATATCTTGATAATAGTATCCTGACAAAATATACCCTGCAATCTGAAAAAAATTATAATTGATAAAAACATGGAAGTGAAACCTAATTTTACTAAAGATATTTTAAAAATTCACGATATTGAATCAACAGTTAATGCCATATGTAATAATCTTAAAAATGATATTCTAAAAGTATTAAGAAGAAAAGGTGGTATTATTGGAATAAGTGGAGGAATTGATTCTTCTGTAACATTGGCACTGGCTGTTAGGGCATTAGGTTCTGATAAAATAAAAGGGTTAATGTTGCCCGAAAGGGATTCAAGCCCCGAGAGTTTAGAACTTGCCAAAAAGTTGGCAGACAAATTTCACATTCAATATGAGATAGAAGAAATTTCAGATGCGCTTGATGGGTTAAACTGTTATAAAAGGCGGGATGAAGCGGTTAAAAAAGTATTTTCTGAATATGATCCGTTAAATTATAAATTCAAAATCGGAATTACACCAAATCCATTAAACCCTAGTTTGCCTGCAATTTTTAATGCGACAATTATTGATTCTCGTGGCGAAAAAAACAGCAAGATTTTACCCCTTGCGGAATATCTCCAAATAGTAGCCGCCTCCAACTTTAAGCAACGAACACGAATGTCGATGATATATTATTATGCCGAAAAAATGCACTATGCAGTGATTGGCACTCCAAACAAACACGAAGTAGAACAGGGTTTTTTTGTTAAACATGGTGACGGAGGGGCGGATGTTATGCCAATCGCCCATCTATACAAAACACAGGTTTATCAAATTGCCCGATATTTGGATATACCACAGGAAATTATTGACCGCACTCCAACAACTGATACTTATTCAGCTGAACAAACTCAGGAGGAATTTTTCTTTCAAATGCCTTTTTATCTAATGGATTTGCTTTGGTATGCATTTGAAAATAATTTCGATGCCGAAGAAGTTGGAGAAGTTGTAGGAATGACGGGTAAAGAAGTACAAAGTGTTTTTAATGGTTTTGTTCGTAAAATAAAAACTACCGATTACTTGAGGATGTCGCCAATAAAATATTGATATTCTTTTATACCATGTTAAAAATACCGCAACGATTACTTGGGGAAGCACTTCTAATTTCTGCCGGAAATTTTCCCTCTAAAACTGCAATTATTGTAAAGTCGAAGGAATATACATATTTCGAACTGAAAGAATCTGCAGAAAAACTGGCGAATTACCTCGCGATTTCAGGAGTTAAAAAGGGTGATCGGGTTGCGATTTATATGAATAATTCATGGCATAATGTTGTTTCAATTTATGGAATCACATTAGCCGGGGCGGTTTTTCTGGTTATTAATCCTCAAACCAAAGCCGATAAGTTAAGTTACATTTTAAATGACAGTGGCGCTAAAGCTCTGATTTCGGAAAGCGGATTGAATCATGAGTTAACCTCAGCTTTAAAAGATTCAAATACTGTTTTAAACTTAATCTAATGATTTGGCAGCTTTAATTTACACTTCTGGTAGTACTGGTTTTCCAAAAGGTGTGATGATGACTCATCAATCAATGGTTTTCACAAGTTGGAGCTTGATCGAATACCTTCGTTTGACTGAAAAGGACCGGATGATTTTACTTTCTCCGCTTGCATTTGATTATGGACTTTATCAGCTTTTGATGGCAGTTACAATTGGCGGTTCCCTAATTGTTGAGCAATCATTTATTTTTCAATCCACCATTTATAAACAAATTGAAAAGTACAAACCAACGGTATTCCCGGGCGTTCCAACTATTTATGCTATGTTGATCGCCGCAAACAAAAAGTCTAATTTAAAGTTCGATTGCATCGAAAAAGTTACAAATACTGCTGCTGCCTTACCGGCCGAATTTATCCCTGATCTTAAAAAAATATTCCCCAATGCATTGATTTTCAAAATGTACGGTTTAACCGAATGTAAAAGAGTATGCTATCTTGAACCTGAATTGGTCGATCTTAAACCCGCCTCAGTTGGAAAAGCAATCCCCGGAACTGAGGTTTTTTTATTGTCGCCTGAAGGAAAACCGGTTGCTGCCAATGAGAAAGGAATTTTGCATATTCGCGGCCCCATGTCATGTTAGGATATTGGCACAAAGAAGCACTTAGTGAAGAAATGCTAAAACCTGGATTTTTGCCGGGCGAAAGGATTTTGTGCTCTAACGATTGGTTTAAAATGGACGAAGAAGGATTCCTCTATTTTTTGGGAAGAAACGACGATATTATTAAAACAAGGGGAGAAAAGGTTAGTCCGGTTGAAATTGAAAATATAATTTATAAAATCGAAGGTGTAAAAGAAGTCGCGGTAATTGGGATACCTGATGAAATTATGGGCGAGTCGATAGTTGCATTCGTAACAAATTATCCTAATTCTGATTTAGTTGAAAAGGATATCCAAAAAGAATGTGCTTCGAGATTAGAGAATTTTATGGTGCCTCAAAAAATCTATTTCCTTGATGAAATGCCCAAAAGCACAAACGGTAAGATCGATAAGAAAATTCTAAAAAGTACAGTTGTAAAATGAACGTAACTGAAGTTTTCAGCAAAATCAATGTTGAACTAAAAGATAAACTCCAGTTTTTGGATGATAAACCGGAAGAAAATCTTGAATCAACAATAAAAGCTCTGTGGTTAGCCGCCGCTGGATTACCTGTTTCTGCTGAAAAAGCAGGTAATGTTTCGCTTCCTGAGTTAAATGAAGATCAATTGAAAAAATTAAATAAACTGATTGATTTCAGATTGAAAAATATTCCACTTGCATATATTACTCAGAGGCAAAGTTTTATGGGTATTGAATTTAAAGCCGATAAACGTGCATTAATACCACGTAAGGAAACTGAAATACTGGGAAAAAAGGCACTTGAATTATCGCATATAATAACCAAATCAAAAGGAAATGCAATTGTTTTTGATGTTTGTTGTGGTGCCGGAAATTTAGGTATTTCCATTTCATGTTTAAATACAAAGTGTAAAGTATATGCTTCTGATATTTCGGAAGAAGCAGTAGCACTTACAAGGGAAAATATTGAATTGTTGACTCAAAACGAACAGGTAAAAGTTTTTAAAAGTGACTTGTTTTCTGAATTTGAATCTAATAAATTTCACGGGAAAATTGATTTAATTGTTTGCAATCCACCATATATTTCCAGTGCAAAAGTGGTTAAAATGAATCCTGAGATTTCATCAAATGAACCAGTTCTTGCTTTTGACGGAGGTATGTTGGGTGTAAAAATTATCCAGAAATTAATTGCTGATTCGCCTCGGTTTTTAGCCCCGCAGGGTTGGCTTGTTTTTGAGGTTGGAGTGGGGCAGGGCGACTTTGTAATCAAACTACTTCAAAAAACCTTGATATTTCAGAAAATAAATTCAACAACTGATAATTCAGGAAATGTCAGAGTTGTTTTCGCTCAAAAATCTCCATTGTTAAATTAATAGATCATAAAAGATATTATGAAATTTAAGGAATCATTGAAATTGCAAAATAGGTTTAATACCATTATTCCAGGGGGTGCTCACACATATGCTAAGGGCGATGATCAGTTTCCTGAGTCGATGCCTGTCTATATTGACAGGGGCCAGGGTTGTCATGTTTGGGATGTTGATGGAAATGAATACATTGAATATGCAATGGGTTTACGCAGTGTAACACTTGGTCATAATTTTGAACCGGTAGTTAAAGCTGCATACAACCAAATGTTATTGGGTACCAATTTCGGAAGGCCAAATAAAATTGAGCTCGAATGTGCAGAAACATTTCTCGAAATGTTTGAAAATGCTGAAATGGTAAAATTTAGCAAAAATGGTTCAGATGCTACAAATGGTGCATTAAAAATTGCCAGGGCATATACCGGCAGAGATATGGTTGGCATCTGTGCCGAACACCCGTTTTTTTCAGTTGATGACTGGTTTATTTGCACAACGCCTATGAATTCAGGTATTCCGGGAATTATGCAAAACCTGGTTACTACTTTTTCATATAACAATTTGGAAAGTATTGAAAAATGTTTGCAGAAAATCCAGGCAAAATTGCCTGTATAATCATGGAGCCTGAAAAATATGATCAGCCCAAGGACGATTTTTTAAACAAAGCAAAGGAAATTTGCCATAAAAACGGTGCACTTTTCATCCTCGATGAAATGATAACAGGATTTAGGTGGCACAATGGTGGTGCACAAAAAGTCCACAATGTTATACCCGATTTATCGACTTTTGGAAAAGCAATGGGAAATGGTTTTTCTATTTCTGCACTCGCAGGAAAAAGGGAGTTTATGGATTTGGGTGGAATTTACCATAAAAAAGAAAGGGTATTCCTGATGTCAACCACTCATGGTGCCGAGACCCACGCTTTAGCAGCAGCAATTGCCACCATGAAATTCTATCAGCAAAATGATGTTCCCGGGTTTTTAAACAAGCAGGGTGCAATGTTGAAAGAGGGAGTTAACAAAGCTTCACGCGAATTGGGAATTGAAGACAAAATTTCTATTATCGGTCCCAATTGCTGTTCTGTTTATACAACAAGAGACCAACTGGGAAATCCTTCACAATCATTCCGAACATTATTTATTCAGGAACAAATGAAACGTGGGTTATTAATGCCTTCAAGTATTGTTTCGTATTCACATACTGACAAAGAAATTACTGAAACAGTTGAAAGAATGTCGGAAGCAATGCTGGTTTATAAAAAAGCACTTGATGAAGGTGTTGAAAAATATCTTGTGGGAAGGACGGTTGCACCCGTCTGGAGAAAATACAATTAAAATAAGTTTTTTAAATATTCAGTAAAAAATGAAAATATTAATAACAGGGAATTTGGGCTATGTTGGCCCTGGAGTTGTTGGTCGATTAAGGGAAAGTTTTCCTGATGCTGAACTAATAGGTTATGATACAGGTTTTTTTGCCCATTGTTTAACAAATTCCCCTATTTTACCAGAGGTAAAATTGAATCAACAGATTTTTGGAGATGTAAGAAGTTTTGATCCCGATTTATTGAATGGAGTTGACGCAATTGTTTATTTGGCTGCTATTTCAAACGATCCTATGGGAAACAGGTTCGAAGATGTTACAATGGATGTAAATTACAGAGCTGCAATAAAAATGGCTGAAGCAGGAAAAGAAAGAGGCGTAAAATCATTCGTTTTTACATCAAGTTATAATGTTTATGGTGAAGCTGATGATAATGCAAAAGTTGAAGCCGATACACTGAACCCACTAACTGCTTACGCTCGTTCAAAAATAGCCGCAGAGAGAGATCTTGAGCCACTTGCTTCTGAAGATTTTGTTGTTACCTGCCTTCGTTTTGCAACTGCATGTGGTTATAGTAATCGTTTACGCCTCGATTTGGTAATCAACGATTTTGTTGCCGGTGCAGTTTCTTCAAAACGAATAGATATTTTAAGTGACGGATCTCCATGGAGACCACTAATAAATGTATTGGATATGGCACGTGCAATTGATTGGGCAATCCAACGTAAACATGAACCTGGAGGTAGTTTCCTGGCTATAAATACTGGAAGTAACGAATGGAATTACCAGGTTAAAGAACTTGCAGAAATGGTAGCTGAAGTGGTTGTTGGATGCAAAGTTTCAGTAAATGCCGATGCACCGCCCGATAAACGTTCTTACAAAGTAAATTTCGATTTATATAAAAAACTTGCGCCTGATCATCAACCGGTTTTTGCTTTAAAACCGACGATTAAAGCATTGTACGAAAGTTTAATGGAAATGGGTTTTAATGACCCAAAATTCAGGGAATCTAATTTGATGCGTTTAAATGTAATCAATCAACTAAAGCAGAAAAATCTTTTGGACAGCGATTTAAATTGGAACTGGAAATAATTTTCTTTTCAAAATGATATTT
This sequence comes from Draconibacterium sp., assembly GCA_016705335.1. Taxonomy (GTDB): domain Bacteria; phylum Bacteroidota; class Bacteroidia; order Bacteroidales; family Prolixibacteraceae; genus Draconibacterium. Next base: position 167,548 of record JADIYN010000078.1, on the reverse strand, counting down.
ACCGAAACAAAACTAAAGGGCGCTTTCGTCATCGAAATTGAACGGATGGTAGATGAACGTGGTTCTTTTGGACGGTCTTGGTGCGCCAATGAAATGAAAGAACATGGTTTGAACACAAATATCAGTCAGGCAAATGTTTCTTTCAACAAGTCAAAAGGTACTTTGCGCGGAATGCATTATCAAATCGCTCCATTTCAGGAAGCAAAACTGGTTCGCTGTACGATGGGTAGTATTTATGACGTAATTATCGACCTTAGAAAAGATTCTCCAACCTTTAAACAATGGATAGGAGTTGAACTTTCGCAGAAAAATTACAAAATGTTGTATGTCCCGAAGATTTTGCACATGGATTTATTACATTGGAAGACAACTGTGAAATTAGTTACCTGATGTCAGAATTTTACGTTCCTGGTGCGGGTGCAACTATTCGGTGGAATGATCCGATTTTTGCTGTTGAATGGCCTTTTGAACCAAAAATTATGTCTGAAAAGGACAAATCGCAACCTGATTTTGACCTGGGCAAATAACAAAACAAAATAAAAATATATACTGTAAATCGTTTAAACACAATATGAAAAACACAAATTCATCAAGTAAATGCAGGTTCTGCAACAGTAATTTAGAATATAGCGTTATCAATCTTGGCATGTCACCACTTTGCCAAAAACATGTAAAACCGGAAAATGCCAACGATATGGAGAAATTTTATCCGTTACATGCTTTTGTATGCGAAGAATGCTGGTTAATGCAACTGGAAGAATTTGCTACTCCGTATGAAATATTTGCTGACGAATATGCATATTTCTCTTCTTATTCACCAAGTTGGCTTGAGCACGCCCGTAAATATGCTGATTTAATGACCGGGCGTTTCGGCCTTAATAATAAAAGTTTGGTGGTTGAAATTGCAAGTAACGACGGTTATCTTTTGCAATGGTTCAACCTAAAAGGAATTCCGGTTTTGGGAATTGATCCGGCAGCCAACGTTGCAGAAGCAGCAAGAGAAAAAGGTGTCAGGACAGAAGTTGAGTTTTTCGGTAAAAATACTGCCGAGAAAATGGTTTATTTATATGGAAATGCCAATTTACTGCTTGGAAACAATGTTTTGGCTCATGTTCCTGATATCAATGATTTTGTATCAGGCATGAAAATAATGTTAGCTGCAAAAGGAGTAATTACAATGGAATTTCCGCATCTGCAGCGATTAATAGAGCAAAATCAGTTCGACACAATTTATCACGAGCATTTTTCTTATTTATCGTTTGTGGCTGTAAATCGTATATTTGCTCATCATGGAATAACTTTATTCGATGTTGAAGAATTGCCTACTCATGGAGGTTCTTTGCGTATTTACGGAAAACATGCTAATGATACAACAAAAGAAGTAACTGCCAATGTAACCGAACTTTTACAACGCGAAATCGATCTTGGTTTTGAAAGTCGCGAATTTTATTCGATGTTCGAAGAAAAAGTAAAGGAAACAAAACGTAAAATCCTTGATTTTTTAATAAATGCCAAACGAAATGGCAAAACTGTTGTAGGGTACGGCGCTCCCGGGAAAGGAAATACGCTGCTTAATTATTGCGGTGTAAGAACAGATTTTATTGACTATACAGTAGATATGAGCCCCCACAAGCAAGGTAACTTTTTGCCGGGCACTCATATCCCAATCCTTCATCCTGACGTAATTAAGGAAACCAAACCTGATTATGTTTTTATACTACCCTGGAACCTGAAAGATGAAATAATTAATCAGCATAAATATGTGCGTGAATGGGGAGGGAAATTTGTGGTCCCAATCCCTGAATTAATGGTTCTCGATTAAGTGAATCTTTCTTCACTAAAATAATAATATCATGAAAGTAGTTTTATTTTGCGGCGGTCAGGGAATCCGTTTAAGGGAAGTTTCTGATCAGATTCCGAAACCTATGGTGCAAATAGGATATCGTCCAATACTTTGGAACATAATGAAATACTATGCACATTATGGTCATAACGACTTTATTTTATGCTTGGGTTACAAGGCTGATTATATTAAAAAATACTTCATCAATTATGATGAAACACTTTCTAACGATTTCGTTTTTTCAAATGGTGGAAGAGAAATCGAACTGCAGAATTCTGATATACACGATTGGAAAATCACATTTGTTGATACAGGATTGAATGCAAATATTGGAATGAGATTAATGAAGGTAAGAGAATATTTAAAAGATGAGGAAACGTTCCTCGCAAATTATAGTGATGGTTTGACCGACCTCCACCTTCCTTCAATGATAGATTGGTTTGAAGGTAAACCCGATAAAACCGCTGCTTTTATGTCTTGTTATTCAAATCAAAGTTTTCATTTTGTCGATAAAAAGGAAGATGGAACCGTAAATCAAATTAGCCAGATTGGTTCGTCAAACCTACTGATAAACACAGGGTATTTTATATTAAGGAAAGAGATTTTCGATTACATGGAGTATGGCGATGAAATTGTTGATCAGCCATTTAAAAGGCTGATTGAGAAACAACAATTAGTATCGTGGGAACATAAAGGATTTTGGGCAAGCATGGATACCTTTAAAGATAAAAAGAATATTGATGATATTTACGACCAGGGAAATCCACCATGGGAAGTTTGGAAACAGGAAGAAAGAAATGGACGTAAAATTTCACGGAAATAAACAAATTGCATCGTAAATATGAAAATTCAATTTGATAAAAATAAACCGCTAAAGATACTTTGCCTTGGAGCACATTGCGATGATATTGAAATTGGCGCAGGTGGAACTGTCTTAAAATTAATTGATGAATACAAAATTGAACAGTTAAACTGGATTGTTTTTGCGTCAAATGATATCAGAAAACAAGAAGCTTTAAAAAGTGCAGAACTTTTTTGTCGGATGTACCCAACAAAAAATTGTTGTCAATTCATTTCGTGATGGCTTTTACCGTTTCATGGTATCGAAATAAAAGAATATTTCGAAGAGATAAAAAAGGAAATATCCCCCGACATTATTTTTACACATTACAGAGATGACCGGCATCAGGATCATCGGCTAATCAGTGATTTGACATGGAATACCTGGCGCAGCGAACTAATTCTGGAATATGAAATACCAAAATATGATGGTGATCTGGGTATCCCGAATTTCTATATAAAACTTGAAGAACAATATATTAGAAAAAGAAATAACATTCTGCTGGAGACTTTTCAGTCACAAAAATCAAAACATTGGTTTGATGATGCAACCTTCAATGCACTTTTGCGATTACGTGGCCTGGAATCGGCAAACATGTTTGCAGAAGCTTTTTATGCTAGAAAATTATTTCTTTAAAAACATTCGGAAAAGAAGAATTAATGACAATTAGCAAAGCCTTGCACGAAATTAATGTGGTAGAAGAGGGAAAGAAAATGTATGAACTTGCTGAGAGATTGTACCCAATTTGCCGCAGTATTACTGGAAATGGTGTTCGTGAAACTCTTTCAATCCTTAATGAAATAATTCCTTTGGAAGTTGTCGAAATTCCTTCAGGAACAAAAGTTTTCGACTGGGAAATACCTGAAGAATGGAATATTACAGATGCCTGGATAAAAAATTCCAGTGGAGAAAAGATTGTAGATTTCAAAAAACTCAACCTACACGTACTGAATTATAGTGAACCGGTTGACAAAAAAATTGATTTATCAGATTTAAAGGAACATTTATATACAATCCCTGAGAATCCGGAGTGGGTTCCATATCGCACCTCATATTATAATCGAAAATGGGGGTTTTGCATGTCGCATAATCAATTTGAGAATTTAACCGAGGAAAAATATCATGTTAAAATTGATTCGATAATTGAACCGGGGTTTTTAACGTATGGCGAATATTATATTCCCGGGAAAACGGAGGAGGAAGTTCTTTTTAGTTGTCATATTTGTCATCCATCTTTAGGAAATGATAATTTATCGGGGATTGTGCTGGCAGTAAAATTGGCAGAAGTACTCAGAAAACTGGATAATCATTTCTCTTATCGGTTTTTGTTTATACCAGGTACGATCGGTTCCTTAGCATGGTTGAGTAAGAATGAAGATAAATTACACAATATAAAACATGGTTTGATACTTACTCTTTTGGGGGATTCAACACCATTTCAATATAAAAAATCGAGACAGGGAAATGCCGAAATTGATGAAATAGTGACGTATCTGCTTGAAAAAAAACTAGGTTTCAAAATACTTGATTTTTCGCCTTATGGATATGATGAAAGACAGTTTTGTTCCCGGGTTTAATCTTCCGGTTGGCAGATTAACCCGAACACCCTTTGCTGAATTTCCTGAATATCATACATCGGCTGACAATCTTGATTTTATCAATTCTGATAATTTAACTGAATCACTTTCCTTTCTTCTGAAAATAATTACAACCCTTGAGGGAAACAGAAAATGGACAAATCTGAGCCCAAAAGGAGAACCACAACTTGGGAAACGTGGATTGTATGGGTCTGTTGGAGGACAAAGCAATCATAAAGATTATCAAATGGCTTTATTGTGGGTTCTGAATTTGTCGGATGGAAATCATTCTACCCTTGATATTGCAAAAAGATCAGGAATTGATTTTGAAGTTATTAACGAAGCAGCCGATAAATTATTTAATGCAACCCTTTTAAAAGAATTATAACTCAAATTCCCCAATAAATAGAAATCTAAAATTATGAGTTTCACCAATCTATTAACTATTTCCATGCCCTGCTATGAACGTAAGGAATATTTCATAGCGGCTCTTGAAAGTGCATTAAACCAAACAATAAAATGTTCAGTTATTGTTGTTGATAATTGTTCTTCTCATGATTTTTTTGAGAAGGTTTGCAAGGAAAAAAATGTTAAATATTATCGAAACGACAGTAATATTGGAATTGCAGCGAACTTTGCAAGAGGGTTTGAACTTTCCGATACCAAATATGTAATGAATCTCCAGGATGATGATTTGCTTTCACCAAATTACGTTGAATCTTTTGTCCATGCAGTAAATATGCATCAGGATATAGATGTCTTTTATTCAGATTTCTCAGTAATAACTTCTAAGGGAGATAAATCGCATTTTCATACATTGCCTTTTGGATATTCACCAAACGGAAACATAATAATTGAATATGGAATTAAATATAAATTAGGATTTCCATATATGTCGAGTGCTATCAAAAAGACAAAAGCACACAGTGTTGTTGATACAAATGGATGGATTGGCAGTTATGATTGGGAATGGCTTTATTCTGTTGCCGATAAACTTTCATTTTATGGCGATAACCGAAAACTATATCATTACAGGATACATGACAACCAAATAACCAGGAAAAGTCATTCTTCTTTTATTCTTACTCTCCCATACATTTATGACAAGATATTAAAGGAAAAAACATCGGATCCAATACTTAAAAAACAGGCTTCAAAAAATGCTTTTTGGGAGTTGATCCAATTGAAATCAGAAGTAAAATTTGATGAATTAAAAGAAATTAGGAATGGACAAAATAAGTATGACAATTATCTCAACACAAAATTAAAGGAAAACATTTTTTTGAATTTTATTTTTGCTTTGCCAAGTCGTTTGGTTTGTTTTTGTTTCAAGGTTTTAAGAAAACTGGGATTTTCGAAATAACTATTGTCAATATAAATGGACATGAAAATTAGCACTCTAATTAATTTTTTTAGAGGGCATACAAGAGGGGCAAAAGCAAAAAGGGAAATGCTTTATTCCTTATTTATTGATGGAATCAGTGTTTTGATTGGTTTATTTTATGTCCCACTTCTATTAAATTTTTTGACTCAGGAAAAATATGGGATTTGGCTTACCTTGACATCTATTTTAGGTTGGTTCAGTTTTTTCGATATTGGTTTGGGTAATGGCTTGCGAAACAAATTGACCGAAGCGTTTGCCAACAAAAATATGAAATTGGGTAAAAAACTTGTTAGCACTACTTATGCCCTGTTAATTTGTATTTTCAGTGTCGTTTTGTTAATATTTCATTTATGTAATTTTTTTTTAGACTGGAACTCAATACTTAACACAAATACAATTGAAAACAGGGAGTTATATATTTTAACTTCTATTGTTTTCACTTTTTTTATTCTACGCTTTATAGTTCAAATAATTTCAGTAGTTTATTTAGCAGATCAAAGACCATCAATATCAAAATTGATAACAACTTCAGGTAATTTGGTGTCATTTTTAATTGTTTTGATATTAACTAGGGTTACCTTAAAAGGGGATTTAATTTTGTTGGGAACAATAATAAGTGCAATCCCAGTTGTACTTTTTCTGGTTGTATCGATTACTTCATTTAATTCAAGGTACAAACAATTAAAACCATCAATAAAAGAGATTGACCTTAAGGTAAGTAACGGATTAGTTAATTTTGGTGCAAAGTTCTTTGTTTTGCAAATATCATATCTTATTGCCTACACAACATCAAATATTTTAATTACCCAATTTTATGGCCCTGCAGAGGTTACCATTTATAACATTGCTTATAAATATTTCTATATTCCTGTAATGGTTTATTCAATTATTCTCAGTCCAATATGGTCGGCAGTAACAGATGCTTATATTAAGTCTGATTATGTTTGGTTAAAAAAGACATTAAAACATTTGAACTTGCTTTCATTGTTATTTGTTTTTGGAATTGTATTTATGATAATTATTAGCAACTGGGTATACAAAATATGGGTTGGTGGGGATATTGTAATTCCTTTCAGCCTTTCGTTAGCCTTGGGTTTGTATTCTATTACAGTAGTTATCATTTCACCATTCTCAGCCTACATCAACGGATTAGGGAAATTAGATTTAACCATATTTCTTACGTTATTTGGAGTACCTGTTTATTTGGGTTTAGCATTTGTGTTTAGCCGCTGGTTTGATAATAGCACTGGCATTGTTTTAGCGGTTCTATCTGGTCAAATTATTGGATTAATAGCTGAACCATTGCAAATACACAAGTTGTTATATCAGAAAGCGAAAGGAATTTGGAATAAATAAATAGATAAAAATGTTTGTACTAAATAATGACGATTTTATTCTAAATACAATATAATGAAAGGAATAATACTTGCAGGGGGTTCCGGTTCCCGTTTACATCCAATCACTCAGGGAGTGTCAAAACAACTATTACCTGTTTATGATAAACCAATGATATACTATCCTTTGTCGGTTTTAATGTTGGCTGGGATAAGGGAAATATTGATAATTACTACGCCAGAAGATCAGGCTGGTTTTATTCGTCTTTTGGGCGATGGTTCTCAATGGGGTATTTCGCTAACTTTTGTTATCCAACCTTCACCTGATGGATTAGCACAGGCTTTTCTATTGGGAGAACAGTTTATTGGTTCAGATGATGTGTGTTTGGTTCTTGGAGATAATATTTTTTATGGTGCTGGGTTTGTTCCAATGCTTAAAGAAGCAACGAAAATAGTAGAAGCAAATAAAAAAGCTTGTGTATTTGGTTATTATGTAAATGACCCTAAACGATATGGTGTTGCCGAATTCAACAAAAATGGCGATGTATTGTCGATAGAGGAAAAACCTGAATTGCCAAAATCTAATTTTGCCGTTGTTGGCCTTTATTTTTATCCAAATGATGTTGTTCAAAAAACTAAAGAAATAAAACCATCCACCAGGGGAGAATTGGAGATTACTACTGTAAATCAGTCATATTTAATAGAGAACAGGCTTAAATTAAATAAAATGGGACGTGGATTTGCGTGGCTTGATACAGGTACCCATGAATCATTGCTCGAAGCAGGAAGTTTTGTTCAAACTATTGAAAATCGACAGGGACTTAAAATTGCTTGTCTTGAAGAAATTGCTTTTCAAAACGGATGGATTGATATTCAAAAACTCCTTCAGGCAGCTAGTTTTTATAATAAAAATCAATATGGTGATTATATCAGAAAAATTGCCAGGGAATTAAATTATTAATTAGAGTCCTAAATTCTATTAGATTCTTATTAATTACTAACACTTTGTAATTGAATTTAATTTTAAAAAATGAATACAATTGAAAATTGTAAAATAGTTGAGTTGCCTAAAATTCAAGATCCTCGTGGAAACCTTTCATTTATTGAAGAAGAAGTACATTTTCCTTTTGAAATAAAAAGAGCATACTGGATTTATGATGTACCGGGTGGGCAGATTAGAGGAGGACATGCATTTAAAAAACAACATGAAATGATAGTTGCTCTATCAGGTAGTTTAGACGTGTTTGTTGATGATGGATTAAATAAAAAGGTATTCCAGCTAAACCGATCATATTATGGACTATATATACCTTCCGGAATTTGGAGACAAATGGAGAATTTTTCAACTAATTCATTGGCTTTTATATTGAGTTCCACGGAATATTTGGAAGACGATTATATAAGGGACTATGATGAGTATTTAACTAAGCTAAAGAAAAAATTATGATAACAACCGTATATGATTGTAATATTTTGGTTTTAAATAAAATACACAATAATGCCGGAAATATTACAGTCATTGAATCAAATATTAATGTCCCTTTTGACATAAAACGTGCCTATTATTTATATGATGTTCCGGGTGGTGAAAGCAGAGGAGGACATGCTCACAAACAATTATATCAACTTATTGTAGCGGCAAGCGGTAGTTTTGACGTTTTGCTTGATGATGGTATAAATAAAAAAATAGTAAAATTAAACAGGCCAAATTACGGGTTACTTGTTGTCCCTGGTTTATGGAGAGAACTTTTCGAATTTTCTTCTGGTGCGATATGTCTGGTTTTAACTTCTCATAAATATGACGAGCATGACTATATAAGGGATTATGAACAGTTTGTAAAAATGAAATTACCACAATAATCCTATCACGAAATAAACAAATTCATATTATTGGATATTAAAATTGTCCGGATATAATACCTCAAAAACACTTACCGATGGAAATCCTAATATTAGAAAATACGTACACTATTAGTGAGTTCAATCAACCTTCTGATGTTTGGCATAGTTCTTCCCAAAGCAGTAATTGGTAATAATTGTAATATTAATTGTAATGTTTTTATTGAAAACGATGTTATCATAGGCAATAACGTTACTGTAAAATCGGGAGTGCAAGTTTGGGATGGTATAACATTGGAAGACGATGTTTTTATAGGACCAAATGTAACTTTCACAAACGATCTTTATCCTCGTTCTAAAAGGAATCAGTTACCTTTGGTAAGAACTATAATTAAAAAAGGTGCATCAATCGGTGGAAATTCAACAATTCTTGCAGGAAATACAATTGGAAAGTATGCTATGGTTGGGGCAGGGGCAGTTGTTACGAAGAGTATTCCTGATTTCGAGTTATGGATTGGTAATCCAGCCAGGCAAATAGGCTACGTTACTCAACTTGGAGAGGTGTTGGGTCTTGATTTGGTATCAAAAAATTCAGGTAAAAAATTTCACTGGAAGAATAATGAAATAGTTGAAATGCACGAAAGCTCTTTTGAAATTCAAAATATTAATCTAAGATTGATAGAGAAATCAGATGCAGCATTTATTATTAAATTGAGGACGGATTTAAAATTGGGGCAAAATATTTCATGGACTTCTCCAAATATTGAAGATCAGGTAAACTGGATAAACAGCTATAAAAAGCGAGAAGAATTGAATAAAGAATTCTATTTTATTTTTGAAGATTTAAATCTCAAGCCCTGGGGAACTATTCGATTGTATGATTTTAATGAAGACAGTTTTACTATTGGCAGTTGGATTTGTTTGCCTGATAACAAAGAACAGTTAGCTATAAAAGCATGGCTTTTAAGTGTTGAATATGGATTTGAAAAGTTGGGTTTTAACACTTGTATGTTTGATGTCAGAAAGAAAAATACAAGTGTTTTGTATTTTGCTTATTTATTTCATCCTAAAAAAATAAACGAAGATGAATTAAATTTCTTTTTCAAATTAAATAAAGAAACATTCCTAAAATACCGGGAAAAAGTAGTAAAGTTATTACAGTTTAAAATATCAAAATGATTAAGTTTCTCGATCTAAAAGCCATAAATGACAGTTTTGAACCGGAATTATCTGATGCCGTAAAATGTGTATTGGATGCAGGTTGGTATTTGCAAGGCAAAGAAACAAAGTCTTTTGAAATGGAGTACTCCCAATATATTGGCACTAAGCACAGCATTGGAGTTGCAAATGGTTTGGATGCTCTGCGTTTAATATTAAAGGCCTATATCGAAATGGGATTAATGAACGAGGGCGATGAAATAATAGTTCCTGGCAATACTTTTATTGCTTCTATTTTAGCAATCAGCGATAATCGTCTAAAGCCCGTTTTAATTGAACCGGATTTAAATACATACAATATTGACCCGATAAAAATTGAAGAACAAATTACCGATCGAACCAAAGGAATAATGCTTGTTCATTTATATGGTCAAAATGCAATGCATCCTGAAATACAACGCATAACTGAAAAATATAATCTTAAACTTATTGAAGATAATGCACAAGCTATTGGAGCTATTTATCGAGAGAGACGTACAGGTGCCATTGGACATGTGTCAGGGCATAGTTTTTACCCAGGTAAAAATCTCGGTTGTCTTGGCGATGGCGGGGCAGTAACTACAAATGACGATGAATTGGCAACAATTATCAGAGCATTAGCCAATTATGGGTCCAAAGTGAAGTATGTTAGTGAATTTCAGGGTTTAAATTCAAGGTTAGACGAAATACAAGCTGCAGTACTCAGGGTTAAACTAAAACGTCTTGATACCGACAATATTCGGCGTCGTCAAATTGCCCAATATTATTGTGATAATATTTCTAATCCAGATGTAATTTTACCTGTTAAAAAGAACTATTTTCAACTTTCCAACTTCGACAATCAACTTTCTCACGTGTGGCATCTGTTTGTTATCCGACATAAATTGCGCGACAAATTACAAAGTTATTTAACCGGGAATGGGGTTCAAACACTAATCCATTATCCGATTCCTCCACATAAACAAATTGCTTATCGAAATTTAAATTCATTAAAAATGCCGATAACAGAACAAATTCACAATGAAGTTTTGAGCTTACCAATAAGTCCGGTTATGACGGATGCTGAAGTAATGAAAGTTGTTGAACTGATAAATAATGGATTCTAAATAATCGATACGGTTTTCATTTTCGAAGTTTGGAGATAAAAGATAAAAAACCAACACATAAACAAATTGAGCCAAGCCTCTTAATCTTTGAAATCCTGAACATAACAGGTTGTCAATTTCTAAAATGAAAAAAGATAAAACTAATATTTTGGTTGTTGGTTTGCTTTCAACAGGTTCAAGTGCAATAGTTGATTTTTTAAGGGAGTATGATGATATTCATATTATTCAAAATGAATTTAACGACTTTAGAGCTCCTGGGTTGGTTGCCGATCAGCTTGACAACCAACAGGATAATGAATTTTTAAACGAAATTGGAAAAATTACATCATTAAAAAGTCGTATAAGATTGATTTATGGCATTTTTCCAATTCTGAAATGGGAAATCAGAACAATTACAGAGCTTAAGCAACGATTTAAATTTAATTTACTTAGAATTAAACAGTTAAATGCATTAAAGAGGTTAAACGAAAAATTGGTTTCTGCAATTCTGGTTGAAGATAAGATTCGTCAGGCAAACCTGTGGATTAGGAAGTTGGCAAGATTAAATAATTCAAATAAAGAGTTCGTATTATTTGACCAACCACTTTTAAGTGCAATAAATACAAGCGTTTGGAAGAAAGTTTTTAATCCATTTAAATTAATTGTGGTTTATAGAGATCCAAAAGACCAATTAGCAGAAATTATCAAAAAAGGCATATTGTATGCTCCTTATGGATCGCCTTATGTAAATTATGGTGGAGTTGCTTTGGAAACTATTTTTGGAAGAACAGAAAACTGCAATTACTATACATATTGAAGCTATTAAGAAAAGGTTTGAATGGATTAATATTTTAAGAAACGAACTGGATGATGATAGTTTATTATTAGTTGATTTTGAAGGTTTGATAGATAATTACAGCGAATATAAAATTGCGATTGAGAGTTTTATAGGTATCAAGAATCAAAATATTTCGAAAACAAAGTGCATTTTGATCCTGTAAATGCAATAGAAAGTATTGGTATTTATACTAAATATTTAAAAGAAGATGAACTCCAATTATTATCAGGCTTAGAAAAGTGGTATTCAATTACAATCCAGAAAAATCAAATTTTAAATAAAAGCTCTTATTAAGAATCAAAAACCATATGATCCAAACTCAAAACAATAAATTTAAACAACAACCGGTTGAAAAATGGGATATGATCATCAAACCGGAAAGCAGTTTATTTGAAATTGACTTTAACGAAATATGGAGATATCGCAATCTATTGATGATGTATGTAAAACGCGATATCGTTACTTTTTACAAACAAACCATTTTAGGACCACTTTGGTTTTTATTCAACCCCTTTTTACAACATTAATGTTTATTGTAATTTTTGGCAGGTTGGCTGGCATTTCCACTGATGGTTTGCCTCAAGGTTTGTTTTATATGGCAGGTATTTTATGCTGGAATTATTTTTCAGATTGTTTAAACCGAACTTCATTAACTTTTAAAGATAATCAACACATTTTCGGAAAAGTTTATTTTCCACGGGTAGTTGTTCCTTTTTCAATAATCATTTCAAATTTGGTAAGATTTGGGATACAGTTTTTCCTTTTCGCAATATTTTATATTTATTATCTCGCACAGGGTATTCCAATCCATCCCAATATTGGAGTTTTGTTATTTCCTGTTTTGATAATAATTATGGCTGGGTTAGCTCTTGGTTTTGGAATGATTATTTCAGCTTTGACAACCAAATATAAGGACCTTGTTTTTCTGGTTCAATTTGGGGTGCAACTATGGATGTATGCTACGCCAATTATATATCCACTTAGTGCAGCTCCCGAAAAATACAAATGGCTCATCGTGGCAAATCCAATGACAGCGGTTGTTGAGGCTTTCAAATATGGATTTCTAAACCAACCAGACTTTAACTTTGGCTATCTTCTTTATAGTGCCGGATTTACAGTTGTAATTTTATTGTCGGGGATTTTGGTTTTTAACAAGGTTGAAAAAAGATTTATGGACACCATTTAATTATTTGTTCTAAAAGATACGCAGTGAACGACATCGCAATAAAATTTGAAAATATTAGTAAACAGTACCGTTTAGGACAAATAGGAACTGGTACTCTAAGTCACGATTTAAACCGATGGTGGTTTAAAATGAGAGGAAAAGAAGATCCGTACCTGAAAATTGGAGATACTAATGATCGTGCAAGTAAAGGAGAGAGTGAATATGTTTGGGCACTTCGCGATATTAATTTCGAAGTAAAATCAGGAGAGGTTTTAGGAATAATAGGTAAAAATGGTGCTGGTAAATCAACCTTATTAAAAATACTCTCAAAAATTACCAAACCAACCACTGGCATTATCAAAGCTCAAGGTCGCATTGCCTCACTATTAGAAGTTGGAACTGGTTTTCATCCTGAAATGACTGGACGTGAAAATGTTTTCATGAATGGAGCAATAATGGGAATGACAAAAGATGAAATCAATCGTAAATTTGATGAAATTGTTGATTTCGCCGGAGTTGAACGATATGTTGACACACCAGTTAAAAGATATTCAAGTGGAATGACAGTACGGTTGGGTTTTGCCATTGCTGCCCATTTGGAACCTGAAATATTGGTTGTTGATGAAGTTTTGGCGGTTGGTGATGCTGAATTCCAAAAAAAGGCCATAGGTAAAATGCAGGAAGTTTCACATGACCACGGCAGGACAGTTTTGTTTGTTAGTCATAATATGGGAGCGGTTAGAAATTTGTGTAATAATGGAATTGTTTTAAAGGATGGTTTAGTTAGCTTTTCAGGTGAAATAAATGAAGCGGTTGAAAACTATTTGGGCGAATCAAGAGATTATTTGGTAGGAAAACAATAATTCAGGCAAAACACAGAAGATACCACTGCGAAAAGGAAGTTGAATTGCTGGCCGCTGAATTACTGAACGAAGCAGAAATGGCTACAGATGAGCCTCTTAAAATTAAACTTACGTTAAAAGTAAACAATTTGAAAAAGCGAGAGGTTCGGATAAAAGGGATGATAAACGCTAATGCAAATACAGGAAACCGTGTGGGCTGCTTTTTTTCCGAAAACTTCGATCTCCCGGAAAATACTGAACCTTTTGAAATTGTTGTTAGGGTCAATAATCACAATTTAGCAAAAGGTATTTATTCTATTGATTTTAATATTGGTATTGGAAATCCAACAACTGCGTTTACGGATTTCGATCTGTTATACAATGTTTTGTCCTTTGAAGTTGTTTTTGACGATTTTAAAAGTAAAAAGTTGATTTCAAAGTGGGCACCGTTTTGGGGTAACAGTTACTACAAACAAGTAGAAATTGAATTGTTGAAAAACGACATGAACATAACTGTTTAAGTTTTGTTAAAAAACCTACACGAAATGTTTACGAGAAAATGAGAGTTTACCAATGTATCCGTGCTTACGATCCATATTTTCCGGCATTTGAAAGCAAATATCGAATTAAAGAAAATAATTTTACATTTAACGAAATACGGAACTTGTTAATTAAGGACGGATTTGCAAGCACTTATATCCTTGAACCAGCTTTTCGCAACGAAAAAGATTTCTTTTTTACATTCTGGAACTATGAAACTTTACAATTCAAATGGGCTGAAGAAAATGGTTTGAAAACAAAAAATTTAGATGAAATTCGAATTGCCCAGATTGAAGAATTCAAGCCAGATGTTATTATAATTTTTCAACTTATTACGACAATAAAAAACTTCAGGAAATTTTAAAAAGAAAGATTTGATTTCAGTTTGCTGGGATGCTACAATTGGTTCCTTTTTCCCACCGGTACATGAAAATTACAAACTTCGGGCTACTTTGTTCGAACCATTTGTGAAATATTGGAATCAACATGGATTTAAATCTTTTTTACTACCTCCGGCATTTCCCGATTCATGGAATAATTTGGATTCATCAAAAAAGGAAATTGATATACTTTTTTATGGTCAGGTGAACGAACATTTTTTTTCGGAAAGAAATGGATTATTGATGAAATGATAAAATGGAACAAAACTAAAGGCTATAACTTTGAACTCCATTTACAGTTGCCAAAACAAAAGAAACCATTGATAAACATTAGAGGTTTTAATAGATATGCTCATTGGATGCCTGTTGCCACCAAAGCAATTCGGGAAAAAACACTACCACCAATTTATGGACAGGAATTATACGAAACAATATCAAGAAGTAAAATAGTAGTAAATGCTTTTGGTAATTTTAATGTTCATTACAAAGAAAATATGCGAAATTATGAAAGCACAGGTTGTGGTGCAATTTTGATAAGCGAGGATGGTATTTATCCAGATCATTTCTTACCAAACAAGGATTTTTTCACTTATCGCACAACAAAAGAATTATTTGAAAAAATAGAACTAGTGCTTTCAATGCCAGATCAAGGAGCAGAAAAAGCAAAAAATACAAGGGACAAATTAAGAAAAGTATATTCAAAAGAAGAGCAGTGGAAGAAATTTGTGAGTGCTGTAAATTTTTTATAATTTATATTCAATAGTTGGAGAAATGAAAAAGCTTTAAAATTAATAATTCCCGATTCCATTATAAAAAAAATACAGACTTCGGTTTTTCGTAATCGTTGTAAACAAATACAATCAAACCATAAAAATGCTTTGGCAAAAATTCAAAATAAAGAAAAAATAAAAGTCGTTTTTTTTCTTATTCATGAATCAGTATGGAAATACGAGGAATTGTATAAATTAATGGATGAAGACAGTCGTTTTGAGGCGATAGTAATAGTTTGTCCATATATTACTTACGGTGATGAAACAATGCTTTCAGAATTAAGGCGTACATATGATAGTTTTAAAGCCAAAGGTTATAATGTAATTAAATCATTAAATGAAAATTCGGGCGAGTGGTTGGATGTTAAAAATGATATTAAACCGGATATTGTTTTCTTTACAAATCCGCACAATCTTACAAAGGAGGAATATTTTATTACAAATTTCTTAGATACCTTAACTTGTTATGTACCCTATGGTTTTAAAAATTCATATTTATATGAAGCACATTTTGATCAATTGATGCAAAATTTTACCTGGAAATTTTTTCTTGAAACAAATATTCATAAAAAACTTTCATTACAATATGCAAGAAATAAAAGTGTAAATACCTTGGTAACAGGTTATCCTGGAATGGACAAATTTCTTAGAAGGGATTATAAACCAACCGATGTGTGGAAAATTAATGATCGAAAATTAAAGCGAATTATCTGGGCCCCCCATCATACATTACCAGGCAGGGGTGCTACCCTTGATTATTCTACCTTTTTAAGTTATTTTGATTTTATGCTTGAAATTGCAGTAAAATACCAGGATATGATTCAAATAGCATTTAAACCGCACCCTATTTTAAGAGCAAATTTGAATTTGGATGAGTTTTGGGGAAAAGAAAAAACTGATAATTATTATAATACGTGGGCTGAACTTCCAAACGGTCAGGTACACGAAGGAGGATACATAGATCTGTTTTTAACTTCGGATGGAATGATACATGACAGCAGTTCTTTTGTAATCGAATATTTATATACAAATAATCCGGTTATGTTTTTGTTGAATAATGATTCAATTTTAGATA
This sequence comes from Draconibacterium sp., assembly GCA_016705335.1. Taxonomy (GTDB): domain Bacteria; phylum Bacteroidota; class Bacteroidia; order Bacteroidales; family Prolixibacteraceae; genus Draconibacterium. Next base: position 150,838 of record JADIYN010000078.1, on the reverse strand, counting down.
AATTCAATGAACTCGGGAAAATGGCATTGTCGAAATTATATATTGGAAGGAATAAAGAAGAAATAGAACTTTTTGTAAACGATGTTATTTTAAACGAAAACGATGTCCGACAAACGGAAAGGATTGAATTTTTTAATAAAGTAGTAAAACCACCAAATAATGTTACAGCATCAGAGAATATTTATAATTTTTTAGTATCTGAAATTTTCAATAATCAATACTCAAAAAACAACTAATTTTTATGACAAAGAAAATAGTAGTTGGATATACTACCGGGGTTTTCGATCTTTTTCATATTGGGCATTTGAATATTCTTAGAAATGCCAGGTCTTTATGTGATTATCTGATTGTAGGAGTTACCACAGATGAGATTACTATTAAAATGAAAGGAAAATCACCATTGGTTCCTTTTAATGAAAGATTTCGAATTGTTGAGGCTATCAAATACGTTGATAAAGTTGTGCCGAAATCAACAATGCATAATAAAGATGTGTGGAATGAACATAAATTTGATGTGATGATAAAAGGAGATGATTGGAAAGGGACGGAAAAAGGGAAGAATTTTAGAAGAAGAATTTTCTCAAATTGGTGTTGTTGTGAAGTATTTACCATACACAAAGGATACTTCCAGTACAGTACTTCGTGAGGCAATTGCTAAGCTCCATTAATTTTATTTAATGAAGTAAAGTATGAATAATTTGGATATTTCTTTTGTTAATAAGTTTAAGCTAAATGAATTGGCTATAAAAAATGTTGGAAATTGGATTATTAGTCTTAGACCGCAACAGCCTACAATGGGCTCTATTTTATTAACTCTGAACAGGAAATGCGAATTACTTTCAAGTATTACAGAAGATGAGGGGCGTGAATTAAGTAAAGCTTTTTCTGAAATAGATAGGATATATAAATTAACATTTAAGCCGGACAAAATCAACTATCTTGCTTTAATGATGGTTGATAATCAAGTACATTTTCATGTGATACCTAGATACAGTGAAAAGATGTTGTTTGATAATAAGGAGTTTGTGGATGAGAAGTGGCCTGGCCCACCAACTTTGGAATCAATCAATTTAGATCCCGTGCAAATATTAAAAATATTGGAATTATTTAAAAGTATAGATTCAGAACACAAATAGTAGATTGTATTAATTTACAAATAAAATGCCGTAGACAATTTTAAAAATTGACTGCAAAAAAAAATGACCAATAATCCTTCTTTAAAATCAACTGCTACGCGGGGAATGCTTTGGAATGCTCTTGAGAAATTCTCTGTTCAGGCCGGACAACTAATAATAGGTATTATTTTAGCCAGAATATTAATGCCAGAAGATTTTGGGTTAATTGGTATGCTTTCAATATTTATTGCCATTTCACAAACATTTATTGATAGCGGAATGGGGTCAGGGTTGATTCAAAAGAAGAATAGAACGGACATTGACTTCTCAACTGTATTTGTATTTAACTTTGCTGTAAGTGCAACTTTTTATCTAATATTATATATCACCGCTCCACTGATTGCTGATTTTTACAATATGCCCCAATTAGTTGATTTAACAAGGGTCTTGGCAATTATTATTATCATCAATTCCTTGGCAATTGTTCAGCGTTCGAGACTAACAATAAACATAGATTTTAAAACTATTGCCAAAGTAAATGTGGTTTCAGTTTTTACAAGTGGGGCTTTTGGAATTTTATTCGCATATATGGGTTACGGAGTTTGGGCACTTGTAATTCAGCAACTCATTAACGCACTGGTTGCAGTAATCATGTTTTGGTTTCTCAGCAGATGGAAACCTTCTTTTTTATTTTCAAAACAGGCATTTAAAGATTTATTTGGTTATGGTTCAAAATTGCTTTTATCAGGGCTTTATGCCCAAACCATGGCTAATATCTATAACATAGCAATCGGAAAGGCATTTTCAGCTGCAGAACTGGGTTTTTATACACGGGCAAAAAGCTTTGCCGAACTAACTGCTGGAACAGTAACAAGTGTTTTGCACCAGGTATCATTTCCTATTTTATCGTCATTACAGGAAGATAGAAAAAGGATGGTTCATATTTTTAGCCGTATGATTAGGATGTCGTCTTTCATTATTTTTCCTGCAATGACAATGCTTGCCATTCTTGCTGATCCCATTGTAAGGCTACTTTTAACTGAAAATGGTTACCGGCAGTACCACTATTACAATTGATGTGTTTTGCCAGAGTGTTTTATCCAATTAGCGTAATAAACATGAATATTTTAAATGCAATCGGAAGATCCGATCTTTTTTTGAAAGTTGATTTGTCAAAATTTCCAATATCAATTGTTGCATTGATTGTAACAATTCCACTTGGTGTTGAAGCAATGGTTATTGGACATGTTGTTACGTCATTTATTTCATATATAATAAATTCTTATATGCCCGGAAAACTTTTTGGATATGGTGCCTTAGCCCAATTGCGAGATATGGTTCCAGTTTTAATAGCGACAGCCATAACAGGCGCAATCGTTTTTGTGGCAAATTCCTTTGTTGATAATATATCCTTAAAATTATTATTTGGAGCTACCATTGGGCTGGTGGTTTATCTTATCACAGGAAATATTTTAAAATAGAGGAATTAAACGAAGTGAAATTATTAATTAAAAATGTATTGAACAGAAAATGAATAATTCTCAAATTGATAATCCATTAGTTTCAATAATAGTAGTAACATATAATTCAGCTAATTATGTTACAGAAACACTTGAAAGTGCCAAATCACAAAGGTATTTGAATATTGAACTGATAGTGACTGACGACTGTTCAACAGATAATACCGTAGAAGTGTGCCGATTATGGATGGAGCAAAACAAAACCAGATTTGTAAATTTGCTGGTATTAACAACCAAAAACAATACTGGAATTGCTGGAAATTGTAACAGAGGTGTAAAGGCATCAAAAGGCGAATGGATTAAATTAATTGCTGGTGATGATTTGTTATTTGAGGATTGCATTATCGATAATTTAAAGTTTGTTGGGCAAAACCCTAAAGCAAAGTTTGTAACATCAAAAATGCAAAACATTAACGAGAAAAGTGAATATATTGAGCAGGAAGAAACAAATTACGAGGCTTTTAGAAAGCAATATTATCAATTGTCGGCTGCTAAACAACTCAAAGCCTATTCCCGCCTGCCGGTATTTTTAAATTCTCCAGCTTTTTTTGTGAAAAGAGAAATTCTCGAGGCTGTTGATTATTTTGATGAGGAATTTAAAATATTCGATGATATGTGTTTAATTTATCGCATAAATGGTATTGGTGAAAAAGTATTTTATTTTGATGAATATACAGTGAAATATCGTGTTCACTTAAATTCGATTTCAAGAAGCACTAATTCCAAAATTGACGAAAGGAGAAGAAGTGAACAGCTATCTATTTTTAATAAATACAGAAAGAAAAATTTAGATAAATTGAATCCAATTGACCTTTCAATCTACTATGAATCGTGGTTGAATTTTCAATACGAAGGTTTTTTTGGTCATAAAGGAATTAATATCTTATTGAAAATCAGTGCTTTTCATTGGGTGTTGAAATTCCTAAATTGCAGAAATAAGTAGAAAAAATATTAATGAAAATTCTTTGGTTTACAAATACTCCGTGTTCCCTGTCGAGGAAGTATAATCCAAATATTGTAAGTGGGGGTTGGATGGAGGCTTTGGAAAATAAATTAAACATCTCTAAAGATATCGAATTGTTTATCGCCTTTTACGATAACAAATCATCCAACCATGTTAAATTTGGAAATACTGAATATTATCCTGTTTTAAGGGAAAGACACTACCTCCGGGAAATTATAAAAAGAATATTTGCATACAGTAACGACGATAATGTGGAGTTACCTCGTTTATTGAAAGTTGTTGAAGAAGTAAAACCGGATTTAATTCATATACATGGAACCGAAGATAATTTTGGGCTTTTACAAAGGTATGTAAATCAGCCTGTTGTAGTGTCAATTCAAGGAATAATAAATCCATTGAATGAGAAATTCTTTGCCGGAATTCCAAGGGAAACTGCCAAAAAATACGAAACATTAATTTCCAAAGTTTTACTCAGAACTCAAAACAAGAGTTTCGCTCAATTTAAGTCTATTGCCGAAAGAGAATTGGAAATATTAAGTGTTTCTAAAAATTTAATTGGTCGAACGGATTGGGACTTTAAGGTGACATCGGTTTTATCGCAAAATAGAAAATACTTTCATATTGATGAATTACTCAGGAATGAATTTTATTCACAAAAGTGGATAAGTGATTGTTTTACTTCAGAAGAAATCAGGATTATCACAGTAAGCAGTAACAATATTTATAAAGGTTTCGAAACAATCGTAAAAGCTGCACTTATTTTAAGCAAGTTGAAAAATTGTAAATTCTCATGGCAAATAGTTGGATTAACAGAGAATGATTCAATTGTAAAAATGACTTTGTCATGGTTGAAAATTAATTTGGATAAAGTAAATATCAAATTGCTGGGGAAAATGACACCCGATAAATTTATTCCGATAATGCAGGAATCAAATATTTTTTGCCAGACCAGCCATATTGAGAATAGTTCGAATAGTCTATGTGAAGCAATGTATTTAGGTATGCCAATTGTTGCCACATATGCTGGAGGAACAGATTCAATGCTAGAAAATAATAAAGAAGGTTTACTTGTTCAAAACGGCGATCCTTTTGCAGTTGCTGGAGCAATAGTTGAACTTAAAACAAATGCTAATAGAGCTATTGAAATGGCTGCAAATGCCAGGACCCGAGCAGTTAAAAGGCATGATCCTGAAAAAATTACAACAGAACTTATAGATTTATATAAAAACTTACTTATAGAATAAGCATTTTTTGATAAAGCGAGTTAATGAAAAAATATTTTTTTATTTCTATTGCCTGCTTATTTTCAATTTCAATTCTTCAGGCTGTTATTAAAGTTGGAGATCTGGACTTGAATCTTGAGCATTTTAAACTGCTGTTTGTTTTTTTATCATATATTGTATTAATAATCTCAATATTTAAATTTGATACCATTCATTCTGCAACTTTCTCTAGAGTGGATTTATGGTTAATTGGAATATTGATTATTTGGTCACTTATTTCAATTTTAAGATCAGCAGACATTCCAATTTCTAATTTAAGTACATTACCAAGATTCCTGGGTGGGGCGCTTTATGGGCCGGCATTATTAGTGCCGCTGTTTGTGTTTTTAGGTGGACATTTAATAATTCAATATGAGGTATTTCAACTTTCAAAAATGACTATAGGTTATTTTGCTTTATTAAGTCCATTGTTTTTCATTTATGATGCGGCTATTTTATTAGCTTTCATTGGTTTTATGCCGATGTTAATTCTTAATAATGAAAAATTAACTACCAGACAAAGAATTTATGTAGTTATTGCTTTGGTTGCTCGAATGACTTATTGTATTTTGAATGGTGAACGTCTTGAGTTTGTGCGATTGGCCTATTTTGTTGTATTTGCTCTTCTGTTTGTAAACAGTAATATTTTTAAAGGTACGTTTAATCTCAGAATTACAGGTTTTGTGGTAATTATACTATTTATCGCATCTTTTAGTTATGTGTATACAGGTAATTTAAGTCCACATTTTTCAGATCCTGAAATAGTTAAAGACATTAAATCTTTCGAAAGAAATGAATTTAATTCTGATAGTCATGCCATGGTTATTGAAGATTTTTATAAAGATTTTGATAGTTGGCCGGAATATTTATTTGGAAGAGGAGCACTTGGAGCCACTTACAGTCCGCAATTTGTAATACTACAGGAAATAACAAACACAAAAAATAATGTATTTGGATTTCCACCTGGATTTCGTTTGGAAATTGAGAGCGGATATTTGCAAACAATTCTAAAAACAGGAATTATTGGGCTTTTATTGATGATTATTATCGCTATGAGAGCAATATTTCTGGGGGTATTTAGAACTAAAAATACATTTACAGTAATATGTGCTCTAATTGTATTGGAGCGATATTTTGCGATGAACTCAGGCGCATTAGCTGAATATTCAATGAATTATATCCTATATTGGATTAGTTTAGGAGGTTGTTTATCTGAAAAATTCGGAATACTTCAAATGTTGAGATATATTTTCTTTTAAGAGGAGGGAAATATTATAATCCTAAATTTACCAAACATACAAATATTGCCGAAATCGGTGTTAAGGAGGCTTTATAAATACAATTTATGCAATATCAATTCAAAATAAAATATTATGCACATTACTGCTACGAAATAATTAATAGGTTAATTATTACATATTATTATCTGCCAAATTTTATAAAACTTTCATGGTGGGGCATTAACTTTTCTTCACGTATTAAATTTGATGGACTCATTAAGATTCGAAGACTTCCGGAAAGTAAAATAGAAATCGGTAATGGATGTTATTTTTCAAATAAATCGCGACTTAACTTAATCGGGATTAATCATGAATGTGTTATTTCAACTCAAACAAGGGAAGCGATTATTACAATTGGTAATAATTGTGGTTTTAGCGGGACTGTTATAGGAGCATTTAAATCAATAAATATTGGAAATAATGTAAGATGTGGGGCAAATACTTTAATAACTGATGGTGATTGGCATCTTGATGATCCAAGGACATCGGTTTCAAAAGAAATAGTTATTAAAGATAATGTTTGGTTGGGTGTGAATGTAATTGTATTAAAAGGAGTAACAATTGGTGAAAATACTTTAATCGGTGCTAACTCTGTTGTTACAAAATCAATTCCAGCAAATGTAATTGCAGCTGGAAATCCATGTGTTGTAATTAGAAATTTGATTTAATGAGAGTAAATGTTATAACAAATCTTACAGGGTTTCCATTTGGGACAGCCAATGCAAAAAGGATTAATTTAATAGGTAAATCAATTTCTGGCATCAGGTTTTGATTATCGTGTATTAACAAATAGCATACAGATTAACAAATACAACACAAAAATAAAAGGAACAATTGAGGGTATAACATTTGAATATTTACACCAAAAGCAATTAAAGGGTAATTTAAATACTATAAAAAAAATTTATTATATACTTTCAGGATGTTTAAGGCTAATATGGTTGTTCAGAAAATTCTCAAAAAATGATGATATTGTTTATAGCTACAACCATGGCAATTTGTTTAATGTTTATATCATTTTGTTATGTAAATTATTCAATATAAAATTAGTACAGGAAATAAATGAATGGTATCATAATGACTTAAACAGGAAATTAGAGAAACGAATAATTGAAGGACCGCTGGTTAAAAAAAGCAATGGGGCTTTTGTAATATCAGAAACGATAGAAAAGAAGGCTTTGGCAATAAACCCAAACCTTAAACTTTTAAAAATTCCTGTTCTTGAAGATTTCTCTCGGAGTTGGAATGTAGAAGTTGAACAAAAAGCAAGTGAAAAATATTGCTTCTGGATGGGTGATGTTGACGGTTATCAAAATGATGTTTTTTTTATACTAAAAGCTTGTTCTGAGGTCAATAGAATGGGAATACCTTTGCATTTTAATATTAGCGGACCTTGTAATAATGATACATTAAATAGAATAAAAGAAATAGCAAATCAATTTGATTATCCGCCTCATTTTATAAAACTATTGGGATATATTTCTGAAGAAGAATTAAATACCTATTGCAATAATGCTTTTCTATTTGTAGTTCCTTTATGGGATGATGAAAGATCTAAATCTAGATTTCCAACAAAAATAGCATCATTTATGCGGGCAAGTAAGCCAATTATAACTTGCAATATCGGAGAAATTTCAAATTTATTAACGGATATGGTTAACGTACTTTATTATCAGGAAGGTGATTTTAAAGATTTGGCTTTGAAAATTAAAAGATTATTTGACGACAATGAATTATATGAAAGAATATCAAATGAATCATATAGTTTTGCATCAAAGTATTTTAACTATTTATCTTATTCCAATAAGATTAAATTGTTTTTATGCAACCTTTAAAAATTCAGTTTAATTCAAGCAACAATTATTGTTTTAATGAAAACACGAAAATCTATTAAATACTTTGTTGGATTATTTATTTTTTATTCAAAAGGAATACAAAATAGAATTGGAAGATACTTTTTGAAAAATTTGTTTAAATCAGTCGGAAGAAATGTTAAATTTCAATATAAGGACATTTTTACATTCAAAAATATTACAATTGGGAATGATGTATATATTGGACCACATGCAACTTTTCTTGCTGCTGAAGCACCTATATTTATTGGAGATAAGGTACTGTTTGGTCCCAATGTATCTATTATTACAGGTAATCATCCAATTGATTTAAGAGGGAAATTCATTTACGATATTCTTGAAAAATTACCGGGAGAAGATTTACCGGTTATTATTTCAGATGACGTTTGGGTTGGTGCGGGTGCAACAATTTTAAAAGGGGCAAATATTGGAAGGGGAGCGGTAATCGCGGCAGGTGCAGTTGTTAATATTAACGTTCCTCCTTATGCAATTGCAGGAGGTATTCCTGCAAAGATAATTAAATACAGAGGTCATAAAACAGAATTGGAAAAGCATGAGAAATTGATTTATGGAAAAATTAAAACTGATTTTAACTATTTGGATTAACAAAAATTTTAGGTATTGAATAATTCGTAGTAAATAAAATGAAACAGATGTATCACAGGGTTAAATAAATAGTTAGGTACTTATTAGATTTGTTTGCCAAAAAAATTATAATATTTTGATAATGAGTGGAAATACTAAAGGAAGTTTATTCAATTTTTGCTTTAAATGCAGTTCTTTTTACAAAATTCAATTTAAAATTAATTGGATTACCGGTTCGGATTTCCTATCGTATATTTATTCAATATATATTAGGTATTGATATACCAGATACTACTGTTATTGGAAAAAATTTTAACGTTTTTCATGGACAGGGACTGGTAATTAACAATACTGTAGTAATTGGTGATAATGTAACGGTGCGTCACAACACCACTATTGGAAATGCAAGACCAAATGGTGGTTGTCCTGTAATTGGCAATAACGTGGAAATTGGAGCAAATTGTGTATTGATTGGTGAAATAAAAGTTGGTAATAATTCAATAATTGCAGCAGGTTCAGTAGTAATAAAAGATGTTCCTGAAAATGTTGTAGTCGCTGGAAATCCAGCTAAGATTGTTAAAACTTTTAATTCATGAAAAGAAAAGTGCTCGTTGTAGCTCCCCACAGAAAAACAAGGGGAGGAATTACTTCAGTTATAAATTCACATGAAAAAAGCGCATGCTGGGAAAAATGGAACTGTGTTTGGATAGGCACTTATGTTGATAGAAATGCACTACTAAAAATTGTTTTCTTTTTGCAAGGTTTGATAATTTTTTTATTAAAGCTGCCAGGTACGAAAATTGTCCATATCCATTTTAGTGAGTCAACATCTGCAGCTAGAAAATATATTTTCATATGGATTTCGAAATTATTTAATATCCCGGTGATTGTACATTTTCATTCTTTTTCAGCGGAAACAACTATATCGGGGAAGAGGAAAGATTTATACAAAAAAATTTTTAATAAAGCCGACGCAATCATTGTACTATCAAACTATTGGAAAAAACAGGTAGAAGAGATTGTAATAAAGCCGGAGAAAATAAAAGTAATATATAATCCATGTCCTGTGGCTAAACAAAAATCAGATTTAGAAAAACAAAAAACAATTCTCTTTGCAGGAACATTGAATGAACGAAAAGGATATTCTGATTTAATAAAAGCATTTTCAAAAATTGCAGTTCAATTCCCTGAATGGAAAATTGTATTTGCCGGGAATGGCGAAATTGAATTGGCTTCAAAGCTTTCTAATTCTCTGAATATCTCAAATAATGTTGTTTTTAAAGGTTGGATTTCGGGGATTGAAAAAGAAACACTTTTTTATACATCATCAATTTTTTGTCTGCCAAGCTATGCTGAAGGTTTTCCTATGGCTGTATTGGATGCATGGGCTTTTGGGTTACCGTAATTACAACCCCAGTTGGAGGTTTGCCTGATGTTCTTGACCATGGCAAAAATTCATTGGTATTTCAACCTGGAGACATTGATGGGTTAGCTGAAAATCTTAAAATTTTAATGAATGACGATAATCTTCGTGAAAAATTGGGTGTAGCTTCATTACAGCTAAGCAATAATTTATTTAATATAAAAACAATCTCAAGTCAACTTGATGATTTATACTCTTCAATTCTTTAGATCTTATCAAGTTATATACACCAATAAAATTAAACCGAATCCTTTGAATTTTGTTAATTTACAGAGAAAAACCATTTCAAAATAACTTTAATATGAAAAAAATTATAATTTTTATTTTTTGTTAATAGCACTGTTTTTTGTTTCATCTTGCAGAAGTCCCAAGGATCTTATTATGTTTCAGGAAACAATGGATAATGCTTCAAAAATAAATGCAACTTCGCCACCTCCGAAACATAAAATTAAGCCGTTTGACAACCTGTACATAAGTATAATGACTCTTGATCCAGAAGTAAACAGGCAATTAAACCCATCAACCATGAGTAGTCCTAATACTTCAGGAGGAACTTCTCAAATGTTCGGCGAGCCAACAAGCAAATATATCAATGGTTATGTAGTTTCTTCTGATTCCATAGTTACGTTGCCTATTTTGGGAAATATTAATTTGGTTGGTTTGAACTTGTCAGAAGCAGAACAACGTGTTAAAATTAGGGCCGAAGAATTCTTAAAAGAACCTCAGATACAGGTGAAACTCTTAAACTACAGGATAAATGTATCAGGAGAAGTAAGAGTTCCAGGGTTGTATTATAATTATGAAGGAAATATTAGTATGTTCGATGCAATTAGCTTGTCCCAAGGCATTACGGAATATGCAGACTTGAAAAATGTCATTGTAAAACGACAAACGGGGAATAATTTTATAACCTATAAGGTTGATCTTACCGATAATAGTGTTTATAAATCAGATGTTTTTTATTTGCAACCAAACGATTTGGTGTATATTCCGCCAAGTGATTTGAAAATGAGAAATGCAAACAGTGATACTTATGGTAAATTACTTAGTACCATATCCACACTTTTTAGTTGCTGCTGCTTTAATTTTTAGTTTAAAATAAATTCGATGGAAAAAATAGAAGATGTTATTTATTTAATTGATTCTGAAGAAAAAGAAAAAAACAAGAATCTTTTGTTTAGCTATATAAGGCGATGGCCGTGGTTCATAGCAACAAGTATTTTGGGTATGGCTTTGGGTTATTTCGTTTTTAAAAACTCACCAACTACATATCAAACTTCGAGTCGAATATTGGTTGGAAGTACATCCAATGATATGAATTCTGTTTTGGCATTTAATAACTCTAAAACAGATGGCGTAAATAATGTAAACAAGGAAAATAAAATCCAGATATTGCGTTCATTTACATTATATCAAAACACTTTAAAAAACCTGGGCTGGGATTATTCATGGTATCATAAAAAATTAATGTACAATGAGGATTTGTATAAAAACGAACCATTTGAATTGCAGGTTTCACCAAATAATATAAATGCAAAAGGTGTTCCTGTTGAAATTGGGTTAGTTAGCGATAGCGAATATAACATTCATGTTGAAGAGGAAACATACATGAATGGATATCCGCAAAAGATTGAGATTGACCAAAATGTGAAGTTTGGTGAGTCATTTTCAAATGAGTTTTTCAATTTTACAATCAAAAAAGGAAAGGGTGTTTTTGGAGAAACCTATATATTGGAGTTCAACAGTTTAGATGCAATGACTTCAAATTATTTGGGAAGTACAAATATCAGTTCAGATGCAGAAAAGTCAGATATTATTACTGTAATGATAAATGGACAGAATAGGCAAAGAGAAGCAGATTTCATCAATGAATTAACTAAAGTACTTATTGAATCGGGAATGGAGAATAGATTTGAAAGTTCTGAAAATACAGTTGAATTTATTGATTCGCAATTAGAAAAACTGAAAAGCTCGCTTGGTACTGCCGAAGAAAATATAAGTAACTATCGGAAAAATAACCAGGCACAGGATCTTGGGCAGGAAGCACAAACTGTTTATAACCAACTGGAAGAAATTGAAAAAGAACAATACTTAACTAATCTGCAAATAGAATTTTATAACAATTTACTGCAATATATTGATGATGCCAATAAAATGGAAGAAGTTGTAAATCCTTCAGTAATTGGCATCACAGATGAGAATTTAACAGGGATGTTGACAAGTTTACGTGAATTATACAGAAAAAGGGAAGTACTTTCATATAGCGTTAAAGATAAAAACCCTGCATACATTGTTCTTGAAAAAGAAATTCAAAGTGTTCGTAATTCTCTTGGACAAACTCTGGAAAATCAGAAAAAGTCTACGGAATTAAAAATGGAAAGCCTTAATAGGCGTCGAATGGATATTCAAAAGAGGTTAACGAGACTTCCGGATACTGAAAAAAGGCTTATAGGTGTTGAAAGAGATTTTAACCTGAACAATGAGTTTTATACATATATGTTGCAGAAAAAAACAGAAGCATCTATCTCAAAAGCTTCAATTGCCCCTGAAGTCCAAATAATTGATAAAGCAATTGTCTCAGCATCAACCAGAACTGGTCCGAATTTAATGATCAATGTGGCTGCAGGTTTAGTAGGTGGAGGAATCATCCCTTTTATAATTATCACATTATTTATTTTTTTCAACAATAAAATTGAGACCGTACATGAAGTTGAGAGAGGGGTTAAAATACCAGTTTTTGAGGGGATTATGAGGCATAAATACAAAGTAAAATTACCTGTAGTTCACCATCCAAGATCAGGTATTGCCGAAAGTTTCAGAGGATTAAAAACCAACATAAATACTATTTTGGATAAAAGCGATTCAAAGGTTATATCTATAAATTCATTAATTCCGGGAGAAGGAAAATCATTTATTTCGTCAAATCTTTCTGCTGTTTTGTCGAAAACAAATAAAAAGATATTATTGATAGGTGCTGACTTGCACAAACCAACACTACATGAATTTCTTGGAATTAAGGAATCTTTTGGGTTAAGCAATTATCTTAATAATGAAAAAAGTCTTGATGATATTATTGCATCTACGTCAATCCCAAATTTATTCTTTATTCAGACAGGTAATATACCTGAAAATCCATCCGATTTATTGGATAGTATGAAATTTGAAAGATTGATTGAACAAACGCGCAAATTGTTTGATTATATCATTATCGACAATGCACCATTATTATTAATACCTGATTCAATATTAACAAGTCAATTTTCTGATATAGTACTTTTTATTTTAAGAATTAACTACAGCCATAAAACTCAAATAAAACAAATCAATAAAATAGTGGAATTCAATAAAATAGAAAGTGCCGCCGTTGTTTTAAATGATATGCCTGAAAGTGGGTATGGATATGGATATGGTTACAGAAAGAAATATTGGAAAAAAATATTTCAAAATTCAATTTGAATTCGATCACCAGAAATTAGAAAAACAATAATTGATAATTCCGTGAAAAAAAGGGATATTGTTGTTTTGTTGATAGTAACGTGTTGGTTGAATCGCATATGGCTAACAACAATGGGATTGTTGAAGTATTGAATAACTCTTTGGTTAATTCTTGCGATGGCAGTTACATTGCAATTTTGGCATCGCTTGTATATAAAAGAAAATTTAAACCGTATAATGGACCTAAATTTTTTGATAAGTTTATTTATTTTAATGAAAAACAATGTATAATAGGTAATACTGATGTAGTATTTGAAAAAATAAAATCTAAAGTTGAAAACGTAAATGGTTTCTCAAATTTACATTACATCTCATTACCATTTTTAACTGTAGACAATTTTGATTATGAGGAAATTGCAAAAGAAATAAACTCAATTAAACCAAGATATATTTGGGTTTCACTGGGCGCTCCAAAACAGGAATTTTTCATGTATAAATTACTCCCTTATTTAGAAAGTGGTGTTATGCTGGGAGTTGGAGCGGCGTTAAACTATTTTTCAGGCGAAATAACCGATATACCAAAATGGGCAACAAAATTTAACCTTATTTGGTTGTTCCGAATAATAACTGAACCCAAAAAACAGATAAAAAGGGTTTTAAAAATTTTAAAATATTATCCTGGAATTTACTCAGCACAAAAAAAAGAGTTAAAACTGGAATATCAGAAGACAATTAAATTATAAAAACTACAGATGCCCTTGTGAATCCCAATAATTGTTAGGTAAATAAATTGTAAATAAATGAATGTTTTAATTACCGGCGCCTTTGGCTTTGTTGGAACCAATCTTTCGGGTTCAATTAATAACTCTAAGATTATTGCGTTAGATATAAGTGAACCTGAAACACATTTATATAGTTGTTTTGTTAAATGGAACGAACTCGAAAATATAAAAACGCCACAATTGGATTCGATTGTTCATTTGGCGGGCAAAGCGCACGATACAAAAAATACAACACAAGAAAAAGACTATTTTGATATTAATTTTGGATTGACAAAGCAAATATTTGATTTCTTTTTAAAGTCAAACGCAAAAAAATTTATCTTTTTTAGTTCTGTTAAGGCAGTTGCTGATAACGTTTTAGGAGAACAATTAACAGAGGATGAATTGCCAAATCCACAAACGGCATATGGAAAATCGAAGTTAGCTGCAGAAAATTATATTTTATCTCAAATATTACCGGAAGGAAAAAAGGTATTTATCCTGCGACCTTGTATGATTCACGGTCCTGGAAATAAAGGTAATTTAAATCTTCTTTTAAAATTATTCAAACTGGTATTCCCTGGCCACTGGGCAATTTTGATAATAAAAGATCATTTACTTCAATAGACAATCTGTCTTTGTGGTAAATCAGATTTTGGAAAAGGAAATAGAACCAGGTATTTACAACGTAGCAGATGATGAGGCAATTTCGACAATTGAGCTGATTAAATTAATATCTGAATCCAAAAACAAAAAACCAAGGATTTGGGGAATAAATAAAAGACTAATTATCAACTTCGCAAAATTAGGTAACATAATACCTTTTCCTTTAAATACTGAAAGATTGCAAAAGTTGACAGAATCATACGTTGTATCCAACAAAAAATTGAAAAAAGCTCTCGGGATTAAATCTATGCCAATTAGTGCAAAAGAAGGTATGAGGAAATCATTAGTTTTATTTTAATAAAAATTTTATAAATGTTGCTGTACTTTGCTGTTTTTGTAATTCTCCTATTTCTATTGAAGGGGTATTTTATAATAGCCGATCATTTAAACATTGTCGATAAACCAAATGAACGAAGTTCTCATTCTCATTTAACTATAAGGGGAGGAGGAATTCTGTTTCCCCTAGCTACACTAGCATGGTTTTTACTTTATGGCTTTGTCGAACCGTGGATTATATTAGCTATGTTACTTTTGGCAGCCATAAGTTTTATTGATGACATTTTAACTCTTTCTTCAGGGATTAGAATTTTAGCTCATTTCGCCGCAGTTAGCCTTTTGTTTTGGCAATTGAATATTTTTGGAATGCCTTGGTATATTATATTTGCTGCTTATCTACTTACAATCGGCTGGATAAATGCATTTAATTTTATGGATGGAATAAATGGAATAACTGTCTTTTACAGTTTGGTTACAATTTGTTCGTTTTTATGGATAAATATGTCAATCACGTTCATTCCAAATCAACTATTAGTATTACTTATAATTTCTGCATTAATTTTTTCTTATTATAACGCACGGGTTAGGGCAATAACTTTTGCCGGTGATGTAGGCAGTGTTACAATGGCCTTTTTGCTAGCATGGTTTATGATTTCATTAATTTTGAAAACCGGACGATTTGAATATATCTTATTTTTTGCAGTTTATGGTATTGATTCTGTTTTTACAATTTTTTTTCGGCTTTTAAGACATGAGAATATTTTTGAAGCACACCGTACACATCTTTTTCAATATTTGAGCAATGAAATAAAGTGGCCGCAAATATTGGTTTCAAGTATTTTTGGTTCTATTCAACTTATTATAAATGCAGTAACCATCTTTCTAATTGAAAAAGATCGCATGACCTTGTCTGTTTTTGTATTGATTCTTTTAACGTTGAGTATATTATATCTAACCCTAAGATTTATAACCATTAAATCAATTCAAAAAAGATCATTCAGGTAAATGAGTATAAGAAAATATGGGATTTTAGTGAATTTCAAATTTTATAATGAAATGAATTTAAATTATGGTTTAATGCATCATGAATTGACTGAATATTCAGCGTATTTTATAATAAAAAAATTGAGAAATATTATACAACTAATTAGCTATATAGGGATAAATGTCCCATTATGGAACAAATATATTTATTGATTATTCAATGTAAAATGTTGATTTTAAGTATTATATATTGGCAGGTATGATAATTGTCATTCATTTCGAAACTTACTAAATATAAAATAAAAATGGATACGGAACTTATAATGAATAATTTGTTTTTTATGTGATTATGCCATAATTTGCATAACAATTGAGGTTAACCTGAAATTTAAAGGCGCTAAAAATAATAATGCATTTTAAATACTCCGGTTATCTATTTAAAACTTAACATGAATTGTATTTAGTCGATATATGACAGATTTTAACAAAACAAAAATATGAAACACTTTACATACTATTTCTCAAAAAATTATGTGCCAAGATGGATGGTATTACTCTTCGACCTAGGGTTAGTATTTTTTTCATGGTATACCGCTATTCTTCTTAGATTAAATTTTGATCTCTCTGGCATGGAAGAAATGATTAATTCAATGCATTTGATAATCGTTTTTCCAGTTATATTTTTGTGCTTTTGGAAATCAAAATCTTATTCTGGTATATTACGCCATAGTACTAGTCAGGATATTATGCGCATTCTGATTGCAACAATTTGTGGAGGTATGATGCTTGCACTAACATCACTTACAGCAAGAATGATTAATGATTCTTCGTTTGTGAACATGCCTATTTCAATTATTGTAATTTTTACAATGTTATTATCAACACTGTTAATCTTATCAAGACTCTTTGCAAAGGTAGTTTTTCAATTTTGGTTTGTTCCTAAAAAGATGTTCGGAATTTAATGATTTTTGGAGCTGGAACCTTAGGCCAGGCAACTCTAAATGCACTTCTGACAGACACTTCAGTGAATATTAAAATAATTGGATTTATTGATGATAATGCTTCGCTTCACAACAAATATTTATTTGGGGTTCCTATCTATTCGGTGAATAGTGCTTTTAATAAAATCATTCCTGAAAATAAAGTTGCTGAAATAATTTTCGCTATTGATAATTCTGGAAAATAACACATAAAAGAAAAAGAGAGAGATAACAGATATGTGTTTGGATCTACATCTTGTTTTAAAGGAAGTCCCGCCAGTAAAAAACTGGATAAAGGGGGAACTTCAGGCTAAAACAATTCGTCCAATTAAGATTGAGGATTTATTAGGAAGAAACTCTATTCAACTTGACAGAAATAAAATAGAACAAGGATTAAAAGAGTCTGTGGTTTTTGTAACCGGTGCTGCTGGATCAATAGGTTCTGAAATTGTACGCCAATTGATTCATTTTAAAGTTCAGAAAATAATTTTGCTCGATAAAGCAGAATCGGATCTTTACGATTTACAGCAGGAAATTATCTCCAACAGCGAACATACTAATTTCGAAGTTATTGTTGGTGATGAACAACAACTCAAAATTGAGAAAAATTTTCGCTGAATATTCACCCACAATAGTTTTTAATGCGGCTGCATATAAACATGTTCCCTTAATGGAAGAATTTCCAAGTGAAGCTTTACGTGTAAATGTAGGTGGAAATAAAATAATGGCGGATTTATCGATAGAATTTGGTGTAGAGAAATTTGTTTTTATTTCATCTGACAAAGCGGTAAATCCAACAAATGTTATGGGAACTACCAAACGGATAAGTGAAATGTACATTCAATCACTTGCTCAATCTGGAAAATATTCGACACAGTTCATTATCACCCGCTTTGGAAACGTTTTGGGTTCAAATGGATCGGTTGTGCCATTGTTTAAAAAACAAATAGAAAAAGGTGGTCCTGTTACTATTACTCACAAAGATATTACACGATATTTTATGACTATTCCGGAAGCATGTCAATTAGTGTTAGAGGCTGGATTTATGGGTAAAGGGGGGAAATATTTGTTTTTGATATGGGAGAACCAGTTAAGATTTATGATCTTGCAGCAAAAATGATTTCATTATCAGGTTTTGTTCCTAATCAGGACATTGAAATTAAGATAACCGGACTAAGGCCAGGAGAAAAGCTTTATGAGGAATTGCTTGACAACAAAGAAGAGGTATTGAAAAATACATACAACGAAAAAATTATGATTGGAAAGGACAGAAAGCATGATTTTGATGATATGAATAACAAGATTATTGATTTGCTTACTGCAATGGATAGCTTAACCCGTAATAAGCTGGTAGAAAAAATGATGTATATTGTTCCGGAGTTTATTTCAATGAATTCGTATTATGGGAATGGAAAAAAGGACAAAGCAATTAAAAAACTTAATTTTACTGAGCCAATTTTAAATACTCATTCAGTTAAAACGAAAGAAGTTGACCCATTAAGTAGAGAAGTGAATGAACAGGAATTGCACCTTAAATAGTAAATTAATTCAGTAATAAATAATTTGCCTCATTGTTTTTTACTTTCAATAGAAGAATTCTTCGTTTGTGTATTTTTATTTTTACATTTAGGACTTTATTCATTCTTGAAAAAATCAAACATTTAATGTTTGAACTTATTTAACTTCTACTGTTAAACATATTTTTCATATTCCTAGTTTACTTTTTTTAGAAACTTTGTTAGAAATGTTTAAAATTTCATAACAAACAATGTAAACATTTAATATAGAATTTGATGAGTAATTTTTGTTCAATTCATATAAACATTAAACCAAACATAAAATGATTATTGCAGTAGATTTTGACGGTACCATTGTAAAACATAAATTCCCGGCAATAGGGAAGGAGATACCTTATGCAATAAAAACTTTAAAACTTATACAACAAAAAGGACACAAGCTTATACTTTGGACCTATCGATCTGGGAAAGAACTCGAAGAAGCCGTAAGATTTTGTGAAGAAAGAGGTTTGATTTTTCATGCTGTGAATAATGATTTTGAAGGAGAAGAATTTGACAATACTTACAGTAGAAAAATCTATGCTGATATGTATATTGACGATCGAAACATATTGGGTATTCCTGATTGGGAAAAAATCTATGAACTGATAATGGATAAAGAGAAGGAATGAATTCAATAAACAGTTTAATTATGCACCTATTAAAAAACAAATAAATGACAAAGAAAGTAGCACTTATTACAGGAATTACAGGACAGGATGGAGCTTATTTGGCAGAATATCTAATTAAGAAAGATTATATTGTACATGGAATTAAACGAAGGGCTTCGATGTTTAATACTGAAAGAATAGATCATATTTATCAGGATCCTCATGTGGACAACAGAAATTTGATTTTGCATTATGGCGATATGACTGACAGTATGAATCTCACCCGAATAATACAGGAAGCACAGCCTGACGAAATTTATAACCTTGCCGCGATGAGTCATGTAAAAGTTAGTTTCGATACACCTGAATATACGGCAAATGCTGATGGAATTGGAACCCTTCGAATCTTGGAAGCTATCCGGTTACGGGGTTGGGTAAATAAAACACGTGTTTACCAAGCTTCTACTTCAGAGTTATACGGTTTGGTACAACAAGTTCCCCAAACCGAAAGTACTCCTTTTTATCCGCGTTCTCCTTATGGAGTTGCAAAACTTTATGCGTACTGGATTACAGTTAACTATCGGGAAGCATATAATATGCATGCATCAAATGGCATTTTATTTAACCATGAATCCCCAATAAGAGGTGAAACATTTGTTACACGCAAAATTACACGAGCTTTGGCACGAATTGTTTTAGGAATGCAAAAAACGCTCTTCTTGGAAATTTATCTTCACGAAGAGATTGGGGACATGCAAAGGATTATATCCGTGCAATGCACCTGGTTCTTCAACAAGAGATCCCTGATGATTATGTAATTGCCACAGGTATAACCACTTCCATCAGGGATTTTATTAAAATGGCAGGAGAAGAATTAGGATTGGAGATTACCTTTGTTGGAGAAGACTCAAATGAAAAGGGGTATCTAACTGCAATAGATGAAAAGATATTTATATCAAAAGTTGGTGAACAAAATATTGAACAATTTAAAAATCGAATTCAAAAAAATATTTCTTCACAATCTCCTGATGAACCATTAATATCTGTAGACCCTCAGTATTTTCGCCCAACCGAAGTAGAACTACTGATTGGTGATGCAACAAAAGCAAGAGAAAAACTCCGGTGGGAACCAAAATATGATTTAAAAGGTTTGGTGACAGACATGATGAGTTCGGATATTGAGCTTATGAAGAAAGATGCATATTTGCGTGAGGTGGATATCGAACTTTAAATTATTTTGAATAGCATATAATAATGAATTTGATTTCATTATTGAAATTTTAAAAACCATTCGTTGAGTAAAATCATTATATGATGAACAAAAATTCTAAAATATATATTGCTGGTCACACTGGTCTTGTGGGTTCTGCAATATGGAAAAACCTTCAAAATAAGGGTTTCATAAACCTTATTGGAAAGACAATTAATGAGCTTAATTTAATGGATCCAGCAGCAGTTGAGGATTTTTTTAAAATTGAAAAACCGGATTTTGTTTTTCTTGCGGCAGCTAAAGTTGGGGGCATTGTTGCAAATAATACTTATCGCGGACAATTTATTTATGAAAATCTGATGATTCAGAATAATATTATTCATAGTTCATATAAGCATGCTGTTAAAAACTACTTTTTCCTTGGCAGTACTTTGTATTTATCCGGGAAACGCACACCAATGCCTGAAGATAGTTTGTTGACCAGTCCGTTGGAATATACAAATGAACCGTACGCAATTGCCAAAATTGCTGGCAAAAATGTGAAAGTTACAATATTCAGTATGGGATTAATTTTATCTCAGTTATGCCCACCAACCTTTATGGACCCAATGATAATTATGATTTGGAAAAATCACATGTTCTTCCGGCTTTAATCGTAAAATTCATTTAGGGAAATGTCTTAAAGAAAAAATTTGGACGCTATCAGAATGGATTTGAACAAAAGACCGGTTGAAGGAACTTGATGGATCAACAGGTCAGGTAAAATCCTCAAAATCCTTTCTAGATATGGAATTAATTCTGTAAAATATAACTATAAAGTTAGTGCTAAGAATGAATCAAATGTAATAAATGTCTCAGTTGAAATTTGGGGAAGTGGTAGCCCGTTGAGAGAATTTCTTTGGAGTGAAGAACTGGCTGATGCTTGTGTTTTTCTTGTCGAAAATGTTGATTTTAAAGATCTAGCCGATTTTAGCCAGAAGGAAATCAGAAACACACATATTAATATTGGCACTGGAAAGGAAATAAGTATAAAAGATCTTGCATTTCTGATAAAAGAAAAAATAGGTTTTAAAGGAGAGCTTTATTTTAATACCAGCAAACCAGATGGTACTTTGCGTAAATTGACAGATGTTTCGAAACTTCATTCATTGGGATGGAATCACAAAATTGAAATTAATGAAGGCATTGAAAGAATGTACAATTGGTATTTGGCTTGATTAAACTACCTGCATATATTGAGAAGAGGCTATCAGATATACTGACAGCCTCTTTTTTTTGCACTTTATGAGAATTACTTTTTAATCAACTTTTGAATTCGGTAATTATTATGTAATTCAGTTTTAATTAAATACATTCCAACAGGCAAGTCCTGAATATTTAAAGTCTCCTGTGTGTTTTGAACAACGTGACTTAAAATTTCATTGCCTAGAATATCCATTAATTTTATTTGAGTTCCTTCAGCTGGTAAAGCTGAGAATCTTATAGTAACATTGTTGCTTGCCGGGTTTGGATACATGTCAATTTTAAGGTTGTCGAACATATCGTTTACATTGGTTGACTGATTATTTAATGAGACAAACACACTAGCTTGTTTGTTAAATATCATTTCACCTTCAATAACTAAAGGTTGTGCCTTACTTTCCTTGCCGTTTTCATTTTTCCAAACTTTTAACTCAATTTGGTTTCCCACTGTAAACCAGTAGTTTCGTTTAATTCTGATGCTGAAACGGCTATACCAACTGCATTGTTATTTAAATCAAATTCAGTTAGTTTTATTGCTCCCACGCAAATTTCACCATCAAATGCAGCTATTTCATCCCCAACCTGAAGGTTAGCTTCGGCTAATTCAACCAAATTGATATTCATATGGTTGTTTCCATTTCCCTCATAGCAAACTTTAAAATGGGTCGTTTCTGATCTTTCGGTAAAGTTGAAACTTGATTTAGAAGATAGATCATTAATTGTCAATACACCGTTTTTGTTTGCTTGTAAAATATAGCCTTCTCCTGAATTGAAATTTCCGATTCCGTTCTTCCATCCAAGATTTCGCCAGTTTTCAATTGAATAACCTCTTTCATCCTGAATCTTATAAATAACTCCGGCATCAATTAAAGGTTGAACAACCTTCATTGCATCAATTGATCCATCAATTGGAAACGAAATTATATTCCAACCTCTTTTTATTTGAATACTGAAAGGTAATTCAATTTGCTTGCCGGTTATTTCCAGGAAGCAGTCAGATTCAACTTTAATTATATAACCTTCTGATATCTGCATATTGCCAATATTATTTATCCAATTATGTGTGATCGGACATTTTTCATATGTGTTACAGACCTTATCTTGCACATAATTCAAGTCTTCGTTCAATTGAAGATTTTCCATTATTGAATCCATGCTTTCATTCGTAGGTTCTACATAACTTGAAAAAATATTCCATCCTGTTTTAAGTTCAATCGACTGAGTAATTAATTGTTCTTCTGGTAATTCAATATTGATGGGAAGTGTAATCACAATCTCTCTACCAACATTTGCAGAAACATTTCCTGCAGCATCTTTAACCCAGGCATAAAGTGTTTTAGTTCCTTCTGAAACAAATGAATATGATACTGGTGCAGTGATGTTCCAACTGGCATCATTAGCAAGGGGAGCTGTGGCAGATTCGGTCAGTTTATAACCAGTAACTGCAGTATTATCGGTAGCAGTAAAACTGCTGACAGCAACGTTAAGTGAAGTTGAAGTTGCAGGAATATTGAAAGAAGTAATAGTTGGTTTTGTGATATCCGGTTGAACCGAAATTGTAGAATCGATTGTATAAGAACAGTATATTGAGTATTTATGCAGCAAAACTTGACTTTCCAAAAAATCCACTGGGCATGCCTGATGACCATAAATTATCCGATTGAGCCCTCGCTGGAGAACCTATTGAATATCGAATACCAGGATTTTTTTGGAACACCCACGACAACCATACCTTTTGGCCAGATTTAACCGATGCAGGACTAATCAAAGAAATAGTTTGCCAACCTTCAGAGGTATTTAATTGTGTAGATAAAGTTACTCCTATAAGAGAAGCAGGTACGCCGGATTGATCTGAATAAATTCCCAGTATCATATTTCCAGTACCTCCATTGTGATAAATTGATAAGCTCTCTATATTTGCGTTTTCGTTAAATGTTACAGGCATTGCTCTTCTATTTTGAGAAGTTGTGACATAACCTAGTACTTCAGTAACCCCTTTTGTGTTAGTTGTACTAGAATAGTAGGCTTATTATCACTGTTGCACTTTTACTTTCCGAAACATTTCCAGCTGCATCTTTAGCCCAAGCATAAAGCGTTTTAGTACCTTCAGAAGTAAATGTATATGAAGATGGAGCGGTAGCTTTCCAGCCTGCATTTTCGGCATTTGGTGACGACGATGTTTCTGAGAGCATAAATCCTGCAATTGCTTTGTTATCACTAGCATTAAAACTGGTAATATTTATTGTTAATGATGTAGAATTCGCAGGTATGGTAAATGTAAGAATGACAGGTTTTTCATTGTCGGGTAGGGAAATTACTACCGTTGCACTTTCACTTGCCGAAACATTTCCTGTAGCATCTTTTGTCCATGCATAAAGCGTTTTAGTTCCTTCAGAAGTAAAATGTATAGGAAGTGGGCAGTAGTTTTCCAATCTGCATTTTCGGCATTTGGTGACAGTTGAATTCTCAGTGAACAAATATCCTGCAATTGCTTTATTATCACTTGCATTAAAACTAGTTATATTTATTGTTAAAGATAGAAGTTGGGGAATGGTAAATGTAAAATAACAGGTTTTTCATTGTCTGGGTAAAGTAATTACTACCTGTTCACTTTTGCTTTCGACTGCATTGCGAAAGGTTTAGTCCTTCAGCATTCAGTAGTTTCAACGCTTTCGGCATTTGGGACGTGTGATCGTGAGCAAACATCCCTCTTCACTAGATTAAAACGTAAGTGCGCAGGGAAGAAGACAGAGTTGCACTTTCACTTGCCGAAACATTTCCGGCAGCATCTTTTGTCCATGCATAAAGCGTTTTAGTTCCTTCAGAAGTAAATGTATATGAAGATGGAGCAGTAGTTTTCCAATCTGCATTTTCGACATTTGGTGACGATGTTGATTCTGTGAGCAAATATCCTGTAACAGCAGTATTATCAGAAGCTTCAAAATTTGATATATTAACAGTTAGTGAAGTGGATGTTGTTGGAAGAGAAAAAGAAGTGATATAAGGAATTTCAACATCAGGTAACAAAATCAATATATCGTCAGTTTCTGCTGTTGAAATATTGCCGGCTGCGTCTTTAGTCCATGCGTAAAGGGTTTTTGTAGCTGCATTTACATTACTTGTCGAAATTTGTGTTCCTGATTTTAACCCAACTTCATTAATTTTCATTGCTGAAGATTGAATATTAAGAAAGTCTTCGCCGGAAAAAGTGTAGATAGTTGGAGCTGAAGTAGTCCAGCAACTACTACCAACCAATGGACAACTTTCCGTTTCGGTAAGCATAAAACCAGTAACTTCCTTATCATCAACAGCATTAAATGAAGTTATCGGAATCGTTAATAATTCGCTAGTTTCAGGGATTGAGAAAGAAATAATAACAGGTTTTGTTACATCGGACAGGTTAATAACTACTTGTGCGCTTTTGCTTGCCGAAACATTTCCGGCAGCATCTTTTGTCCATGAATAAAGGGTTTTTGTTCCTTCAGAAGAAAAGGAGTAAGAAGTTGGAGCTGCTGCATTCCATTCTGAATTACCGGCAGTTGGAACTGTTGAATTTTCAGTTAACAAATATCCGGTAACAGCTTTGTTATCAGTTGCAGTGAAACTGCTTACAGAAACAATAAGCGAAGAAGAAGTTGTGGGAATGATGAAAGCTGACACAACAGGTTTTGTAAACATCGGGCAAGGTAATAACCACCTGTGCACTTTTGCTTGCTGAAACATTTCCGCAGCATCTTTTGTCCATGCATAAAGGGTTTTTGTTCCTTCGGTGGAAAGGAGTAAGAAGTTGGAGCTGCTGCATTCCATTCTGAATTACCGGCAGTTGGAACTGTTGAATTTTCAGTTAACAAATATCCTGTAACAGCTTTGTTATCAGTTGCAGTGAAACTGCTTACAGAAACAATAAGCGAAGAAGAAGTTGGGGAAATGATGAAAGCTGACACAACAGGTTTTGTAACATCGGGCAAGGTAATAACCACCTGTGCACTTTTGCTTGCCGAAACATTTCCGGCAGCATCTTTTGTCCATGCATAAAGGGTTTTGTTCCTTCAGGTGCAAAGGAGTAAGTTGGAGCTGCTGCATTCCATTCTGAATTACCGGCAGTTGGAACTGTTGAATTTTCAGTTAACAAATATCCGGTAACAGCTTTGTTATCAGTTGCAGTGAAACTGCTTACAGAAACAATAAGCGAAGAAGAAGTTGTGGGAATAGTGAAAGCTGACACAACAGGTTTAGTAACATCGGGCAAGGTAATAACAACCTGTGCACTTTTGCTTGCCGAAACATTTCCGGCAGCATCTTTTGTCCATGCATAAAGGGTTTTTGTTCCTTCGGTGCTAAAGGAGTAAGAAGTTGGAGCTGCTGCATTCCATTCTGAATTACCGGCAGTTGGAACTGTTGAATTTTCAGTTAACAAATATCCGGTAACAGCTTTGTTATCAGTTGCAGTGAAACTGCTTACAGAAACAATAAGCGAAGAAGAAGTTGTGGGAATGATGAAAGCTGACACAACAGGTTTTGTAACATCGGGCAAGGTAATAACCACCTGTGCACTTTTGCTTGCCGAAACATTTCCGGCAGCATCTTTTGTCCATGCATAAAGGGTTTTTGTTCCTTCAGAAGAAAAGGAGTAAGAAGTTGGAGCTGCGCATTCCATTCTGAATTACCGGCAGTGGGAACTGTTGAATTTTCAGTTAACAAATATCCGGTAACAGCTATATTATCAGTTGCAGTAAAACTGGTTACAGAAACAATAAGCGAAGAAGAAGTTGTGGGAATGATGAAAGCTGACACAACAGGTTTTGTAACATCGGGCAAGGTAATAACCACCTGTGCACTTTTGCTTGCCGAAACATTTCCTGCAGCATCTTTTGTCCATGCATAAAGGGTTTTTGTTCCTTCAGAAGAAAAGGAGTAAGAAGTTGGAGCTGCTGCATTCCATTCTGAATTACCGGCAGTTGGAACTGTTGAATTTTCAGTTAACAAATATCCGGTAACAGCTATATTATCAGTTGCAGTGAAACTGCTTACAGAAACAATAAGCGAAGAAGAAGTTGTGGGAATGATGAAAGCTGACACAACAGGTTTAGTAACATCGGGTTGAGGTGTTTCTAAATTTTCTTTAGAAAACGTACAATATATTGAATAATTGTAATCAGCAAAAGAAGCAGTACCAAATTGTGCTGGCATTCCAGCAGACCAAATTTCAGCTGATTGAGCTCTGGAAGGTGTTCCATTATTGTATCTAATTCCTGGATTATTTTGAAAAACCCAGGATAACCAGACTTTTTGACCGGAGACAACATTCACGGGATTAAGAAGTGGCACTGTTTGCCAACCTGTTGTTGTATTTATGGTTGTTGAAGTGGTAACTCCCAATAATGAAGAAGGAGAACCAGCCTGATCAGCATAAACGCCCATTAACAAATTTCCTGTTCCTCCATTGTGAAATATTGATATACTTTCTATTTTCCCATTTTCAGTCAATGATAACTGTATAGCTCTTCGGTTTGCGGTAGTCGAAACAAAATTTGTTACATCAATATTGCCTAAAAATTTAGTAATGTCAGATGGAAGTGTGATAGTCACCTGGCCACTTAAACTTTTAGAAATGTTTCCTGCCACATCTTTTACCCAGGCATAAAGTGTTTTTGATCCATCTGTAGTGAAAGTGTAAGAAGATGGGGCATTTGCAATCCACCCTGTATCATTTGCTTTAGGCGGGGTTGTGGATTCAGTGATCATATAACCTAAAACGGAATTATTATCTTGAGCACTAAATGAATTAATTGGAACAATTAGGGTAGGAGATGATGAAGGTATTGAAAAAGAATTTATAGTTGGTATTATATTGTCTGTAATGTTGACTGAAGAAGTTTTGATAAGTATTTTTGAGGTAAATGGTTCCAGAGTAACAGATTGCATAACTTGATTTCCGTATATATCTTTATAAATTGAACTACCAAGGTTAAATAATTTTGTTTGCTTGGTGTCATTATAAAATAATTCCTCAGTATCACCAATTGAAAGTGGAGATAAATCAATTGTTGAGTTTGCATCTTGTCCTGTAACCGTTTTCCATCCAGTAAAATCATAGCTCTTTACTTCCTCAAGCATAAATACATTTGTACTATTATAATGACTTATATAAGTATTATAATTTATTTCAACATTACCCTGATATTTACTTACAAGGTATTCAATCCCCTTGTTATCAATATCTTTTTTTAATACATATATGATATTATTTTTAAATTGACTACCACCTAAATCTTGGTTAATTGCAAAACCTCTTCTTGCATTAAACAATAAATTATTTTTTATCGTTTCATTAAAACTCTTATGTAAAAAGACACAAGTACCGGTACAATTTGCAACGATATTATTCTCAATTGTTACACCACCACCATTTTCGTCAAGAAAGATTCCATGCCCACCTCTGAGAATCCATGTATCCCAACCTTCAAGGGTTCCAAAAACACCATCAACTATGTTGTTACGGATAATTGAACCTGCTGTGGCGGCGTTAGGATAACTTCCTGCAGATGCAGCATAAATTCCGCCACCATCATCCTTTGTTAATAGAACATTTTTTATATAATTAAACTCTACTATATTTCTTTTTGAAAACGATATTCCGTTGTAACCAGCACTTATTACCCTATTGTATTTTATTAAATTATCATCCCCTTCAACACATATTCCCGAACCCATGTACCAGGAACCGGAACCTGAAATGCCAATATTATTAAATAAAAAAGTATCGTTGACCTTATTGTCAGCAATCAAACAATTTGTTGAGTAAGTAAAAATCCCACTATGGTTTGCTCCAGTTACTGTATTGTTAGAAACAGTACAATTTGAACCATAGACAATATCAATTCCTCTGGAATCCGGATTTGAAACTATATTGTTGTCCACGGTAACATAATTACCTGAAAAAGTTATTCCCTTACTTTTATTGTTGAGTATTTCCAAATCTCTTATTGTAATATAATCTTTACCAGTTGCAACAATTCCATTTTCAACAGTAGATCCGCTTACTATATAATTAGTTGGAGAGTCACCGTTTGGAGTCCATAAATAAACAGTTTTTGTGTCTATGTCATAGTACCACTCGCCTGCTGAGTCTAAGAATTCGAGTTTGTTGACTAAGATAAAACCTTCATTTGTATTTAAATTAGCGTAAGGAACTTCAGAAAGCGTTAAGGTCTTACTTGTAGATGATACAACATCATGTGTTACAATTGAGTAAGCTATAGTCCTACCAATCCATTTCGCACCAGAATAGTTAATAGAACCGTTTAAAGCATCACATGTAAATGATTTTGTTGAGTTTACAGTATTAATTAAGGCATATCCAGTGTTTGGGTATCTTGCAATTTTCATTCTTAAATCATTAACAAACAATTGGTTTATAAGCGTGCTAAAAGTTGCCTTATAAATATTTCCTGAATATTGAGTCCAACCCGATATCTTCTCTGATCCATATATTTTTGGGTTAGTTCCAGTTCCATAAGCACCATATGTAATTCTGCTACTTGAGGTTCCAGATGCTTTAACCGTAATACTACCGGTCCATTCATCGCCTCTCTTAAATAAAATCTGGTCACCTGCTTTAGGTGTAAAACTATTTACTTTTGTTAATGTTTTCCATGGCAGGCTTTCACTTGTGCCTGCATTTGAATCATTTCCAGAAGAACTCACATAGTAATTTGTTGCATTCAAAGAATTAGTACTAAAAATAACTAGTGTAATTAACAGAGATTGAAAGAGTTTATACTTTAACAATAAACTACTTTTCACAAGCAAATTAACAATTCTCACTCCTTGAGAAGAATTTGTTAGAGTTGTTGAATTAAACATAAAATAAATTTTAAAGCGTCCAAAAACAATTTAATTTAATGATTCTTCATCAATCCTAAAGTCAAACTAAATAAGACAAGAATATTCCCTTCATCCGAAAGGACAAGTTTGGTTGCACTGAAAATTAAAGGCTTCTGATTTAGTTGATATGGTTCGTGAAAATTAAATCAACTAATGGGTTTGTAAAAACCAGTCGTTTTCATACAACATAATTGAGTCTTCAATCTCAATTATTTTTTTTCTCTAATAAGTTACTTTTGAGCCTTACTTTATATATAAAAATAAGAGAACCAAAAGCGTCTGTCTTATAACAGTTTTATTTATGGGTTTGTGACTGTAAAAATAATAATAAAAAGCATTTTTACAAAAATTCTAATAATTTAGAAACATTCTAGAATATAGAAAAAAAATGTATTCTATTTTATCAACTTTTTATTAACAATTTAAAATATTGCTGTTCGCTTTTAAGATACAGTAAATGAGTAGTTTGAATAGATTAATCATATTTTAGTTATTCGAATATTATTTCATAAAAGCGTAAACTGAAAGTAATACAGTAGTTAAGATTTGATTTTAATTTATAATATTTTGAAAATAGAATTACAAGCTTATTTCATTATTAAATTCAGAAAATGAATAGAAAACAAAGTATGTTTCAAGTTTAGTTTATTTTTCAGTATCTCGTACAGAAACTACTTTATGATATATTCAGAAAATAAATAAAAGAGCCGAGATAAAAAGTTTAAAAACAATTGTAAATGTAAAAGTTAAATAACAATTAGTTTGGTTGTATTACTTTGGCTTTTAATAGAGGTTTTTATAAAGTACACTCCTACAGGAAGATTCTCAATGTTAATTACTTCAAGATTTGATTGTAATTTGCGATTAATAATTTGTTTTCCCGTAACATCAAGTAATTGAATTTCAGCCCCATATTCAGGAAGACTTAAAAATCTTATTTGAACATATCCACTGGCCGGATTTGGATAAATACTAATATTTTTGTCAAAATCTGATACTTCATTTATTCTGATAAAAACACTTGCCTGCTTATTATATATCAGATCGCCATCAATTACTTCAGGTAATAATTTAGTTTCCTGATTTTTTTCTTTATTCCAGATTCTGAAATCAATAATATTTCCATTGTGAAATCCATCGTTAATATTAGTTTCGGCTGATGAAGCAGCTAAGCTAATTCTATTAGAATTAAAATGAGATTCATTCAATTTAATGGCACCTACACATTTATTTTTATCAAAAACTGCAATTTCGTCACCAATTTTCAATAGAGATTTATTAAAATCGATAACATTTATATTCATATGTCCATATCCATTACCTTCATAATTAACTTTGAAGTGCTCAGGTTTAGGAATATCCACAATATTTTGATTTGATTTTTCAGAAATATTATTCATGGTTAATATCCCATTTTCGTTTACTTGTACAATATATCCTTCACCGGCTTGTAAACTACCAATTCCATTTATCCAGCCTATTTTGGCCCAGTTTTCAACTGCATTCCCTCTTTCATCCTGAACTTTTTTCAAAATCCCAGAGTTAATCAATGGTTCAAAAATCTGCATGGCATCTATTGATCTTTCCATAGGGAAAGAAATTAAATTTAACCCCTTTTGGAGTGCAATATTTAATGGTAGATTAATTTTTACTCCGGTAACTTCAAGTTCACAATCATTTTCAACCCGTATTTTATAACCCTCAGTTTTCTGAAAATTCCCAATATTGTTGACCCAACCTATTTGATTTTCTAATTCTTCATACATGTTTTCGTTTTCGTCTTGCACTTTAATCAATTGCCCTTCTGTTCGAAGTTTATCAAATACAGTAGTAATATCTTCATTCAAAGGAATTATATACGATGAAAAAATATTCCAACCTTTTTCAAGGTTTATTTTTTGAATAGTTGCATGTACAACTTTTAAATTTGTTACAACAATACTATCACAACCTGTTTTTGTCGTTAATATTCGTTGATATATTCCTTCTTCTGACCAGCCAAAATAATTATCATCAACAGAAATTGTGATATCTTCATTGATAATGTAACCGGGATTAACAATTAAAATTATTGTTTTAATAGAATCGCATCCGGAAACAGATTTGTAAACTTCAGAGTATTCACCTGATGCAGATAAAGTTTGCGTGCCCAAAATGTAGTTTTCCCCCTCGCAAATATTTATAGTTTCAATTGTTGTAATTTTAGGAATTACATTTAACTTAATATATGTAGTTGAATCGCAGCCATTTATTGTATTAAATACTTCTGTATATTCTCCAGGTAAAGTTAATTCTTGTGTGCCCAAAATAATTTTTTCACCCTCACAAATAGTCGCTTCAATAATGTTTTGATAAATTTGATTTACCGACAAATGTGTAATAACGATACTATCAGCACCTGAATCCAGATCTAATTTACGTTTAAGAACCCGTTCATATTGTCCGGATTCTGTCCATCCAAAGTATTCTTCTCCTTCACAAATTGAAATAAATTCAGTTGTAGATATTTTTTTGTAAATTCTGTTTACAGAATCATAAAGTTCACGTATTTCATCACTGTTCAATGCATAATTGTATATTCTGGTTTCATCAATCATTCCTTCATACAAAAGAGTAGGGTTAATTTCACTTGTTCCGGTACCAATAAATAAGTTATAGCCCCAACCAGAGTCGATTTTTCCAGTTGTACTAATTCTTGATAGTACAACATTGTCCAAATAGATAATTTTTTCAAGACCATTATAAGTTACCAATAAATGGTGCCAGTTTCCGTCCCATAATTCATTTATATTATTTATAGTAGTAACAGGGTTTGTTGTTCCAGTTGTATTAAAACTGATACTTTTTGTAATATAATTTAAATACAGAGCAAATGAGTAATTGTTTGGTCCACCATGTAAAATAATTCCTTGATTTTCTCCATTACTTGTACCCGCCGGTTTAATCCAAGTACTTAATGATATTTCATTTTCTACATTTTCTCCAAAACTTTGACCAAGGTCAATAAAACCTGAACCAGTAAATTTCAAAACATTTCCGATTATACCTTCATTCCTAATTATTTCATCAGAAATGGTTCCATTATTATATCCTTTCGAATCGATAATTAATGTACCTGTGTTTTCTTCATATAAATATTCTGAGAAAGTAGGAGACATATCAGGTAATGATATATAAACAGTATCAGATTTTGATTCTGAAATATTACCTGTTGAATCTTTAGCCCATGCATAAAGTATTAAAGTGCCAACTTTCGAAAATGTAAATTCTTTTGGTGCAATTATTAACCAATTGTTGTCATTGCTTTGTGGTGATTCAGGAGTTTCCGTTAGCATAAAACCAAAAACTGCCACATCATCTGTAGCAGTAAGTGAAGTAACAGGTACTTTTAATGATATGTATTGTGGTAGTATCGAGAATGTTGTAATAATTGGAGGCGATGTATCATAACCAGAAATGTTTATAACGACTTTGGCTGTGTCTGACAAAAAATTTACTGTACTATCGGTTACTGAAATTAATAGGTCGAAGGATAAGTCTATTGAAGTCTGAATATCTGTCTTGGCATAAATAGTTCCAGTTAATTTATCAATGCTGAACCACCCGTTTTCATTACCCTGAATAATTGTATAAAAAAGTAACTGCAATGAATCAGGATCGTTTGCATTAATTTTACCAATAGTATCATTTGTAACTTTAGGAGATGAAAAATTAATAGATTGATCCAATATTGTAGGACTTTGGTTTATTTTCTCAAAGTCTTTACCGATTAGAATTATTGATGTAAATGGTTTCAATGTGAAAGTTCCTGAAATTTTATTTCCATAAACGTCATAGTAGGTT
Organism: Draconibacterium sp.; assembly: GCA_016705335.1. Taxonomy (GTDB): domain Bacteria; phylum Bacteroidota; class Bacteroidia; order Bacteroidales; family Prolixibacteraceae; genus Draconibacterium. The sequence goes on along the minus strand of JADIYN010000078.1, from coordinate 117,385 downwards.
GAATTACCTGTATTGTAAGTTTTTGATAGTTTTGTGTCGTTATAAATCAACTTTTCAGTAAAACCATTTATAAGTTTTGAATTATCAAATTTTGAATTTACATCCTGATTGGCAACTACTTTCCAATTTGTGAAATTTAAGTTGGAATTTTCATCAAGTTTGAAAATGTTTGTGTTGTTGTAATGATTAATATACAGGTTGCTGTCGAGTTTTACATTTCCCTTATATTTGCCTACCAATAGCTGAACTCCATCATTGTCAATATTTCTGTTTAATGCGTATAATATGTTGTTTGTAAATTTACTTCCTCCAAGGTCGCTGTTCACATTAAACAGAGTTTTAGCATTTATTAAAGTATTATTCATTATTGTTGCATCGAAACTTTTATGCAATCCAATACAAATAGCTGAACAATTACTGATTGTATTATATTCAATTGTAACTCCGCCAGCATTTTCGTCAAGATAAATGCCAAAACCTTGTCTGAACCCATAATAACCAAAACCATTTAATGTCCCCAAAGAACCATCAATGACATTGTATCGTACGATAGATCCTGCTGTTTTTGCATTTGGGTACGAATTGAAAGATGATGTGTAAATAGCACCACCGTCATCTTTAGTTAGAAGAGAGTTTAATATATAATTATACTCAACAATATTCCTGTAATTAAAATGAATTCCATTGTATCCACTATTAACAACCCGATTGTATGTAATTAAATTGTCATCTCCTTCAACGTAAATTCCAGAACCCATATACCATTCACCTGCACCCGATAAACCAAGATTCTTTAATAGAAAAGTATCGTTTACTTTATTGTCTGAAATAATTGAATTTGATTCAATCAACTGGATACCAATATGATTAGCACCTGTTATAGTATTATTTATTATTGTATTATTTGATCCTAAAGCAGCGTAAATGCCATAAGAATCTGGTGATAAAATTATATTTCCGTCAATAATTATATTTGAAGATCTTAACAGCGAAATTCCTGCAATTTTATAATGAAGGAATTCGAAATCCTTTATTATAACATTTTCCTTTTCTTTTATTTCAACGCCATAATCATATACCGAACCTCTAACAACATAATTTTCAGGAGAGTCGTTATTTAAAGTCCAAACATAAACTGTTTTTGTTGCAGAGTCGTAATACCATTCTCCGGGTGAATCAAGAAATTCAAGTTTTCCTACCAAAAAAAATCCTTCTTTTATATTTAAATCAGCATAAGGAGCTTCTGCTAATGTTATTGTTTTACCATTAGAAGAAGTTACATTTAGTGTAACCATAGAGTAAGTTGAAGTTCTCCCTATCCATTTGGCGCCTTTGTAATTAATATTATTATCTAAATTTGAACTTGTGAAACTTGCAGAACTATTAACAACTGTAATATCAAAATAGTCTTTGTCAGGTAATCTTGCAACATTAATTCTTGAATCGTTTAAAAATAATTGATTTATAATTTTGTTGAATGTTGCTTTATAAATGTTTCCCGAATGTAATGTCCAACCTGATATTATTTCCGAACCATTAATTTTTGGATTATTACCAATACCATAGGACCCAAATGTAATTGGATTTTCTTTTGTTCCTGATAAATTGACTCTTAAATTACCTGTCCATTCGTCACCTCTTTTAAATAAAACCTGATCGCCCGGATATAGTTTGTAAAAGTTATTAACCCTTTCAATACTTTTCCATGCAAGATCTTCACTTGTTCCGGGATTCAAATCATTTCCTGACGAGGAACTCACATAGTAATTTGTTCCATTTACTACAAAAGTGAGTAAAATGAAAGTGATAACAATCAGGCACTTTAATAAATATTGTTTTATATGTAATATACTCAACGTTGTATTCTTTAAAAATTTTACAGTATTATATAGACTTTTGTTTGTAATAAAGTAAACGGTTTAAAATTAAATAAGTTTATAAATATGTATTAAAATTAATTCGCAAAGATTCAATAAATCAACTATTTCAAAGAGAAAATTATACGATTTTCAGATAGGTTTATTTATTATATAAAAAAAACCTTTTCACTTCAACAGTAAAAAGGGTTCTTTTAAAATTTTAAGAACTTTGTTTTAACTTATTCAATAATCAACTTTTTGATTTGAGAATTTTGATTATTTGTGATTCTAATAAAATACATACCACGGGTTAATTGACTGGTCTCTATTCTATTTGATGTAGATTCTGCCAGTTTCTTATCAACAGTTCTTCCATAACCATCAATAATTTCAATTGTAGTTGGAGTTTGTGGCATAAATACAAAATCAACATTTACATAGGATTTTGCAGGATTAGGATACAGTTTGAATTCATTTTCTTGATTTTGAACTATAGCATTATCAATTAATGAAATACTTTCAGAAATGTTTTCAACCAAGATTTCGGGTGTTTCTTCTATGGCTATGTCCACAACTTCAGGTATCTCAGCCCCTTTTAAAATCGCACTATTTGGTGTGTATGTACAGTAGATAGAGTAATTATAATCAGCAGAAGTTACGTTACCAAATGTGGAAGGCATTCCTGCTGACCAGGTTCCAGTTGACTGCGCTCTACCAGGTTTACCTATTGTGTAACGCACTCCCGGATTGTCTTGAAAAACCCATGCCAGCCAAATTTTTTGACCTGCATTAACCGAAACGGGACTTAATAAAGAAACCGTCTGCCAACCTTCATTGGAGTTTATCATTGTAGATGCAGTTACCCCTAATCGCGATGAAGGAGAACCATTTTGGTCAGAATATACTCCCATTAATACGTTACCAGTACCTCCATTGTGATATATACTTATACTGCTTATTTTACCATCTATATCAAAAGTAAGTGGGGCTGCTCGCATAAATATTTCAGTTGTTGTTAAATCAAATACTTCATTATTTCCTAAGAAATCTGTTGCAAGACCCGGTTTAATTGTACAATAAACAGAGTATTCATAGGTAGTATTGGTAGAAACGCCAAAACTAGAAGGCATTCCTGATGACCATGTTTCATCCGATTGCACCCTGCCAGGTGATCCAATAACATATCTTATGCCTGGATTATTCTGAAATACCCATGAAAGCCAAATTGTTTGGCCGGCATTTACAGGCACCGGACTTGATAAGGCAACTGTTTGCCAACCTGTAATTGAATTAATAACAGTTGAAGCAGTAACTCCAATTTGATTTGATGGTTTTCCATTATTGTCCGAATATACACCCATTAATATATTTCCATTACCACCATCGTGATAAATTGAAATACTTTCAATTGTACCAGATTCTTTCGAAGTAATAGATATTGCTCTGCGATTAGGAGAAGTTGATACGCCATTATATACTTCAGTGTTACCAACCAGTCCCGCAGTTACTCCAGGTGTATATGAACAATAAATTGAATAATTGTAATCATCAAAGTTGTTAACTCCAAATATCGAAGGCATACCAGTAGCCCATGTTGCTGAAGATTCAGCGCGACCAGGTGTACCTACAGAATATCTAATACCCGGGTTGTTCTCGAATATCCATGACAGCCATACTGTTTGTCCGGATTTTACTGGGACTGGATTGATCAGATTTACTGTTTGCCAACCTTCTGAAGTATTAATAAATGTTGTCGGAATAATTCCTATTTGTGTTGAAGGAGAATTATTCTTGTCCGAATATACACCAAGTAGCATTTTTCCGCTACCCCCATTATGATATATAGAAATGCTGTTTATTTCGCCTTCCTCATTAAAAGTTACTGGTATCGCTCTCAGCTTATCAGTAGTGCTTGTTGAAGCAAATACTTCTAAATTGCCTTGGGTATCAGCCTGAAGAAGTTGATTTTTTTCTGGTTGTTGAAACTTCTAACGAAGGTTTAACGCTTGTACAATAGATTGAGTAAATGTAATCACCAAATTCAGAAACCCCGAAACTACTGGGCAACCCTGCTGACCATGTTTGAGTTGATTGGGCTCTACTCGGTGTACCAACAGAATATCGAATACCTGGGTTGTTCTCAAATACCCAAGACAGCCAAACAGTTTGTCCAGCATTTACAGCTACTGGACTTTTTAATAAAACTTTCTGCCAGCCTTCAACAGAATTTACTGCCGTTATTGAAGTTGATCCCAATTGAGTTGAAGGTGTACCTCCCTGATTGGCATACACACCCATTAAGGCACCTCCAGTTCCACCATTATGGTAAATAGAGATACTTTCAATGACAGCTGCTTCATTAAATGTTATTGGTGTGGCTCTTCGATTTGGAGAAATAGATGATGCAGTTGACACCTCCGTGTTTCCAACAATCCCCGGGTTATTGTCAATTAAAGTAATTACTACCTGGTCGCTCACACTTTTTGAAACGTTTCCTGATGCATCTTTTGCCCATGCATAAAGGGTTTTTGTTCCTTCAGATATAAAGGTGTATGAGGTTGGGGCTAATGAATTCCAACCGGCATCATTTACGTTTGGTATATTTGAAGTTTCCGTAATTTTATATCCGGTAATAGTATAATTGTCGCTTGCTGAAAAGCTGCTTACAGGGACAATAAATGTTGAAGAAGTTGTTGGAATTGAAAACGAGGTAATTGTTGGTAATGTATTATCAACAGCTACTACTGCTTTAGTTTTGATAAGTATTTTAGAAGTAAATGGTGCCAATACAAATGTTTGTGGGACTTGTTGTCCATATATATCTTTGTAAACTGAATTTCCGAGATTGAATGTTTTTGTTTGTTTGGTATCGTTATAAAAAATCTCTTCAATTTCCCCATTTACAAATTTTGTGATATCTATAGTTGAATTTGCATCCTGCCCAGTTGCAGCTTTCCAGCCTTCAAAACTATAATTGGTAACTTCATCTATTCTGAATACGTTTGTGCTGTTATAGTGGTCAATATAAGTGTTATAGTTAAATAATATGTCGGGTCCTTTATAATTGCTTACCAACCATTGGATGTCTTTGTTGTCGATATCCCTGTTTAGTGCACATACAATATTGTTTGTAAATTTTGAACCACCATAGTCTGTGCCAACAAGAAAAACTCTTCTTGCACTCATTAAGGTATTGTTCCTGACTGTTTCGTCAAAACTTGTACGAATAAAAATACATGAATGTGAACCATTTACCACCGTATTATTTTCAATAGTAACTTTCCCTGAGTTTTCATCAAGAAAAATTCCATGTCCGCCTCTGTAAAGCCACTTGTCCCATCCTTCAAGTGTTCCAAAAACTCCATCCACAATATTATTCCTAATTATCGATCCAGCAGTTGGTGCATTTGGGTAAGTGCCTGCAGCAGCCGTATAAATACCGCCGCCATCATCTTTCGTTAAAAGGGCATTTTTGACATAGTTATACTCAATAATATTTCTTTTATAAAAACAAATACCGTTGTATCCTGTGTTTAATGTTCTATTGTATTTTATTATATTATCATTTCCCTCAACACTTATTCCTGAGCCCATATACCATGAACCACCTCCGGAAATACCTATATTTTAAATAAAACATATCATTTACTTGATTATCTGTTATATTGCAATTACTTGAATAAGTAAATATTCCACTATGATTTGCTCCCGAAACTGTGTTGTTTGATATGTTACAGTATGAACCAAGTGCGACATCAATTCCTCTTGCATCAGGGTTAGAAACTACATTGTTATCAATAGTTATATAATTTCCAGATAAAGTAATTCCGTATTTTTTATGGTTTAAAATTTCCAAATCCTTGATTGTAACATAATTTTTACCTGAAATTACAATACCATTATCATTGGTGGAACCACTTACTGTATAATTGGATGGTGTATCACCATTGGGAGTCCAGAAATAAACTGTTTTTGACGTATTATCATAATACCATTCGCCAGCTGAGTCAAGGAATTCAAGTTTATTGACTAGTATAAACCCCTCGTTTGTATTTAAATTTGCATATGGTGCTTCTGAAAGAGTTAACGTTTTTCCACTTGACGAAACAACTTTAAGAGTAACTGTTGCGTAAGCAACTGTTCTGCCAACCCACGTCGCTCCAATATAATTAATTGAGCTGTTTAATGCATCGCAGGTAAACGAAGATGTTGAGTTTATTGTTGTGGTTGAAAGATACCCAGTGTTTGGATGTCTTGCAGCCTTCATTCTCGAATCATTTAAAAACAACTGGTTGATAGATGTGTTAAATGTAGCTTTGTAAATATTTCCAGAATGTTTTGTCCAACCTGTTATTTTCTCTGAACCGTATATTTTTGGTTCATCTCCTGTTCCATAAGCACCATAAATAATCTGGCTGCTTGAAGTACCCGAGGCGTTAACAGTAATACTGCCAGACCATTCATCACCTCTTTTAAAAAGAATTTGATCGCCTGGTTTCGGTGTAAAACTGTTCACTTTTGCAAGTGTCTTCCATGGAGCAGCTTCACTGGTACCGTTATTGGAATCGTTGCCCGATGAACTAACATAGTAGTTGGTTGCATTCAATGAATAGGTTAAAAAAACCATCATTGAAGCTAACAAAAACTGAAAAAGTTTTTTGTTAAAAAAATACTACTAGTTGAAAAAAATAACTTACCACGATTTTGAGAAGGGGTCGTTTTCTTAATTAAAATAAACATAGATTGATAGATTTTTAAAAATTTCCAAAAGCTTGAACATATCTTATTATTATTTTTTCAAAGTTGCACTGTATTGCCAAAAAATATACCATAAAGAATAAAGCTTGTAATTTGTTGAATTTAAACAGTATTTATTTTTCGAACTATTAATATTTGCTATCAATATGATAAGGTTTTATCAATATGGTAATTCTTAGAATACTAATAAGTTATGTTTAGTAACATCAATTATCTTCATTTCTATAAATCTAAATTCTCATATAGATTTATAGTGGTCCAAAGTTTTCTATTTTCTTAAAAAATGTTTTAGTCATCTAAAATATTGCTTGTTTTTAACTAAAATAAAAAGGGTTTTTTATACATAAATCCTCTGAATTATTTGTCTGATTTCCCCAAAAAAATCCGAGGACGACATTCCAATAAAAACCATGTAAAGCACAGTTAAACGTTTATAATAATTACATAAAAGACAAGAATTTTTACATTGAAAGTTGTTATCTTCCGATCAAACATCTTATTTCAGTTTTTGAAAATTATCTTATAAGAAGAAAATTTTGAACTTGAGAATAAAGAATTGATAATGAATATTTTAAATTCAAGGTGTTAGTTAAATTTTCCATTATAGAAATAACATTAAACGAATGTCAGGCACAAAATAAATTTGATAATAGCAATATTCACAAGATTTTTGAGGATCAATTAATAAACCAATATAATGTTTCGGAAAGTTCGGCAAAACAACGAATCCACAAACTTCAGAAGTTAAGTAACACTTTAGTGAAATATAATAAGGAAATTAAGCAAGCACTTTACCTTGATTATAAAAGACCTGCTGCAGAAGTTGATTTAACTGAAATATTTCCGGTTACGAGCGGTATTAAGCACGCAATACGACATTTGAACAAATGGATGTCTCATCAAAAGGTTGCAACACCATTGTCAATGATTGGCTCCTCATCCTGGATTCAGTATGAACCTAAAGGTGTTTGTCTCATCATTTCACCCTGGAACTATCCGATCCAATTAGCATTGGGGCCATTAACTTCAGCAATTGCCGCGGGGAATACAGCCCTTATTAAACCATCAGAAATTACCAGACACAGTTCATCAATTCTGCGAAGAATTATAGAAGAAGTTTTTGATGAAAATGAAGTTGCAGTTATAGAAGGTGATGTTGAAATTGCAACTGAATTGCTGAAATTACCATTTAATCACATCTTTTTCACAGGATCTCCGGAAGTTGGTAAAATTGTAATGGCAGCTGCTGCAAAAAACCTTGCATCTGTTACTCTTGAACTTGGCGGAAAATCGCCGGCAATAATAGATGAAACGGCAGATATTAAAGCTGCGGCCCGAATTTCGATGGCAAAATTTTTCGAACAACGGACAAATGTGCATCGTTCCGGATTACGTTTTTATTCATGAAAGCAAATTAGCAGAATTTGAGAAAGCCGTGAAATCCAGGATTTTGGAGTTTTATGGAGAAGATGCAGCTCAATCTGAAAGTTATATGCGAATTGTTAATGCAAAGAATTTTAATCGGATAAAATCATACATTGATGATGCAATTGAGAATGGTGCTAAAATAGTACACGGAGGCAAAAGTGAAATAAATGAAAATTTTATAGAACCAACAGTAGTAACAAATGTTCCGCTTAATTCTTTATTGATGAAGTATGAAATTTTCGGACCTGTTTTACCGATTGTTACTTACAGCAAATTGAACGAAGTAATCAACTTCATCCGTTCAGGTGAAAAACCGCTTGCACTTTATATTTACAGTAAAAATAAACAAAATATTAAGCAAATACTTCGTTCAACAAGCGCGGGTGGGACATGTATAAACAACAATGCAATGCATTATTTTAATCACAACCTCCCTTTTGGCGGATCCAATAATAGTGGAATTGGTAAATCTCACGGTAAATTTGGTTTTTGACTTTTTCAAATGAACGGGCAGTTTACAGGCAAGTTCTACCAAGCCCGCTTGATTTTTAAAACCACCTTATAATGATAAAAAAATGAAGTTCATTAAATTGATTTTGAGATGGTTTTAAAAAATAGAAACCGGAAGAAAAGACTGTTTTTGAATTTTCTGTTTTTGGTTTTTCTTTATTTTTTAATCGTTTATAGTTGATTAAACATTAAAATTTCGGTCAACTGAATTCAAATGGAACGGTTTTTTTATCAGGTATGAAATAATGAAATAGCTTTGTACCCGCATTTAAATGCTTGTTTTATTATGGGCTCCATTAAAATATTCTATAAAAACAAAAAATATTTTGCTTCGGCATTTCTCTATACCTGCTTTAGTTTGATTTTTAGTACCTGGGTAACTTATATTCCACATATCTCGGAAAAGCTGGAAATTAATGAAGGAAAAATTGGGAACGCCATATTTTTTTCGGCCCTTGGTGCGTTTTTTATGATCCGAATTTGCCGGCTTATTATTGATAAGGTTGGAGTTGGAAGGTACGCTTATTTTGCCCTAATATCTTATTGTATTTGTTTTTTCGGTCCTTTTCTTGCCTACAATTATATAACCCTGTGTATTAGTTTATTTATTTTTGGGATGGCTGGTTCATCATTTGCCATTGCTTTAAACTCACTAACTGCAACCATTGAAAAACAGGATAAAATATATGTAATGTCCGGCAGTCATGGTTTTTGGAGTATCGGAGGGATGATTGGCGCTGTTACCGGCAGCTTTATTGCTGCCTTGGCAAACAACCCAATTTTACACATTTCAATTCTTGTATTCGTTATTTTGGTTATTGAAACCAATCTAAAAAAACATTATTATTTAAGGAGAGGAGAACACATCGACACAGTGAAAAAACGGCGGAGCTCACATTTAAAACCCTTATTTTTAATTGCTTTGATTGGTCTAGTTATAATGGTTTCAGAAGGTGCTATTGCCGATTGGAGCGCATTGTATCTTAAAAAGGTGATTCAACTCGATCTTAAATATATTGGTTTTGGTTATGCAGCTTTTGCCTGCGCAATGATGATTGGCCGATTTTCAGGTGATTCGTTAAGCAGAAAACTGGGATCATGGAAGTTGATTACACTTGCCATCATAATAGGTATGTTGGGATTTTTACTTGTTTTAATTTACAATCCGCTTGTTTCAATCTTAGGTTTTTTTGTAGTAGGGTTTGGATTTTCGGTTGTTGTTCCCGAAGTTTACAGATTAGCATCAAATGTTGAAGGTATAAAAACTGCTGATGCAGTTTCATTTGTTGCGGCTACAACAAATATTGGGTTCATGCTGGGACCGGTGGTTTTAGGATATATAGCCGAACTAAAAACTTTGCATTTGAGTTTTATGGTGCTGACTGCCTTTGTTAGCATTGCCTTTTTTATTGCTTTCTGGAAGTACAATAGTTCAAAATCAAAATTACGATTGTCGGTTTTTTAATTTGTTAGATGTGAAATAACGGTTTAACCCAACAGTTTACAATTGCGGTGAATTCTCCTCATCCTTTTTCTCTTGTATAAGATTTATAAAATTGACTATATAACTTTTGATAATGTCGTAATTCTTTGATACTAAAGTTGTCATACCAAGCTGAATGCCAACGCCAATTAACTTGAGAAACGGATTTTTTGATTTACCTACAATTATTTTTTTTGAAATAAAACCTGAAACCAAACTGGCTAAAGTATTTGTAACATCATTTTTAAGACTATCAGTGTTAGCAACATCTCTTGCAATATTTTTGAGAATGTTGATAGGTTTGAGGTTTTCGTAAACATTTAACAGTTGCAGCCTCAGTTCTTTTTCGTTTTCAACTTGTTTAATCTCAAGTGCTTTAATTGCTTCTTTTAACGACTCTGACGTGTATTCTATTGGCATGGCAGTTTATTAATTTAGCATTTGGTTGATCATTGAAACATACAAAGGTTTTTTTATCCACTTATCTTTAAAAATATACAGTATTATTCCAGCAAGCGCGTAAAACCCAGCAACAATAAAAAAGCCCATATAGATCATTTCAAGCATTGAACCTATCCAAAGGGCAAGTCCAAAATTTACAATTATGAAAAACAATATCAAAGCAATTATCACCGGTAACCATGCAACCATTGACGAAGTTCCGTCGGCAACTTTATCGATCGTTTTTAATTTTACAAGTTCAACGCCGGTTTTACTATACGCTTCTATACTTTCAATCAGCGGTTCTATATATTTATATTTTTCATCCATATTTATTTCTGAAAAAGTGATGTAACTACCTGCAAAGATTAATAATTTGAATAAGAGTAAATTAAAAACTGCAAATAAAATGATTTTAACCGACCAATTTAAAATATTTTCATTTGCAGTTTTTGCGGATTAGCTTACCGGTTCTTTTTTAACTTCAGTTTTTTCTCCATGAATAGCCGATTCATACTTTTCAGCCACTTTATCGACAAACTCGCCAAACTTTTCTTTTAGGTCGTCCGCATATTCTTCGCCTTTACTTACTATTTTTTTGCGGGTGTTTACTCCTTTGTCGGGGGCAAACAAAATGCCCAACAGTGCACCTGCGGCTGCACCAGCCAAAATTCCTAATAAAACTTTTCCTGAACTCATAATTGTATAATTTTAAGTGATTCTTAAATATAACGAATTACAGCCTATTTTCCTTGTGTTTCGTCAAAAAAAGTAAGGATTAATAACATCTAAAAATCAATTAACTTCGGCGTGTTTAATAATTTTCAGTGCTTTAAAAGGGGAATCAACAGGTAACTGGCAAATGCCTTCGCGGCACACGTAAATCAGCGATTTTTCTTCAATATACCTGTTTGTTAAAATGGGTATTTTACTCTCCGATTTTGAGAATGCCCACAAAACATTTGGGCAAAATGTTTTCTTCATTTCATTTATCATTTCATTCGCGTTAATTCCTAAAACTGCGACTTCAAAAAAAGGCTCTGTTTTCCTGAGAATAAAGTTTCCCCAATTGGCATAAGCCATCGGATACTTTTCAAACTGAGGTGTAATATGGTAAGTCATTCTTTCTGAAATATCACGATAAGCAGAATTACCCATCAACAAAAACAGCAGGTGCAGATTATTTGCCATAACCGAATTTGCTGCCGGAATCACATTGTCTTCTTTCTGGAAATGATTTGTCAATACTGAATTTTTGTTTTTTTCCGAGAAATAAAAAAGACCCGAATTTTCGTCGTAAAAATGAGTCAAAGTGTAATCTGTCATTTTAGTTGAAATGGTCAGCCAGTTTTCATCTCCGGTTACTTCAAACAAAGAAATAAATGCCTGAATTGTAATTGAATAATCTTCCAAAAAACCGTCAACAGTTGCTTTTCTATAATGAAGTTGGCGTTTTTAAGTGCAGGTTTTAAAAAACGGTCATCGTTAAAAGCTGTAAACGCATCTGTTAGACCCTTTATCACAAGTGCATTCCACGAAGTTAAGGTTTTGTCGTCGAGACCCGGACGGATTCTTTTCGAGCGTTCCGCAAGCAAAACCGATTTCCAGTTTGCAACTTTTTATGAAGTTGTTCTGGCGTAATATCATTTCTTTTGCAAAACTTTCATCCGAACCATTTCGCAACAGAATGTAATTTCCCTGTTCCCAAAAACCTTTTGAATTAACATTGAAATAGTTCGAAAACAAATCGAAATCGTCTTTTATTATTTTTTTAAGTTCGCTTTCGTTCCAAACATAAAACTTACCTTCTTCGCCTTCACTGTCAGCATCAAGCGATGAATAAAATGCACCAGTTTCATCCATTAATTCACGTTCAAGGAAATTGGTAGTTTCGTAAACCACAGTTTTAAATTCCTCGGTTTTAAACTTCTGAAAACCTTTCGAATAAATACTTAACAATTGTCCATTGTCATAAAGCATTTTTTCAAAGTGCGGTACTTTCCATTTATTATCGACCGAATAACGGGCAAAGCCGCCACCCACCTGGTCGTAAATTCCACCACGGGCCATTTTCTTCAAAGTATTTTCAACAAAATCAAGCGCAGTTTTATCGTTTTTCATAAAACCGTAGTATAAAAGGAATTCAAGATTAACAGGCATCGGAAATTTCGGGGCGCCAATTCGTCCTCCATTTTCCATATCGAAAAATTGTTTCCAGCCATTTACACCCTTTTCCAGAAGGTTTGAATTTGCTGTAACAGTATTTTCAGTTTTACCCGTTAATGAAGCTTGTTCTATCCCATTTTGCAGGCTTGCGGCATATTCTTCAGTTTTATCTCTGTTTTTTGTGTAGAAATCTGAAATTGCCAAAAGATTTTTTATCCAGATATCTTTTGAAAAATAAGTACCACCCCAGATTGGCCTGCCATCGGGCAAAGCAATCACATTTAACGGCCAGCCTCCTGTTGCTGCATTAATTGAACGGCAGTCATATAATAATTATCAACATCCGGTCGCTCTTCACGATCTACTTTTATACACAAAAAATTATCGTTCATTACTTTCGCTACTTCAACATCTTCAAAACTTTCGTGCTCCATTACATGGCACCAGTGGCAGGCAGCATAACCAATACTCATTAAAATAAGTTTATTCTGTTGTTTTGCCTTTTCCATAACTTCATCTCCCCAGGGCTGCCAGTTTACAGGGTTGTGTGCGTGTTGCAGCAAATAGGGCGATGCTGAATTAATAAGTTCGTTTGTATATTTGTGTTCCATTTTATTTGAATTTTGTGACCGACATTCTGTAAAAGCCAGAATTATAAACAAGAATAAAAAACTTCGATTCATCAATTTTATAACAGCAACCAATGTTTTAAGTTCTTAATTATTCTTAAAATCATTTGATTAATCAAGTAGATGTTGCTTAAACATTACTTTCAGGTTGTTGATTTTTATAAATTTTATACTTTCGCACATTCATATTATAAATTAAAGTCATGATTAAAACAGTTAAATTAATTGCGTTTGCAATTACTATATCAATACCCTTTATTTTAGGTTCGTGCATTGAAGGCAATGATGTACCTGACCGGACATCTCAAATTGAACAACAGGAACTGAATCAGTCGCTCGCAAATCTCGAAAAAGCCGGTTATGATGTTGATACTACCTCGCTTGGAGTATTTTACGTAATGAATAAAACCGGCGAAGGAGCTTTCCCGGCTGCGGGAGATACCTGTTCACTTATATACACAGGTTTTTTTCTCGACGGAAGTATTTTTGATACTTCAGGTGATTATTATCAGGATAGTATCTGGCAGTTTAAATTCAAAGAAGTTTCATTAATTACCGGATTTAACGATGGCATTGCATTGCTAAACAAAGGTGCTGAAGCCGATGTAATTATTCCGTCTTCTCTGGCATACGGAGCCGATGGTTACGGTGCAATTCCACCATATACACCTCTTGTTTTTTCTTTAAAAATGAGAGATTTAAAACCGGTTTTGCAAAATTAGGAATCATATTGTATTAACAGATTATTTTCTTTTCGAAACGTCAAAATAAAAATGGAGAGTTAGTTTTTGATTAGATGCTTTTTTTAGAGCCGTATTGTAATAAGTATTTAAAAGTTATAGGGTTCACAAATCCGATCATTTAGTTTCATTTAAAACTTTCGAAACATAGAGATTTATAGCAAGCAGTTGCATTTAACGTTATATTTTAATAGTAACATTTGTTCGTTCAAATTGAATTTACTGGACTTTCAGGCAAATCGGATACCTTATTTTTTCTGTAAACATTCAAAAAATTGATGCTCCCTGCAAATATTTAATATTTTCGCCTAAACAAACCACAACAAAATTTGTAATGGGCAAATCAATTATAATAGTTGGAGCCGGAATATCGGGCTTGTCGGCCGGGTGTTATGCACAAATGAATGGCTTCACTACCACAATTTTTGAATCAAATAAAATACCCGGTGGACTTTGCTCTGCCTGGGATCGGAAAGGATACAAATTCGACACAAGCATGCACATGCTCACCGGTTCTTCTACAGGGTCTTTTTATAAAATGTGGAGAGAGTTGGAAGTAGTGGATAATTTTCGATTTTTTTACCACGACCTGGCATTGTCGGTTGAAGGGATGGACAATAAACTCACTTTTGTAAACGACAAAAAAGTGATGAAAGAAGAAATGCTCGCAATTTCTCCAAAAGACGGAGCTTTAATTAATGAATATCTCGATCTAATTTTTGGTTACGATCTCATGGAAACTTCTTCTCTTAAACCATTTGAGCTGCAAAATTCTTTCGACAGGCTGAAAACATTGCCTTATATACTTCCGCTGATTCCAAATTACGTAAAATACAAATCAAAAACTATTCAGGATTTTGCTCTTCAGTTCGAAAATCCATTTCTTCGCGAGGCTGTAAGGTTTTTTATTGATGCACCGGGTTGGCCAATGCCAAAATTTCCGTTAGTCCTTATGTCCGGATTTATGAAAAGTAGTGTTATGGAATCGGGTACTCCCGAAGGTGGCTCTCAAAAAGTAGTTTTGCATATTGCAAAATTGTATGAAAAACTAGGTGGTAAAATAGAATTTGAAAGCCCTGTAACTAACCTGATTATCGAAAATGATATAGTTAATGGTATTGTTCTTGAGGATGGAACTGAAAAAAGAGCCGATTATGTGATTTGGGCAGGCGATGGGCATAATCTTATTTTTGATATTCTCGGCGGAAATTACATGGATGAAAATATCAGAAACATGTATTTCAAATGGAAACCCGTCAGACCGCTTGTTCAGGTGATGATTGGCGTTAATATTGATTTGTCGGATGAGCCGAGACGAATAATAATTAAACCCGATGAACCGATTGTAATTGCCGGAGAAGAGCACACTTGGCTTACAGTTATCCACCACTGTTTTGATAAGACTTTGACACCTGAAGGAAAATCTATAGTTGAAGTTTGGTATGATACTGACTATGAATATTGGGAGGTTCTGTCAAAACACAAAGATGAATATGAAACAGAAAAACAAAATATTGCCGACTATACAATTGCCCAACTTGAAAAAAGATGGTCTGGTTTTGCTGCAAAGGTAGAAGTAGTTGATGTTCCAACTCCGGCAACTTACAAGCGATATACAGGTAATTGGAAAAGCTCACCGGACGGTTGGTACATAACAACTGATAACTGGAAAGAAAATCATCCTTTACGAAATTTGCCCGGTCTTCAGGGGTTATATCTGGCTGGTCAGTGGACTGCACCATTTACAGGCACTGTAATTGCTGCTTTGTCAAGCAGACAAATCACACAATTGATTTGTAAAAAGGAAGGCAAAACGTTTAAAACAGAGAAGAAAACCTTCACAACCTTCCGAAACTATCAGAACTCTTCACAAACCTGAACTCCCTAAACTCTGAACTCTAAATCTGAACTCTGAACCCAAACTTCTTCAAGAAAGCCAGATATATAAAAAAAATGTAATTCCCGATAAAACAGCCAAATGCAAACGCCAATCGGTAATTCCTTGAAATTTTTCTGCTCTCTTCGAGAAATTGATCGTTGTCTTTTCTAGCTTTTCAGGCACTGTTTTTTCTGTAAATGCAGAAACGGCAAACAGAACTCCTGTAATCAGAATTTCAGCCCAAAGACCGCGATATCCAAAATTTAATGTGAGTTTATGATGAAGCAATGGGAATAGTTCTTTCCCCGCAGTTGGCCCAAGTAATTGATCTGTAACAAAAATTGTGGCAAGCAAAATGCCTACAAGCACTGAAACGGCAGCACCTTTTAATGTTACTTTTTTACTCATGATACCAAAGAAAATGGCCGGAAAAACAGGAATTACCAAATAAGCAGTTATAGTTTGAAGATATTTATACAAACCTTCTTCATTTTTATAAACCAGATATGCCGCGCCGATTCCAAACAAAGTTACAATCATAATTATATAGCGACCTATTGTAACCTGTTTCTTTTCAGTTGTGTTTGGTCTGAACTCCAAAACAAAATCACGCACAACCAATGTTGAAACTGAGTTTAGTACAGCAATAAGCGAGGTAACCAATGCGGCAACAAGCGCAGCCAGCATCAATCCGCGTAAACCACTTGGCAACAATTTATTAAGCAGCAAAACAAAAGTTTGTTTTGTTTCCTCGCCCTGTAATTCGTTGGGGAAAAGTGCAAATGCAATTACTCCGGGTAAGGCAAAAATGAAAATGGGGAAAAGTTTTAATAAAACCGCAAACATCGAACCCCAGCGTGCCTGCTTAATATCGGGCGCCGAAAGAACGCGCTGAACGTTAACCTGGTCGATTCCCCAGTAAAAAATACCTGCATAAAATGCTGTGGCCAGTATCCCCCAAAACGGATAAACCGGATCATCATAAGGTGCCGAAATTTTCATCATTTCTGGTACTCTTTCCATTAAACCGCTCCAGCCATCAACTTTATCAAGACCAATAAAAAGCATGATTGCCGCGCCACCAATCATAAGAACAACCTGTATAACATCTGAATAAGCTACTGCAGTAAATCCACCGATCATTGTAAAAACTGCTACAACAATTCCAATGTAAAACGCGGTGGTCATAACATCCCAGCCTAAAATACTGTTGAGAACCAACGCTCCGGCAAATAAAGTAAAAGCCAGTTTTGTCATCACGCTAATTATAAGCATCAAACCCGAAAAGAAAGTACGGGCGTGACGGTTGTAGCGCAATTCAAGAAACTCAGGAATTGTGTAAATCTTGTTTTTCATGTAATACGGAAACAGTATTGCACAGGCAAACCCAAGTGTAATTGCACAGGTCAATTCAACTGAACCGGCTGATAACCCATAACGGTATGAATCGCCCGACAAACCTACAAGATGTTCGGCGCCAATATTGGTGGCAAAAAGTGATGCACCAATTACCGGCCATTTCATCGACCGGCCACCCAGGAAAAAGTTGCTGCTGTTTTGCCCGGCCTTTTTTCGGTAGGCCATGAAAAGCCCAAAAGACAAGCTCCCTGTAATTACAATACTCAAAACAATCCAGTCAAGAGTTGTCAGCGTTAAATTCATTGTTCTTTTTAGTTTAGTTTTATTTAAAGGGAATATCGGTTATAATGTTTATTTCTTCCAGTCAAAAAATCAGTTTTCTTTTTCAATTAATACGTCCAGTCTTTCTATACTTTGAACCATAGCCCTCACGGTGTGATAATTAATTTTCCACGAATGGCCCATGTGTGTCCAAATGGGGTCTCCTTTTCTTGAAAGCAGAGGAAACCACTCGCCAACGCCTTTGTTTATTACTTTTTCGAAAACAAAACGGTGAACATTTTTGTAGGCTTCCCAGTATTTTTCATCGCCAAAAAGGATTACGGCGTCAAGCAACCCGATCAAAACTTCAGCCTGTTGCCAAAATTCCTTTTCCTTGTCGTAAACGCCGCCCGAGTGCGGACCTTCAACATACACTCCGCCCAGTTCATAATCAATACCGTTGTTTATGGTATGGTCGAAAATGATTTTGAAAGTATCAGCATAAACCTTTGGGTCGGTTTTTAAAATTTCGAGCGCATGAATTAAAAGCCAGGCAAATTCGGCGTTGTGGCCATAACATGTATTATCGGTTGCGTTGCCTTTTTGCCCTTCTTCTGAAAAACGATCCCAGCCCCAGATAATATCGAATTTTATTTGTGGTGCGATGCTCCAGTCTTTATAAAACTGCGGAATACCGGTTTTGTAAACCGGGTGGTTGATGCGGTTTAACAGTAAATCAATATCTTCAAGTAGCTTTCTGCGGTGAACTTCTTCGCCTGAGCATTCATATAAAGTAGTAAATGCCTCCATCAGGTGCATGTGTACATCGAGGGTTTTCCGGTCGCCACCGACAGCGCCGAGGCCAGCCAAAATCCAGTCGCGGCTGAACATTTCGAAATATCCGCCATAATAGGTGTCGGCACAATATTTCTGCATCAGGTCGAAAGTTTTTTTGCATATTCAATTCCCGCGTTTATCGCCAGTTGCAAGCGTGTATTCGCTTAACGAGTAAATGGCAAAACTTAATCCGTAGAGGATTTTTTTATCGATTTTTACGTTGCCTTTGCGGTCCATCATCCAGTAAAAACCACCGAATTCGTTGTCCCACATTTTGCCGATCATAAAATCGGCGCCATGCTTTGCCAAAGCAGCAAGTTCGCCATTGCCATAACCCGCGCGGTGTGCCGACGAAACCGTGTATAAACAGCGTGCCTGAGCGATTAGCGATTTTTCATCTTCGCCTGTATCGTTGCCATTTACATCAAAATGGGTAATAAAACCACCGTTAATTTCGTCTTTCATCCGGGTGGTCCAAAACGGGAGAAGTTCGGTAGTAAGGTGTTTGTGGGCTTCGTTTCTGTATTGAAGTAATTCTGATTTATTCATTTTAAATTTAAGTTTGAACAGGGCATCAAAATAAGGATTATATCGGGTTTGGCAATCACTAATCTTGCTCAAAAAACATGGAATTTTGGAGTCGGCAAAAATGGCAGAAATACAGAAAACACCATAATATGAATGTCCCGCAGCATTTGTCTCTTTTTGTAATTGACTTCTCGAAAAAACTGTCAGGGGGGTACTTCCGAAGTGGGGGGGTGTACTTCAAAGGATCAAGGTTGAGGCTCCGAGCCCGGCGTTTGACTCTCCGAGCCCGGAATTTGATGCTCTGAGCCCGACGTTTGAATCTCTGAGCTCGAAATTTGGCCGGAATTTGGTGTTCTGAGCTCAAAGTTTGATTCTCTGAGCCTGAGAATTTGAGCTCCGAGTCCGGCGTTTGATTCTCTGAGCCTGGAATTATCTCTGAGCCGGGTAATTGTAATACCATCCAAAACCAGCTATCCGGGAGGAAATCAACTCTCTCGGGAGGGTAGAAAGGTTATCCGGGAGCCGGAAAAATGAATCCGGCCGGGTAGAAACCTTATCCGGTTAACCCAAACCCCAATCAGTTTTCAAAAAAACAGCAATTCGGGAGGGTCGTCAGGCTATCCGGGTGGGGTAAAATCCGATCCTAAAACAGAAATTTACCAATCCGGACGGGTAAAAAGGTTATCCGGAACACAATTGGAAGGACCATCGAAAAGTAGAAAACCTATTTTAATATGAAGGTTGTTTATTTTGATATTATGTTTATTTTAATACACCAAAAATCTAAAAAGAAACAACCACCTCTGCTAATATCGTAATCAAAAATTTAAAATAAAACTATCAAAACAACTTCGATAAATATATTAAGCGTTTTGTTGTTATATCATTACTTTCATATAAAAACCTTAAATAAACTTGAAGTACAATTCTCATTCATTACAAAATTAACCAATAAAAAACCATGAAACTAAAAACCTTTTCCATCGTTGCAGCATTAATTTTTGCCGGCTGCAATCTTTTTGCCCAAAACACTTATGTTCCTGATGACTATTTCGAAATGGCATTAATTGCATTAGGATACGATTCAGGAGAAATAGATGACTCTGTTTTAACAGATAATATAAAATCAATAACTGCTTTGATCTGCATGGAAAGAAACATATCAGACCTTACCGGTATGAAGACTTTATCTTTCGTGTTTAAAAAATAAAATCACCGAATTGACATAAGCAATAATTTAATTTAAATTTTTTGTTCACCCTCAACCAATTAACGGTCTTGATGTTTCAAAAATTTAAACTATCTCAACTGTGGTGAAAATCAACTGAAAACAATCGATCTTAGTCAAAATAGTGCTTTAAAAGATTCGTGCTACAAAAACAAAAATAACTTCAATAAATCTTGATTCAAATCAGGAGCTTGAAAGATTAATTTGTCAATATAACAGAGTGTAAGCAAAATATTAAACTGATAGAAATTGATTGTTTGGGTAATAATTAAAACTTAATCTCAGGAACGGGAACAACTATTATATGGATGTGATGCAGCTCCTGATCTGTTTTGTTCGCCAATTCTTTCAAGGTATTCCGGTTGGCGCAAGGTGACAAAGCAATTTATTCGGGTACAAATTTTTATTGAAATGACTTATGTACCGGTGATAACTTTGAGCAAGCCTTATTGATTTAGGTTTCGGTCCGTTGTGATTCAGCAAATTTAATACAATAACGACAAGTAACAAACAAAGCACGTGTTCAATTATTAAAAACATTAATTATTGATGATAATAATCTTACAAGCATTAACATTCGTAATAATACTGAACTTACCTATTTAACATGTGACAATAATTCTCTTACCAGCCTGGATGTTTCAAATAATCCAAAATTGGAAATATTAAGATGTTACAATAATAATAGCAATTGAAACCGCGCTTCATTTTTAAATGACCTTGGCTGTTCAAAAACAAAATCTCAGGTTTGAATTTAACAACAATACTTTGCTTGTTTAACCTGTGGTGTAATCTTTTAACAGTTGGTGTAAGCAACAATATTTTATTGGTTTACTTTGTTCCAATAATTTGTTAAAAACATTACAAATTGGAATAATTCAAATATTTCGAATAAACTATTTTAAGAAAGTAAAAGAACGATGTTAGTGCCTGTTCAAATTAGCAAGTTTTGATTGCCATAAAAATAATCTCGAAACACTGAATATTAAAAATGAAATAACCATAACATGACAGCGTGATAGTTGGGGAGATAAAATGTTTGCCTATGATAATCCAAACCTGTTTTGTATTGAAGCTGATAGCCCTTGTAGATCTAAGAATTTTGAGATGTTCGTTGATTGTTCAAAAAGGAACTATGACGTACAAACAGCTGTGATTCGTTTGGATTGATGGGAAAGTCTATCTTAAGTAACGAAAAATTACAAGTTTAGGATGTGATTCATTGGTTACCTGATTTAACTGTTCTGCACTCAACTTATTCAGTGGATGTTCAAACTGCCTGCGATTTTTATAAGTGGATAGATGGAAAAACTTATACTAAAAGTAATCATTCGGCAACTCATATTTTAACAAATGCTGCCGGATGGTTCTTTATCGCGATTTAACCATATTAAAATCTGCAAGTCGTGATATTCAAACTGCCTGCGATTCTTATAAATGGATTGACGGAAAAACCTATACTGAAAGCAATAATTCCGCCACGCACACATTGTTAAATTCTGCTGGTTGCGATTCTATAATTACACTTGATTTAACAATTCTCAATTCCAGCACAGGCACGGATATTCAAACGATCTGCGATTCTTTTACGTGGATTGACGGAAAAACTTATACGGAAAGCAATAATTCCGCCACGCACACATTGTTAAATTCTGCTGGTTGCGATTCGATTGTAAAATGATTTAACAATTTTAAATCCAACACGGAGTGGATATTCAAATGTGATTCTTTTACATGGATTGACGGAAAAACGTATACCAAAGTAATAATTCGGCAACACACATTGGTAAATTCTGTTGGATGCGATTCGGTTGTAACACTTGATTTAACAATTCTTAAATCCAGCGGCGTGGATATTCAAACTTCCTGCAATTCTTTTGAATGGATTGACGGAAAAATTATTCAGTTATTCGGTACGCACTTTTTTAAATGGGTTGCGATTCAAGTTGATAAACCTTACAATTATCAAAATAAATACATCTTTGGCTATAAACGATTCTGCAATTATTTCAGCTCAGGATAGTGAATTAGTTAGGGTGATAATGGCCGTAAGGTAATTACTGGAGCAAATACTCAGTATTTCGATATTTTAAAAAGTGGTAATTATGCAATTGAAATAACGTTGATGGGATGCATTGATACGACTGATTGTTTTAATATTAGTCTTGTTGGAATTAGCAACAAAATTTGAAAATGAAAAGTATATCAAATCCGAATAATGGATTGTAAATATACATTTGGAGGATAATCCGTTATCCGTGTTTTAACGCTTAGGGTAATTGGTTGACAGGAAATTAACTCAAATAATTTCAATTTAGTTGGTGCTGCGGCGGGTTATTCTCAACAGGAAAATCTGTTTTAACTGGTGAGTTTCCTTTTTTTTAGGTATTTAATAGGTTTGGTTTTGTTGTGATGAAAAAAGAACAACACCTTGTAATCTGGCGGCAATAGAAAAATCCTTATTTGAACTTTTTCCAAATTACACTTCTCTTGCAATCATTCGCTTAAAACATTACATTTAGGAGATTAAAAATAAAGCCAGATTTTTCAAAATTTGATTCTGAGTAGTATTTAACAAAGCGATAAATATGAAAGTCCAAGATTCAGATTCCGTGTATGCCATCAAAACAAATAAAAACAAGTTCCCTTTAGGTTTGGATATTGGTTCAATCTCCATAAACGCTGTATTAATCGATTCTGAAAAGAAGGTTTTGGTTAACAAATACGAGTATTGTTACGGGAAACCTTTCGATGTTTTGTTAAGGATACTCGACGAAATTATTGCTGAATTTGGTTTTCATTCAATCGACAGCATTGCTTTTACAGGATCGGGTGGAAAACAGGCGGCTCAACTCGCTGGTGGAGTTTTTGTAAACGAAATTATTGCACAATCGACTTCCGTTTCTGAACTCTACCCTAACATTCGAACCATAATTGAAATGGGCGGTGAAGATTCTAAACTCATTTTTATGGAGAATGGAACTGCCGCTGAATACTCCCGTTTATCCGATTTTGCCATGAACAGTCTGTGTGCCGCCGGAACAGGTTCTTTCCTCGATCAACAGGCAAACCGCATTGAGGTTCCCATTGATAAAGGTTTTGGCGAAATGGCTTTAAAATCAGTAAATCCACCGCGCATTGCTGGTCGCTGCAGCGTTTTTGCAAAAAGCGACATGATTCATCTTCAACAGGTAGCCACGCCGCTGCATGATATTGTGGCCGGACTCTGTTTTGCTGTTGCACGTAATTTTAAAAGCACACTGGGGCGGGGAAAGAAATTTGAAAAACCCTTTATTTTCCAGGGTGGTGTTGCCGCAAATGTTGGTATGGTGCGTGCTTTCAGAGAAATATTTGAGCTGGGTGAAGGCGAACTTGTTATTCCCGAATATCATGCGTCAATGGGTGCGCTGGGCGCTGTTTTTCACACTTTAAAAAACCAGAACGGTCACGATACAAGTTTCAGGGGAACACAGGAAATCAAAAATTATCTTGCCAGCGACAGAAGCAACACGGCCAGACTTGACGTTTTAAATCTATCAAAAGCCAAATACAACAAGGTTGTAAAGGAAATTCCGAAAAATGGTTTCAAAACTGAAGTTTATCTTGGAATTGATGTTGGTTCGCTTAGTACAAACGTGGTTTTAATAGACAAAGAAAATAATGTTGTTGCCCGACGTTATTTACCAACGGCATCAAAACCGTTAAATGCTATTCAGAAAGGATTAAAGGAAATTTATGATGAAATTGGCGACCATGTTTTGGTAATTGGCGCGGGAACAACTGGTTCCGGCAGATATCTGACAGGCGATTTTATTGGTGCCGATACAATCAGAAATGAAATAACAGCCCAGGCAACCGCAGCAATTGCCTACGATCCAACAGTTGATACAATTTTCGAAATAGGGGGACAGGATTCAAAATACATTAGCATTGAAAACGGAGTAGTTGTTGATTTCGAAATGAACAAAGTTTGCGCTGCCGGAACAGGTTCTTTTCTTGAAGAACAGGCTGATAAATTGGATATTACTATTGTTGACGAATTTGCCGATTACGCATTTAAATCTGAAAGACCGGTTATGTTGGGCGACCGTTGTACTGTTTTTATGGAATCAGACTTGAATTCACATCAGCAAAAAGGTGCCGGAATTCCTGATTTAGTGAGTGGTTTGGCATATTCAATTGTTCAGAATTATATTCACAAAGTAGTGGGTGACAAACCCATTGGCGAGAAAATATTTTTCCAGGGTGGCGTCACAAATAATAAAGCTGTTGTTGCTGCATTTGAACAAATTACGGGTAAATCAATCACAATTCCACCACATTTCGATGTAACGGGGGCAATTGGGGCAGCAATTCTTGCAAAAAATTCGATGAGCGCAGGACAAAAAACAAGGTTCAAAGGATTTGATATAAGTAAAATTCCATTTACAATTTCGAGTTTTACCTGTCATGCGTGTACAAACAACTGCGAAATTCAGCAGATAAGAATTGAAGGCGAATCGAAAAAATTGTTTTACGGCGGACGTTGCGAAAAATACGAACTCGATGAAAGAAAGGGTAAGGGAAAAGATATCCCAAATTTGTTTGAAGAACGTTTGTCAATGTTGCTTGGTGATTACAACGAAGAGCCTGAAAACGGAAAGAAAACGATTGGAATCCCGCGTGCTTTGATGGTTTTTTATCAGCAGTTTCCTTTTTGGCGAAGTTTTTTTGAACAGCTGGGTTTCAGGGTTGTTATTTCAGATCCGAGTGACCAGCAAATTGTTACGCGATCTATCGAACTGATGGTTGCTGAAACCTGTCTTCCTGTTGAATTAATGCACGGTCATGTCGAGAATCTGCTAAAGAAAAATGTAGATTTTGTATTTCAACCTTTTATTGTAAATGTAAAAGGAACAAAAGAAAATCCAACCAGCAACTGCAATTGCCCGTGGATACAGTCGTTTCCGTTTATGGTACGCAGCGCTTTTACCGATGAAAAAATACGGGAGAAGTTTCTAACGCCAACTTTGCATTTCCGTTATTTTGAACGGGCGCTAAAGAAAGAACTTTCGGCGTTTATGAAAGAGAAATTTGGAATTCCGGTTTCAAAAACAATGAAAGTAGTTGATATAGCCGATGCAGCTCAAACCCAATTTGAAAAGGCCGTAAAATCACGGGGTAGGGAAGTGATGGCAAATCTTCCAAAGGACAAAAAAGCTTTGGTAATTTTGGGCCGGCCATATAATTCAACCGATCCATTACTTAATCTGCGTTTGGTCGAGAAACTGATAAACCTGAATACGCTGCCCATTCCTGTTGATTTTCTCCCTTTGCTTGAAGAAAATATTTTCGAAGATTACAAAATGATGTACTGGCCAAACGGTCAGAAAATTATGTCAGCCAGCCGGATTGTTCGTAAAAATGATAATTTGTTTGCTGTTTACATGGGGAATTTCAGGTGCGGCCCCGATTCTTTTCTAACCCATTTTGCGCGAAACGAGATGAAAGGCAAACCTTACCTGCACCTTGAAGTTGACGAACACAGCGCCGATGCGGGATTGATTACCCGTTGCGAAGCCTTCCTCGACAGTTTAAATGGCTATCAGAAAGTTAAAGGAATAAATACTGAAATTAAAAAACCCAAAATTATTCATTCAAAAAGTTTGGATGGAAGAACCCTGTATTTCCCGTATGCAGGTGATACTGTTCACATGTTGGCTGCTGCTGCACGAAGTTGCGGAATCGACGCACAGGTTTTGCCCATGCAGGATGCCACCGATTTGGAACTCGCCCGAAAACATACAAACGGACAGGAGTGTTTTCCGGCAATTTGTACAACCGGCAACTTCCTTAAAAAACTTATGGAACCTGGTATTGATCCCAAAAAGGTCAGCTTTTTTATGCCTAACCATAACGGTCCCTGCCGTTTTGGCGACTACAATAAACTTCAACGTATAATTTTCGATAAACTGGGTTTTGATGATGTTCACCTGATGACGCCCAGCAATGATGATGCTTATGCCGATTTGGCCGGCGACAAATCAAAGACGTTCAGGAAAAATGCCTGGGCAGGAATTGTGGGAATCGATATCCTTCGCAGACTTTTGCAGGAACGCAGGCCCTACGAACTTGTTAAAGGGGAATCTGATAAAGTTTACCTTCAATGCAGGCAGGAATTAATTGATTCAATTGCAAACGGTGTAAAAGATACAGGAGCGGTTCTCGAAAAAGCAGGAAAAGCATTTCATTCAATTGAAGCTAATTTCGAAAAACGGAAACCTGTAATTGCTGTTGTTGGCGAGGTTTTTATGCGCGACAATCCTTTTTGCAGCGGGCATTTAATTGAAAGACTTGAAAAACTTGGAGCCGAAACAATTATTGCTCCATTTGGCGAGTGGCTCCATTATTCATCATACCGTTACTGGCGCGACAGCGTTTGGAAAGGCGACCTGAAAGGTTTGTTTAAATCGAAAGTTCAACAGGTTTACCAGCATTATGTTGCCAAACAACTTACAGGAAAAGTTGGCCGGTATTTAACAGCGCGCAAAGAACTTGAAATTGACGAAATTTTAAATCTTTGTGGTCCGTATATTCATAAAGATTATGACGGCGACCCGCCAATTGCCTTGGGTTCGGCAGCTGCATTGGTTGAAATGAATATTTCATGCGTGGCAAATATACTTCCGTTTACCTGCATGCCCGGAACAATTATTTGCGCAGTTTCAAACGATTTCAAAAAAGATCACCACAATATTCCGTGGCTGAATTATGCATACGATGGCCAGGAAGACAGCAGCAACGAAACCCGGCTTCAGGCTTTTATGCACCAGGCGAAAGAATACAACGAAACAAATGGTTTTGATAATCCTGTGGATTGGTTTAAACAGGTTGATATGTTAACATAGCGACATTTTTTTGTTTTAAATACTTTCATCTTGTTAACTGTACTCAGTATATTTAACTTTGTGTGAAATTGTAACAAGCCATAAATATTGGCAATATATCATTAATAGCTATGAAACGAATAATACTATCTGCTGTAATTTTCCTTATTATTTTTTGTGCACAAGCTCAATCAAAAGTTGATGATGTTGATTTAATACAAAGCGTTTACGGAATGCAAAAGCAGGAACTTATTGCAAAACACATGAAACTTACACCGGATCAGTCGGTTTTGTTTTGGAATTTGTATAATGAGTATGAAATATCGCGCAAAGAAATTGGTGTGAAACGCGTGAAAAATATTGAAAATTATGCCGATAAATATGACAGCCTCTCTGATTTGGATGCAGATGCACTGATGAAAACCACATTCGAAATAAATATGGAGTTTATAAAATTGTGGGAAAAGACCTATAAAATTATGTCCAAATCAATTTCTTCAGTTACTGCAGCCCAGTTTATTCAGGCCGAAATGTTTTTCGAAAATATAATTCGGCAGCAACTTGCCATGGAAATTCCTTTAATTGGTGAATTTGAAGTGAAGGAATAGTAAGTTCCGTGTTTCAGGTTCCAGGCTCCAGGTTCAAAAAAATGAATATAAAATAAAAAACTACCGGTTGAATGGCCGGTAGTTTTTGTTTATTAAAATATGGTTTTATTTTTTATTAAAGCCGGTCCTTTAAGATCTGCTCCACCTGACGGAAATCAATATCAGCTTTTTCGCCTAATTTATACGGGCGTTTTTCGAAACGGGCAACAATTTTTGCAATGGTTTCTTCACCAACATTGTAAGCCGGCAATTTTGTGGGTAGTCCAACAGATTCAAAAAATTCAACGGTTTTTGCAATTGCCGCATCAATTTTTTCATCATCAGTGCCACTGTTTATTCCCCAAATCCTTTCACCGTATTGAAGTATTTTGTCCTTTTTATTTTCACGTTTAATATTCATTACGCCGGGCAAAACAATGGCAAGTGTTCGTGCATGGTCAATTCCATGAAACGCTGTTAATTCATGCCCAATCATATGTGTTACCCAATCCTGAGGAACACCTACTCCAATTAAACCGTTCAACGCAACAGTTGCACTCCACATAAAATTTGCTGCAGCTTCGTATTCTTTTTTATTGGCTAAAACTTTAGGACCTTCTTCAATCAAAGTAGTTAAAATACTTTCGGCAAACCTGTCCTGAATTGGTGAATTGACAGGAAATGTAAGATATTGCTCCATTACATGCACAAACGCATCAACGACACCATTTGCAATTTGTTTATCAGGAAGTGTATAAACACATTGCGGGTCGAGGATGGAAAACTGAGGCATTACTTTCGGTGAACCAAATGCCATTTTTTCGGTGGTTGAAACACGTGTAATAACCGAATTTCCATTCATTTCGGAACCTGTTGCGGGTAATGTTAATACGGCACCAATTGGGAGTGCATCTTTAACTGGCTTATTTTTGGCAAGTATATCCCATGGATCGCCATTTGTGTACAAAGCAGCGGCAGCTATAAATTTAGTGGCATCCAAAACTGAACCTCCGCCAACAGAAAGCAAAAAATCAATTTTTTCGGATTTAACTATTTCAACTGCTTTCATACAGGTTTCATAATGCGGATTTGCTTCAATACCACCAAATTCAAAAAGTTCAACTTCACTTAAAGCATTTTTTACCTGGTCGTAAACACCATTTTGTTTTATGCTCCCCCCTCCATAAGTCATCAATATCTTGGCATTTTTCGGAATCTCTGTTACAACTTTCGAAATTGTGTCTTTTCCGAAAATAATCTTTACCGGATTTTTGAATTCAAAATTATACATCGTTATTTGTTTTAATTTTAGTGAAATTTGTGCCCGTAAAAGTATCTCAAAATGACCGAAAAATCAAATGATGAAGCAAAAGCACCTGAATTTAAGCAGATAATTTCGGCTTACTCAGACGAAGAACTCAGGATTGTATTGAAAAAAAGAAAGCTCTATCAGAAAGACGCAGCTGACTTTGCCATTCAGGGAAGCAATCAGACGGGGGATTATTTATTCTGAACAGGATTTATTTGCAAAGGAATATAAACACATGCCCGATAAATTTTCAATGTTCCCAACCATCGAGAACGAAAAAACGCGCGGTAAATTCAGAAAAAGCATTTCCCGGTCATTGCTTGTTTTAGGCGCAATACCGCTGGTTTTTGGTGGAATAAAAATTGTTGAGACACAAAGTATTGAAGGTATATTAATCTTTGTTTTAGGTGCTGTCTGGATTTTTGCTTCATATCAGTTGATGCGAAAATTGGATAAAAGATTGGTTGTCCTTCTGTTTGTATTGTTGGTTTTAGCCGTTGCATATGTTGTAAAACTGCTGGTTTCAACCTCTTCACTTTACACTATTGATTTGCTCGTTACAGTTATTGGGATTGGGTCTGTTTTTTACGGTGTTGGATTTTTATGGAAATTGCAAAAGTGTTAAGCTTTGAAATAATGAGCGACTCCTTGTTAAATAATACCTTTATATCGGTGGTTAACCCATAAAAATGGTCTATTCATCGAATTTTAAAAGTATAACGTTAACCATGAACGTAGTTTTAATGAATGAAAACCATTAAAAAGTTTTATCCTGAAAATCAAACTTGTATTATCAGCAATTTTAATCATAACCTTTTCAATTGCAGTCATTGCACAGGAAGAAGAAGGTTGGGAATCAAAAAATTTGAAGTTGGTGACTTTTCAGAAATTTCGATAGAAGGCGCTTTTAAGGTTTACCTTGTCCAGGGCGAACAGTGCGTTGTAACTGTAAAACTACAAACGAAGACTTATTTGATGATATAAAAATCAAAAGAAATCAAAATGAAGTTGACATTAAATTGGATCAATCACTGTTAAGTTACAGTAGAGTTAGTTTGTATATTACGTTTAAAACGCTCGAAAATCTAAGAATTGAAGGTGGAGTTAACATGAAGACAAACGGTTATCTCGATTTAAATAATTTAACTGTAAATATTGAAGGAGGTGCAAATGTTGATTTGTATTTGAAAGCAGACAAGGTTAAAATTTATGGAGAGGGAGGATTTTTGTTTGAATTAAATGGTGTAACCAATGCGTTGGATATTACAATTAAAGGCGCAGGTCATGTTGATGCTGACGAGTTAAAAACAAAAGATGTGAGTTTTACTACTGCCGGATTTGGGACTGGCACTGTTTATGCAACAGAAAGTATAAATGCCAAAATTGAAGGCGTTGGTAAACTCAGCTACAAAGGCAATCCGAAAGTAACCCAATATATTGATGGACTTGGTTCAGTAAAACGAAATATTGAATAATTATAATGCTTCGGATTATCCCATATTTTAAATTGAAAAATATACGAACCGGGCAATTGAACGATGTCCCGATAGCTATCGGGATGAACTCCGGAACTTAAAGAACAGTATGATGAACGACGAACAAAACCAGTTTTATACGTCAATTTCGAAGTATTATTCTGAAATATTTCCGTACCAACCCATGCAGCTGGAGTTTGTGAAAAACGAGGCAGGGGATTTGGCAGGAAAACAAATATTAGATATTGGCTGTGCCACCGGCGAACTGGCTTTTCAGCTGGCCCATGAAAAGGTAAAAGTTACTGCTATCGATTTGAATGAAAATTTGCTTGCACAGGCAACCGGGCGCAGCGGATTTGGATCTGCTGTTATAGAAAAACACGAACTGGAATTCGCACTACCTGTTTTTCAAATCGGAAATATGCTTGAACTTGAAACCGATTTTCATGATGAGCAATTTGATGTTGTTTTATGTTTTGGAAATACTTTGGTACATCTGCCATCAATTGATTTGATGAGGCAAATGTTAAAAGGCGTTTTTACTGTTTTAAAAACCAACGGCCGTTTTCTGATGCAAATACTCAATTACGATTATATTTTAAACGAAAAGATTACCAACCTTCCCGTTATCGATACCGATAATATCTGCTTTATACGTAAATATGTTATCGATGAAAACAGCCCGCTTATTCGTTTTCAAACCCAACTGGAAATTAAAAAAGAAGAACACACCTTAACCAATGAAACTATACTTTTTGCATTAACAAGCGCTGATTTGTCTGATTTGCTGAAAAATACGGGTTTCAAAGAAATAGAACTGTTCTCAAATTTCAAACGTGAACCATTTGGTGGAAAACACCTGCCATTGGTGTTAAGTGCTTTAAAATGAATATTGTAAAAGTGTAAGATTAATACAATTCATCCTGCTCACCGCCCTCTGCCCTTTGCCCTTTGCCCTCTGCCCTCAGCTCTCCGCCCTAAAACAACAACCCCATTTTGCCGGCAAATTGCAATTCATGTTGAAGCAACATTTTTTTTCTTTCAAGGCCTCCTGCATAACCGGTTAGTTTTCCGTTTGTGCCTATTATCCGGTGACATGGAATTATTATTGGAATTGGGTTTTTTCCGTTGGCCAAACCAACTGCGCGTGTATTGTTTTTAGAACCTGTTTTTATTGCAATGTCAAGGTAAGAAACCGTTTTGCCAAAAGGTACTTTTTTTACTTCTTCCCAAACTTTCAATTGAAAATCTGTTCCGGCCGGTTGTAATTTGAGATCGAACTCTTTTCGCTTTCCATCGAAGTATTCAAGAATTTGTACAACAGAATCTTGTAAAATATCGGGTTGAAAATCGGTAATCACACCTGGCATTTCGACAAATGAAACAGACAATAAAAAATGTTGATCGCCGGTTAATTCCAGAAAACCAACAGGGGTTTCAATAGTTGTTTTAAATATATTTTCCATAAAAAAAAATCCGATACAAAGATACCGGATTTTTAATTTTGCAAAGCTGTTAATTGAACATTTAAAACTTACACATGATATTCATGGTAATTTTTCTTTTTAATTCTTCGATTAAATACTGGAGTTTCGGGCTGTTTAGTACCTTTCTCTCTTTGTATATTTCGTGTGCAGCAAATGGTGCGAAGTTTCGCTAAGCGGGTGTTTCAGAAAATCCTTGTACAATTTCCGTACTTCGGGGTTTTCATGCGATTTCCGAAGTGTTAAGGCACCATCTTCGGCATAAATTGCCTCAGCACGTTTTTTACGTATTTCTGGATTGGTTGGAATGGGTTGTCCACCACCTCCAAGACAACCACCCGGACAAGCCATGAATTCTATAAAATGGTAACTGGATTTACCGGATTTTACTGAATCCATCACAGTTTTGGCATTTATTAATCCGTGTGCAACAGCGCATTTTAGTTCAACCCCGTCTAAAAATGCCCACTCTTTTAAAGGGTTTTCTATTTTTATTGTAGCTTCTTTTATGCCTTCCATTCCACGAACAGGTTCAATATTCAGGTTTTTAAAAGGAACTTCCCTTCCTGTAACCAGTTCATAGACTGTTCGCAATGCAGCTTCCATAACTCCGCCGGTTGCTCCGAAAATCGCACCTGCACCTGTCGAATCTCCCATCAGTCTGTCATATTTAGCTGGTTCGAGTTTATTGAAATCGAGGCCGGCTTGTTTTATCAGTATTGCAAATTCGCGGGTAGTCAAAACATAATCAACGTCGCGGTAACCGCTATCGTGCATTTCCGGCCGGTAAGCCTCAAATTTTTTGGCTGTGCAGGGCATTATCGAAACTGAAACTATATTTTCCGGTTCAATATTCCTTGCTTTGGCGTAATAGGTTTTTGCCAGCGCACCAAACATTTGCTGCGGTGATTTGCAGGTTGAAAGGTTGTCGAGATATTCGGGATACATATGTTCAATGTATTTAATCCAACCTGGCGAACATGAAGTGGCCATTGGTAAACTGACAGTTTCATCCTTGTCAACCAACACTTTTTTCAAGCGGGTAAGCAATTCTGTACCTTCTTCCATAATTGTGAGGTCGGCTGTGAAATCAGTGTCTAAAACGGCATCAAAACCAAGTCGTTTTAAAGCAGCCACCATTTGTCCGGTAACCCTTGAACCTGGTTTTAGTCCCAATTCTTCACCCAAACCAACGCGCACTGCCGGGGCGGTTTGAACAACCACATGTTTTACCGGGTTCGCAATGGCTTCCCACACTTCTTCAATATAATTTTTTCGACCAAAGCCCCGGTAGGGCAGTGGTTTACACATTGTCCGCAATTGGTACAAACCACGTCGCGCATGTGTTTTTCGAAGAAAGTAGTGATCTTCATTTTATCGCCTTTGTGGGCAACGGTTAATGCATTTACACCCTGCAATTCGGCACAGGTGCGCACACAACGCTGGCAACGGATACATTTGCTGTCATCTTTAATAATTGACGGCGAATACATATCGATTGAATATTTTTTAAGTGGTGCCAGCTCAATAAAATCCTGTGTCATTATTTTATATTCCGACGAAAGTTTTTGCAACTCGCAATTTCCATTGCGGTAACATTTTGTGCAGTCTGCATTATGTTCCGCCAGTAAAAGTTCGATAATATGTTTTCTTGAATTTCGAACTTTAAGGCTGTTTGTCAATATTTCCATTCCTTCATCGCAAGGGGTGGCGCAGGCCGCGGATAATCGTGTTTGCCCGGCAACTTCAACCACGCAAACGCGGCAGTTTCCGGCCACACATAAATCTTTGTGGTAGCAAAGTGTCGGAATAGTTATTCCCTGTGATTCGGCTGCCTGAAGAATTGTTTTTCCTTTTTCAACTTCCACCTGGAAACCGTTTATTGAAATATTTATTGTATTTGCCATTTTCTTGAGTTTTACCGGTTATTAATAAATCATTTCTTCCTGAAAATTTTCAACAATCGAAGAAAATGAATTTGCAACAGACTGGCCTAAACCACATTTTGCAGTTAACTGCATTGTTTCTGTAAGCCGCAAAAGTTTATCGAGATATGAGGCTGGTTTTTCACCTCGTTTTACTGCTTTTATTCCCAGTAAAAGTTGCTGGCAACCAACCCTGCATGGTGTGCATTGTCCACAGGATTCTTCCCTGAAAAATTCAAGATAATTGTCAAGCACATTGTACATCGAGCGTGAACTATTGAAAAGCATCATCGAGCCGCCGGTTGGCAACGAAATTCCCGTTAGTTTCCCCTTAAAACCAATTGCAGCATCTTTGAATTTTTTCCGTGGCACCAAAAAACCAGAAGCACCGCCAACCTGAACCGCTTTTGTGTCACCATCTCCAAATTCATACACAAAATCCTGCAGGCTCATGCCAAGTTCCAGTTCATAAATACCTGGTTTTGGAGTGTCGCCCGAAACAGAGAATAGTTTTGTGCCACGCGAATATTGAACACCTAAATCGTAGAATTTTTTTGCGCCATATTTAAAAATGGTAAAAGTATGAACAAGTGTTTCAACATTGTTGATTACAGTTGGTTTGCCCAAATAACCCGCCTGAGTTGGAAATGGTGGTTTATTCCGTGGTTCGCCGCGCTTGCCTTCCATTGATTCCATGAGAGCGGTTTCTTCGCCGCAAATGTAGGCTCCGCTACCCATGAATATTGTAATTTTAAATTCGAACTTAATTTCTTTGCAATAATATTGAAATTCATCGATGGCTTTATTTAGTTCAGGTTCAAGAAATTTGTATTCGCCACGCAGGTAAATAAAACCTTCTTTTGCCCCGGTTATGTAACCGCAAACTGCCATTGCAGTTAGTACTTTGTACGGTACTTTCGATAAAATCTCCCGGTCCTTAAATGTTCCTGGTTCGCCTTCGTCAGCATTGCAAATAATATATTTTGCATCGGCTTTTGCTTCTGAAGCCAGTTTCCATTTCAGGCCTGTCGGAAAACCTGCGCCACCGCGGCCTTTTAGTTCGGAACTGATGAGTTCGTTTATTAAATCAACCGGTTTCTTTTTTAGTGTTGCCGATAAAACCTTTTCCCAATCATTTTCATTATTGAAAATAAAATCAACCCTTTTTAACTGATGTGAAATTGCCATGGTTTTCAGTTTATTATTTGTTCGTTAATTTTTATGTAACCTGATAAAATATCCCTTACTTTTTCAGGGGTCAGTTCGGTATAAACCTCATTGTTGATCATCATTGCCGGTGCTTTGTGACACCAGCCAAGGCAATTGGTTTCGAGCAGTGAGAAACGTTTATCAGGGGTTGTTTCTCCAAGTTTAATTTTCAACATGTCCTGAATGGCAAATAGTACCTGGTTTTTACCTTTCATTGCACAGGTAATAGTTTTGCAAATTCTGATAATATACTGGCCTGTTGGTTTTGTTTCGATAAATGAATAAAACGTTGCTGTTCCGTACACCTCAGCGGCTGGAATGTCAATTTGCCTTGCAATTTCAATCATCGAGTATTCTGAAAGGTATTTTTCGCGTTCAACAACCGCAAGCATAATCGGCAAAAGGCTTTCCCTTGACCTCCCATGTTTTTCGGCCATTTCTTTAATTAATGATTTAATCGGATTCATAAAGATTTCTTTGAGTTATAAAATAGGTTAATGGTTTTTTTGATAAAAAGTACGCCAATTAAGGCTGGAGCGGTGCAATTGATTTTGAACCCGGATTTTTCAGTTTCAAAACAATTCAATATTTACAAAAGTAAACAGATGATTAATAAGAAATACATTTAATGTTGCTTAACATGCCTGTTGTTCAGCATGTTTATATGTTGTTTTAAACAGATAACTTCGTAAATTATTAATAGATTGATTCTTACCAATCAAAAAGAGACAATTGTTTTAATTCGACCTGTTTTATAACATAGTTTTAATAAAATAAACTTGTTCAAAAGATTGAAAATACTTTCAAAAATCATAAAATTGAAAGCAACCTTTTTTGTAAATTTCTGTTCTTACTTAAAGCCAGAATACTATTAACAATTTTATCAATGAAAACAATTTTTGCCTTTCATCTTTACCTGATTTGTATGCTTTTTCCAATGTACGGGAATGCTCAGTTTTTACTGATTAC
This sequence comes from Draconibacterium sp., assembly GCA_016705335.1. GTDB lineage: Bacteria > Bacteroidota > Bacteroidia > Bacteroidales > Prolixibacteraceae > Draconibacterium. The sequence continues at coordinate 81,455 of JADIYN010000078.1, read as the reverse complement.
AGGAAATATTATTAATGAGAAAACCGGAATTGCTCTGGAAAATGTGAATATTCTTGAATCGAATTCAGGAATAGGTACAATTACCAATTTAAGTGGTTTTTTCAGTCTGATGCTTAAACCGGGAAGTGTTGAATTATTAATTTCTCACGAAGGATTCCAAAATTTTTCGAAAAAGCTGGTGCTTAAAAGTGATACAACATTAACAGTTGCGTTACATCCGGTATTAAATCTGAAATCGAAAACCAAAGAAACTGAACCTCAAAAAACAGCGGAAAAATCGGAACATGTAAGAAAATAATAATTGGTGTCTCTTAAAAAACTCAGCAAATTTGAATTATTAAAGTTCAAAACCCAAAAACAAATAAATCTCAAAATGCCATGTTTCAATATATCAAACAGTTTTAAAATCTGACTGTTAGGGTTTGGGATTTATTTGTGATTTGAAGCATGGAAACTGGAGTTTTACTGTAAACATTAATTGGGTTTTTCTTATCAGAATTTAATAAACTACCTCTCCAATTATTCTTCCCTGGCTTTTGTCGGGGAAAGGAATTTTAATAATTCGGAAAGAGTGGGAACCTTGCACCATAAAATACCAACGGAATATGCGACTGGTCGGTGTAGTTCACTTTTTTGAATTTGTAACCAGGCTGCCAGCCTTCTTTTAACATAAAAAGACAATCACCTGACCGGCTTTTTACATAGGTTTTGTAAAGCGGTTCGAGCATCCAGTTTGCCTGAATTCCCTGTTCGAGCAAATAAGCAGGCATTGATACAAGCACTCCTTCAAATTCATCGATAAATGCTGAAATTGCAACCTGAAACTGATTGATATCCAATTTGTGTTTTGTAAGTAATTTGTGGTTGAAATATACCTGGTGTTCATCAAAATAATCAATCCATTTTTCCTCACCGTAGGTAATATTCAGGTACGACGTTAAAAGCGCAATTGTACTTTCAATGTTGAAATTGTCAACCGGTAAATGGAATTCTTCTTTTAAATAATCAGCGGGGTAGGAAGCTGAAGTATTTGCGGTTAAAAAGAAGATGACATTTTCTTTTCCAAATTTATTTTCGCATGCATCAATAAGTTCGGCAATATATTTATCGAGGTATAAATAAGTATCTTCCATTTCAAGAGAAGCCGGGCCAAACGAGCCGTTTTCATAGTCCATTGATGAAAAAACAGAAGTTACAAAATCAGTGTGGTCATCATCCCCGATTTTTTCGTTTTCCATTAATTCAACTACAAAATCCTTAATCATCAAATTTGCCGATGGTGTAGTTTTGAATGGTTTAAAATCTTCGGTTTCTTTTATGTATTTACTGATTGTGTGCGGAAAAGTGTTGTTTTTGCCGAAGTAACCTTTTTCAAGCAAATAATCGTCACGCAGGCTTTCAGTGTACGAAGCTTCGGGTAAAAGTGGAACCCAGTTTCTGTAACTGTATTTTTCGGCATAATTTTCACTGTTGAAAAGCCGCACCCAGTCGGGGAACATATTTACATAAAATGAACTTGAAATCATTCTGCCCGATTCAACATCAAACCAATATGCTCCGTTTGCTGCGTGACCGGCTGAAAAAATGGCTGATTCACGGTTTAACGCAACACTAAATACTTTCGATTTTCCCATCGAATAAATTTTCAGAATATCGGTGATTGTGTTCGAAAGTAATTTTTTTGGCGATGCGTTACCCGCTTTTGTGTCGGCTCCAACAGTAATATAATAGCTGTCTTCGGTACATTCAGTTTCCCTTTCGTTGAATTTGTCGTACCAGTTTTTATTAATAATTCCATGCATCGAAGGATTTACACCGGTAAAAAGTGTTGCCGTTCCCGATGCGTAATTCTGTACCTGCTGAATCAACCTTACATTTGTGCAAACCGCTCCCTGTGTATATAATCTTTTAAATCCTTTTTCCCCGAATTTGTTCCAATAGCGCTGAATATAATCGGGACGCATGTTTTCAATCACAATTCCCATTACAACTTTTGGGGTTTTCTGGGATTCAGCAGGACTCATCTGAGAAAATCCTGTCTGGGCAAATATTAAAATCAATACTGTAATAAAACCTATACCAACGTACTTCATACCAGTGAAATTTTGGCTGCCAAAGTAGCAAAAAGGTTTGTTTCTCACAAAGTGACAAAGTTGATTTCCAAAAAAGCAGTTCACTGTACACTATAAAAAGGTATAGCAATTGAATAAAAATTTTACACTAGAAAAAATAATCTAAAAACAAAGTAGGGTAAATCCGTTTTCGTGCGGATGACTCATATAAACATAAATTTAAAATTGAATGTCATGAAAAAAATTATCGGAATTTCTTTTTTCTTTTTATCAGTTGTTCTTTTTTCGTGTAACAACGACAAAATTGAAGTTGCAGAAGATAGTACTTTGTCAGAAAAATCGGCAGAGATTACTTTGTCGGAAGTTACTTTGGAAGCCGCAACTACTGCATCTGAGTACGAAGTTGAGTTTTATGCCAATGCTGAAGATATTTTGTTGCAGTGGTGGAGAATGGGTAAAAGATGGGAATGGACAAATAAAACGAACTACATGTCGCACCAGTGCCCGAATGTTACTGTTGAAGAAGGAGAAACGACAGCTATCCAAAAGAATTACTCTTGATTATGGTGATAGTACGGTGCTCAAAAAGAAAAAGTTTTAAGTGGTATAATAATAATCGAAATCTCCGCACCACGAAGCAGCGCCAGTTATTCAAGGATGGTTACCTACAGTGATTTTGGAATAGACACAATTACAATTGCAGGAACCTCGCTAATAACTGTTGACAGGGAAAATACAGCATTTCGTAATTACAAAAGCGATTTAACAATTACACTTGACAATGGAAATGTAATTACCCGTTCTTCATCACGAATTTGGATGTGGGTTGAAGGTATGGAAACTACTGATGATCAAACTGATGATGTAATTCATATTGATGGAGTTGTTTCAGCTACTTCAAGGCAGATTCTTACAAAAAAGAAATAGTTGATCCATTGGTGAGAATAGGCGATTGCAGGTTTATAGTTGAAGGAGTTGTGGAAATAACTTTAAACGGAACTTTGATTTCAACTTTAAATTATGGTGATGGCGAATGTGATGAAATTGCAACTATGACAAATTCTGACGGAGAAACTATTGAAGTTGACCTTTTCAATTGTAAAATGAAAGGAAATCAAAATCATAATAAAAATCAAAATCAAGGACAGGGTTACGGGAACCAAAACGGAAATGGCGGTGGAAAAGGTTTAGGAATCGGGAAAGGTTAATAATTTTGAAAGAACCCCGATGAAAAACATTTGTCGGGGTACTTTTACCAATTGATTATCTGGCTATCTTTGAAATGTACCAATGAATTGACAACATTTTGACCCAACAGGAATTTAAAATTCTATTTGAAAACCATTTTGCCGACGTTCGCAAATCTGTTTTTTACCGTTCAGGAGATGCTGACGTTGCTACTGATATTGCGCAGGAAACATTCCTGAAAATCTGGGAAAAACAAAGTTCAATTCAAACTGAAAAAGTAAAAGGGCTGCTTTTTAAAATTGCCAACGACCTTTATATATCGCATTACCGCAAAGAAAAACGTTCATTCAAATTCTTCAATAGCTTTGTTTTTGAAAACGAAATGCAGTCGCCGGAAGAGGAAATGACTTTTAACCAGTTGAAAGAGAATTACTCAAATTCACTCGAAAAGATGAACGAAAAACAGCGCACGGTTTTTTTGCTGAGCCGGGCAGAAAACCTGAAATATGCTGAAATAGCTGAAGTGTTGGGAATCAGTGTAAAAGCAGTTGAAAAACGAATGAAAAATGCGTTGGAGCATCTACGAAATTTATTAAAACAGTAATGAATGACAAAAATTTACATATTACCAATTTAGAAGAAAACAGTAACGACTTTTTCTCAAAAGGCAAAATTGACTGGAACAAATCAGAATCAGAAGTGTGGGCTGAACTTGAACGAAAAATCAATGAAAAACCGGCTGGAAAATCGGTTTCAATGTTTTCAATCGTCATGAAATTATCGGTTGCTGCTGTGGTTGCGATTTTGGTTGGACTTTCGACACTTACTTTTCTTTATACAAAAACTATTGAAAGTGTTCCGGGGAAAAGATTATTGCTGAATTGCCCGATGGTTCAAGTGTTGAATTGAATGCAGGATCCACTTTAAAATATTTCCCGGTAAAATGGAAATTTCAGCGAAAAGTACAATTTGAAGGCGAAGGTTATTTTGAAGTAGCAAAAGGGAAAAGTTCGAAGTTGTTTCTGAAAATGGAAAAACACAGGTTTTGGGCACTTCATTTAATATTTATGCCCGCGAAAGTAATTACAGGGTAACCTGTTTTACAGGGAAAGTGAAAGTGGTATCAAACTCAAACGAATCGGTTTTGCTCGAACCAAACAACCATGTTGAACTTGAGAATGGAAAACTTGTAATGAAAACAAATTATAAAACCGAAAAAGCAATTGACTGGAAAATAGAAAGGTTTGATTTTGCCGGACGCTCATTAAATGAGGTGTTTCGCGAAATCGAAAGGCAATTTGCAGTAACAATTCAATTTCAAACTGAATTAAAAAATCGCAGTTTTTCGAGCAATTTTGCGAAGCCCGGAAACGTTGAAGAAGTTTTGGATTATGTTTGTAAATCAATGCAATTGAAATATATAAAACAATCGGAAAACACTTATTTGGTAGTCAAAAACAATTAATGGCTAAAACAGTTTGGTTTGCTGTTTTTATGTTTCTTGCGCTTTTTCAGGTAACAGCGCAAACAGCAAAAAAAATAATAGTAAATGTCCAAAAAGCCTCCCTGAGTCAGGTTTTGCTTGATTTGAAAGAGAATTACGGGATACAGTTTGCTTTCGATAACGATATACTTTCGAAATACAGGATCTCATTAAACCGCACTTTTCAGTCAGAAGAAGAAGCGCTTTTCTATCTTTTAAAGAATTTGCCTTTTGAAATGGAGAAATCAGGTGATGTATTTATTATCATCCCGGTTTCGGAAAATACAGTTGCCGTTCAGCCGGTGGCAACAACTCAAATTACAGGGCAGGTGCTTGAAGCTCAAACATTTGAGCCGCTGCCGTTTTCATACATTCACATTAACAATAAAAACATTCAAACCGACCAGCAGGGAAATTTCAATTTTACAGCATCAGCCGGAACGACTTTCGATTTACAGATTTCACATTTGGGATATTACATTTACGATACAACATTAACTGAAAGTGTAAACAACAAATTTTTGTTGAACCCGCAAATCGAAAAAATTGCACAGGTTGATATACTTGGCAATTTGGTCGAACAATCAACACTGATTGGCGATAAAGCCTGCCGCATGAAAATTAACCACCGCATTGCTCCTGTACTTCCCGGGCATTGCGATAATTCGGTTTTTAACCTGTTGCGTTTGATGCCCGGTATTCTTGCAGCAGGCGAACAATCAACCGACATGCTGATTTGGGGAAGTTATGAAAGCCAAAGTAAGATACAGTTTGACGGATACACGGTTTTCGGGTTGAAAAATTTTAACGATAATATCAGCGTTGTAAATCCTTTGATGGTAAAAAATATTGAAGTTTTGAAAGGTGGTTACGAAGCTCGATATGGCGATAGAGTAGGCGGAATTGTTGATATTACAGGAAAAAACGGGACAATGCATAAACCGGCTTTTACTTTCAATATCAATTCAACTACTATTAATTCTATGGCAGAAATACCTCTTTCAAAAAATCTTCAATTCTGGCTGCTTACCGTCAAACTTATTACCAACTTTATGATCCTGCCAATCTCGAATTATTTGGCAGAAATGCTAAACAAAAATCAGAAGGTTCTGCTTTTGGAAACAATATTGATTTTGTTGTTACTCCAGATTATACATTTCGAGATGCCAATTTAAAATATGTTTACCGTGGAGACAATGGCAGCCAGTTATCAGTGAATTTATACGGTGGTGGCGATAAGTTTGATTATGATTTGGAAGGTCAGATCGTAAATACAATTATTTCGCGGTCAGAGTGGAACGTAACCGCCAGTTGGGAAGTTCAGTGCAATTTATACAACCCTGGAAAAATGGGAACACAACAAATATTACAGCCGGATATTCGGTTTTTGAACGTTTGGCGGATGAACAAAACCAAACTGAAAATACGCGGAACGGGAAAAAAAATATCACAAAAAGTAATTCATCTGATAATAATGTTGACGAGATCACTTTAAATGCTGAACATACATTTTCATTGTTAAACGGACAAAATTTGATTTTAGGAATGGGAGCCATCAATAATAATGTACAGCTTTCACGAAAATCGTTTGACAATCAATTAATTGATTTGGATTCGCAGTCGCCACGGATTGTTTCTTATTTACAGGATGAATTGCCGGTTGGAAGTTTTATGGAATTGAAATCAGGGTTACGTGTAATTTATGCGACAAATCTGAAAAAGTGGTACACCGAACCACGGATTTCAACTTCGGTAAACCTGTCGGAAGAGTTTAAACTGAATGCAGCCTGGGGATTGTACAACCAGTTTATGAGCAAAACTTCAATTGTTGACAGTTCATTTAATTACGCGTATTTCTGGACTAACAGTGATGAGGTGAATATTCCGGTTTTACGCGCTCAGCACTGGGTTGGCGGAATTTCTTATTTTAAAAGCGGCTTGACGGTAAGCGCCGAAGCATATTTTAAACCAACCTCCGGAATAACCCGTTTTTACAATGGTTCAAACCGGTTTGAAAGGGGTTTTTATGCGGGTGATGCACGAAGTACGGGGCTCGATATTTTTATAAAAAAGGAATATAAACGCCAAATGGCATGGATTTCATATTCACTTGGAAAAACTGAGGAGCATTTTCAGTTTTATGCGCGTGATGTGTATAAACCTGCTCCGCACGACCAAAGACATGAATTAAAACTTGCAGGTATTTTCAATTACAAGTCGTTCTATTTCTCTGCAAATTATGTGTATGGTTCAGGATTTAACCGCTTTGATTTTGAAACCGAAAAAGAGTTAAACCTGAACAAGGAATATAATAGACTGGATGCCGCACTGGTTTATAAATTCCGTCCCGGGAAAGTGAAAACAGAGATCGGGATTTCAGTACTAAATGTATTCAACACAGAAAACGTTAAATATTCAAACCTTCGAACTACAACAGTCGATGATATTAGTTTGGTAAACATTTATACTGATGCCGTGCCTTTTACACCAACCTTATTTTTCAATATTGAATTTTGAACCTTAAATTTTAAACTTTAAACCCGCAACCTGAATCCCGCAACCTGCAATTATAAAACTAACTCACAATTACTATCAAACATTCAGTTGAAAAGCCATTTTTTGTCCCATTAATGCCAGTTCAGTAGCAAGAAAACAATGGTCCTGAGTCATGGCAGTTTCGGTGCGGTTTACCACATCGCTTACCAACTGTTCGCCGTAAGGCATAAAAATATTAGAGCAGTTGTAATATTTCGTTTCTTTATGGTTTACAAGAAACAGATGATCACCACCTTCACGGCCGGCAATGTCAATGTATTTTCGCATTTCAATATAACCTTCAGTTCCCAAAATAAATGTACGTCCATCGCCCCATGTAGCAAGCCCCTGCGGAGTAAACCAGTCAATACGAATGTAGCCTGTTGCATGTGGACTGCGAACGCTCATATCGCCAAAATCCATATATTTCGGATAATCAGGGATATTAAAATTCCCAACCTGCGAAAAACTGACTTCAGCTTGTTTTGAATTAGTGTAAAACAAAAACTGATCGCACTGATGTGAACCAATATCACAAAGTATTCCGCCGGCTTTTTCCGGATCAAAAAACCAGTCGGGGCGCGATGTAGGATTCATTCTGTGCGGTCCAAGTCCAACAGTTTGAACCACTTTCCCAATTGCTCCTTCCTGAATTAACTCTCCGGCTTTTACGGATGCCCGGTTTCCAAGCCGTTCGCTGTACATAATTGAATAAATCCGCTTTGTTTCTTTCTGCACTTTCTTAACTTCTTCGAATTGTTTGAAAGTTACAATCCCCGGTTTGTCGGTCATATAATCCTTGCCCGACTGCATAACACGAATACCAAGTGGAGCTCTTTCAACAGGAATTCCGGCACTTGCAACAAGTTGAACTGAATTATCTTCAAGAATTTCATTTTCGCTTTTTGCAATTTTTACATTAGGATATCGGCGTGTAAAACCGGTTAGTAATTCCGGCTCTCTGGAATATACAGCAACCAGCGTTCCGCCGCCGCCAATTAATGATTCTACCATTCCATAAATATGCCCGTGATTGAGACCAATTACTGAAAACCGAATAGATTCTTTTGATGCATTTCGCTTTACCGGTTTTAAAACAATTTCTTTGGGATGGTTTGTATTGTTAAATTCCCTGCCCATTAAATCAGTTGGCAACATTGAAGCCGCTGCAAATGCTGAGGCTGTGGCAAATGATTGTTTTAAGAAGTTTCTTCTGTTCGATTCCATCTTATTAATTTTTAGTTATTTGAAATTTAATTCAAACTTATGAAATTTCAGGAAATTGATACCGGAAATATTAAAAACCAAAGATGGTGATTTTAGTAAGTTTTTTATTCTCATTATCAAATACTTCACGTTCATTTCCTGTTTTTGTATATATCTTAACGAAATCGCCATTAATTTTGCTATATTCATCAATATCCGAAATTTAATATTGCTTTTATGATTGAAATTGAAAATATTGAACTCACCTATTTGAATATAGATGATTATCAACAACTAAAAGACGCCATGATTGAATCATATACGATGATGCCGGAAGCGTACTGGAAAGAGAAACAGATAAAAACGTTAATTAAAAAATTTCCTGAAGGACAAGCTGTTATAAAAATAAACAATGAGCTTGCAGGTTGTGCGCTTTCAATAATTATTGATTACAAAAAGTTTGAAAACAAACACACTTATAAAGAAATTACAGGAAATTATACGTTCAATACCCATAATCCTGATGGTGACATTTTGTATGGAATTGACGTTTTTATAAAACCCGAATTTCGCGGTTTGCGCCTCGGGCGAAGACTTTATGATTACCGAAAAGAATTGTGTGAACGGCTTAATTTAAAAGGAATAGCATTTGGTGGAAGAATTCCAAACTATCATAAGTATTCAGGTTCAATGACGCCAAAAGAGTATATCGAAAAAGTGAGAAGAAAAGAGATTAACGACCCGGTTTTAAACTTCCAGGTATCAAACGATTTCCACCCTTCAAAAGTGCTGAAAAATTATCTTGAAGGTGATGAAGCTTCCAATGATTACGCGGTTTTACTTGAATGGGACAATATTTATTACGAACAAAAACAAACAAAAGCCAGTGTGTCAAAAAAGCTTGTACGTTTGGGTTTAATACAATGGCAAATGCGGCCTTATAAAAATATGGACGAACTTTTACAACAGGCTGAATTTTTTATTGATGCAGTTTCAGGTTATCGTTCTGATTTTGCTTTATTTCCTGAGTTTTTTGATGCTCCGTTAATGGCTGATGACAATCATTTAACCGAACCTGAAGCAATTCGAAATCTTGCACTTCATACACCCGCAATTATCCAGCGGTTTTCCGAATTGGCAATTTCATATAATATCAATATCATTTCCGGAAGTCTTCCCGAAATAAAAGATAACAGGCTTTTCAATGTTGGTTATTTATGCAGGCGTGACGGAACAGTGGAAAGATATGAAAAATTGCATGTTACTCCTGATGAAGTTAAAGTGTGGGGAATGGAAAAGGGAAACAAACTTCAGGTTTTTGATACCGACTGCGGAAAAATAGGGATCTTGATTTGTTACGATGTCGAATTTCCCGAACTCAGCCGCCTGCTTGCCGACGATGGGATGGATATTCTGTTTGTTCCGTTTTTAACCGATACACAAAACGGCTATTCACGTGTTAGATACTGTGCCCAGGCACGTGCCATTGAAAATGAATGTTATGTTGCAATAGCCGGAAGTGTTGGCAACCTGCCCAAAGTGCACAACATGGACATTAATTACGCCCAGTCGATGGTTTTTACACCATGCGATTTTGCATTCCCTGCCAACGGAATTAAAGCTGAAGCTACACCAAATACAGAAATGATTGTTATTGCCGACCTTGATATTGATTTATTACGGGAGTTGAACCAATTCGGTAGCGTCAGGAATTTAAGGGATCGAAGAAAAGATATTTATGAATTAAAAATGTTGAACAAGTAGGTTCTGCGTTTTAGGTTCAACGATTAAAGTTTAATAAATGACAGAATTAAAGGAAATTCTTGTTAATCAGCTCAATGGAATTTTAGATAAAAGAATTGAGACGGCAAATCGTGATATTCAACTGGCAATTGAATCACGCGATAACGAAACAAAAAGTACTGCCGGTGACAAATACGAAACAGGCAGGGCGATGGTGCAATTTGAACTTGAAAAGAACAAAGTGCAGTTAAATAAAGCAATTCAACTTAAAAACCAACTTTTGCAAATTGATTTACATAAAAAATTTAAAAAGGCAGTTTTTGGAAGTATTGTAAAAACCGCACAGGATAACTACTTTATTTCAATAGGTTTGGGTAAAATTAATGTCAGAAATGATTCGTATATCGCCATTTCGCTTGCTTCACCAATTGGAATGATATTAAACAATAAAAAGGAGGGCGATTTCTTCAGTTTTCAGGATAAAAAAATCAGAATTACTGAAATTCTATAAGTATTTTATCCTCAAACCAATGTTGTAATTATTTAGTCTTTATATAAATTGATATCATTGAAATTCATTTTTCAGTGATAGTTGAAACTATTACAAATATGAATTTTATCTTTCGGGATTAATTCAAATCCCTTTTTGAATGTTTAAAACATATAAAACCATTCTGTTTAACCCGGAAGAAAGAAAAACACTTGATGAGGTAAAAAGACAAACCGCCATTTTTACTCAAAATAAATTTCTAATAAATTTGATTGAGTCGCTTTCGCAAATGTTGGTTGTGTTAAACAAAGAGCGTCAAATAATATTTGCCAACAAGCATTATTATGATTTTTGTGGTATTCCCGAATCAAAACAGATACTTGGTAAACGCCCGGGAGAGGCAATAAACTGTATTCATGCTTTTGTTACAACAGGTGGTTGCGGATCAACAAATTTTTGCAAAACCTGCGGGGCGGCAAATGCAATACTTGAATCGCACAAAGGAATTCAGTCAACAAAAGAGTGCCGGATTTTAACCCAAACGCTTGAGTCAAAAAACATTTTGGTTACAAGTACACCTTATGAATATGTTGGCGAAAGTTTTACAATTTTTGCCTTAACCGATATCAGCGACAAGAAACGGACAGAAACACTTGAACGTTTATTTTTCCACGATTTATTAAACAGTGCAAGTGGTATTTCCGGACTTTCGTCAATGTTAAAAGAATTGGATAAACCTGAAGAAATTACCGAAGTTGCCAATATTATTAACCGCGCCGCAAATAACCTTGTTGATGAAATACAGGCACAACGGCAGTTAAGTGAAGCAGAAAGAGGAGAATTGCATCCTGATATACAGGAAGTTAACTCAATGTCGATTTTACATGATGTAAAAAACTTATTTTCAACTCAGGCAATTGAAGCAGATAAATCCATTCTAATTGAGGAAAACTCAGAACTTCATGTAATAAATACCGACCCTGTTCTACTCCGGCGAATTTTAGGGAATATGGTCAAAAATGCAATTGAAGTTTATAATCCAAAAGCTTTAATAACATTATGCTGCAGGTCAATAAATCAAGTTATTCAGTTTTCAGTACATAATCCTGCGACAATTGAAAAGAATGTTCAACTTCAAATGTTTAAACGTTCGTTTACAACAAAAGGGGTTGGGCGTGGCTTAGGAACCTACAGTATGAAACTGCTTGGCGAAAAATACCTGAAAGGAAAAGTTGGGTTCGAAAGCTCAAAACAAAACGGTACTACATTTTATTTTGAGATCTAAAGGCTTCGAACTCTCAACTCCTGTCGTCTGAAATCTTTAGCTTCCCTGCGTTATCTGGCTAAATGAAATGTGCAAAGATTTTTCATAAAACCGAATTTGCTTGGTTTCGAATGGTGTTACCAAACTAAGCGAAACGCCTTTTTTTCCGGCTCTGGCAGTTCTGCCGCTACGGTGCGTATAATACTCATCTTTATCCGGAAGTTGGTAATGAACAACAAAAGACAGTGCTTCAATGTCAAGCCCGCGTGCTGCAAGGTCTGTTGCAACAAGTATTTGCGAAGACTCATTTTTAAAAGCCCGCATCACTTTGTCGCGTTCTTTTTGCATTAAATCGCCATGGATTGCACCGGCTGTAATATTTTTTGCTTCAAGTTGCAACGCTAATTTTTGAGCTGCAACTTTGGTTCTGCAAAAAACAACTCCCCGGTTTACTCCTTCTGATTTTAAAAATTGTAACAGCGCATGAAGTTTATCGCTTTCTTCAACTATCAAATACTGGTGATCAATGTTTTTGTTTATTACATTTTTCTCATTCACTTCAATCCGAACTGCGTTGGCTGCCAGGTGTTTGGTAACAATTTGTTTGATTCCAACCGGCATTGTTGCCGAGAAGAGCCATTTGTTTTCGGCTGCCGAAGTATGACGCAGAATTTCGTCCAATTCATCTTTAAAACCCATGCTTAACATTTCGTCAGCTTCGTCGAGTATTACGGTTTTTACATGACTTAAATTCAATGCTTCCCTTTTCAACAGGTCAATCAGCCTTCCTGGAGTTGCAACAACAATATGGGTAGGTTTTTTCAGCGCATTCAATTGCCTTTCAATAGGTGCGCCGCCATAAACCGCTTCAGTAAAAATTTTAGACGAATATTTGGTAAACTTAAACAGTTGTTTTGCAATTTGTTGTCCCAGTTCACGAGTTGGGCAAAGTATCAACCCCTGTATTTTATTCTGACCAGGATCAACTTTATGTAGTAAGGGCAATCCATATGCAGCAGTTTTCCCTGTACCTGTTTGTGCTTGTCCCACTAAATCGGTGTTCGAGTTAATTAATATCGGGATTACTTTTATTTGTATTTCGGTTGGCGTATTAATATTCAGATCGTTCAATCCCAATATAAATTTCCTGCCAACTCCTAATTCTTCAAAATTATTCAAAACAGTTATTTTTTTGTTCGGCGCGAAATTACACATTTAAATGGGTTTAAACATTTGAACATGGAAAACGTGCAAATCGTGTTAAATAATTGATTTTTTGTTATTTCTGAAAATAGAATAAAAAAGCAGCCTCATGAAGTAAAAAGTAATGCTGTACTTGTTTTTCCAATTTTGAATTACATTTGTTAATATAATTAAATCCGATGGAATCAAAAGATCAGTTAAACTTTGCCACGCTTATTCCCGAAGTAGTATCGAAATTTGCCAATCACAAAGCTTTAGGTTTTGTTGATGAAGAAATGATGACTTATGCCGAAATGGGTAAGAAAATTTCTGCTGTAAAAGCATTTCTTGAAGCACTGGAAATTAAACAGGGCGACAAAGTTGTAATTTACAGTCAAAATATGCCCAACTGGGGAATCGTGTATTTTGCATTGCAGTGCCTCGGAATTGTTGTTGTGCCTGTGCTTCCTGATTTTAATCCGTTTGAACTCGAGAATGTTTTAAAACATTCTGAGTCAAAAGCCATTTTTATTTCGCAAAGTCTTGAATACAAAATGGCAGAACTAAAAAATGATATCCCCGAAATAATAATTCGAATCGATAATTTTGAGGTAATTAAAAGCAACAGGAAAAAGAGATTGTTTTTGATGAAAATGTACAAAGCAATTCCCTTTATTTTTCCGGGCCTGACGAATTGGCTATTTTGCTTTATACTTCGGGTACTACCGGCGATTCGAAAGGTGTGATGCTGTCGCAGAAAAATGTGATATTTAATGCTTTTCAATCCGGTGAGGTTCAGAATATTCCTGAGCACTTCAGGTTTCTTTCGGTTTTACCGCTTTCACACACTTACGAAAATACGATTGGGCTGATTTTACCAATCATGAAAGGCGCAAACGTTACATATCTGCGTAAACCGCCAACGGCAAGCGTTTTGATTCCGGCAATGCAAAGTGTGAAACCTGATTTGATGCTCACTGTCCCGATGATAATCGAAAAGGTGTATAAAAACAGCATCCTGCCACAAATCGATAAAAAGGCTTTTACAAGAATATTGCATAAAAACAGGATTACCCGGAAATTGATTTATCGTCTGGCAGGGAAAAAACTTTATCAGACTTTTGGTGGAAATTTGAAATTTTTCGGGATTGGTGGCGCAAAACTGGATGCCAAACCGAACGCTTTCTGCGTGATGCAAAATTTCCTATGCCATAGGTTACGGGTTAACTGAAACTTCGCCACTTCTGGCAGGTTCAAACCCCTCACAAACAAAATTTCAGGCAATTGGGCCAAAAGTAATCGACTGCGAATTGATAATTCACAATCCCGACCCCAAAACAGGCGAAGGTGAAATATGGGGGCGCGGGCCAAATATAATGTTGGGTTACTACAAAAATGAAGAAAGAACCCGCGAAGTACTCACTGAAGACGGCTGGTTTAAAACAGGCGATTTGGGAGTTTTCGACGAAAAGGGAAACCTGACTCACAAAGGGCGATTGAAAAATATGATTGTAGGAGCAAATGGCGAAAACATTTACCCCGAAGAAATTGAATCATTAATCAACAACTATCGCCATGTTGTTGAATCACTTGTTGTTGAACAGAAAGGTAAACTGGTTGCGCTTGTGCATTTCGATCGTGAAGAACTTGAGAAAAAATGGCACGAAATGACCACTGAATTAACACACGATGTAAAGGAAATAGCGCAAAAAGTTGACGAAACTATTACAGAATTGACAGATGAACTAAAACATTATATAAACGAACGTGTTAATAAATTCTCAAAAATTCAATCGTTTCATTCGCATCCTGAGCCATTTAAGAAAACTGCTACCCAAAAAATCAAACGATTCCTTTACAACAAGGAAAATGAAGAAAAAAAGGGATAATCAAACCACTAAAAAATTACTTATTTCAACAATAATGTAAACATGAAAAAATTACACTTACTATTAATTGCAACAATATTTATCATTTCAGCTTGTCAAACAAAAACTCAGGTTGGCAACAATTCCAATATTTGGGCAAACGCAAAATGGATAGCTTTTGAAGAATTTGAGGATAGTATGAAAATTATACCTGCAGTGCACGGTTCGGGAGATGAATTGGGTGAAAAAGGTTTAAAACGCGCAGTTGTTCCGATGTTTCGTAAAGAATTTAATGTAGGTAAAACCATTCAGAAAGCAACCATAAACATTACAGGATTAGGACATTACGATTTGCAAATTAACGGCAGTAAAGTAGGTGATCATTTTCTTTCTCCGGGTTGGACCAACTACCTAAAGCGAATTCTTTATAATTCTTTCGATATTTCCTACTTGTTAAAAAACGGAGAAAATGCAATCGGGGTTTTGGTTGGAAATGGATTTTACAATGTTAACCGCGAACGTTACCGCAAATTGGTTGTTGCCTATGGTTATCCAAAAGTAATTTTCAATATTAATATTGAATATACTGATGGCTCGGTACAAAATATTTTTTCCGATGAAAACTGCAGGGTATTACCGTCTCCTGTAACTTTTAGCAGTATTTACGGTGGAGAAGATTACGACGCAAGGCTTGAAAAAAAAGGCTGGAGTTCAGCGAATTTTGACGATTCGGATTGGAATTCTCCAATTGTTTTAAACGATTCAATGAGTAATTTGGAACTTGAAACTGATAATCCCTTGAAGGTAATGCAGGAGTTTTCGGTTCATAAAATTTTTAAATCGAAAACCGGCCAAACAATTTACGATTTTGGCAAAACGCTTCGGGAATAATTTCGCTAAAAGTGAAAGGGAATAAAGGTGCAAATCCGGATCAGGCCCGATGAGCTTGTAAACGAAGATGGTAATGTTACACAACGCAGCGGTGGCGGGCCTTTCGAATTCAATTATATATTGAATGGAGAAGGAGAAGAAACATGGCAACCGCGGTTTACCTACTATGGTTTCCGATATGCTGAAGTTGAAATTACTGAACCTGTAAACTCAACGGAAAAAACTGAAATTCTTGAAATTAAAATGCTGCATATACGCAATTCAGCGCCAACTGTTGGGGAGTTTAGTTGCTCCGATTCACTTTTTAACCAAACTTTTGAACTCATTAAATGGGGCATAAAAAGTAACATGGCAAGTGTTGCAACCGATTGTCCGCACCGCGAAAAGCTGGGTTGGCTGGAGCAAACTTATCTGATTGGCCCGTCAATGCACTACAATTTTGATATTCAGAAATTGTACAGCAAAGTGGTTACGGATATGATGGATTCGCAACTTGAAAATGGCCTGGTTCCTGATATTGCTCCTGAATATGTTCCTTTTCAGGGCGGATTTCGCGATTCTCCGGAGTGGGGCAGTGCAGCCGTAATTATCCCCTGGCAACTGTATAAATGGTATGGAAATAAAGAGGTACTTGAAAAAGCGTACCCCATGATGAAACGATATATCGAATACCTTGAAACTACTGCCGAAAACAATATCATTTCACACGGACTTGGCGACTGGTATGATTTGGGTCCAAAATATCCCGGTGAAGCGCAACTGACGCCAAAAGCTGTTACGGCAACTTCAATTTATTACTACGATTTGCAGATAATTTCAAAAACAGCCAAATTGCTTGGTTTTGCTGCGGATTTGGAAAAATTCAGTAATCTGGCAAAACTCGTAAAAAATGATTTTCTGAAAACCTTTTATAACGCAGAATCAGGAGTTTGTTCCACCGGAAGTCAAACTGCCTACGCCATGCCGCTTTACACGGGATTGATTCCTGAACAAGACAAAATAAAGGTTTTAAACAACCTTGTCGATTCAATAAAAAACAACGATTATGCTTTGACTTCAGGCGATATCGGCTACCATTTTCTTGTGCGGGTTTTAAGCGAAAATGGCAGGTCGGATATGCTTTATAAAATGAACAACAGAAGCGACCGCCCGGGTTACGGTTTTCAACTGAAACAGGGCGCTACTGCTTTAACCGAAAGCTGGGCTGCGTTAACATCTTCATCGAATAATCACATGATGCTGGGTCACCTGATGGAATGGTTTTATGCAGGTTTGAGTGGAATTTATCAGGCTGAAAATTCAGTTGCTTATTCCGAAATCATTATTGCTCCTAAACCGGTTGGCGATATTAAATGGGTAAAATGTTCGTTCATTTCGCCAAAAGGAAGTATCAGTACTGATTGGAAAATAAGTGGAAGTACATTTAACATGCAATTTGAAATACCAGAAAATGCTGTTGCAACTGTTATTTTACCTTACAATCTTAAAGATTCAACAATTGAGGTTTTGGATATCGAAACCAAAAAAACAGTAAAGGTTAATGTTGAAAATGGCTCATTCAAAGTTGGTTCCGGAAAATTTGAAATTAGTTTAACTATCTGAAAAATAGGGATATAATTTATTTGTATATTATTTTTTTTCAATAAAAATGTGACAATTTTGCCCTGCTTGCGAATAATGGAATGAATTCGAAGTTAAGCAAAAACAAAAGTTGGAAAAATTGAAACATTCAAAACAAACAGAGCAGGAATTTCTTGAATTACTCGAAAGAAACAAAAAACTTATATTCAAAATTGCCAATGTTTATGGCAAAAACGATGAAGAAATTAAAGATCTGGTACAGGAAATTACTTTGCAATTGTGGAAGTCATTTTCGGAATATAACGCAAGATTTGCCATTTCTACCTGGATTTACAGGATTGCTTTAAATGTCTCCATTTCATTTTACAGAAAAGAAAAATCCCGAAATAAAATTCACCGGGAATTATCCACTCAACCTCATATTTTGTTTTGGGATGAAAACATTTATGATGAACAATTAAAACTTTTATATCGGTTCATCGAACAACTGAAAACTTTTGAAAAGGCAGTAATTGTGCTTTTTCTCGAAGGGAAAAGAAATCAGGAAATTGCAGAAATACTTGGAATTTCGGTAAGCAATGTTTCAACAAAACTAAACCGGATTAAAACAAAACTTAGTAAGGATTTCAAAACAAATAAACTTTAAATAAAATGGAATTACATGAATTATCAACCATCTGGAATGGCACTGACAGTAAACTTGAAAACACAGTGCGGATAAACAAATCATTGTTTATGGAAGTGAGTATGAACAGAATTAAAAAACAATTTGAACTCACTGAGATCGACAGGTTATTTTGAGATTATCGTTAATTTTCTCTTTCTGCTTTTTGTTGTGAATTTCACACTTTCAAGTTTATCTGAATTCAAATTTCTGATTCCCGGGTTAATCTTATTTACATTTTCAATCTACAGTATTTATTTCAGCATAAAAAAACTTGTTTTACATTATGGCATAAATGCCCAAACACCTGTTCTTCAAACGCAATTAAAACTTGAAAACCTGAAATTACTGGAAACTAGGGAAACACAGTTGTTGTATGTTTTTATTCCATTGCTTTCACCTGTTTTTTTAATAGTTGGTGCCAAATTTATTCTGAATATTGATCTGTACAATTATATGAACTGGCTTATTGCACAAACGGCGGGAAGTGTTGTAATTGCTGTAATAATCGTTTTCATTTTGAAAAAATTTCCCAATAAAAACCTTGAAAAATCGATTGCTTTTTTAAGCGAAATAGCAGATGTTAATGCTGAAAATTAAATTGTTTATTGTGAATGGAAATGTTTAGATATATTTCTGTATTACGTTTCAATAGTTTCATGTCAAATCTCTATAACTCATCTTTCGACTAAGCTCCATGTAAACATAAGGCCTGGAGCAGTCGAAAGATTTCTAATTGCGGTTTTTCTCAAGCCCTTTCGCGCTGCTATCACTGTTTACATCAAGCCATGATTCACTGTCAACTTCAGCATTTTGTGCAGCTTCAAGAATTGCGCTGTCGGGCACTTTTACGAGCGGTGTATATTGTGGGTGATGGCTCTCTTTATACGGATTGTTTGATTTTGCATTGTAACAGCAAATCATTGCCCAGCGCGGGTTCTCAGAGTTATTTCTGTCTGATCGGTGTAACAGGTTACTATGGAAAAATACAGCATCTCCTTTTCCCAACTCAACATGCACAAGTTCCAGCCTTTTTTTGATTTCCTCCACACGGTCCAAATCGGCGCCAGCCTGATCGCCCGTTAAAACATGGTTAATCCTTCCTAATTTATGTGAACCTTTTAGTACCTGCAAACACCCGTTTTCTACTGTTGCAGCGTCAACAGCGATGAAAACACTACACAAATCGGGGAATAAAACACCGTTTTCATACCAGTAACCATAATCCTGATGCCACGCCCACGCACCGCCAACTTTTGCTTCCTTCATAATCATTTTCGAATGATAATGGTACGCTTCGTCTTCAAGAAGTTGCTCAACTGAATCGACAACTTTATGGCTGCGGGCGATCATTCCGTAGATTCCGTTTCCGGGATGATTCCACAACGAAAGCCTTACTTTGGCGCCTGTTCCATCATCGCGTTGAAAAGAATGGCTGTCCATTTCGCGATCTGATTTTGCCCTATCCCTCAGATTTTCAACTTCCTGCTGATTTAATAAACCTTTCAAAATCACATAACCATCTTTATGGTAATCAGAAATTTGTTGTGGGGTAAATTTTCCGCTGGTTTTCATTTTTTACTGATTTTTTTTATGACTTTTAAATTGCAATTCAGAATTTAATAAATAAAACAAGCTCTGATTTATTAAGTTCAATTTGAATCAAAAAGATAGTTACACTTCAAACCAAATAAAAACAATTAATTTTGAGCTGATTCGAAAACCAATTTGGAAAAGTCTATTGTATGGAAACTGCTTCACTAAGCGAAATTAAAGAAAACACTCCGCAAAGTTTTAAAAACCACCGACAAATACATAAAATTTTCAGGATTGAAAGAAACTGAAATTGAACTGCTGATTTATTTTTGTCAGAAAATGAAAAAATCGGGCCTGAGTTTGCGTTCAAGCCGGGTTATTTTAAACATGTATCAACGGCGGGTTGAGCGTGTCAAAAAAGTGCTTTCGATGCTTCATGAAGATTTACAGTTTGATTATGAGGAGGCGGTTGAAGATCTTTAAACAATTTGTGTTTATTTCAATTTAAAATTCTGTTATTTTAGGGTGAACCAATTAAACTATGTTTCTATGAGAATTACAAAACTTTCATTTTTTATTGTCCTATTTTCCCACTTTGTAAAACTTAAAAATCCGGGAAAATGACTGAAACAATCTGGTTGATAATAGTTCTTTTTGTTTCTGTGTTGTTCATCATTTTAGGAACAACAAAACTTAAATTACACCCGTTTATCGTTCTTCTTTTAGCTTCGTATTTTGCTGGTGCAATGGCGGGTTTGCCAATTGATAAAATTGCTTCAACAATCGCAACCGGTTTTGGAAATATAATGGCGTACATTGAATTGTAATAATTCTTGGAACGATTATCGGGGTAATTCTTGAAAAATCAAATGCGGCAATAAAATTGCAGAACTGGTTTTGAAACTTGTCGGAAACCGCTTTCAGGTTTAGCCATGTCAATAATTGGGTACATTGTTTCAATTCCTGTTTTTTGCGATTCGGCGTTTATTATTCTTTCATCGGTGAAAAAATCACTGGTTGCAAAAACCGGAAAATCTTCAGTAACACTTTCTATCGCTCTGGCAACAGGATTGTATGCAAGTCACACTTTTGTACCGCCAACTCCCGGTCCGATTGCAGCTGCCGGAAACCTGGGCCTTGAAAATCAGCTTGGCCTGGTTATCATTTTTGGGTTGGTTGTGGCTGCATTTGCTATGTTTACAGGCTATTTATGGGCTTCATATATTGGCGGAAAATTTACAACTTCAGAAATAATACAAGAAGAACCTAAAAATTTTGAATTGAAAATAAAACTACCCTCAGCAACTAAATCGCTATTACCAATTCTTGTCCCGATCGTGTTGATTGCAGTTCGTTCAATTGCTACTTATCCCAGTCAACCATTTGGCGAAGGTTTTCTTTTTGCATTTTTCAGTTTTGCCGGCCAGCCTGTTAATGCGCTGCTGATTGGTTTTTTGTTGACATTTTTTCTGTTTCCAAAGTTTAATAAAGAAACACTTACAGGTTGGATCGGTGATGGAATTTCGGCCGCAGCGCCAATTTTACTGATTACAGGAGCAGGCGGAGCTTTTGGAACCATTTTAAAAGAAACTCAAATTGGAGATATTCTGGGAAATTTACTTGCCGGATATCAGTTGGGCATATTTTTACCGTTTATTATTGCTGCAGCATTTAAATCTGCGCAAGGTTCAACAACTGTTGCCCTGGTTGCTACTTCGGCAATTGTAGCTCCACTTCTATCAACCATCGGTTTAGATTCGCTGAATGGAAAAGTGCTTGCAGTAATGGCGATTGGCGCTGGTTCAATGACAATTTCACATGTCAATGACAGTTTTTTTTGGGTAGTGACACAATTTTCGGGCATGGACGTAAAAACAGGTTACAAAACTCATACAATGGCAACATTAATTCAGGGCGTATCGTCAATGGTTTTTATTTATGTGTTGATGTTGATTTTTGTTTAACTTCAGTTTTTTTGTTTCTGAATATTAATAACATATTAAAACCTATAATAAGTTATGACCAATTTTATGCAGGAAATACCGACACTTTTTATCCAGTTTTTATTGACTGCGGTTTTCTCATTTATTGTTGGTCTTGAACAACAAAAACAATACACTGATAAAGAAGAGCAACACACATTTGGCACCGACAGAACCTTTGTTTTTATTGGTTTGTTTGGTTTCGTTTTATTGATCGCTCAACCTGTCGAAATGTACTTTTATCTTGGTGGTGGATTAATATTAAGCTTATTTCTCGGGATATTTTACTTTCAAAAAATTAAGTTTCAGAACAATTACGGCTTAACAACAGTTTTGCTTGCTTTACTAACCTATACTTTTCCGTTGCTCATTGTTACGCAACCCAACTGGCTTGTTATGTTGTTTTTTGTTTTGGTTTTAATTTTAACTGAATCGAAACACAAAATCAAAGGATTCTCAAAAAAAATTGACAGGACAGAGTTTATAACATTGGCAAAATTTATAATAATTGCCGGAATCATTTTACCCGCTTTGCCCGACAAACAAATCTTTTCCTTCCTCAACCTTTCGCCGTATAAAGTTTGGATGGCAATTGTAGTTATTTCGGGCATTTCATATATAAGTTACATCCTTCGGAAATTTGTTTTTCCGGATGCCGGATTATTGCTAACCGGCATATTTGGTGGTTTGTACAGCAGCACAGCTACCACAATTATTTTGGGGCGAAAGAATAAGGAAACCGGCGTAAATCACCGCGAATACGCCGCAGCAATTATAATTGCAACAGCCATGATGTTTTTACGCATTTATATTTTACTACTGATTTTTAATTCTGAAGTCGCAGTTTCTATCTCAATTTGGTTTGTTGCAATGTTTTTAATTTCGCTGGGAACTGCATATTATATGTATAACGGATTCAAAAAAACGAATAAATCAGCAAGTGAAACAATGAATATTTTAGAAGATAAAAACCCGCTTGAATTTAAAGTAGCTGTTGTTTTTGCCGGGCTTTACGTGTTCTTTTCTTTTGTCACCCAATATACGCTTGAAAATTTTGGCACGCAAGGATTAAATATTTTGTCGTTCATTGTAGGTTTTACTGATATTGATCCTTTTTTACTCAACCTTTTCCAGGGAAAATATGCGGTTTCGCAGTTATTAATCGGAATGGCAACTTTTCAGGCTATTTTGAGCAATAATATTTTAAAAATGTTTTATGCGAAAACCCTTGGCGACAAACTGCTGGGTAAATATGTTTTTCAAGGATTCGGAGTTATTATTGTTGCAAATATTCTGGTAATTGCAATTTTACACTTTTTCTAATCTGATTTTACTGAAACGACCTTTTTAAATCGACCATTTTAATTGCGGTAACCGCCGCTTCATCTCCTTTGTTACCATGTTTCCCGCCGGCACGATCAAGGGCCTGCTGCTGGTTATTTGTTGTCAGTAATCCAAAAATGAAAGGTTTATTGTATTTCAGGTTTAAATCTTTTATTCCTTGAGTAACTCCTTCGCATATATAATCGAAATGACGCGTTTCACCCTGGATTACACAACCAAGTATAATTACGGCATCAACATCTCCATATTCAGCCAGAAATTGCGCTCCAAGCGGGAGTTCAAAACTGCCGGGCACATATTTTACTGCAATTTGATTTTCTTTTGCACCATGTTTTTTTAAAGTTTCAACAGCGCCGTTTGCAAGAGCAAATGTGACTTCAGGATTCCATTCAGCCACAACAATTCCGAACTTCATGTTTTCTGCTGAGGGAACCGAATTAAAATCGTATTGCGAAAGATCTTTTGTTGCCATATTTTTTAAATAAAAAACCCCTCTTTTAGAGGGGTATATTTTATAACCGTATCTTTTTAAAAACTATCCTATTTTAATTTTTACCCGGGCAATATACTTGTCAACAGTTGTGCCTTCGGTTGATTGCGGATAATCTTTTTTAATTTCTTCATACAATTTTAAAGCTTCGTCAAATTTATTCATTGATTCGAGCAATTTGGCCGCTTTCATTTTATAAACCGGTGTTGTCAATTCATTTTCGGTTTCAGCGTAAGCTTTTTTGTATTGTTTTAGTGCATTTTCATTTTCACCAAGTTGAAGCATGGCATCGCCAATTGCACCCAATTTAACAGGAGCTAAAAGCAGATCATCGGTTTTGAATTTTTTCAAATAATCAATGGCATCTTGATACTGACCCAAATGCAAATAAGAAATTCCAGTGTAATATTTTGCGCGGTTAGCTGATTTTGTCATCCCGTAATCGTCAATAATATCAAGGAATCCCAAGTAGTTCCCGTCGCCATTGATTGCTAAGTTGAACGAATCTTTTTCAAAATAATTCTCTGCCATAAACATTTGCGACAAAGCTTCTTTTTCTTTGGGTTGCAAATAGAATCTGTGAAAAGCAAGATATCCACCTACTACTAAAACAACTGCTGCTATAACATAGGTAATTACTTTCTGATTATCTTCAATATACTGCTCGGTTTTGGTTAACGCACTTTCGAGTTCCTGTAAATTATCGTCCTTTGTAGATTTCTTTTTTGCCATTTCTTTTTGGTTTCAAAATTGTGCCGCAAAAATAGTTTTTTTTTCAAAACCCTATGGTTAATAACAACATAAATTTCAATAAAAGGAAGTTCAAATTGGATTTTCATCAAAACTGAACTGTTTTATTGGTAAAAATGGCGCCGGAAAAACTAATATTCTGGATGCTGTTTATTATTTGTCGTTTTGCAAAAGTTTTTCTACTGCCGTTGATTTGCTCAATATTAACCATGAGGAAAGTTTTTTTATGCTGAACGGGAATTACCAGCGTTTGGAGTCAACAGAAAACATTTCGGTTGGTTTTAAAAAGGGTGCCAGTAAACAATTCAAACGCAATACAAAAGTATATAAAAAACTGTTGGAACATATTGGTTTACTGCCGCTTGTGATGATTACCCCATCGGATGTGAATATTATTCTGGGTGGTAGCGACGAAAGGCGAAAATTTATGGACGGCGTAATTTCACAATACAATCAACATTACCTCGACGATTTGCAGAAATATAACCGTGCGTTGCAACAAAGAAATAATCTTTTGCGACAGTTTGCTTTAAACCGCAATTTCCAGGGCGATCTACTTGAACTTTGGGATATTCAGCTAATTGAATACGGGAAAAGAATTCACGATGAACGCAGGGAGTTTGTTGAAAAGCTCATTCCTGTTTTTCAACGCTATTATTCGTTTATTTCCCAGGATAATGAGAAAGTGAGTTTAGTGCATGAATCGGGTTTATATAACAGTGATTTTGGAGTGTTGTTAAATGAATCTGTTGCGAAAGACAGGGCAGTTCAATATACGACACAGGGTATTCATAAAGATGATCTGGTTTTTTATCTGGGCGATTATCCGATCAGAAAACTGGGAGCGCAGGGACAAATGAAAACTTACCTTGTATCGTTAAAACTGGCACAGTTCGACTTTGTAAAAGAAATTTCGGGGTTAAAACCCATACTTTTACTTGATGATATTTTTGACAAACTCGATCAGTTTAGGGTTGAGCAAATTGTAAAAGTGGTTGCCGGTGAACAATTTGGCCAAATATTTTTGACTGACACAAACCGCGAACATTTAGATTCAATTATCAAGAAAATGGATGCCGATTTTCGTATTTTTAATGTTGACTCAGGGAAAGTTGAAATTTTATCATGAGAAGAAGCAATACACAATCATTGAGCGAAGTAATACGCGATTACGTTAAAGGAACCAGTATCGAAAAAAAACTAAAGGAGGTTGATGTTGTGCAGTCGTGGGAAGATTTGCTGGGAAAAACAATTGCGCATTACACAAAAAGTGTATCATTAAAAGGCAAAGTTCTTTTTGTTGAAATAAACTCTTCAGTGGTTAAAAACGAACTTTTTATGATGCGCGAAGAAATCCGCAGAAAACTGAATGAAAAAGCAGGTGAGGAGATGGTTGAGAAAATTATTTTTAAGTAGAATCTGTCCGAAATCAAAATTCATAAAAATAAATTTTCAATATCGAATTTTCAATTTGAATTTACTAAAACGCACCCTGCATCAAAAAGGATTCCATCATCACAACTGGCATGATACGGATGGAATCCAACTTCATAAAACAAATTTCCAATATCGAATATTCAATTTCCAACTCCAGAAACTGGTAAGATGCTCATGGAATCCACCGTTGAACTTTGAACTTTAAACTTTCAACTCACTTATACTCTTTCGATTTTCGAAAAGAAAAAATCAGCTTCAATATTTGCATTTTCATCGCTGTCGGAACCATGTACAGCGTTTTCTTCCAAACTAACAGCATATAATTTTCGGATTGTTCCTTCGGCAGCATTTGCGGGGTTGGTAGCCCCAATCAGTGTGCGAAAATCTTCAACAGCATTGTCTTTTTCAAGCATGGCAGCAACAATTGGTCCCGAACTCATGAATTTTACAAGTGAATCATAAAATGGTTTTCCCTGGTGGACAGCATAAAATGCACCAGCTTGTTCTTTTGTTAAACAGGTTGCTTTCAATGCTTTAATTACAAAACCCGCATCGTTGATCATTTTTAAAATACCACCTGTATAATTACTTGCAAATGCTGATGGTTTTATCATTGTAAATGTTGTTTTTCCTGCCATTTCTTTAAATTTTAATAAATGTTATTATTCTGCAATAATATGAAAAATTGAATTATTTTGATGTTGTGCCGTTAACAGTTTTAGTATATTTGCCAATTCAAATTTTTGACTATTTTGAAAAACACTGACATACAGATTATTGCATCCTTAAAGGAATTACTTGGCAAAGCAAAACTAAATATTGCAATCATTCCACACGAACATCCCGATGGCGATGCTATTGGTTCTGCTATTGGTTTGGCCGAGGTGCTTGTGGTGCGGGTCACAAAGCTCAAATTATTTCACCAACTGATTATCCCGATTTCCTGAAATGGTTTTCATCAGATGCTGAAATAATTGTAAACAGCAACAACAAGAAACTTGCAAAATCAATTCTGAATCAGTCGGATTTGTTATTTTGTGTTGACTTTAATGAAGCCAGCAGGGCAGGAAAGCTAGAAAAACAGATACTCGAATATAATAACCCAAAAATTTTAATCGACCATCACCCGTATCCAACAAGTTTTTGCGACTTTATCATTTCTGAAACCCATTATAGTTCAACCGCTGAGCTGATTTTCGATGTGGTTTGTAAAATCGGAATGAGAAAACACATTTCAAAAAACGCCGCTGAAGCTTTGTACACTGGCATTTTAACCGATACCGGATCCTTCAACCACAACACTTCCGACCCAAATACATTTAAAGTTGTTTCTGAATTGATGAAATTTGGAATCGATACCCAGAAAATACAATCAGGGGTTTACCATAACTTTTCGGCAAGCCGAATGAAATTACTGGGTTACTGTTTGAGTCAGAAAATGGTTGTTTATCCCGAATTACGGACGGCTATGATCTCAATTACAAAAAAGGAGTTGGAAGATTTTGATTTTAAAACAGGAGATACTGAAGGATTTGTAAATTTCCCGCTATCGATAAATGATATAGTATTTAGTGCCATTTTTATTGAAAAAGAAGGAATTGTAAAAGCATCATTTCGCTCAAAGGGAAATTTTCCTGTGAATCATTTTTCAAGAGATCATTTCAACGGTGGCGGGCATTTGAATGCAGCGGGAGGCGATACCAAACTGTCGATAGAAAAGGCAGTTGAAAAGTTCACGCAACTTCTTCCTGATTATAAACGTCAATTATTGGAAACAATAATTAAATAAAAGTTTATATGAAAAAGCTCGTAACAATTTTTACACTCGGAATAATTCTAATCGGTATTGGTACTTCGTGTTTAAAAATAGACGAAACTGAAGAACCTACTAGAGAACAGGAACAGATAAACTTAAAAAGTTACATCAATAATTTAATTGCCAAGGGAAATGAAGTTGATACCACTGCTTTGGGTATTTATTACATTACCATTGAAGAGGGTTCAGGTGATTATCCTAAAACCGGCGATACACTTACAGTTGGATATGCCGCTTATTTCAGCGACGGATATTTGTTTGATTCATCGATCTGGCACAACACTACCGACAGTACATATACTTTTGTATTAGGTACCCCTCCTTTGATTCAAGGTTGGGATGATGGAATGAAAGTAATCAACAAAGACGGGAAAGCACAATTGATTGTACCTTCTGATTTTGCTTACGGAAGTGTGGGTTCAGGAATTGTTAATCCATTTCAGACTTTGGTTTTTGTAGTATCAATGAAAGATATAAAGCCTTTAAATAATTAGAATCATATGAAATTGAATAAATCGATAAAACACGTTTTCACAGCATTGATTTTTGCTGTTGCAGTTGCTGGTTTTTTTGCATGTGGCGATGATAACAGTTTGGAGGAGTTGAGAAACAATGAATTGGCTATACTGGATGCATACTGAAGGAAAATTACCCAGATGCAGAACCAACTTCTTCGGGATTGTATTTTATAGAAGTGAAAAAAGGAACTGGCGACACAATTGAAATTGGAGACCAGGTGCAGATTTATTATGTTACCTGGATGATGAATGACAGCGTTCCAATTGATCAGTCTGTTGGTTATCTTGATGGATATCGGTATGAACCTTATACAGTTAATGTTGGTTCAGGGGCTTCAATTGCCGGTCTTGAAGAGGCTTTAACTTACATGCAGAAAGGATCAGTAGCAAATCTTGTAATAGATTCAAAACTTGCTTACGGGCAAGATGGAAATACATACAGCGATCCGTATGTTCCGGGTTTTACAACTTTGATTATGCAGGTTGAAGTTTATAAGATTTACAAAGCAAACTAATCATCGGTACTAATTCATTTTAAAATTGATTTTAAATAATAATGAGCAGATCTGAACTGCTGAAAAAATTACTGCCCGGTTTTATCCCGCTTTTCGTTTTTATTGCAGCCGACGAAATTTGGGGAACAAAAATCGGGTTGTTTGTTGCTGTTGGTGTTGGCGTAGCCGAAATGTTTTGGGTTGGATTCAAAGAAAAACGCTTCGATAAATTTATTCTTTTCGATACTTTATTACTTGTTGTTTTGGGGGCAGTTTCAATTCTACTCGACAATGATATTTTCTTCAAACTAAAGCCAGGTTTAATCGAGTTGATTCTAGTTGCAGTGCTTGCCGTTTCTGCGTTTTCAAAAGTTAATATAATTGGATTAATGGGGCAGCGTTACTTAAAGGATGCCCAATTCAACGAAGCGCAAATGGTGCAAATGCGCAAAAGTCTTAAATACCTGTTTTATATTTTTGCCGGACATACAATTCTAGTTTTTTATTCCACTTTTTTTATGAGCAAAGCCGCATGGGCATTTATAAGTGGCGGTTTGTTTTATATTTTGTTTGGCGTTTATTTTTTATTTGAATTTTACCGGCAAAAGAAAAAACAAAAACAGCTTGTTGGTGAAGAATGGGTTCCGTTGGTTGACGAAAAGGGCAGGGTTACCGGACAGGCCCCGCGAAGCCAGGTTCATAACGGAAGCAAACTGTTACACCCGGTTGTGCATTTACATGTAATCAATCATAACAAAGCAATTCTGGTTCAAAAACGCCCAATGTCAAAACAAATTCAACCCGGAAAGTGGGATACGGCGGTTGGCGGACATATTTCGGCAGGAGAAACATTGGAACAGGCGCTTAAAAAAGAGGCTTTTGAAGAAATTGGGCTTGTTGATTTTTCGGCAAAATTGGTAAAAACATACAAATGGGAGTCGGAAGTGGAATCCGAGTTGGTTTACATGTTTGTTACCCATGATTTTAAGAATTTCAAAGTTCATTCAGATGAGGTTGAGGAAGCCCGTTTCTGGACAAAAGCCAAATTGAAAACAATCTCGGTAAGGGGTTTTTACTCCTAATTTTGAAATTGAATTTGGTATTTTACAGGAGATGAAGATAGTTTAACCCTGTTTAATCTTTGCCAAAATCAATAACCCGTTTACTGAAATTCACATTCCGATTTTGAAATCTGAATATCAGAGGGATTTAGCTTATATGGAACTGGACT
The DNA here is from genome assembly GCA_016705335.1 of Draconibacterium sp. Taxonomy (GTDB): domain Bacteria; phylum Bacteroidota; class Bacteroidia; order Bacteroidales; family Prolixibacteraceae; genus Draconibacterium. The sequence continues at coordinate 51,690 of JADIYN010000078.1, read as the reverse complement.
TAACTTTCTTAATTCTTTGTCTCTCTGACGAATTTCGAAATCAAAATACAAACTCCAATGCTGGTGATTTTCAACCTTTGGACCTAAATAAATTTTACGGATAAACGGCAAAATATCATTTATTGATTCAATGTAGAATCTTTTGGGCGGTAACTTTGGCTCTTTGATTTCCATGTATTTGATTAAACTACTGTCACGGGGCATATATTTAATGACCCGAACCTCGTTTTCGAAACTGTAATCAGCTGATTTAAAAAGGAAATTTATTGTAGAAAGGTTTTTAAAGATGCTGTTTTCAACATACTTCTGAAATTCAATTTGTTTTTTCTGCTCTTCACTCATTTCCATTAAATTGATCAAAAGTTTTTTAGTTCGTCTAAAGTAGGTTTTAATTTTCCGGCCGGGTCATTTTTAATTGTTCTTTCGTAATCATTTGTTTTATGTAAACCACATTTAACAGTTCTTCGTCGTTTGATTTATTTTTTGAATTTTCTTCACTTATAGTGGCAACTTTCTGTGAATCCTGTTCCTTATCAGTTTTTGAGGATTCATTTGAAACCGGTTTTTTTATTTGCTTAAAAAACTCGCTGCTTAAAACCAGGTTACAACCCGAAGCTTCTTTTCCGTTTTCATCCTTTCCGTAAGTTCGCCACATAACCAATTCATCTTCGTACGATTTTCCAAGTCCAGGGTCTTCTGTTGGAAGAAAAGAACCCAGATAGACACTGCTTTCGTTTCGTTTTTCACCATTTTGATATGCCAGTGTAATTTTATCATTATCAAAATATTTGAAAAGGATCTTACCTTCCTTGGGGTCGTTCATATAAATAGCATTTCCATAGTGCATTTTTGAGCCCAGTGCACTAACGTAAATATCGGCTACAAACAACTTTGTATAATGAACTACCTGTTGAGCGTCTGATCTTGAATACTTTCTGATATTTTCAAGTGTTCTTTCAATTCTATCTTCTATCTGTACCTTTTCTGTAATACTTTCAACAGGTATCTTGGCTTTTACCAAAATCAATCTTTGGTCATTTCTGTCTTGTCTCTGAATTATCTTTGGTTCAAGCCAGTCAGGAACATTTGCTGAATTTTTAGCTTTATTATATAACTCACCTGCCTTTTGAAACTCACCCTTCGAAGAATAAACATTTCCAAGATTTGTAAATCCAAGTGCTTCATAACCTGCGTATTCGGCAACCTTTTTAAAATCTTCCTCTGCTCGTTTAAAATTTTTCAAAAAAAGATAGGCATTACCTCGGTTGTTGTATGCATCGGGATTATTTGGAAAAATTTCAATGGCTTTTGTAAAATCCTGGATAGCTATATCGTAATCCCCAATTTCGTGTTTTGCCATTCCCCTGTTGTTGTATGCGTCTGCATAATCAGGTTGTAATTCCAGTGCCTTGTCGTAGTTTTCAACTGCTATGAGGTAAAATCCCTTATTGTAATATGCCAGACCAATATTGTAATATACGTATCCAAGTTCACTGTTTATTTCAATTGCCTTATTGTAATCTTCAATTGCTTTGTTAAACTGACCTTTATAATAATAAGCAATTCCCCTGTTTATATATGCATCAGTATAATCATTTTTCAGGTGGATTGCTTTGTCGTAATCAAGAATTGCATTATTGTATTCTCCTTTATAGTGCCATGCCAAACCTCTGTTGTTATATGCAATTCTGTAGTCTTCGTCAATTTTGATGGCGTTGTTGTAATCAGCTATTGATTTGTCATAATCTCCTCTGTAATAAAATATCAACCCGCGGTTAAGAAATGCATCCTTATAATCAGGTCTTAAAAATATTGCTTTGTCATAGTCCAACAGGGCTTTATCGTCATCTTTCAGGTCATACCATGCCAGACCTCTGTTACTGTATGCAAGTGCGTATTTATCATCTATTTGCAAAGCTTTGTTGTAATCGATAATAGCCTTATTGTAATCTCCTTTATAATGCCAAACCAGACCTCTGTTTAGAAAAGCGTCTTTATATTGTGGGTTCAAAGAAATTGCTTTATCGTAATCTTCAATTGCTTTATCGTATTCCTGCAAATCATACCAGGCTGAACCTCTGTTAAAATAGGCCATGTAGTAGTTTTCGTCTAACTCCAGGGTCTTGTTATAATCTTCAATTGCCTTATCGAATTTTTTCAAAGCATGCCATGTAAGGCCTATGTTATTATAGGCAACTGCGTAATTTTCATCAAGTTTTAATGCACTTTCATAATTGGTAATTGCATTTTCATATTCCCCTTGAAAATACATGGCAAGGCCACGATTAAAATACGCTTCTTTGTAATCAGTTTTCAGTGCCAGTACTTTATCAAAATCAGCAATTGCATATTTGTATTCTCCTAAATAATACAGGCTAAGACCTCTGTAAAAATATGCATCATAATATTCAACACTCAGATCAATTGCTTTATTGAAATCAAAAATGGCATTATCATAATCGGCTTTGTCATAAAATGCCAGTCCCCTGTCATAATAGGCAATTGAATTGTTTTTGTCTATTTTGATTGTTTCAGAATATTCAGCAATGGCTTTATCATATTCTTTTTGTAATACCAAATTAAACCCCGGTACAGGTAAGCATTGGCATAATCATTCTCAAGTGAAATTGCTTTATCGAACTCAACTATTGCATTATCATAATCGCCCTTGTAATAAAAAGCAAGTCCCCTGTCATAATATGCAATTGTGTAGTTTTTGTCTATTTTAATTGTTTCTGAATATTCAGCAATGGCTTTATCATATTCTTTTTTGTAATACCAAATTAAACCCCTGTACAGGTACGCATCAGCATAATCATTCTCAAGTGAAATTGTTTTGTCAAATTCGGCTAAGGCCAGGTCGGGTTCATCCAGGTTATATAATGATAAGCCTTTGTTATAATATGCGATTGTGAAATCCGGATCAAGAAAAATGGCTTTTTCATATTCTGTTACTGCTTTTTTGTATTCAGTTTCGTCATACAAGCTATTTCCTGAAGTAATAAAATCATCTTTAAGATTTGGGTTTAAATCAAGAGCCTTATCTGAAAAAACTTTTGAGTTATCAAATTCACCCAATTTGAAATGAGCCCACGAACGATAAAAATAAAGCAAGTCATTATTAAGATCAATTAACTGTTTTTCAGGTAACATGTCGATAACAGCACCAAATTGAGATTCTTCTGAAAGTGATTCAGTCTTAATTAATAGTTCTTCTGCAGTAATCATAAAAAGATAAAATTCAAATTACATGTTTTAAAAATGCCTCCGGATTTTTTAGGGCAATGATATCAAAATCGTCTCCAAATTTGTTTCTGAACTGCCGCACATTTTCATCGAAATTATCTTCAAAAAGCAACAGTAGTGTGTAGTCGGAACCGTACAGAATCCGGTTTTTAATTTCAGGAAAATCTTTGCTTGCAATTAGTTTATCTATTGAACTAAATGCACTGAAACATGACAGATCAGTATGAACATTGTAACGCTTATCTTTTAGCAATTCGATAATTCTGTTTGACCACAATTCCTGATTTTCGGGATTATCCATTGCAGCTTCCAACTGTCGGCCCCCTCCAAAATGAGCAAGATTTAGCAGCAGGTTTGGGTATTTTTCTGCTACTTTTCCCCAAATTAGCGGATGGTTAATTGCCAGTGCCCGTTCATAAATTGCATCTTTTTCGGTTATGGCTTTTGAAAATTTAAGCAGTTCGTTGTTGAGTTGTATCAGCTTGCCATTAACATGAATCAACCCGTTTATGACCACACTTTTTGCAAGAGTTGCAAATCCACCATCGGAATTATGCACGGTTACAGGTATTCCATTGTCTTCGCAAAAGGCATAAATTCCATCCTTTTTTCCTTCAGAACCAAAAAAGCAGCGGATCGGTGGGAGAATAGCCATTTGGGCAATAAAGTTTAACGCCTGCAAACATTTTTCCTTTGCCAACATTGGCTTTGGCATATTCTGCAATTCCGGGTCTGCGCGGGTCGATAGCCAAAAACGGGTAAACCATATCTTTGTAAACCGGGTGTTTTTTTAACTCTTCAATTTGCCGAATTTGTTCATTCCAGCCATCAAACGGGCCACGTTTCTTAAAAATACCTCTTGTACCATCTGAATCGGTTTGTTGATCAGAGAGTTGAAATTCTTCAGCATTTTTTAAAAACAACTCTTTTCTTCAAGAAATTCATTCCAAAGTTTGTCTTCATCGCTTTCGGCATAAGGATTAAAAACCCGTGACATGCTGCGCGTTTTCTCTTCAACCATGTCGAACATTACATTCATTTCATCTTCAATAGCTTCATCAATATTATGAGAATTAGCGCTGATATCACGGTCAGCTGATGGTGCAAAACAATAAGTTAAATCGAAGGTTAGGGGAGTGAGAATAAATTCGTTTTTGTAGGTTTTGTTAATTTCCTCGTAAATGGCAATTGAGTTTTGTTGAGAAAAAACCTTTATTGCATTTCGATATCGTTTTAATGAGGTAATCACTTTTTTTAGTCCCCTGTCGGTACCTCTGTCCAAACTGCGATCTTTTTGTAAATCAATAAATTTTCGCAATTCCTTCATCATCCTGTATAAAAGCTCTTTACCCAGAAAGTGTTTGTTGAACAGGTGGTTGTGTACATCGTAATACTTATTCATGAGATATTATTTTTAATGATTTTGAAAATTTGTTTTTATAAATTGAAAGCAAATACAGTTTTGCAGCATCCATTTTTTAATTGTCAATTTGTTTTATTAAATCCTTTTTTAACTGGTCAAGGTTGGTTGCCAGAGTATGTGCATTTTTATTTTTTGTTATCGAAAGGGCATCAATTATAAATTCAAGATGTTCAATCTCGGCAAAACGCTTACCTTTTGATCCAGCTTTTTTCCAAAGCTCTCCAATCTCGTTGTATATATCCTGCTGATTTATAACACCTGCCAAATTTTTATCACTAGTTTTTGAGAACTGTAAAATATATTTGCACAATCCAATATTAATTTCGGCTAGCATATCCCAGTAACTCATTCGTTCGCTGTCAATTAGTGAAGTAGAAACTTCATCAAGTAATGCAAGTGCCTGTTCGAATGAAATTAGTTTGTAACCTAATTTTTCGTTTTTATTGTTGACATCACTATCCCAGTTGTGCAAATGCGCCATAACCAAGGCACTTTCAAGTGCCATCCAGTTGGTAAGCGAGTACCAGTTTTTCGAAAGTGAAAATGCTTTTTGATAATTTAAAGCAGCTTTTTCATAGGTCTCAAATTTGTTTTTATCCAAAACAAAAGCTTTCCGTTTATAAGTGCTGCCAAGAATATTCAATCTTTCAGATGATGGAATCAGTTTAACAAGAGCTTCCAGATCAGTGGTAGTTCCATTAAGAATTGTAAGGCTCGCTGACCTTTTTTGTTCTATATTTTTTTGTCGTTCAATCTCATTATCGTCATCAACTTTAGTCAAGATTTCCTTGAATTCTCCTGTTACTTTCTTTGCCATGGCATTGTAGTACTTTTCGGCAACAGAAAATGAAAATGAAGCTTCCTCAACCTTTAAAAGTGCACTGAATTTTTCACAGGCTTTGTCATAATGTTTCAGTTCAAGATAAACCAATGCCTCCTTTTCAGTAATAATTGGAGTCCTTATTTTAGCGATGTCAACCCCATCGCAAATTTCTTCAAGTTGTTTTATATATTCATCTGTCGATTTTTTGCCAATGTCCAATTCATTAAGCAAATTCAAAAGATCAATTTCAGCTTCCTGCGAAATCATGTAAATTTTTTTGTGTTTTGCTTTGTCCGGTTTTCTTTGTTCGAACCTGTAAAATGGATCGCCATAACACTGATAAGCACCCCATGTGTTGGTATTGCCGTATTTCGCAAAAACAGATTTGCGTGCATCACTTACTGAATCGCCAAAAGTATATCCACTCAGAATTCTGTCATAAAATACATTTGCAAATTCAAGAGCAGCAATATCATCAACTGCCCATCCTGCTGCAATAACACAGCGCACGCCGTTTTCAATTAACTGTGTTCCAATATTTGCGGCAAGTTTATATCGCTGTTGATAGAGTTCTTCTGCAACTCCACTAATTTTACCAATATGGCAACAATTAACAAAAACAAGTTCGGGTGCAACACTCATTTGCCTGATTTCACGGGTTGATAAAAACATGTTGTTGCCAATTACCATTCCCGATCCTTTTGAAATATCCTGATTAAAAATACCGTGACCGGATAAATGTATAATTCGATAATCATTGCAAAATAGCTTTTCAATTATCTCATCGCTGGTTCCTTTGTAGCTGGTTGTAATTTTAATTCCCCTTTCCAAAAGCTTCGCGGCTACCTGCTGACCTTCTTTTAACGCTCCGGCAGTTGCGTGGCGAAACCCTTTAAATCGGGATCGGCAATTACAAGCGCATTGTTTTGTGGTGTTGATTTGATTGCCTTGTTGTAGTTTTGTGTCGATAATTGCCGGATCATGCCGGAAGCCACACATAACGGACGGGAATCTGAAATTTCGTCAAGCAGTAATTCCCATGGATATTCTGCCGTGTAAGTGTCTAAAATCCAACTTATATTTCCGTGTCTTTTTAGTTGTTCCTTAAAATCGTTTGGGATTAATAATTCGAAAATTGCTTTTGCACTTTGAGGAGTCCACCTGTTATTTGTTGACATTCCTTTTATTGTTCCTTCCATCAAAGCCGGAGTGGAAATCAGTTCAATTTCCTTTTCGAAGGCGCGACTTGTTGAAGCGCTAAACGTGAGACATCTCACTGTTTTGTCGGTGTCGTTGTTTTCAACTTTTTTTACTGTGATGCGGTTCCACCAGTCTGTTGAAATTTCGTTGGGTATTCGTTTTTTTGAGCCCAGTAAAGTGTGTAACATTTTCTCTTCCAGTATAATATGAAACGACCGGGTTTCCTGTTTTTCAATCCTTCCAAGCGAGTAAAGTGCCCCAACTGCCGTATCCTCAAACAACTCTACAAATTCGATAATTCCAATTTGAGGGGTATTTTTCAGATTAAGGTTCCTGATTTTCTGGTTTGCATTGTGAACACCTTGCAATATTCCTTTTAAAGAATTTTCAACTTTCAATCCTCCATAACCTCCGCCAATTATCAGCGATGAAATACCAATTGTCTGAATGTTATTTTCAGTTTTACCTTTTTGATTTTCAGCCTGTTTAAAGTTTAAAAGATATTTACAAACACCCTGTTCAACAGTTTTTGTAAGTTCAGAAGAAGTTAGGTTTTCGGGTTTGCCTAAACCAATAATTATGGCTCCTCTAAAACCTGCATCTTCAGATAAAAACAATTCATTTGTTCCAATTGGCCCAGGGTAAATACCCAAACTGTGTCTGTAACTTAGGGCGTCGCCAAGATTTTTATTTATTTCTTTTTCAGCCGATAAAATTCCGTCATCTTCAAAGTGTCCGGCTAACAGTGGGTATTTTGCATAAAAAAAAGATCGCCATGACTTATCGTTACAGAAATGGGAGGCATCTCCATTTGAGGTTCAGATTCGCCACCAATTCCTAACACTGAAAAATCAACGCCAGCCTGCGAGAGATCAAAATCACGATAATCAGGAGATTTAAACAACAACTCATCGCCACGCAATGAAGGGCGTTTGTCAGGAAACAAATTTGTGTTACCATTAACTAGTATCTCTTTGATTCCCTTCAGCATATCAGCATGGCAAGCCAGTTCACCATGTGAAACATTTGCATAATAAACTGAATTTTTATCGATCATCAATTGGGGAATTCCACTATCCCATGTTACGCTTTGGTCACCTTCTCCAGTGCTCAAAAAAACCAGTTCTTTTCCTGAACTTTTTCATCGATCCTGAAATCGCAGGGAGTTGCTTTGTCGCGTCCGGCAACATAAACTGCATTTTTTAAATCGTCAGCAACCAACGCATCTTTCATTTTGCCTTTGTATTCGGCAAACCAAGCCAGGTTTTCTGCTGAAGGAACCGGCCATTTATTTTCGCGCGACACTTCTAAATCCAAACCTTTCAGCATATTGCTCCAGGTTTCGGGATTAGAAAAGTCGTGTTTTCCATCAAGCGGGAGTAAACTTAAAAGTCCCTTAAATACTGAAAAAATTTCAAGTAATTCGTTTTTTGAATGTACCAGATCTATTAAACTTAATTTGTCAATCAGCCGATCCATACCAAAAAGAACAGCCGGAATTCTGTATGATCCATTCAGTGGGGCACCGAGGAAAATCAGTCTAAAACCATTTGAATTATTGAGTTTCGACCAGGTATCTTTATGTAACACAATAAAATCGCGAATAAGAACTCCTCCCATCGAATGACCTATCATTTTTACAGGTTGACCAAATTTCAGGAGTTCCTTTACTTTTTTATTCAGAAGTGCGGCAGAATCCTCCAATGGCAGTCGCCAGTCATACGGAAAAGTTACAACATCGTAATTGTCTTCCAGGTCCTCTGCAAGTCGTTTATATGAAGTTGAAACCAATGAAGCAGCATTTATTTTATTGCTTAATTTTAAATCGGACAGGCCGCCGGTTATGATTTTAATATAATTGATCCATAGTAATTTACTTTCGTGTTCAAGGTTCGATCCCATAATTCCAGGCAGCAACAAAACAATGGGTTTTGTACCTGTAACTTCTTTGCTTAATAACTGTCCTCCGTCAGGCCTGAAATTAATATTTCTGTCAGAAGCAACTAAAACAGAGAGTGGTTCATCGGTAAAACCCGGTAACTGAGTTCCCCATTCAGATTTTAAGGCAGTTAAAACAGCGTGGTTTGTTATACCGTTTTCAAAATATTTAAAGTGATTGAGTTGATTATCTTCATAGAAAAACCTTTGTACTTTGCCCGATCTGCGGGTTCCCAAAGACATGGTTTCAGTGTCAACAACAAGATCATTCTTCCGAAGAAAAAATAGTTTACTGGCAATAATCCAGATTGCATTTAATTTTAATGCCGGCTTCGAGTTTCCGGCAATTATCACAAGTGAATTGTTGATAATAATCCTTCCATCGGGGTTTTCCAAATCCATCGGACAATTAAGTGCTTTAATAAATGGTGATCCCGGATTTTGAACCTCCAAACCTGGTAACACTTCTGGTTTGTTTTTACTGTCAATTACAGCAGCAGTAAGGCTTCTGAATGCCATGTAAATTGGGTTGGCAGCCATTCCGGTAGCTACACCTATAAGATTTAAAGTAATGTTGAAGAAAAAATCCAAACGTTTTGAGGCAAGTGTTGTACCCCCAGCCGGACAAGCGATTCGAATGAATTTTTCAATTTTAATTTTTTTGTTGGTTAGAATTGCATTTATTTCATTGATTGTTTTTTCAATTTCTGAAAAATAACTGCTGGAATATTCGTTTTTAAGAATGGCCATTTCTGTGAAATTGAAACCATTTGAAGCCGAGCTGTTGCAAAACCTGGATAAAATTTCACCTACCAAACCACCACGCGAAGTTGTTATTAAATGTAATACACAATTATTTGGCAGGCCAGAAACCAACGCTTTTACATTTTGAATTGGATTTTCTGTTAAAGTCCGGTGCTGAAACGCAAGAATCCGGTTTTCGTAGGTTTCGTTTATAAAACTCATAAAATCGGTTCCCATCGCTTCTCCAAATGATCCGATTGTTGAAGATGCTGTTCCATGAATAAGTACAAGATATGGTAAGGCGCTATTGTCAGGAATAAAATCAATAAGCTGAAAATCAGAAGTTAATCTGTATAAGCCAATCTTGCTTTCCAACTGTTTTTCTTCGAGTTTTGCTGCCAGTTTTTTAACTTCCTTTGCTGCAACTTTCTTCGAAAAAACTTTAATTGCCTTTAATACAATTTTCCCTACAATCGAGCGGTCAGAACTTCCTGAGCTGATTTCAAGCGGTAATTCAAAAACGCCATCTTCTGCTGATGAGCGTTTTGCGGATGTCATTAATTCAGGAAATAGATCATCCAAAGTATCAGGGCTTGAAATCCAGTTTGTGCCGTCTTCAAATTCAAACTCCAAAACCTGGTCTTTTTCAAACTCTAATTTTTTACGATTGTCTTCACCTCTTTGTGAAGTATCTATCTGATAATAATTTAGCATTTCAAGACTTTCGTCTGAATATTGGCTTTTGTCAATATCTGTCTTTTCGCTTCCGTTGAAAGTAATGGCGTTGATCTTCATTTTGTATGATTTATATAATCATACAATTTAAAACAATCTAACATAAAAAACAATAGGAGTTTTTAATCTGCTATTGTTTTGAATCATTGAAAAACAGGAATTTAGTGTGATAAATATTTTAGGTTCCTAAAAGAAAAATAACAGGTATTTTATGTAAATCAGGCACTTTGTTTTTCCATTGCTGAATGGTTTTTGTGGCAATAAACTCATTTTCGCCAGTAATGTTGGCGGCAATGCAAAGTAGGGTAGTTGGCACACATGATTTTAATAAATCGCTGATAAGGTGATTGTTGCGGTATGGAATTTCGATGAATATTTGTGTTTGGCGTTGGTTGGTTACACGTTTTTCAAGCACCTGAATTTCTTTTACCCTGTCGGTTGGTTTAACAGGCAGGTAACCTTTAAATGCAAAATCCTGACCATTCATTCCTGAAGCCATTAAAGCCAGCAGAATAGAAGAAGGACCTACAAGAGGCACAACTTTATATTCTTTTTGATGCGCAATTTTTACAACATCGGCACCCGGATCGGCAATCCCCGGACAGCCTGCTTCAGAAATTACAGCAACATCAAATCCCTGTTCAATTGGCTTTAAATAGTTGGGGATTTCAGCGTATTTTGTACGTTTATTCAACTCGTAAAAAGTACAGTCATCAATGATTATTTCTTTGTTTACCTGTTTCAAAAACCTTCGTGCAGTACGAATATCTTCAACTATAAAATATTTGGTATTGGTAAGAATTTGAAATATCTGTGCGGGTAATACATTCTGCCAGTCACCTTCACTTAAAACATTGGGAACAAGATAAAGCTTTGCCATTCTGAATTTTTTTGTAAAAATAGGGATTATCGCCATTAAAGCGCAGCATTTGTTAAATTTGCAATGTGAATCAACCTGAAATGATAAAAATTGAAGCTACATTACTTGGCACCGGTACTTCGCAGGGAGTTCCGGTGATTGCCTGCGATTGTGATGTTTGTCAGTCATCAAATCCTAAGGATAAACGTTTGCGGTCATCTTTATTGTTAAAAATCAATGATCAGAATTTTGTTATTGATGCAGGGCCTGATTTCAGGGCACAAATGTTAAGGGAAAATGTCATTTCTCTCAGAGCAATTTTTCTGACACATGAACATGTTGATCATATTTTTGGATTAGACGATATTCGCTCTTTTAACTGGACCCAAAAACACCCCACCGATATTTATGCCGAAGAGCGTGTGCAGGAGGCAATTAAACGAATTTTTCATTACGTTTTTGCCAATTTTAAATACCCGGGAGTACCGAAAATGAAACTGCACCTGATAAATGGAAATAAATTTAAAATTGACGGAATTGAATTTATACCTATCCGTTGTTTCCACCATAAACTGCCTGTGTATGGTTTTAGGGTGGGGGATTTGACATACATTACCGACACAAATTTTATTCCTTCAGAAGAACTTGAGAAAAATTAAAGGAAGCCGGATTTTGATAATCAATTGTCTTCGAAGAGAGAAAACATATTTCTCATTTTAATCTCGAAGAAGCGCTTTCGGTAATTCAGGAAATCAAGCCTGAAAAGGCGTTTTTAACACATTTAAGTCACGGTTTTGGAAAACATGATGATATCAGTAAAGAACTTCCTGAAAATGTTTTTGTTGGCTATGATGGGTTGAAAATGGTGATTGAGAGTAAATGCGTGAATGCATGAATAGGTGAATGCGTGAATGGGGAATTCAAAAACCTGGTTTTTGCTTACTACCCAACTCTGAACTTTGAACTTTGAACTCTGAACTTTGAACACTGAACTGATTCTACTTTTCAATCTCAGCTAAAATCACAACGTAGTTTTTTCCGTATTTTTTTGCACATTTTGGGCAAGTTGTGTACCACATAAAACTTTTGCCAGTTTTGTAACCCTGGGTTCCGCACCACTCTGTAAAATTTTTATGCCAGTTTCCAGTTTCTTTAAATGGGCCTTCATAAACTTTGCTTACAAAAGTTCCGCTCATAGTTGTGTTTTGAACTCCCGGTATTTCTTTATCAACCGCCAGATAAATGTCCATATTCCATTTTGAAGTATGGTCAGAAAGTCCCAAATTATCAGGAACTGTTGCGTTTTCCTGCCTGATTTGTTTATCCAATTTCCTCATAACACCACCAAAATTGACCGGCATGTAAAAAATTGTAAATACGCTGTCTTTGATAAACTTTTTTTCCTTCCATTCAAATGTCTTACCGTCCCAGGGAGCAGGATCGAATTCAGGGCAACAAATGTTTCTATCAATATTTTCTTGTGACATAATGTTGATTATTTGGTTATTTTGAAGTAAAAATTAGTGAGTTAAAATTAGTGATAAATCTAATTTTAAGCAATTTAAAGCCGATAGAATATATGGTTTTGAAGAGAATATTTTCAAAGTTTCGCCCCCAATAATTATTGATTTTAAAAGTTTTGTTTCAACCGGTTTTTCTAATAATTTGCCGGCAATCAGATGAAAAATTAATAAAGGAAAACATAGTAAATTCAATTTTTTAATTCATTCGATAATTAAAACTGGTATTTTATTTAGACATTTTCTAAATAGTAATAAATAATTTCGTACATTTCATCAATTAAATCATTTCTCTATCTGTTAAATAACTCAAAATGTGTTTTGAATTTGTAGTTGCATGTCAATTTTTAAATTATGATAGTTGATAAGGAATTCATGTAAAATCATAAAAATTAATTTCTGAAAAGTTAGTATTCAGTTTAAAAACATATTTCAACATTTAAAAATAAATCAAAATGAAAAAAACATTACACGAACATTTAGATCCTCAAAATGGCCCAAAAAGAATTTTATCGTTGGACGGCGGTGGCATTCGCGGTGCACTCACACTCGGGTATTTAAAAAAAATTGAAACGATTCTGAGAGCAAAAGAAAATGATCCGGATTTATTGCTTTGCGATTATTTCGATTTGATTGGCGGAACTTCAACAGGTTCAATTATAGCAGCAGCTTTGGCAATTGGTAAAAGCGTTGACGAAATAGCCGCATTATACATGAAACTTGGTGGCGAAATATTCGGGCAAAAAGAAAAATGGTATAATCCTTTACAAACCTGGCAATTCTTAAAAGCCAGCTATGACTACAAGGCTTTGGAAGATAATCTGAAGGCCATTTTTGGAACAATGACATTGGAAAGTGATCAAATAAAAACCGGTCTGTGTATTGTTGCAAAACGCGCCGACACGAACAGTACATGGCCATTGATCAATCATCCGAAGGGAAAATTTTTTAATACCCAATTGGGGAAAAACAAAAACATTCCGATTTGGCAGGCTGTTAGAGCAAGCAGCGCTGCACCTACCTATTTTGTTCCGCAAATGATTGATGTGGGAGATGGACAAAGGGCTGCTTTTGTTGATGGAGGTGTAAGTCCGGCAAATAATCCGGCGCTGACTTTATTAATGGTCGCAACCTTAAAGGGTTTCCCGTTTCATTGGCAAATGAGTGCCGAAAATCTTTCAATTGTTTCGGTTGGAACGGGTTATAGTATTTTTAAAAAGCAAATAGGCGAAATTACAGGTGCGTGGATAAAAACCTGGGCCGAAAGTGTTCCCGATATGTTAATGCAGGATGCAAGCTGGCAAAACCAGATAATGTTGCAGTGGTTATCTGATTCACCTACTGCAAATTATGTTGATATGGAAATTGAATATCTGAAAGATGACTATATTGGAATGAAACCTCAGCTTAAATATTTACGGTACAATTTTCCGATTACAGAAAATGAATTAAACAGCCTGAAAATATCAGATACTTCATTTACTGAAAAAGATGTGGAAAGTTTGGTTGAAATGAGTAACGCCGGAAACCGGGAAATTTTATATAAAATAGGTAAAGCTGCCGGAGAAAGAGAAATAAAGGACGAGCATTTCAACTATTTATAAAAGAAAAAAATGAACCCGTATTGCTTCGTAATTACCTCTTTTGGCCAAAAAGAGAATCTCAATGATTTGAGGGCTAAATATACTGATGGGAAAAAAGAACCGGTTCAAAGAATTGACTTTGATAAAATTTATGAAGAACTGGTTGAGCCTGCAATCATTAAAGCAGGATTGGAACCACTTATTGAGAGGGAAGAAAAGAGTTTTGGCTCCATACACAAAACCATGTATGAGAAAATTATTCTATGCGAATTTTGCATTGCCGATTTAACGAACCTCAATCCAAATGCATATTATGAACTTGGAATGCGTTATGCCGTAAAACCGTTTACAACTATTCCAATCATTGCTTCATCTCATTTTCCTTTGCCTTTCGATGTTGGCCCCGACCGCACATTTGCTTATCAGGTTGACAAGGATTTCAATTTATCGGACAAAGAGAATGATATTGAGAAGCTTGCCGGAATTTTATTTCATGCAAAACAAAGCCGCAGCACTGACAGTCCGTTGTACGATATGATAAATGGTATTTCGTTTCAAAATTCTGTGGCGCATGAAAAAACCGATGTTTTCAGGGAAAAAGTTCAATACAATGAGGTAATTAAAAATGAATTGGCTTATGCCAGGAATGTTTTTGATGAAGATAAAGACAAGATAAAACCTCTTAGAATTGAGGCAATAAACAAGGTTATTGAAAAATACAAACCACTTGAAAACATTGAAACGGCTGTGCTTATCGACATTATGATTTCCTACCGAAACATTGAGGCATTTAATGAAATGTTGGCATTTATAAAACAATTGCCGCGCTATGTGTTCGAAACAGTAATGGTTCAGGAACAATATGCCTTTGTGCTGAACAGAAACGGTGGTAAAGCAAAACCCGCTGATGAAGTTATGATCAGTGAAGCAGAAACTGTTTTGCGGAAACTTGAAACGGAGGGAAAGGCAAGCAGCGAATCATACGGTATTTGGGGAAGGATTTACAAAGACAAATTCGAACGCGCATACAAAGCAGGAAGTTCAGGAGAAGCAAAAGTTCACCTAAAAAATGCGCTGAAATATTATGAAAAAGGTTTTGACTCAGATCCACGTGATGCTTATCCGGGGTAAATTATGTGACTTGCCTGGAATTATTGGGATTCAGGGAAAGGCGCTTCGGTTGCTTCCGGCTGTTGAATTTGCCGTAAATGCAAAAATGAAACGCAAAGAACCTGATTACTGGGATTTTGCTACTTTGCTCGAATTGGCTGTAATTGAAAACAAATTTGATGTGGCAGAAGAGTTTTTCTACGAAGCAAAACCACTGGCAATTGAGAGTTGGATGTTTGGAACAACACTGGCAAATCTGAGTAAGATTTTGAACTTCAGAAAAGAAAGAAATGAAAATACAACTGAACTGGAAAAGTTTATTGAATTGTTTAATTAAACCCTAAGTTTTTAATATTATGGCACCGTTAGCTGAGAATACAGAACGAAAATGTTTTGTTATAATGGGTTTTGGAATCAAAACTGATTTTGCAACCGGACGAAAACTTGACTTGAATAAGTCGTACAAACTTTTAATAAAACCGGTAATTGAGAATAAAGGGCTTAAATGCATCCGCGCTGATGAAATACTTCACTCGGGATCCATTGATTACCAGATGTACAATGAATTATATAATGCAGATTTGGTGATTGCTGATCTTTCAACTGCAAATGTGAATGCATTTTATGAACTGGGGATAAGGCATGCATTTAAAAAACGAACTACAATTGTAATTTCTGAAGATAAATATGCTTACCCCTTTGATTTGAACCACATTAAAATTACCAGCTATACACATCTTGGAGAAGCCATTGATTACGAAGAAGTACTGCGATTTCAGCAAGTTCTTGGCGATACAATAGATGCTGTGTTAAATAGGGAGGATTCTGATAGTCCAATTTATACGTATTTGAATGAGCTTACTCCTCCGCTTTTCAAAACCAGTTTAAAAGTAAATAATACATTATCCGGGCAATCAAATAATGAAACAATAATCAAAATTGAAGTAGTAGATAATTCTGAAGTTGAAGAAACTGAAACTTTTGTAAAACAGGTAAGCGATAATCCGACACTCGGTTTTCTTATTGATCAGGCTGAGGATGCACTTTTGGAACGAAATTACCCTACAGCAAAAGCCTTTTTTCAAACAGCATTGGATTTAATGCCCGGAGAATCAAAAAATGATCCTTATTTGGTTCAAAGACTTGCATTCACGACCTATAAAACAAGGTTGCCTGATGAAATTACAGCATTGAATGATGCAATAAAGCTTTTATCAAAGTTAGATATTGAACGTACAAACGATACAGAAACAGTGTCGCTGGCAGGCAGGATAGAAAAGGAACTCTTTGAAAAGGGTCAGGGAGTTGAGCATTTAGCTAAATCTATTGAATTCTATCAACGTGGTTATTTCCTATTACATAACCGTTACCACGGTTTAAACCTTGCATTTTTATTTAATAAACGTGTTGACTCTTTTGAGCATTACACATTGGAAGATAAAATTGCTGATATGGTTTTTGCTAGCCGTATCAGGCGACAAGTGCTTAAAATGTGCGAAAAAGACTGGAATGAAATAATGGAACGTAAAAAGAGGATTGCTTCAAAAGCTGAATCCGGGAATATCACAAATATGTCGAATTACAATGAAGCAGAAGACAACCAGGAAATGTTCTGGATTCAGGTAAATAAAGCTGAGTGTCACTATGGTCTGGGTGAAATGGAAGAGTATAATGAAGCGCTTGCTGCAGCAAAAAAAATTGAACATGCCGATTGGATGATGAAAGCATTTGATAAGCAACACATTGAAATGGAAGCTTTAATGACAAAACATGGGCATTTGTTGAATCCGCCGTGGAATAAAAACTAACAAAAATGCATTATACACTTTGTATTTAAAAACTGCATGTAGCTATTATAAAAAAGGGTAAATTCTTAATGTAATTTCTGTTTGCTTTTTTTCACCCAAGGCAAAACCACAACCACTGCCGAAACCAAATAAATGCTCCCGGCAAAAATAAATGCGCTTTCAAGGTTGACATTGTCTGTCATCCAGCCTAAAAGCGGGCCAACTACTGCAAAAATAATCCGAATAATAAAATCACGAACTGATAAGATTGTCGCCCTGATTTCGCTTTGAGCATATTGATTGATGTAGTTTTTAAGGATTGGAGTTGCAATCCCTCGAACTAAATAAAACAAGAATAAAAACGAAATTCCCCATAATGAAATAACTGTCCCCGACAGTAAATACCCGAGAGTCAACAACCCAATTATTACATAAAGTGAAAATGTTTTTCCCAGAAAAATCTCAACCCGATGCGCAAAAACCGAAGATACACCAACGGTTAAATTCAGTGCAGTCCAAAATATTCCATACATTTAAACGGGCAATCCAATGGCAATAAAATAGGGTTGTACAAGCCATGCAAAAGTGAGTGTCGCTGTGCCTGTAATTGCCGAAAGCAAAATTGAAATGCGTAAATTGTGATTGTGTGTTAATGTATTTTTTATATTTCTGACAATTTTTTTGAGCGAATGAATGTGTTCGATGCTGTGGATTTTGGGTTCAACCAAAGTGAAGGCTGCCGGAATTGCAATAGCAGCCACAACAAACTGAAAGTAAAAAGGAGTGCGTAAACTTATTGCAGCCAGCAGCCCTCCTAAAACTCCTGCAAATGCTTCTGCAAAGTTTCCTACTGAAGTTATTCTGCCTTCGTTTTTTGTGTATTGTTCAGTTTTTCCTGATGCTTTCAAACTATCATAGAGCATTGCCGAATCGGCTCCTGAAACACAGGCGTGCCCGATTCCCAAAATAATTTCGGCAATAGCAAAAGCCCAGAATCCAAATGAAAAACTGTATATAAGAAATCCTGTAGCTCCCAAAATGCTTCCTGCAAATAAAGTTTTTTTGCGTCCCCAAACATCTGCCATCCAACCTGATGGCACTTCCATACCTACGATAGCAACTGAATAAATGGCTTTCAGTGTAAAAATTTCCTGCATACCCATGCCGTTGTCCTGGTAAAACAATACAACAACGGGCATAACAAGATTAAACCATTTCGATATTTTAATCAAATAAAGCCGCGATATGTTTTTTTCGAATTTTGTCATAGTCAGATTTTGCAAAAATAACAATCGACAGATTCAAGGAAACATCACACAGTTTTATTATTTTCATTCGTATTGAATTAAATTCACAATACTAAAACTTTAATTACAGGTTTTCTTTTACTTTGTAAGTAGAATTATACTTTTGTTTTACAGACATTAAACAACATTTTATGAATTTATTTATTCCAAAAAATTACAAATCGGTTTTAGATGTATATCAAACCGAGCAGGCTATTAAGCAGATAAGAGATTTTTTTCAACTCAATTTATCATCCGAATTGCGTTTGAGGCGTGTAACTGCACCCCTTTTTGTTAAACAGGGGACAGGTGTTAACGATGATTTAAATGGAATTGAACGCCCGGTTTCGTTTCCTATGAAGGATTTGAATGATGATGTTGCAGAAATAGTGCAGTCGCTTGCAAAGTGGAAAAGAATGGCACTTGCTGATCTTCAAATCAAGGAAGGTTTTGGTATTTATACTGATATGAATGCAATCCGCCCGGATGAAGAGTTAACAAATATGCACTCACTTTATGTTGATCAGTGGGACTGGGAGAGGGTAATTACAAATGAAGATCGCAATCTCGATTTCCTTAAATATATAGTGCGAAAAATTTATGCGGCTATTGTACGAACTGAGTTTCATGTTTCAGAGAATTATTTTGATATTTCACCTGAATTACCCGAAGAAATTACTTTTATTCATGCAGAAGAACTGGCAGCAAAATATCCCGACTTAACACCACTTGAGCGTGAGAATGAAGCTTCAAAAAAATATGGTGCAATTTTCGTAATCGGTATTGGTGGCCAAATGCCAAATGGCAAAATTCATGACGGACGCGCGCCCGACTACGATGACTGGAGCACACCAACGGTTAATGGTTTTAAGGGATTAAACGGCGATATTATTTTATGGAACAATGTTCTGAAACGTTCATTTGAAGTTTCTTCAATGGGAATCAGAGTTGACAAACAGGCATTACTCGATCAGTTAAAAATCAGAAATAAAGAAGAACGCAAAAATTTATTGTGGCACAAAATGTTGTTGAATGATGAATTACCTCTTACTGTAGGAGGTGGAATCGGCCAGTCGCGTTTGTGTATGTATTTCTTACGCAAAGCACATATTGGCGAAATTCAATCAAGCATCTGGCCCGATGAAATGATAAGTAAATGCAAAGTAAACGGAATTCACTTGCTTTAAATAGGATTTGAGAATTAAGATAAGAATATCAAGAATGTAGAAGCTTACAGCGTGAAACAAGTAACAAAATGCGTAAAACTGTAAGCAATTATTCCTTTTTCGTGAATTCTTTGGTATTTGTAACTTGTAGTTTGGAATTTGGGATTTGAATTCTATCTTTGCACCCGCAAAATAAGGTACGCCTCGGTAGCTCAGTTGGATAGAGCAACTGCCTTCTAAGCAGTAGGTCATGGGTTCGAGTCCCGTCCGGGGTACAAGTGGAAATGGGGAGTGTAACACAAGTTGCACTCCCCGGTTTTTTAAATGGCTATGTGTAAATGTTTTGTTGAACTAAATTATGCCCATCCAGAATTTTTTTTAAAAAACTGCAAATAGATGAACATAATTATAGTTTACATGAAATAGACTTTTCAGAAAAAATAAGTCAATTGTATCATTTTTAATGAAAAGCTATTTCACAATCCAAGATGTTTAATCTCGAAGGTCAAAGTCAGGTAAAACTTTCTAATCTTATGGTAAAAAAATGACTGTACCTGCAGCAAATTTTGCACTTATGGATTTGATGCTAAATTTTAACTTAAAAGTCAATTAATAATACCATTTTTTAGAAATGCTTTTAAAAAAAGCTTATTTTTTTACTTGACTTTTACTGGTAATACCTGAAGCAATCCAGCAAGCGGCAAGAAAACATGTCATAAATAATGCTAATTCCATGGTTTGTAATTTTAAGTTTGTAAAAAAAATAATTTGAAATATCTACAAATAATCGTCCTGTATTCAACATAATTCAAAATGTATGCCAAATTTTGTAACTTCAATATTATGAGTCTTATACGGATATTTTGTAGCAAATATCGTCCCTAAATTGGAAATAATTAAAAATAATTCCGGATTTGGGTGAATCTATTTAACTTAAAGAATTATTTTTTTAAAAATCAATATTTTTAAGAATAACTATAAATGAATCTTGCATTTTATTGTATGTTTTTATACACCTGGATTTGCTGATTTTAAAATAAATTCAAAATAATTCCATGGATCAAGTGAAAAAATGGGGTGAAGAACATAAAAATCTTTCTATGCATAAAAAAATTGAATAATGAATCGGAGTGAAACATTCTACGTATTATTACTCAAGGTACTTCTTAAGTATTTTAAACTTTCAAATTATAGTAATATTGAACAAGAGATTTACCATTCTATTCATAAAAACAATTTTGTACCAGGGGAATAAATTACTGATAATCTTTAATCCAAAGAATTTTGAAGGATTAATAATCGTTTATTTCATATTAACTTATTACAGGATTATGGCTGAAGAATAAGTAAAGATGTTCTTACATTCGCCTGCTATTTGGATTGGCGTTGCGCTGCTCACTTATTTTTTTGGTAATTTTTTTTCACAAAACTGTATTAACTTCCCTTAAAAAAAAATTATTTAGTATTGAAGTTTATCGGATTATATTATGCGGTATGGTAAATATCGTTTACTATGGCAGTATTGCAATTGGATTTTAAGTTCAGAAATTCAAAATATCAGGACAATAAATTTAAAAAAAGAAGGGGAAAGTACTATGGACGCTTTTGAAGATGACTGATGATTTACAAACCCCTTTATACAAAACCAATCAATAATATAGAAGTTACTTTCCCCTTTCTAACTGCTACAAAATTCAGACCAATTTTTATGACAACTGAAATACAGTTACATTAAACATAAAATAGATATTTTATGTTCCTGTATATGGAAAAGAGAAATTGAATTTTCCATTTTGGTAAACGATAAATTAAGCATTATCGTATTCGGTAAATGAAATTATGTCAGTTGGCAAGACAAAACTCTTGCGAGTTTGTTAACTGTTTTGTAATTTAAAAATTCATTTGGGATTCATCCCATATTGAGTGTTTGGGGTTAAAACTGAAAGGTAGCTTTTGAGCTGCCTTTCTGCTTTTTATAACTAAATGATCAAATAAATATTTTATGAAGCAGGAGAAATTGCTGTAATAGGATTTAAGCATTAGTAGTTTTCTTGCCAGTTTTTACAAGGTTTTTCATCTTAAACTTCATAGCGGGTGGTGCATTGTACCGTGAAATTGCGAAAGGGAAGTAATACTAAACCCTTGAATTAAATCAGGACCAGGATTGGAGGTATTTTAATATTACATAACACGGTATTTTAACAATCAGAAATTCACCTAAAGTAACTGTTCGGTTCTATTTGTAAAATATTTGTATTCAGAAATAAAATCTGTGAGTATAAGGACAGTACATAAAAAAAGAAACTGTCTCGATTTAGAGACAGCCTCATTTTTGTTGTGCCCAGAACAGGACTCGAACCTGCACAAGCTTACGCTCACTAGTCCCTGAAACTAGCGTGTCTACCAATTCCACCATCTGGGCGATGATATTTTTCTTTTTGTAAAGAACGTTTTTTTTAAGTGTCTTCTTCTTGCTGTAGGCTTACTGGCCTCTATCTTTCGTTGTTTCTATATGTGAATTTTATATCCGCAAATATATATAAAATACACCTTTAATTCTATATAGAATAAGGTTATTTTCTTAATCTGTACATGTTTTTTGTCCATTTTCACTACATTTGTTTAGGAATAGTTTAGGAATAATTTCGCAATAATTTAAAAGAGATAATTATGGCATCGTTTAAAGCTGTGATACTTAAAAGTACAAATGATCTCAAAAATGATGGTACTACCAACATTAAAATACGTATTACACATAACCGAAAATTAAGTTATATCTCAACTGATTTATTTATTCTCCCCTCAGAGATGGATAATAAAAGCGGAAGTGTCAAAACCGGACCCAATAAAGATTATATAAATCTACGTCTCGGTGATTATATTCAGAAATATAGAAAATCTGTTATTGAACTTGGCGACCGTGCTAGTTTAATGTCTGTTTCTCAAATAAAAGACAACTTACTAAACGGTATTTCAAAAACTTACCAGATCGATTTTATTAAATTTATTAATGATTTTATAAATACCTATTCAACATCCTCACTCACTTCAGGTACAAAAGAGAATTATTATTCTCTGATGCTAAGCCTCAAAAATTTCTCTGGTGAGGTATTGCCGGTATCCGAAATCAATTATCAATATTTAATTCGCTACGAAGCATTTCTCCGCTCTCGTGGTGTTAAAAATGGTATCGTTAATTACATGATCGTTTTTCGTTCCCTCTTCAATAAATGTCGTGATCATTTTAATGACGATGATGCAGGTCAAATTCTTATCCCACATTATCCATTTAAAAAATATGTAATTCCAAAACGCCAGGTCAAATCCAAAGATCATATTCTTTCCTTAGCTGAACTTCAAAAATTAATCGCTTATGTTCCCGAAACCAATAGCGAAAAATTTGCCGTTGATATGTTTTTGCTTATGTTCTATTTAATCGGTATCGAGGGTAAGGATTTATTTTATCTAAAGAAACCTTTTCACGGACGTGTTTCATATAACCGTTTTAAAACTGGTCGCGAACATTCCATAAAACTTGAACCGGAAGCAATAGAGATAATCAACCGTTATCCTGGAGAAAAACTATTGCTTAATGTTTCAGAGAGATTTAAGCTTCATAAAACATTTGTCCGTGCTATTAACAATCATCTGTCAGGTGAAGAATATCATAAAATCAAAGGCGTATTTCCAAGGCTTAAAATCCCAAAACATCCAACTACCAAATGGGCAAGACACTCTTGGGCAACAATTGCCAGAAATGAATGTAAAATTTCTAAAGATGATGTTGCACTTTGCCTTGGTCATGAAGATGAAGACAACAATGTGACAGACATGTATATTAATTATGACTATTCAATCATTGATGAATCCAACAGAAAAGTAATAGATTTTATTAACTTAAATTGCTCTTCTGTTGATGTGTCCCTTGACAACAAATAATTTCAGAATATCGGTTTTGTCAATTTCAAAAGACTTGTAAAAAATATTTTCGCTGACACAGGTTATTTTACGACATCTTCTCCTGGTTGAATATATTTGATCATCCGGTGGTTTTCGGTGGTAATAATAAAATAAATGTACCCAAAATCAATAAAACTTTCTTTCCATTCTTTACATAAAATGATTTCACCAGTGTGAAGAACTGGATTCATGCTGTCACCCCATACATTCAGGGCAAAGTCACAATCACAATAACCAGGAATAATTATTTTTTTGAATTTTGTTCCCGTTCCCGGTTCAAAAAATTCTACCGGTCCGGTAGAAGCATCAATATCATAATAACGGATTGCACCTTCAGGAAATTTATCCCGTTCCTGGGTTGTAAGAGATTGTTTATCAATAAAATAGTAAATATTTTTATCGATTGCCTGGGCTATTTTTTCCAGAATACCAGTTTTAATATCCTGAACACCAAGCCAGTTGTTGAAATTTTGTGGGAGATATTTAATCTCTCTGCAACATCTGTGAGTTGAAGCCCATCCTCTTCCAAAATTTTTTTTACTTCTTCACCTTTCATTACCAGTTTATTAAGAACATGTTGAAAATATATTAACCTTTATTAAACAATAATATTGCCGTATTGCAAATAATAATGTTTAATTTGCTAAATATATTAGTTAAATGACAAATATAATAATATAATGAAACAAAACAAAACAATTTAATAAAAAGATATGAGAAGAGAAGAAAGAGACTTAAAACAAACCGGTAATATGGAATTGAGAAAGCGATTACCAAGAGGTGCAATACAGCAAATAGCTGATGAAATGGGCGTTTCGTGGATGTGGACGTCAAAAGTCATTACCGGAAAAGTAAAAGGAGATCCCAAAATCATTTTTATGGCTTTGGAATATGCAAAGCTGGAGGATGAAACAAGGGATAAAGTTTTAGGAATGATTGAACGTAACCGAAAAGAACTTCAAAAAATTGGTTAAACGGTTTAAATCAAAAACCAAGGATGAAATCAGGACAAATGAAGAATCTATAAACCATGTTTCAAAAACCATGTTTCAAAAAAAATCAATTAATAATCCATGTTTGAAATCCATGAATTCCAACTGAGACAAATGCTCACCACGGCAGCCGAAATGGGGGCGAAAAACGCCCTTCGCGAAATGGGAGTTGACAAATCACAAATATCCAAGGCTGAAAGTTACCGGAGATATAGCCGAAGACGTATAGACCGTTGGGTGAGGGAAGGGAAAATTGTACCTGTAAAAAGTAACGGTTCTGTTGTATTCAATGTTTCCCAATTGGAGTCGCAGTCTCAAACCGTTGAGCTCTATTTTAAACACATACAACCCATTGGTCATAAATAATAAGTTTGAAAATCGATTATTTCAGGTATCAGGTAACAGTCAGAACTGACTGGGCATTATTCATATTTTCTTTTTAAGTTGAAATATCACCGATGCAGGTGAAGCACCCCCACCGCCAGATGGCGGTGGGTTTTTTTCCACTTTTTTAATCAAAAACATGCATAAAACATCAAAAACCAAGATCATGAAATGTACTACCTGCAAAGGTGCCGGGAAAATCAGGGTTTGCAACGAACGTGAGCAGCATAATATGGATATTGAGAATTGTCCTGATTGCTGGGGAGACGGGAGTTATGTTATGGTCACAACAGTTGAATACTTCAGGAAAACAGATCAATTGTTAGAACCATTTATACAATAGATTATGACAAAGTCTGAATTTTTAACCGAAAGTAAACAACTTCTTGTGAGCATTAGAAACAGTCGCAAATGGTTATTGCTGCACAATAAAAGCAAGCTTCCATTGGCTGCTTCTCAAACGGAACTGAAGAATCTTGAATATGCAATATCGACTATTTCGGATGCCAACCGGATGAAAGATTATATCCGGAGAAAAAAGGAGGTTCTTTTCATCCTGTCAAATTCAAAGTATAAAAAACAGCACGCACAGTTAGAGAAACTGATGGATTGCCAATTTGAATAACCCATAAAATTATTGTATGAAAAAAGTTATCGCTATAAATGAAAAAGAAAAACGTGTTCTCACCACCAGGGTAAACGCAGAAAAAAACGACTGGTGGATTACCCACAATCTGGAAATTACCATTTTACCAAAGAATTTAATGTCCTGTACAACAAGTATAGAACCAGAACCCGGAAACATCTTTGAAAGCAATAATCGCTTTTACAGAATCACCAAATCCGAAAAAGTATTGATTTGTACCATCTGTAACAAAAAGGCCAACTTTAAAATTGGGTACCGTTTTTATTGCAAGCAACACTACAAGCACCTGATGCTAACAAAACCAATCCGGAGGACAATAATCCAACCCAACCGAAATGAAACCTGCTCCTGTGGCTCAGGGCAAAAATTCAAAAACTGTTGTATTTCAAAACGACCATAAACCACGTCATTATTTTAACAGCCGGTTTATGGAAGATTTGAAAATCGTAAATTCCAAACATCAACTTCAAAGGGAGGGGGCCCGGGGGACCCTTTCCGGGACCCGAAGCTAAAACCACGGACGGCATTAATTTGTCGGCAATACGCCCTAAAGGCCCTGCAACTCCGCCCCCCCCCCCCCAAGCAAAGCAATTAACCAGATAAACACGAAACTGCCACTTTGAAATGCGGAAAACTCAATTTATTCAATAAAGAGCGCAACAAAAGAATATCACCACAACCATATTGAAGAAGAACTACGCAAGGGCAACTACCAATACCAGGGATTATCCTATACTGTTCGATACAGAAATGGTTCGGGCAATTCTATCAGGAGCCAAAACAGCAACACGTCGCTTATTCAAATCACCACTTTCAAAATCTATGGAACCGGCCGTTGAAATATTTAAGGAAAGCGGCAAATGGATTGCACGTTTGAATAATGGCAAGTGTTACCGATATCCAATATTATGCCCTTACGGAGAACCCGGTGATTATCTCTGGGTGAAAGAAACTTTTGCTAATACTTATGATTGTGATGACGATAAAGAATACATGGAATTTAAAGCCGATTCAAATGATAAAACACCTAATCACACTTACTGTTGGACACCTTCAATTCACTTGCGTAAAAATCAAGCCCGAATCTGGCTCAAAATAACAGATATAAAACCACAACGAATACTAACAATTACCGAAGATGAAGCCCGGGAGGAAGGAATCAGCGTCGGTAAAATTCTCAATCTTGGTGAAATTGGCCAGGTTAACTTCCGGGAAGGTTTTATCGCCAAATGGATTTCTATTTATGGAATAGAAAACTACTATGAAAACCCCTGGGTTTGGGCCATAAAATTTAAACTTCAGGAATCTAAACCAACCAAAATTATTTAATTCCTATGAAACAAACCTGGGAAAAAGCAGAACAAAGCATCATGGAATTCAAACAAGAGCTGGAGGAACTGCATGAATTGCTTCCCAAAAGCGTCAAGATCTATCAAAAAATAACAACACTGAATAAAGCCTGGAAGAAGGTTCAGATTGCCCTTAACGAAATGGATAAATTCATCACACCCGTAAAATCCGTAGAAGTGAAAAGCAACATGCTGAACCATCCTCAAACCAACATGCAGATCCACAGGAAGGTCTTACAAATTAAAACCCATTTTTAAAATGAATCCAAAAAAAACAAACCTGATTTTACACGGTCAATATCGATACCATTTACGGAAAAATACCGCCACAAGCCATTGAAGTTGAAGAAGCGGTTCTGGGAGCGCTCATGCTTGAACGCGATGCTATATTCAATGTTTCATCAATTGTTTCAGAAGAATCTTTTTATAAAGAAGAGCACCAAATCATATTTCGAACCATTCTCGAACTTTCAGATGCCGGCCATCAAATTGACCTGCTAACAGTTACCTCAAAACTAAATGATAATGGTGATCTTGGAAGAGTTGGCGGCCCGGCGAAATTACCCGGCTCACCCGCAGGGTAGCATCATCAGCCCACATTGAACAACATGCCAGGATAATTGCTGAGAAATATTTCTCCCGGGAACTTATCCGCAGATTTACTGAATGTATTTCAAAAGCTTATGAGGATAATATCGATGAACTGGAAGCTTTGTACAACCTGACAACACAATCCATTGATGATTTGCTTGCAGGAAAATCAGGGATGAAACACATCTCCTCTATACTCGATGAAACACGCACTGACCTCGAAATCCGTCAGCAAAAAGCTTTGGCCGGAGAAATACAGGGAGTTCATACCGGCCTTGCCGATATGAACGAATTAAACAACGGCTGGCAGCAGGGCGAACTTATTATTATTGCAGCACGCCCGAGCATGGGGAAAACCGCAGTGGCATTAAACTTATTTACCAAATCCGCGGCACAAAACAATAAAAACGTTTGCGTTTTTCCCTTGAAATGGAAAACCTTAAATTATCCAAACGCCTAATTCTCAGTTATGGCGGGATCATAAGACATAATTTTGAGCGGGGCACAATGACAGCTGGTGACTGGAGCGCCTATAATCGAGCAGACAAAGAACTTCGCCAGCTTCCAATTTTCATCGATGATACCCCAGGTGTTGATATCCGGCATATCAGTTCCGTTGTCGAAATAAATCCCAGAGTTACGGTAACAAAAACCGCGAAAGGGAAGTTGCAGAAATATCAAGAGGGCTGAAAAAGGTGGCAAAAGCAGCAGGGGTTCCTATTCTTCTTCTGGCTCAGTTAAACCGGCAAATTGAAAACAGGGAGGATAAAACTCCCCGTCTTGCCGACCTTCGCGAATCAGGCGCCATTGAGCAGGATGCCGATATAGTGATCTTTAACTGGCGGCCCGCTTTTTATGACCCCAATGGTATTGATGACAACGGGAACTCACTGCAAAATGTAATGATATTTGAAATAGCCAAAAACAGGGATGGTAAAATCGGAAGCATATTCTCAAAACACAACAACGATTTGACACAGTTTTTTGATTTCAATACCAAACAATTTGAAGTACCTATTTTTTAAAGTAAACACTTAATTCCAATGACTTTTAAAGAATTAGAACAAACCACAACTCTTGATATTAAAGTTTCACTTTTATTATTCGAATTCAGTCCTGCTTAAACACCAGTATCTTATCTAAAATCAGTTATGAAACTTACCGGCCTTAATTTCAATAATACAGCTGCAACTTTAAATAAAGTTGCAGAAGTAAAGGAATTTCTAAAAGAACATTATGATATTAAGGTCAATGAATTTGATCCCAATAAATCTTTCATAAAAGCCAAAACCAAAACCTATTTCAATCCGGTGACTTTTAATGATATCAGCCTGCATTTACTGGAAGAGGGCATTATCGTTTCAGATTCAATCCTTCGAAAGATTTTGCACAGTCCAAACCAAATCACTTCCTATAATCCAATTGCCGAATATTTTGCCAGCCTTGAAGGTAAATACAAAGGTGTAAGTCATATTGATTTGCTGATGAGCCACCTCACCATGCGGGAATTTCCGGGCAGGAAGTATGGTTTCTACCAGGAGCGCCTATATGTGTATATGAAAAAATGGTATGTGGCAACAGCTGCCTGTGCCCTTGGATTGCATCCGAACAACGTGGCAATGGGCCTTATCCACGCTGAAGAAGGAATTGGCAAAAGCTTTTTTTTTAATTTCATTGTACCCAAACCCTTGCACAACATGATTGCCGACCCCAGTGATAACGGTAAATTCAACCTGCAGGAATCATTCGCACGCTATTTTCTTGTTTATTTTGATGAACTTTTTGGAATCACCCGCAAAAACGAGGATGAATTCAAAAAAGCGCTGAGTGCGAATGAAATTGATGTTTATCTGCCCCGGGAACCACAACCCATCCGCAGGAAAAGAATCGGCAGCGCCTGTTTTACCTCCAACCGCACACCCGAGAAAGGTGGATTCCTCACACCAAACATGAGCTACAGGCGATGGCTAATCCTCGAACTGGAATCCATCAACCGCGATTACAGTATAAAAGTTGATGTGGATCAGATTTGGGCAGAAGCTGTTTTGCTTATCAAACAGGATTTTAACTATAAATGGGATTCAGTTGACTGGAACGAATTCAAGGAACATAACCAGCGATACCTAAAGGAAACCCCATCCATGCAATATGTCAAAACCTATTTTGATATCCCGTTGAATGGCGGTGGAGCCTGGATGCAACCCCGGGAAATATTCAACTATCTGAATGTAAGTAAAAAAATCCGTCGGGAAGATCTCCACAAAATATCCGAGGAGAAAATAGGAGAGGCCCTGACCCAGCTCAACTTCGAAAAGAAAAGTGTCAGGAAACCGGAAGGCGCAAGAAATTGCTACTATGTTCAAATGCTGTAAATCCAGTTTGTCCTAACCACGCTTATTTTTCAAAAACCCAAAATTATGCCGAATCCATATCTTTTCCCCATTTGTCGTACCCGCACAAAAAACTCTAACTATCACACGCACATGTATTATATATCTATAAATAGAAATTTATATATAAACATATCAAAGAAAAAAATGAAATATGCTTTTGTGGGTACGACACCTACGACATTGCTAAAACCCGCGCCAGTCCACATAGATTTGTCGTACCCACGCTGTTTTGGCATGGTTACGACATTGTTACGACAACCTGCGACATTTTATTTTTTGCGCCCGTATTTTGCCTATATCGCTGAATCTCTGGATTATACATTTTGTCGTATGTCGTACCCATGTTTACGGTCATTCAAAACTCAAAAAACACGATAAAATGGATAAAGAGTACAAAATTTATAAGCAAAATGTCTGGGAATTCCTTGATGCCATTGAGCCGGGGATTAATTACTCAATTTCAACTATTTGTATTCCTGAGAACAAAAACAAATTTATTGAATGCATAAAATCTTACATGGATACAAAAAAACCGTTTCAGGGGCATATCACTTTCAATCACGATTACACTGTAATTTACAAAACCAATGAAATCAGAATCAAAACAGATACAAGTAACAAATAACATTTTGAAATACTTAACCTTTTGATTTATACCGACGTGGCCATTAATATGGATGAACATTAAAAATAATTTGCTTTTTCATTTTCAAAATGAGTTCAGTACCATTTTTCAGGATTTTCGTCTTAAATACTCTATGAAAAAATAGAATAGCATGAATCATAGATTTCAAATTGCTCCACTCAAAGGGCTTAGGACTGTAACCGCAAATTACAACAAGTGAGATTCCTTTTGGTAATGAACACCAATGCGAGTGTTTTCTGAACTGCACAATAGCCCGAAAGCTATCACTTTCATTTACGTCGCTCCTGAATACGCGACGTTTTTTCTGACTTACGGATTCGTTGGGCGAATCTAACTAAGGTATTACAATTAATCTACCATCTTCCTGATCTCAGGGAAATAGTAGTTTTTTATTGCCCTGGTTTCTAAAATGCTCTACAAGTAATATCTACTGCACGCTTGATTCATGACAAAGGTATGCGCCGCCCGGAACAGGATAGGGTATAGCAAGCTCACTAAATTTGAATTCTCCACAGGTTTCGCCCTATCCCTAATCCGCCCGGCTTCCAAAAATACCTGTCATAATCAAGCGTGCCAGAAGCTACAAAAAGTCTCCGTGGGCAGGAGCAAAAAATTATGTTAAAAGTGATCGTTGCAGGTGGAAGGGATTTCAATAACTATGACCTGCTCTCAAACAAACTGGATATACTCTTCTCTAAAACTGCCAATGTGGTTATCGTTTCGGGGATGGCTCGGGGTGTTGATTCCCTGGCTGTAAAGTATGCAGAAAGTAACAAGCTGAGAGTTTCTGAATTCCCGGCTAACTGGCTCAAACATGGTAAAGCTTCGGGATTCAGAAGAAATGTCGAAATGGCAAGGTTTGCTGATGCCTGTGTCTGTTTCTGGGATGGCAAATCTGTCGGAACAAAACACATGATCGATACAGCAAAACGGATGAATCTCAAACTTCGGGTAATAACCTACTGAGCCATGAGAATAGAAAAAATTCACAGGATTTCAACAGTCCTCAGAATGAAAATCAATTCAAACTATCACCTTGCAAAACAAGGTGATATTGAATCCGCACAACACTTGGTTTGTCAATTGATCCACGATAACAGCTCATTCCAAAACCTTTCAAGCTTTGTCTGTCCTGTTCTCAAACATTCAGGGAACGCAATCCCAATGGCTCTTGCAAAATTCATGACATTTAACTCAAATCTTACGCTTTGCGATTCTGTTTTCCTTCAGCACACTGCTCATGGTTCATCGATGGTCGAAAGGCTGTATTATCACCCTCAATTCTCAGGAACAGTTAAACCGGGTAATTACATTATTGCCGATGATGTTTATACAACAGGGCAAACACTTAAATACCTGAAAAATTACCTTGAATCCCGAGGGGGAAATGTAACAGGTGCCTGGTGCCTGGGTGCTGGTCCATCAACTCAGTTTGAACCGAACAGGCTTTTGGTGAGAATACTTCTCGCCAAATTCCCTTCAATATCGAATTACTTCGATATTGATTGTCTGACAGTACCTCAAATTCATTACCTGCTCCGGCTTTCATCACTCAACAGATTGTGGGAAATTCACTCAGATAACCAGTTAGCATTAAGCTTTACTTAACGCTAACCAAAACCAAAACCCAAACTCAATTTGAGCTTAGCTTCACGACAATCCCATATCGCGTAAGAACTGCCAGATGTTCTTTACCGTCAGAAATCAAATTGAAGAAACAAGGTATTCGCCCATTTTATACATGAATCCGTAACAACCGGATTCATCCCACCGCAAAAAGCTCTTTACCTGCAGTGAAAATGTCCTACACGCCATAAACGAAGATGGCGCAGTAAATTTCCCCTGGCTAAAGACCGCCTGTATCTCATGGGCTCATGTACTTACTTCGACTTCAGGCATACCGTCTCTTCTTTCCGCAAGCAAAGTTCTGGTTTCTTCAAAAATGTAAAGACGAACTTTTTCAAAACTCCTGATGGAATTCTTTCGAAAAGTTTCCTTCGGATGCGTTCAGTTTTATTAATCGTTTAATACGCTTCGCTTTTTGGTATAAAACTGACATGCACATCTTGACAATATTTCTCAAAATTCCAGACCTGGCTTGCAAAAAAGCGGTAAGCCAAAGCCGAAGTTTTGGTAAAATATTTATGATAAATAAATGAAAATTATGAAAAAGTTTATTGGTTTTATGAGCAAGGTGAATGAAATAGAATTGTCAATGTCAGATGCTTTCACAAACTATTTGGAAGAAATTTACTTTCCGGGTGCTGAGGAAGTTCTGGATCATGACACAGTTGACTTCGAGTTTGCTACATTTTTAAATACTTACGCTAAATAATTAAAATCATGGAAAATCAATTCAGAGTAATCGTTGCAGGTGGTAGGGACTTTCAAAACTATCACCTACTGGAAGAGAAATTAAATAAACTCTTATCAGAAAAGAAAAATGTAATTATTGTTTCATCGCTGGAAGATGGAACCGGTAGATTGGGTCACAGATACGCCCAAAACAATAATTTAAAAGTTGATTATTACCCGGCATTATATCAGGTATTCGGTAATATGGCAGCTTTCGAGAGAAATCAGGAAATGGCAAAAAATGCTGATGCCTGTATATGTTTCTGGAATGGTAAATCTGTAGGAACAAAAGACATGATGGATATTGCAAAAACAATGAATATACCTCTTCGTGTTATCTCCTACTAATTAAATTAAAATGGGCTTACTCCCATTTTTTTTATCTCGTAATCCCAAAAACAAAACCAATAAATCCCCCTTCGGGGTTATCAGGGATGGCGGCATACCTGCACTTTTCGCAGGAATCGAAAAGCCCAACCACGCCGGGTACACGCCATCAACATCCAACAGCCTCTTTAGTCTGAAGTGACCCTCTCTCCATTAATTATGGTGAAGTTATTTCGCCCACCGGAACATTCAAGGGAACGCCCTTGACTGTTCACTGTGCGGGATGCGCCCTTGCCCTAATCCGCTGCGGCTCAAATAGTGGTTACCATAATTAACGGCGAGCCAGACAAAGTCCGTTCACTGACGGATGCCAAAACAAATCTCCAGGGCAGGAGTAAACAAGTTGACAAAAGTTATAAAACTGCAACCTCATTACATTCAAAAAAGAGAATTATCCAAAGGCTATGTAATCCGACCTAAACTTACAATGTCCGGAAAATGGCTTGAAGAAGCCGGCTTCCTGCCTTCAACATTAATCAATGTTGAAGTTCAGTACGGAAAACTTGTCATAACCTCTAAAGAACCTTTATTGTAATAATAACCGGCGTGCCAGACCCGTCCGAATAGATCCATCCGGGCGGAAGCCAATATAAGTCCCAAAGGCATGGGCTTTTTTAACAATGTATTATGAAAGTATTCCTCACAAAATTACTCCGGTGGCTGACGCCACCGAAGCAGCTGCAAAAATCAAGGAAGGAAAAGCCAGCTCCATCGAAGCGCTTTCCTGGACGAATGAAAATGGAAAATTCTATGTGGTTAGCGATAGCCATATTGATGACAGCCCATTTGCTGAAACTGCTGTTCTTAAAGAAATAGATTCGGAATTCTTCCAAATCGATTCAATAACAGCCGCATGGATTCACACAAAAGAAGAACTAACAACTTGTTTTGTTGATGCTGCAAATAATCCACCTATAGAACGAAAAACCCAATTGATTGTGGGTGAATCTACAAATCAAATGGCTTTCATTTCCTGCGGTTGCTGCGGCAACCGCTTTCGGGGAAATGTCAAAGAGCAACTCGAATTTGACCAGGACAACGGATATGGAATATGTACCAATTGTAAACATTATATATAAATAATAACATCATGAAACGAGCCATGAGCAAAATACTCCCACAGATAAACCATTATAAGGCGAGTTCCATCGAATACCTTAAAGAATTAACAATTATAATGAGATGAAAATCATACTAAAAGATTCAATCAATTCAGAATTAAAAGCAGTCAGGCTTCGCCCGGGTGCTGAAATTTCAAGCAACGACGTAAACAAAATTACCGGTGCTGTTCAGTTTACATTATGGCGCAATGGTTTCTCATATGATTGTGTTGTGTGGCCCGA
Organism: Draconibacterium sp.; assembly: GCA_016705335.1. Taxonomy (GTDB): domain Bacteria; phylum Bacteroidota; class Bacteroidia; order Bacteroidales; family Prolixibacteraceae; genus Draconibacterium. The sequence goes on along the minus strand of JADIYN010000078.1, from coordinate 17,224 downwards.
AGATTATGAAATTGTTACAGATGAAAAACCCGAAACAATTCAAATTCCGGAAAGTGAAACTACCAGTGATATCACTCTGCCACTTGCTGAAGTAACCAATGCTCTCGATGCTATGTTCTGGTGCCTCTCTCCATATCTAGACTATTCTGACTTTTCAGAATATCCCTGGATTGAAAGCCTCATTAAATCCTATAACTCAATTGTAGTTTACTTGCCTCACCCATGGAATCTGAGATATCATCATATTGATAAATAAGAACGTGTCCGTCGAAAGACGGACACCTTTTTTTTGTCGTTTTTCTAACTGGGTTCTAACAACTGAGGACTGAATTGCTCCCGCGAAATCCTGCTTTCCGGATTCATTTTGGAAACTTCCATTAGAAAATTTCACAGTCTGCACCATCACTGCTTCATTTTTGCTTTTTCGCTTCCTTTGGCTTTTTCAGCATAGCCGGAACAGCTTCGCTTTTCCATCATCGCAGAAACATGGGCTTTGTGTATCCAACCCTGCCCGCTTCCTGCAACGCAATTTGAAATTAGTACTCTACACATTAAAATTCGTCGGGTAAACAGTTCTCCCACTTTCGAAACTCTAAACGATATCTCATACCTGCAAGCTGTGCCTAATCCGATATATTTTGTGAGGCACCTTTCCATGACTTTTTTTACCTGAATAAAATGCTAAGGTGATATACCAAACCAACTGTGTTTCATAAGATTGTTTATTTCGGGTATGAAACTTTTTGCACCAGCCGCACAAAACAGGAAATTTTGGTCAGTGGCGACAAAACCCCCGTTTTAAATCGAAAAAAATGGCTTTTAAGAAGGAATAAAATCAAGACGCACACGTTCGCGCCATCATTTTATTCAAAAACCATTTAGGGATTTTCAATTTATTGTGGAATATCTATACCTGCATATTATTAATTTAAAAAAAAAATTATCATGAAAAGTTACACAAAAAATTACATCGGAAAAGGAACAGCAGGTTGCAGGTATGGAAATCGTAAAAGTTACATTGAAAGTGGAAGAACTGATGAAACTTACCCACGAATTTAATGGGGTAGAGTACCTGACATTCGAACTTGCTAAAATGCAGAAAAAAGACGATTACGGTCGGACACACACAGCTTATGTTTCTGTTCGGGATGATGAAAAAGAAGAAGAAGCTGCACCGGCAAAAACTGCTAAAAGCTGCAAGGAAAGCTGATAAAAAGCAAAAAAGCGAACCGGTGATGGAAACAGCAGACAGCGATCTTCCATTCTAGCGGAAGTTTACTTCAAAAGAATCCTGTGAAAGCAGGATTTTTTTTGTCACATTTCATCTGGCAGCCAAACAAATGTGTTCTCTTTTTTGCGGATTATCCGACCTGCGGCATTTGCCATTCCAAAGACCGGAACTCATAATTCGTTCTGTTTCGGTCTTTAATCCATGGCAAAAACCTCGGTCAACAGCCGGCAACAGTTCACGAATAACAGTTGCTTAAAAAGTAAGAATGAATGATTTTTTAATATGGACTTTCTCCCATGAAATTGCCCGCAGGATCATAATTGGCTACAATAATTATTGCGCCATCGGAGCATTTTGCCACAGCAATACCCACTTGTGAGGTCTTTTTCCAGACCATTTGAGTATAGTGACCAGTTTTGCTCCAATTAGAACTACTTATTTCTCCATGAGTATAAAATTCAATTTCACTATACCAGCTTTTTGAAGCGTCAAGAGCAGAATAATCCGCACCCTTTCCCCAGAAAATGTTTTCACCATATTTCTGAGTCCATTCTCCAGTCCTGGGACGGTGTTGCATATCGCAACCTTGCGATGCCAAATGGTCAGCCCATTCCTGGGCAAATTTAGCCAAATCCGGCGACCAGGTCAATGCATTAACTCCAACATCTGCCCGAACTTTGTTGTGAAAGTCAAGTGCAGTTTGGGCTTCTTCTTTTGTTACTTTAGATCCGGTGATATCAGGTACACTTTGTGCCTGAACCCGCACAATGAACATTCCCAAAATGATTACTACACATAGCATACTTGTTTTGATTTTCATGTATTTCGTTTTTTATATGATTATATGGTAAATATCGTAAAATTAGAAGACATTATAATCTTTTAATTTTCAATATAATAATGTATGGATTTCCACCACAATCACACAGTTATCGCTTAAGAACTCCGGACGTTCCATACTGTCAGCAATCAAATTGAAGAAACACGGTATTCGCCCATTTTATACATGAATCCGTGGTAACCGGATTCATCCCACCGCAAAAAGCCCTTGCCCTGCAGGTGAAATTTCCTACACGCCATAAAAGAAGATGGCGCAGTAAATTTAACCCTTATGCATGACCGCCCCTATCTCATGGACTCATGTACTTACTTCGACACAGGCATACCGTCTCTTCTTTCCGGAAGCAAAGGTGTGTGTTACCCGAAAAATGTAAAGGGGAACTTCTCAAAAACTCCACATGGAATTTTTTTGAAAAGTTTCCATCGGATGCGTTCAGTTTTATCAATTGTCTGTACGCTTCGCTTTTTTGGTATAAAACTGACATGCACCCCTTGACAATATTTCTCGAAACACAAGAGATGGCTTCCAAAAAAAGACGGTACGCTGAAGCCGAAGATTCAGTGATTTACAAATTTTAAAAATAAAATTTATGACAAGAGAAATGGTTTTGAACGTGGTGAACAAACGGACACACGTAACTCAGACGGGAACAGTGGACGTTTATTGTGGAAGAGGCAGCGTACTTGGAAATCCTTTTACACATAAACAGGGAACAAAAGCGCAGTTTATTATGGCAAGCCGTGATGAAGCTATTTGAAATTATAAATAATTTAAAATTTAACATTATGGAAATCAATTTCGTGAACGAATTCCCTAAAACTTTAGGATGCGTCGTTGAATACAATGGTAAGAAATACCTGTTGTGGCATGTCAACTCATTTGGCAAAGCACAACTGATGAAACCGGATGGTACAAAATTCTCCGGAACTCCGGAAGTTGATAAACTGAAATGGTTGTACCAAGTGCCAATCGTGCATTTTAACAGAGTAGATTATGCAGTTGATATTAAACAAAGAATCATTTCCCTGGCAACCGGCAAAATCTGCTTCGAATCAGGGACTGTTCGTGAATTTATTCTTGAACAGGCAAACCAATCTGAAATCGTTAAAATCCATGCCGATTATGATATGGGTTTTCTTACTTTCAGAGAGTTTTACCACCAGACAATTAGTGAAATTAAAGAACATATTCAGAAATTCTTTCCACCGGATTATCGAATCGTGTATTAAAAAGGAAAAGGCTAACGCCTTTTTTTTATCTCGTAAGTCAAATAAATAATTCTGCGAAATTTGTATGATTAAGGGACACTTTCAATAAGCTTACAACTAAGCTGACATAAAAAAAAGTTTTCAAGTATCAAATTGCGTCATATTTAAAAGCTTCATGGAGTATAAAAACAGTAATACTATATCCCGATGACTATCAGAATATTCACATATACAACAAAAGGTTTGGTCAGATAAAAATCTGTTGTATAAATAGGTTTTTTAAACGTAATTATATAAGTTTGAAAGTAAAATATTTATAATTTTTTCGACCAAATAAGCTCACTTTTTTTAAACCAAATTTTAAACCAATGATACACAATTTACACATCCTGCACTCAATCAGTATTTTAATAAATTTAACTCAATCAAGATAATGCCGATATATCCACAACTCTATAGATATACTGGCATTCAATGTGACTAAGAACAAATATATGCTGAAGATTAATTAAAACTAATCTACTTCAACCAGCCTAATATTATGAAAATGAGAATCAAAAAAGTAAATATTGAGAACTTTAAAGGTTTCAATGGGAGTTTTATCCTTGAATTATCTGATGGATTGAACATATTAGTTGGGAATAATGAAGTTGGTAAATCTACTATATTGGAAGCTATTCACTTAGCTTTATCAGGTGTCATAAACGGAAATTACCTTCGCAATGAATTGTCTCAATATTTATTTAACAACGAAGTTATTAATAAGTATTTAAAGAATTTAAAAGAAGGAAAAGATGCAATATTACCTCATATCTTAATTGAACTATATTTTGATGGAGAAGACTCCCCTCAATTAGCTAAATTAGAAGGAGATGATAATATAGATAGAGGAAAAGCATCAGGGGTTTCTTTCAAAATAGAATTTGATGAAAACTATTTACCGAATATGAAGAATTAATTTTAAAGGATTTAGAAACTATACCTATAGAATTCTATAAAATAAAATGGCGTTCATTTGATAGAGATTCAATTACTTCTCAAAGCATTCCGATTAAATCTGTTTTAATAGATTCTTCATCACATAGATATAGGAATGGCTCGGATATATACATATCAAGGATAATAAAGAATAACTTAAATGATAAAGAAAAGGCAAGTATTTCACAGGCTTTCAGGAAAATGAAAGAAGGTTTTATGCTTGACGACTCGATAAAAGCAATCAATAAACAAGTAAAAAAACATTCAAATTTTTCGAAAGATAAAAATGTCCAAATATCAGTCGATTTATCAACTCAAAATGCATGGGAAACAACATTAATGACACTAATAGATGAAGTTCCATTTCATATGATTGGGAAAGGTGAGCAAAGTATCGTAAAAACGCTACTTGCCCTGTCTCATAAAAAGAGTGATGAAGCAAATCTGATTCTTTTAGAAGAACCTGAAAACCACTTAACTCATACTAAACTTAATCAGTTTCTTAAGCATATTAATGATAATTGTAAGGGGAAACAAATAATCGTAAATACACATAGTAGTTTTGTTGCGAATAAACTTGGACTTGATAATTTAACTTTAATTAGCTCTAATAAGAAAACATTTAATATTAATGATTTAGACCCAATTACGCAGAAGTATTTTAAAAATTATCGGGAATGACACTTTAAGGCTCATTCTCTGTAAAAGCAATTTTGGTGGAGGGAGATTCAGACGAACTTATTGTGCAAAGAGCCTTTATGGATAAAAATGATGGGAAACTTCCCATTGAAGAAGGAATAGATGTTATTTCTGTTAGAAGTTTAGCATTTAAAAGGTTTTTAGATATTGCTAAAGGCTTAAATCATCCAACCGCGGTTGTCACCGATAATGATAGCAATTATGATGTAAAGGTTACAAAAAGATTTAAGGATTATAAAGATGTCACTTGTATCCAGATTTTTGCAGACAAAAGAGGTAAATATAATACGTTGAACCTCAAATTGTTGATGCAAATAAAAATAGGTTAGATCTTTTATGGAGTGCACTTAAAATTGATAAAGATTTGTACAATTCCGAGGAGTCTATTGTAAAATATATGAAAAACCATAAAACGAAATATGCATTGAGACTTTTTCAAACAAAAAAGAAAATCAATTTTCCTCAATATATTGAAGATGTAATTAGTTGGTGCAATGAATAACAATACATTAATGATATCAGCTGCTGGTTCTGGTAAAACTACTTATATTGTAAATAAGGCGTTAGAACTCGACAAAACAAAAGAATTCTAATTACAACTTATACCATTGAAAACGAATCTGAAATACAAAATATAATACTGGAAAAACGAAAATCTGTTCCTTCAAATATCAAAATCCAAGGGTGGTTTTCATTTCTATTACAACATGGTGTTCGACCTTTCCAAGGTGCTGTGAATAATATGCTTTTTGATAAGGATGTTAAGGTATGTTGTTAAGCGAAGGAGATTCAAGCATTCGTAGAGATAAAACAGGAAACCCAATAATTATACATGGGAGACCATTGTCTGGGGAGAGAAAGATTTTGAAAAGTTCTATTTTACTTCTGGATGGAAAATATTTTCTGATAAAGTTTCAAAATTTATCGTTGGGTGTAACGAGAAAACAAATGGAGATATTATAAATAGACTTTCAAGAATATATTCACATATTTTTATTGATGAAGTTCAGGATTTAGCAGGTTTTGATTTAGAAATTATTAAACTTCTATTTCAGTCTGATATAGCAACGACTCTTGTAGGCGACCCACGACAGGTAACATATAAGACAAATCACTACAGAAAATATCCAAAGTATAAAAATGGAAAAATAAAAGAGTTTGTTGAGAACGAGTTGGGAAAGAATATTAAATGTTACATAGATGAAATCACATTGAAAAAGTCGCATCGACACAATAAGCAAATATGCAATTACGCTTCAAAACTGTACCCAAACTTTGAAAAAACAGAGCCTTGCGAATGTGATAATTGCAGAAGTAGTATTATTACTCACGAGGGAGTTTTCATAATTAAACCGAAAGATGTTTGCGCGTACATGAAAACCTATAGCCCAACACAATTAATTTGGAGCAAATCCACAAAAGTGATTCCAAATTATCCTGTTCTCACGTTTGGCAAATCAAAAGGAAAGACTATTGATAGAGTAATTGTTTACCCAACTCCCAACATTAAGAAATGGATTAAAGACAATACTTATGATTTTACAGAATTAAAAAAACGGAAGAGAAAACCAATTAAAGATGTAAAAGAGAAATTTTATGTTGCATTAACTAGAGCAAGGCATAGTGTTGCAATAATCTATGATTATAGTAATAATGAAGATATTGAAGGGGTTACAAAGTGGAAATAACGTGGTAGATAAAAAACAAAAAATGCCAACAAAATGTCAAATTGCATTGTGGGGTTTGGCGTGGCATTCAGTTGCGGATTCTCGCACGCCGTACCGTCCTTGCGGACAGGAACGCTTTCAGGAATCCATTCGACAACATACACTAACTATGCAAGGCTAATAGACCGAGTTACACATTAATAACTTGATTATAAATTTGAAAAAAGTGATAGACTATATTGTCTTATTGATTGAAGTTTTGTGCAAGAAAAAATTAGTTTTTGCCCACCCGCTTCTGCCTTTCGGGACTGATATGGAAGATAATGCACATTCGACACATTTGCAAATCGCACAGGCTGACACACAAACCAAAATTTGCAAAAGAGCGCAATCTATCCAGCTCAGATCAACCTTAAAATTAAATAAATGACTGAATCATCCAACTCACCCAAAGTAGAATTTATCTACACTCCGGTTGCAAATTATGCAATTCAACAAAACCGGATTCCAATCATTCGAAAACTTGTAGTTGAAAACCCTTCTGATGAAGATTTACTGGATTTAAAAATCGAGATAAAGGTGAACCTGATTTTGTTAATAACTGGGAGCATCGAATTGAGATTCTTCAGGCACACCAAAGAATTGAAATTGAAGTAAAAGGGCTAAAACTATTAGCAAACTTTTTGTCTGAACTTACAGAAAAGTTATCGGGAGATTTATTTCTTTCAATTTCCTCGAAAGAAGAGTTGCTGTTTACTGAAAATTATAATGTCGATATTTTGGCTTACGACCAATGGAATGGAATCGGGACTTTACCTGAAATGTTGGCAGCATTTGTAACTCCAAACCATCCTGAGATTTCAAAAGTGATACAAATTGCCTCCAGAATTTTAGATAATTGGACAGACAATCCATCTTTGATGCATATCAGAGCCTTAATCCGAACAGGGTAAAAAAACAAATGGGTGCAGTTTTTGAAGCTATTGCAAGCCTTGGAATTGTCTATTGCTCTCCTCCTGCAAGTTTCGAGAATGAAGGTCAACGAATACGAATGTGTGATACTATGTTCTCACAAAAGCGCTACCTGTGTTGATATGGCAATTTTATATGCAAGTTGTATTGAGGCAATTGGACTAAATCCATTATTAGTAGTAATTAACGGACATGCTTTTGTTGGAGCCTGGTTAATTGACGATACATTTGCTGATAGTGTCAATGATGATGTTTCATTACTAAAAAAGCGGATTGCACAAGGAATAAATGAAATTACTTTGGTTGAAGCTACATGTATGAATGCCGGGCACATACAATCTTTTGACGAAGCAATCAATTCAGCTAACTATAAATTAGTCAAAGAGGAAGATTTTATCCTGTTCGTTGATATAAAAAGAGCAAGATTCAGTGGGATAAAACCACTTCCTCAAAGAATCAAAACTTCCGATGGATGGGAAATTATTGAAGATAAAGAAGCTATTGCCAGAGAAAGCCAAGAACCAGATACGATTGTTGACGGAGGAAAGATAGAAATAACAGAATCAATTCAATTTACGAAACAAAAACTATGGGAAAGAAAGCTATTAGATTTAAGCCTTCGCAATAATCTTTTAAATCTGCGAATTACCCAAAGTACAATTCAATTATTTTCTGTTAATCTAGGTGCATTTGAGGATGCACTTGCTGATGGCGATGAATTTCAGGTTCTAACAAAACCGGATGAATGGTATAATCCAAACACAAATTCAGGAGTTTACCAGCAAATAAATATGTCAGACCCCATTGTTGACCTTTTGAAATTCGACCTCACACAAAACGACTTCGGACATACTTAACCGAAGCGGAATTAAATCTGCATTAACAAAGCTTTATCGGTCTTCCCGCTTGTCGTTGGAAGAGAATGGAGCAAACACTTTTATCTTGCATTAGGATTTTTAAAATGGTATGAAACCCCAAATAGTGGAATTAGCTCGTTATGCCCCTATTTTGCTTTTACCAATTGAAATAATCCGAAAATCCGCTCAAAAAGGATACATTATTCGAAGCAGAGAAGAAGAAACGTTAATGAACATAACCTACTGGAGATGCTTAAACAAGATTTTGGCATGACCATTAACGGTTTGGAAGAACTTCCCCGTGATGATAGTGGTGTTGATGTGGCTAGAATTTTCAATATTATTCGTCGGGGAATTAGTGTCCCAATCAAGGTGGGATTTGGAAGAACATGCATTTCTGGGAATATTTTCATTTAGCAAGTTTATTATGTGGAACGACATCCACAATAATGCAGATAAACTTACAGATAATAAAATTGTCAGCAGTTTGGTGTCGGGGAAGCTGGAATGGGAATCAGAAGAAGTTTCCCCTGAAAATGACTTAGATAAAAAGTATTATCCTTCTGAGATTGCTTTACCAATAAGTGCCGATTCAACACAGTTGGAAGCTATTTGTGCTGCAACACAGGACAACAGTTTTATTCTTCACGGACCTCCCGGAACAGGGAAATCGCAAACAATAACCAATATTATTGCAAATGCATTATACCAAGGGAAAAAGGTTCTTTTGTTGCCGAAAAAATGGCTGCTTTGACAGTTGTTCAAAAACGTTTGGCTGGTATTGGACTCGACCCGTTTGGACTCGAACTTCATTCTAACAAATCAAAAAATCCAATGTCTTAGAACAGCTTAGAAAAACAACAGAAATAATTCGAAAATCTTCTCCTCTTGAATTTGCTACAGAAGCGGAAAGACTTCATAATCAAAGATTAGAATTAAATGAATATGTTGAAGCATTACACAAAAAACATCACTTTGGTTTTTCTTTGTACGATTCATTTACTGGTTATGCAGAACTTAGCAGTGCATCAGATAATATTCTGTTTGACGAAAAGTTCATTGCAGTATTAACAAAAGAGAAATTTGTTGAGTTATCTGATAAGGTTGAAGAATTACAAAATGCGGGAACGCTGTGCGGTCATCCACATAATCATCCGCTGGCACAAATTGCGACTAAAATATATAATCCGCAAAACAGAACGACTGCTCACGAATTAATCTCAAAATATATTGAAATCCTAAATCAAAAGCTTCAAAATCAAAAGCAACTATGTGAATTGCTTCTGATTGATGAAACTAAATTTGACAAAGAAAAAACTGACAGTTTAGAAAAGCTGTGCGCAGAAATAAAATCTTTGCCAGACACTCCAGCAACATTGATTAATATAGAACGTCCTGAACGAAATCTTACTCAAATTATCGAATTAACCAAACACGGAGAAAAACGAGATAACTACCGTGATACAATTTTAAATGATTTTAATAAAGGCATTTTGAAATATGATGCTGAACAAAATCTGACCACTTGGAATACTGTTTCTCAGAAATTGTTTCTACCAAAATTATTAGGTCAAAACAAAATATTAAAGACGCTTCGACCTTTATCAAAAACGGGGAAGGTTGAAAAAGTAAAGTCGTTGAATATTTTGAAACTTTAATCCTGCTTCAAAAAGGAACAGGAACTTTTGGACGAAATGCAACTACATTATCTAAAATCTTGATTTTTTATGGGATAATGGCAACTGCAAATGGACTACCGTTTCAAAGATTTGCGAAACAAGTCTGCAAATTAACCGAATCTTTATAATTATTACTAAAGACATCTTAAAAACAAAGGAAATTAGAAATAATCTGGCAAATCTTTTATATGATGGAAGCCGCTTATTTCTCAACATTAAAGGAAAGACTGTATTAAATAATATCGCTCTTTCTGAAGAACAACAAAAAATTGAAGAAAGCCTGTTTGATTTAATGAAAATTGATTTCAATTCGGAGAAAGATAATTCGATTGACTGGACAGAATTTTGGAAACAAAACGCTGAGAACTGGTTAGGAAATCTCGATTCTTTGCGTGACTGGACAAGTTGGAACCGCATAAAAGATGAAATAATTGAATGTGGCATTTTGTCGGTTGTTGATGCATATTCCAATGGTAAACTTAAAAACCATGAAGTACTGGCATCTTTCAAAAAATCAATATTCAAGCATTTCTCGGAGTACATTATTTCAACAGACATAAGTTTATCCGTTTTCAACGGTAAATTGTTTGAAGGGAAAATCAAGAAATTTAAGGAGCAAAGTAAATATTTGAAGAACTAACTAAGGCAGAGCTATATGCAAAACTCGCTTCTAAAATTCCTTCGTTCACAAAAGAAGCCGCAAACAGTTCTGAAATTGGAATACTTCAGCGGGCAATAAGAAATAATGGTCGGGCAATGTCACTTAGAAAATTATTCGACTTAATTCCAAATCTTCTGCCCAGAATGTGTCCATGTATGTTAATGAGCCCCATTTCCGTTGCCCAGTATTTTGAAGTTGATAAATCAAAGTTTGATTTGGTGATTTTTGATGAAGCCTCACAAATGCCAACTTGTGAAGCTGTTGGAGCAATTGCAAGAGGTCAGAATGTTATTGTTGTTGGCGACCCAAAGCAAATGCCACCCACCAGTTTTTTCGCAACAAATCATTTTGATGAAGAAAACGCCGACAAAGAAGATTTGGAAAGTATTCTGGATGATTGCCTAGCTTTATCCATGCCATCTAAACATTTGTTGTGGCACTATAGGAGTAAGCACGAAAGCTTAATCGCATTTAGCAATTCAAACTATTACGAAAATAAGTTATTGACTTTCCCATCTCCTGACGACATTGCAACAAAAGTGAATAATGTATTTGTTCCCGGATATTATGACCGGGGCAAAACACGGCAGAATAGTTTCGAGGCAAAAGCCATTGTTTCCGAAGTATTAAAACGCCTAGCCGACCCGATACTCTTACAAAGAAGCATTGGGATTGTGACTTTTAGCTCTGTTCAACAAAACCTAATTGAAGATTTACTGAATGAAGCATTCAAAAATGAACCTCATTTAGAAAAGGTCGCTATGGAATCATCAGAACCGATTTTCATAAAAATTTGGAAAATGTTCAGGAGATGAAAGAGATATAATTCTGTTTTCGGTTGGTTACGGACCAGACCAGGAAGGAAAGATATATTTGAATTTTGGTCCTTTAAATCGAGAAGGCGGTTGGCGAAGATTAAATGTTGCCATATCGCGAGCCAGATACGAAATGAAAGTTTTTTCCACCTTACGTTCTGACCAGATTGACATTTCAAGAACATCTTCGGAAGGAGTTGCAGGAATTAAAGCTTTTCTGGAATATACAGAAAAAGGAAAAATAAGCTTTACCACAAAAGAAAATGCGAATAAAATAATACCAAGATTTTTTGAAAAATGGTTGCCAATGAAATTCAAAAGCTGGATATTCTGTTCAAATAGATATTGGTTGTTCTGGCTATAGAATCGACATTGGTGTTGTTAATCCGCTGAAACCATCAGAATACATATTGGGCATATTGACCGATGGAAAACTTACCGTGCAGCCAAAACAGCAAAGGACAGGGAAGTTGTTCAAACCGATGCTTTAAGAATGCTGGGATGGAATATTTACAAACTTTGGTCTCCTGATTGGTGGATAATCCACTAAAAGTTCTTCAGGACATTGCTAATGCAATTGAAGAGGTCAAAAACAAGGAGAAAAAGGAGTGGATTCTGAATCACCGAAAAATGCAGATGAACACAAAAGGAAAGAATTTGCAAATGTAAAACTTCAGGGAATTACGCAGGAAGTAATTCAAACAACCATGAATTATACGCAATACAAAACCTGTAATCTTGAACAATCATATTTGAATTTTTCAGATGAGTTTTTTGATTCACGTCTTCTTCACAAAATCATTCATCAAATTAATCATGTAATAGAAATGGAAGCACCTATCAGCCATTCTCTATTATCAAGGCGCATTTTAAATGCATGGGGAATTTCTCGTTTGGGAGTAAGGTTAAATGAATATCTTACCTCTATTTATTCAAGATTGAAATTACCACATACAAACCAAAACGGAAACGCTATTTTATTGGGGCAATGAACAAGAACCGGGAAAATACAACATATTCAGAGTTCCGGGAGACGATGACCAAAAAAGAAATGCTGAAGACTTGGCAAAAGAAGAAATATTTTGCGGAATTAAAGATGTACTTACAAACCAAATTAGCTTGCCCGAAGATGATTTGATTAGAGAAGTTGCCAAAGTTTTTGGATATTGCCGACTGGGTGGAAATGTTGAACAGGCTATGAAAATGGGAATTGATTTCGCTTTAGAGGTTGGGGAAATTATTAGGAAAGACGAAAGAATTGTTTTACCCGAAAAATAAACACTATGAATTTTGTTGCAATTGATGTAGAAACTGCTATTGGGAAACGATGGAGTATTTGCCAGATTGGGTTGGCGTTTGTTGAAAATGGTGAAATTGTACATACCATTTCAAAATTCGTCCGACCTCCAATGAACGAATATTCTCCCTGGAATATAAAGGTTCACGGAATTTTGCCGGAAAGGACAGAAAATGAACCGGAATTTCCCCAAATATGGAAAGAATTATTTCCATTAATAGAAAGGAAAAAATTAGTTGCTCACAATGCCTTTTTTGATATAAATTGTTTACAACAAACACTTGATTTCTATAATCTTCCAATTCCCAATTTTGATTGTGAATGTACATTTAAATTGACGGGACAACCGCTGGACAATGTTTGTTGTGCATTTGGCATTGACCTTACAAATCATCATGATGCGACTGCAGATGCCATTGCTTGCGCAAAGGTCTATTTGAATATTCGTTTTATGCGAAGAAAGTTGTATTTACTGGGGTTCTAAATTCAATTAACCGAATAAATGCTGCGGACAAAGTTAAAAAACTTGGGGCTGATATTGACACTTCAATTACAGTTCGAACCGATTTTGTAATTACTGGTTCTACACCTGGTCCTTCAAAAATGAAGAAAATTCAGCTATTCAATAACCAGGGAAGTAAAATCCAAATTGTTGGAGAAGATGAGTTTTTAAAGATGATTAAATAAGAAAACAAAATTGCGATAGTGTTACATTTGTATAATATGCAAGAACATCAATATATAGAATAGAAGGAAAGTTGGCGGGATGAATATCTGAAATTGATTTAATCAAAAATGAAATCATAATAAATTCTATTTACCAGTTTATTTTCTACTTTTACCCCGCTTCATCCTGCATTGGCAAACTACAAATTATGCCAATGAATAAATCACTACCATCCCGTTTTGCTGTTTCAATCCCTGTAAAACCTTACGTCAAAAGATTTCTTGATATTAATTTCGGGCTTCCCGTTGACTTTACCAAAAATGCCCATTCACACAGGCATTTTCAGTCGCTGTTTAAAAACCCGAATACAAGCCAGGACAAAAAATACCCCGACGATATCTGTACCTACAGAAATTGTGGAAGTGGTAATTCGGAACATGATTTTTACAGGTACGGCTGGGAACTTACAAAACCAATACCATTGCCTTTGGCAAGTATTACGAGAAAGGGGCCAAAGCAATGATGCGGACTTATATTGGTGGAATATCGGCCTCGGTGTACCCATCAATAAAGTATTCAGAAATTTCAAAACCGGTTTGTATTTGATGAAGAGGTGTGGCACTATGAAGCAATCAAAAAAGACATTTACCGAAACGGTAAAGTGGAATTGATTGATTTTAATAATGAGATTTTCAAAAAAATAGAAAAAATAGTTTTGCGGAATCTGTATGATTTAGGGACACTTTCGCAACAGGCAATAAAAGAGTATGAGACAACTGAATAAAACCGGTGATAACCTTGGCGGGCTTTTAAAAATATGGGCTGTTCCATTCGGTGAATTTTGGGTTAATTGGATCTGCCGTTAACCTATTAAATCAAACCAATATCTGGGGAAATTTACTGCTCCGCAAATTCCATGGAATTTCAGAAACCTCAGAGCTAACTTCTGCAGGGACTCATTTCAATACAGTTATCAGCGGATTTATTCCGCAGGATAATGCCCACTCTCCAGGAAGCCATAACCTACTTGGAACCCGAAAATGGGGCGTTATATTTATGGATGGAAAAATGGCAATTACAAGCTTGCAGGTAATCAAACCGACCCGTTAGGTTTCCTCAGAAATCAATACAGGCAAAGACACAGCTTCGCTGGCTGGTTGCTCTTTTCAGTTTTCAGGAAAAACCAAAACAAGGTCAAGGTTTATAAATAAACCCTTTAAAATCATTTTAAGCTCATATAACCATTATATACGGCGGTTTCTGTCCTTGAAACCGCCTTTTTCGTATCTTTTTTGGGTACAAGTGAAACAAAGCAAATTATATGCACTCAATTCAGTTTCTTTCAGCAATTTTAAAGGCAACTGGCTAATTGAGCCCAACTTCGCTTTCGCCCAGGGTTCCTTAATCGCATCCTTTATAAACCGTCAAGCAAATTTACACCTGAAATGTTTAACCCCTTAACAGCCTTTGCAGTTGACGCAAAGATATTAATGGAGCAAAATATAGTAACAACGAAGGTTTAAAGCCGCTCCTCAAAATTCAGTGGCAGTAATATCCTGTCAAAGGAGTTTTGATGAAAGAAGATATGGTTTGCGGTCCTGCCGGAACCGCAACACTGGGAAGGATAATTCAGCAGGCAGACAGTAATCCGAATATTTCAGCGATTGTTCTTCAAATTGATTCCCCGGGGGGAACCGTTGACGGAACAGAAGCCCTGTCCAACATTATCAGAAATACACATAAACCCGTGGTCGCTTATGTTGACGGACTGATGGCCAGCGCTGCCCTTTGGATCGGCTCTGCCTCCAATGAAATCATTGCCAGCACCGACACCGACGAAATCGCGGCAGCGTTGGTGTAATCATGCGTTTTGCCGACTGGCAACCTCACTGGGAGAAAAAAGGAGTAAAATTCCATACGGTATCCGCAAGCACCAGTCCCGAAAAAAATAAAGCATTTGATGAACTTCGTGAAGGCAACTACGATGCCTATATTAAGAAGTGCTTGACCCGATTGTCAAAAAATTCATGGACGTCATAAAGAAAGATTCCCCAACTGTCGAGGACAAACATCTTACAGGCAAGGTTTTTTGCAAAGGGATATCATGGGCGTTTTTGTCAATTCCATCGGCACGCTTAACGATGCAGTTGCCCGGGCATATCAGCTCTCCAACCCGGAAGAAGAAAATTCAAATCACAATTTAAAAAATACACGTTCAATGAAACAATTCGCAAAATTAAACGCTGTTCTCGGGCTTGATGCCTTCGCAGGTCAGTAGATGAAGCTGTCAGTATGAACGAAGAGCAGCTGGAGCTTGTCGAAAGCGCTTTAGTTCAGAACGACCGGGCAATTACAGATGCACGGACCGGGGCAGAAACCCAAAGGGATGCTGCCAACGCTTCTGTCACCGCCAACAACTCACTTGCAAATGCGGTTGCTTGCTGCATTTGATGCGATCGACCCAACCATAGCTGCAGTAAAGCCCCGAAGCAAAAGCCAAGCTGTTCGTACCCTGCTGGCTGCAAAACCGGGAAGTAAAATCGAGGCAACGAAACCACGGACCCTGCAGCAAACCAAGCGCAGAAACAGACAGGGAAACCATCAACAGCCTTAGCACAACAAAAGTTGACGAAAACTCTTAAAAAATAATATCAATCATGGCAGTACCACAAAAGCAATCATACAGGAATACGGTGCTTATTACATTGACGCAGGGCAGGGGAATAAAGAAAGGATTCTGAACATGCTCTCCCAGGAAGCAGGAAATTGTAAAAATACAGCCTCGATTAAAACGGACCAAACACCATCTTCCGTCTGGCCAACGCCACCTTTTCACTCGTTGGTACAACCGTTCGAGAAAACATTCACCGAAGAGTTGGGGTAAATATCGTCCCCAACGAAATCCGCCATGGTACAGGTTTCACTCGATGATGAATTCATGCCCGACGAATTCTATGCCACCTGGCTTGGGTTCCTCACCGCTCAACAGGTTGACCGCAAGGAATGGCCCTTTGTAAAATGGCTCATTGAAGTGTATTACAAAAGCAGGATTGACCAGGGACATGGAACTGAACGGAGTATTACAAAGGCGTTTATGCAACTCCGCTGGCCAGTGTGTTGCCGGCGGGAACGGAACAGGGATGAACGGGTTCAACACCTGTTGAAAGCCGGAGTTGAGCAGGGGACCATCAACTCAATAGACATTGGAACACTTAACGCATCGAACATCTTCGATCAGATCGAGCATTCACCGGTAAATCAGTGAAGTTTACCGGGGAGTTAAAATGAATGTATTCGTAAGGAGCCGTCACTGGCTTAAAAAATACCTGCAGGACAAAAACCTTGGGTACAGGGTTTTTATCAGAAATTCTCCGAAAAGACATAGACTCAGGAATTGACTTCACCCCGTTAAGCGTAATTGGGCTTGCATCGATGGTTGGGACTGATGACATTTTGCACACCAGCACAAGAATTTTCTTCATATTGCACCTGCAACCATCACCAAAAACAACTAAATTTGAAGAAAGCAAAACAATGGTGCAGTAATGGCGTTGAACAGAGGATTAGGTTTCGGTATCAACCGGGCCGTGTGGACAAATATCCAAAAGCCGGTTCGGGTTCTGTATAACGCCAATGCCAGAGCTGCCACGGC
>JADIYN010000077.1 GCA_016705335.1 Draconibacterium sp. | reverse complement strand
AAAACGCTTTGAGAACTGGTTCAGAAATCTCGATTCTTTGCGGCTGACTGGACAAGTTGGAACCGCATAAAAGATGAAATAGTTGAATGTGGCATTTTGTCTCGGTTGTTGATGCATATTCCAATGGTAAGCCCAAGAACCTTGAAGTCTTGGCATCTTTCAAAAAATCAATATTCAAGCATTTCTCGGGTACATTATTTCAGCAGACATAAGTTTATCCGTTTTCAACGGTAAATTGTTGAAGGAAAATCAAGAAATTTAAGGAGCAAAGTAAATATTTTGAAGAACTAACTAAGGCAGAGCTATATGCAAAACTCGCTTCTAAAATTCCTTCGTTCACAAAAGAAGCCGCAAACAGTTTCCTGAAATTGGAATACTTCAGCGGGCAATAAGAAGTAATGGTCAGGCATGTCACTTGAAAATTATTCGACTTAATTCCAAATCTTCTGCCCAGAATGTGTCCATGTGGATTAATGAGCCCCATTTCCCGTTGCCCAGTATTTTGAAGTTGATAAATCAAAAGTTTGATTTGGTGATTTTTGTTGAAACTCTGAGAAATGCCAACAAGCCAGAAGCTGTTGGAGCAATTGCAAGAGGTCAGAATGTTATTGTTGTTGACCCAAAGCAAATGCCACTTACCAGTTTTTCGCAACAAATCATTTTGATGAAGAAAACGCCGACAAAGAAGATTTGGAAAGTATTCTGGATGATTGCCTAGCTTATCACATGCCATCTAAACATTTGTTGTGGCACTATAGGAGTAAGCACGAAAGCTTAATCGCATTTAGCAAATTCAAACTATTACGAAAATAAGTTATTGACTTTCCCATCTCCTGACGACATTGCAACAAAAATTGAATAATGTGCCTGTTCCCGGATATTATGACCAGGGCAAAACACGGCAAGAATAGTTTCGAGGCAAAAGCCATTGTTTCCGAAGTATTATTAAAACGCCTAGCCGACCCGATACTCTTACAAAGACATTGGGATTGTGACTTTTAGCTCCTGTTCAACAAAACCTAATTGAAGATTTACTGGA
Source organism: Draconibacterium sp. (assembly GCA_016705335.1). GTDB lineage: Bacteria > Bacteroidota > Bacteroidia > Bacteroidales > Prolixibacteraceae > Draconibacterium. The sequence goes on along the minus strand of JADIYN010000077.1, from coordinate 17,074 downwards.
TGAAGCATTCAAAAATGAACCTCATTTAGAAAAGGTCGCTATGGAATCATCAGAACCGATTTTCATAAAAATTTGGAAAATGTTCAGGGAGATGAAAGAGATGTAATTCTGTTTTCGGTTGGTTACGGACCAGACCAGGAAGGAAAGATATATTTGAATTTTGGTCCTTTAAATCAAGAAGGCGGTTGGCGAAGATTAAATGTTGCCATATCGCGAGCCAGATACGAAATGAAAAATTTTCCACCTTACGTTCTGACCAGATTGACATTTCAAGAACATCTTCGGAAGGAGTTGCGGGAATTAAAGCTTTTCTGGAATATACAGAAAAAGGAAAAATAGCTTTACCACAAAAAGAAAATGCGAATAAAATAATACCAAAAGATTTTTTGAAAAAATGGTTGCAATAAATTCAAAAGCTGGGATATTCTGTTCAAATAGATATTGGTTGTTCTGGCTATAGAATCGACATTGGTGTGTTGTTAATCCGCTGAAACCATCAGAATACATATTGGGCATATTGACCGATGGAAAACTTACCGTGCAGTAAAACAGCAAAGGACAGGGAAGTTGTTCAAACCGATGCTAAGAATGCTGGGATGGAATATTTACAAACTTTGGTCTCCTGATTGGTGGGATAATCCACTAAAAGTTCTTCAAGGACATTGCTAATGCAATTGAAGAGGTCAAAAACAAAGGAGAAAAAGGAATTGGATTCTGAATCACCGAAAAATGCAGATGAACACAAAAAAGGAAGAATTTGCAAATGTAAAACTTCAGGAGTTACCTATGAGAGTAATTCAAACAACCATAATTATACGCAATACAAAACCTGTAATCTTGAACAATCATGTTTGAATTTTCAGATGAGTTTTTTGATTCGTCTTCTTCACAAAATCATTCATCAAATTAATCATGTAATCGAAATGGAAGCACCTATCAGCCCATTCTCTATTATCAAGAAACATTAAAATAGCATGGGAATTTCTCGTTTGAGAGTAAGGTTAAATGAATATCTTACCTCTATTTACTCAAGATTGAAATTAATACATACAAACCAAAACGGGACGCTATTTTATTGGGGCAATGACTCAGAACTGGGAAAATACAACATATTCAAGTTCAGGAAGACTGACTAAAGAAATGCTGAAGACTTGTAAAGAAGAATATTTTGCGGAATTAAAGAATGCTGACAAACCAAATTAGACGCGAAGATGGTTTGATTAGAGAAGTTGCCAAAGTTTTTGGATAAACCCGACTAGATTGGTGATGTTGGACAGGCTATGAAAATGGGAATGATTTCGCTTTAGGGTTGGAAGTGATTGGAGAAAGACCGAAAGGAATTGTTTACGCAGAAAATAAACACTATGAATTTTGTTGCAATTGATGGAAAACTGCTATTGGGAAACGATGGAGTATTTTCCAGATTGGGTTGGCGTTTGTTGAAAATGGTGAGAAATTATATTGCCATTTCAAAATTCGTCCGACCTCAATGAACGAATATTCTCCTGAAATAAAGGTTCACGGAATTTTGCGGAAAAGGACAGAAAATGAACCGGAATTTCCCCAAATATGGAAGAATTATTTCCATTAATAGAAAGGAAAAAATTAGTTTCTCACAAATGCCTTTTTGATATAAATTGTTTTACAACAAACACTTGATTTCTCGAATCTTCCAATTCCCAATTTTGATGATGAAGGTAACATTTAAATTGACGGGACGACAACCGCTGGACAATGTTTGTTGTGCATTTAGGCATTGACCTTACAAATCATCATGATGCGACTGCGGATGCCATTGCTTGCGCAAAAGGTCTATTTGAATGATATTAAAAAGTTTAAACCGAACAATTTCGATTTCTATACCACAAACAACGATGAATCAGGTTTTTCAATGCCTAGGACACGAGAGACTTTGTGGCAGATGTATTTAAAACTGATTTGGAAAATGCTGATAGCATAATCCGTTTTATGAGAAGTTGGCTGTATTTACTGGGGTTCTAAATTCAATTAGTCAGATAAATGCTGCGGACAAAGTTAAAAAAACTTGGGGCTGATGTTGACACATAATTTACAGTTTCAGACAGATTTTGTAATTACTGGTTCTACACCTGAATCCTTCAAAAATGAAGAAAATTCAGCTATTCAATAGCCCAGGAAGTAAAACCAAATTGTTGGAGAAGATGAGTTTTTAAAGATGATTAAATAAGAAGAACAAAATTGCGATAGTGTTACATTTGTATAATATGCAAGAACATCAATATATAGAATAAGAGGAAAGTTATTGCGGGATAGACCATCACAAAATGTGAGTTTAATCAAAAATGAAATCATAATAAATTCTGTTTACCAGTTTTATTTTCTACTTTTACCCGCTTCATCCTGCATTGGCAAACTACAAATTATGCCAATGAATAAATCACTACCATCACGTTTTGCTGTTTCCATTCCTGTAAAACCTTACGTCAAAAGGTTCCTCGATATTAATTTCGGGCTTCCCGTTGACTTTACAAAAAATGCCCATTCCCACAGGCATTTTCAGTCGCTGTTTAAAAACCCGAATACAAGCCAGGACAAAAAATACCCCGACGATATCTGTACCTACACAGAAATTGTGGAAGTGGTAATTTCGGAGCATGATTTTTACAGGTATGGCTGGGAACTTACCAAAACCAATACAATTGCCTTTGGCAGGTATTACGAGGAAAGGGCCAAAGCCATGATGCGGACTTATATTGGTGTGAATATCAGTTTGGGCGTACCCATCAATAAAAGTATTCAGAAATTTCAGAACCGGTTTGTCTTTGATGAAGAAGTCTGGCACTACGAAGCCATCAAAAAAGACATTTACCGAAACGGTAAAGTCGAATTGATTGATTTTAATAATGAATCAGAGCTAACTTCTGCCGGGACTCATTTCAATACAGTTATCAGCGGATTTATTCCGCAGGATAATGCCACTCTCCAGGAAGCCATAACCTACTTGGAACCCAGAAAATGGGGCGTGATTTTTATCGATGGAAATGGCAATTACAAACTTGCAGGTAATCAAACCGACCCGCTCAGGTTTACCGCCGAAATCAATACCGGCAAAGACACAACTTCGCTGGCCGGTTGTTCTTTTCAGTTTTCAGGAAAAACCAAAACAAGGTCAAGATTTATAAATAAACCCTTTTAAAATCATTTTAAGCTCATATAACCATTATATACGGCGGTTTCTGTCCTTGAAACCGCCTTTTTTGTGTCTTTAATTTGCCTGAAACAAAGCAAATTATATGCACTCTATACTGTTTCTTTCTGCAATTTTAAAAGGCAATTGGCTTATTGAGCCCAACTTCGCTTTTGCCCAGGGCTCCTTAATCGCATCTTTTATCAACCGTCAAACAGAATTTACACCCGAAATATTTAACCCCTTAACAGCCTTTGCAGTTGACGCAAAGATATTAACGGAGCAAAATACAGCAATAATGAAGGTTTTAAAGCCGCTCCTCAAAATTCAGTGGCGGTAATCTCCGTCAAAGGAGTTTTGATGAAAGAAGATATGATTTGCGGTCCGGCAGGGACAGCAACACTGGGAAGGATAATCCAGCAGGCAGACAGTAATCCGAATATCTCAGCATTAGTTCTTCAAATTGATTCCCCGGGGGGAACCGTTGACGGAACAGAAGCCCTGGCCAACATTATCAGAAATACCCAAAAACCCGTGGTCGCTTATGTTGACGGACTGATGGCCAGCGCTGCCCTTTGGATAGGATCTGCCGCCAATGAAATCATTGCCAGCACCGACACCGATGAAATCGGCAGCGTTGGCGTAATCATGCGCTTTGCCGACTGGCAGCCTCACTGGGAGAAAAAGGGGGTAAAATTCCATACAGTAGCCGCAAGCACCAGTCCCGAAAAAAGTAAAGCATTTGATGAACTCCGTGAAGGCAACTACGATACCTATATCAAAGAAGTGCTTGACCCGATCGACAAAAAATTCATGGACGTCATAAAAGAAAGATTCCCCAACTGTGAGGACAAACACCTTACAGGCAAAGTGTTTTTCGCAAGGGATATAATGGGCGTTTTTGTCAACTCCATCGGCACACTTGGCGATGCTGTTACGCGGGCATATCAGCTCTCCAATCCCGAAGAAGAAAATTCAAATCACAATTTAAAAAATAGACGTTCAATGAAACAATTCGCAAAATTAAATGCCGTTCTCGGGCTTGACGCCCTCGAATCAGTTGATGAAGCGGTCAGTATGAACGAAGAGCAGCTGGAGCTTGTCGAAGAAAGCGCTTTGCTTCAGAATGACCAGGCGGTTGCAGATGCAAGGACTGAGGCAGAAACCCAGAGATGCTGCCAACGCTTCGTTACCGCCAACAACTCACTTGCAAATGCAACTGCTGCATTTTGCAGGGCAGAATAAGAAAAGGATTCTGAACATGCTCTCCCAGGGAAGCGAAATTGTAAAATACGCAACCCCGATTAAAACGGATGATACCATCTTCCGTCTGGCTAACGCCACTTTTCACTCGTTGGTACAACCGTTCCAGAAAACATTCACCCAGAAGGGTGGGGTAGATATCGTACCTAACGAAATCCGCCAGTACAGGTTTAAACTCGATGATGAATTTATGCCCGACGAATTCTATGCAACCTGGCTGGGGTTCCTCACCGCCCAGCAGGTTGACCGCAAGGAATGGCCCTTTGTAAAATGGCTCATCGAGGTGTATTACAAAAATCAGATTGACCAGGACATGGAACTGAACGAGTATTACAAAGGCGTTTATGCAACTCCACTTGCCGGTATTGCCGGAGCAGACGGAACAGGGATGAATGGAGTTCAACACCTGCTGAAGGCCGGAGTTGAACAGGGGACCATCAACTCAATAGACATTGGAACACTGAACGCATCGAACATCTTCGACCAAATCGAAGCATTCACCGATGAAATCAGTGAAGTTTACCAGGGAGTAAAAATGAATGTATTCATGAGCCGTCACTGGCTTAAGAAATACCTGCAGGACAAACGGGTACAAGGCTTCTACCAGAAATTCTCTGAAAAAGACATTGACTCGGGAATTGACTTCACCCCGCTCAGCGTAATTGGGCTGGCTTCGATGGTTGGGACAGATGACATTTTCTGCACACCGGCACAAAATTTCCTACACGTTGCACCTGCAACCATCACCAAAAACAGCTTCAAGTTTGAAGAAGCCAAACGTGCCGTTGCAGTAATGGCAGACTGGGCAGAAGGATTAGGTTTCGGTATCAACCAGGCCGTGTGGACAAATATCCGGAAAGCCGGTTCGGGTTCTGTATAACACCAATGCCAGGCTGCCACGGCAGTCCGGCAGTTTAAATCTCTTTAAAAAGTAAAAAACGATGGAATTTACAAATATTGACAAAAACCTGCCGAATGGTGAAAACATGGGAGGAATCGTTCAGAAAATCTATTTTGGATTTTGGGTCGATGTGGAAACCTTCCCCACAAAACCGGTTACTCCGGCCACACTGGAGGACAATGCTTCCCTAACGGGAAACATCGTGATGAAAACAGGCAAACGGATGTTCGAAATGTACATTACCGATGATACAGGCGAATTCAATGTGGAACCTGTAGGTGAAGTGGATGGAAAATCATTTGTTCTCCACCTGAATTTCTTCCATCCCGGAATGCAAAAGAAAATCCTGGGTTTTATCAATGCCGCCAAGAATGACAACCTTGTTTTTGTGGTTACAGATGCCGAAGGACAACAATACCTGATGGGTGATGCCATGCGGCCAGCCGTTTACCAGGGCGCACCAAACGGAAGCGGAACAGGAAAAGAAACGGCAGCCCGTAAAGGGATGAGCTGTGAGTTTACCTACAAAACAGGAAACGTACATGTTTACACTGGTACTGTGCCTTTAACTGAAGCAACCAGTGTTTAAGTTAAAACCTCATGTGGAAAAAGTACTTTAAAGTCATTAAGATAATTCCTGGTGAAGTTGTGGTTCCGGTATATGGTAAGTTGGATTTCAGCAAAGACAACATTTCGGTGGAAGTGTGCCGGAAATTGTTTGAATCTGATTTTCCGTATCTCGCCATTACAGCAGAAGGCAGGGATTTTCTTTATGGCACGACTGCCACAAACAAACCTCTGATTAAAACGAAGACGGTTAGATCCCGAAATGGATAACCGCATAAATACAGAAAGTTGAAGAGCCTGCGCGAGCAGGCTTTTTTTATGTCCTGACATTTTTATAACAAAGTCAATGAACAGCCCTTCGCACCCCCAACACCGGATCAAAACCGAAGTTAACTACGGGATGAAAGGCTTTAAAGAGATGATTAAAGAGATTAAACGGAAGGAGTGCCTGCCCTTTTATCATAAAGAAGTGATAAAAGCCCAACCACGCCGGGCACACCGCCATCAACAGCCAACTGTACCGGGACTATTTGTTTATTGCAGTTTCGCCCACTCAACTGCAAGGTGCATGTTGAGCCAGCAACCATTCATTCAATCAATCATTCAATCAATCATTCATTTCAATCAGCAGCCAGGTCACACGCATACAACAGGTAACAGCTAAAAGAGCATTGACAAGTCCAAGCATTGGCCAACTGTCATTCATTTGTAAGTTGCATCATAAACAGCTAAACACAAACAATTTTGTTTAGCACTGAACAGCCCAGGGAGCATGGACAAGTGTATGCAACAGCCATAAGGAATTTGCTTTTTTGACTTGCACCAATTGTGCAAGGTAACCGCAGGGCGCTGCCGTTTCTGCTTTAAGGACTGAAACACCAGGGGCATCCGGTGTTTCAGGGTTAGGACTGCTTTGGTGTGGTGCTGCGTGGTGGCTGTCGTTGGTGCGCTGTGGTGGCTGTCTGAAGTGGGGTGAATATTAGGCGCGCTGTGGTGCATGGTGTAGTTATGAGGTGCAACGTGGTGCAAGGTGTTGATGCACTGTGTGGGCTGTCATGTTTGGGATGAATGGTGTGCACTGTGGTGGCTGTGGTAAATAAAAGTGGCTCTGTGGTATGCTGTGGCGGCTGTCATATATCAACTGTTTTTTTGGGTGCATTGGTGCAACTTTGGTGGGGCGGGTCGGGGTGTATTCACTTTTTACGGCTTCGCCGGCACAATTCACACAGTTAAATTACTGTGTGAATGTGATTTGCGCAAAAATACGCCGGAATCGTATTTTTGCTGAAAACCGCTTTTTTTTGTAAAAAAAAGTGCACCAAAAAAACTGAAAGCCCTTCCTGTTTGGTTCCTAAAAAAACAGCCCCAAATCTATTACCATTTAAAGTTCATCTGATTTTACAGGAGCCGGAAGGTAAGTTTCAGAATTTTCTGCCAGCTGTCAAAATCTGAAACTCTCTCCTGGCTTTGATTACTGGCTGTATTCGATTGTCCTTTCCTGATAATCGTGGTGCAACTATTTTGCACCAATAAATTGATTTTATGATCTACTATTTTACACCATACTCATTTTCAAAAAAACTTTTTGATGCCTGGGATGAATATATGGATTTAGTCAGAAATTCCGATGATTGGGTTTGCATGATGGACGGTGATACACTGTTCCTGCTTTCAGATTTTGGACACCAGATGCAAAGCTATATTGATAAATATCCCGACACCGGATTATTTACCTGTTATGCCAGCCGTACAAGCCGGCCCCAATTAAAATGGCCCGGGGCTGATATGACCAACCCTTCACTGATTTACCACCGCATAAAAGCAGAAATGATTTACCTGGCGCACCATGGTAAAGTAGTTGACCTGCTCGATCTCAATGCGCTGGGCTATCTTATGCTCCTTAGAAAATCAACATGGTTGCTTGTTCGCGAACAGGTGAAGGAATGGACAGCCGATAAAAATATTCTTGGTGTTGACACACGAATCAGTAAAGCCATCCGCAAAGCAGGAATGAAAACCTACCTGATGAAAGGAATGTACCTGCTGCACTATTACCGGATGAAAGACGGTGAAAATGACAAATCAATTTTAATGTAAATAATTATGCACAAAGAAGTCAAACGTTTCTGCCAATCAATTAAATCACTTCACCCACTGTATTTTACGCAAACCAGTGTTCTGGATTGTGGCTCTCTCGATATCAATGGTAACAACCGGTATCTTTTCGAAAACTGTATTTATATGGGTGTTGATATAGTTGAAGGGAAGAATGTGGATATCGTTACAAGAGTACATGATTTAAAAATTGATTTTCAATTCGATTGTGTAATATCTACAGAAATGCTGGAACATGACGAATTCTATGCTGAAAGCCTGAAAACCATGTTTACTCTTACTAGTCCCGGCGGCCTTATTTTAATTACTGCAGCAGGTTATGGAAGGAAGAACACGGCACTCACCAAATGAAACCACAGGATAGCCCGCTAACAAGGGATTACTATTGCAACGTTTCAGTTCAAATGCTGCTCCAGGGGCTTGACCTTACTCAATTTAGCTGGTACACAATTTCGTTTGTCAAAAATGATATCCGGTTTGCCGGTATTAAAAATGTATAGCAATGAAAAGGAAACCCGTAGACCTGGTTTATATAATTGGTACCGGAAGCAGATGGAACAATAATGAACTCCGTTTTAGCCTCAGAAGCGTTTGTAAAAACCTCAAAAACGTCGGTAAAATTTTTTTGTTGGCGAGTTTCCCGATTTCATGAATAACTGCATTTATGTTCCCTGTGCTGATATTTTCGATCCCGCAATAAATGCCGACGGGAACATGACACATAAACTTCTTACAGTTTGCAACCGTGAAGATCTATCTGAAAACTTTCTTTTTATGAATGATGATTTTATCATCAACCAACCCATCGCCGCAAATAAAATCCTCTGGCTGCACAAAGGAGATATGGCAAATCAACAGCCTGCATACTGGACATCACAGTTTTACCGACACCGGCTAAAAAGAACATTCGATGAACTGAAAGCACGGGGAATGACAACCATGCAATATGATTATCATGCCCCGATGCTGATGAATAAAAACAAATTTATTTCAGTGATGCAGCAGTTTGATTATGCAAGCGATATCGGGTACACTTTTCGCAGTCTTTATGGCAACAGCCTTGAACTTCCTGCCGTTCCAATCCTGAACCTGAAAACAGTTATTTTTAAAAATTATACAGTCGATCAAATCAATGCCAAAACTTTGAATTTCAATTTTATAGGTTACAATGACATGGGATTGAATGATTCTTTAAAATGGTGGCTCATTGACCACTTCCCCGATAAATGCCGGTATGAAATTACAGAACCACATAACAGCCATCCGGAAGATAGAATCTTTGATATTTATTTCTGGGTAAGAAATGGCAAAACTTATGCTGAAGGTGTCGCCATTTTTGCAAAGTATTTCAAACACAAAAACCTGATCGAAATGTTTAAAGACAGGGAAACAGAAAACCTCAGGTCAAAACTCAATTACAAATTAATGCAAACAATAAAGGAACTATGAATGACGCACAAAATGAAGTAATCGCCTGGTGGTATGGCAACAGGAATTACAGAACCGGAATCGAACTGCTTGCACGCTACTGCAAAAACAAAGTCATCATCAATACACTGGCAAAACAGGGAAAAGAAAACTTTCCGGCTTCGCTCAAAAAACTGAATTATGAGTTACAAAAGCTGTACAACTCGATTGGCTGCATATGCCTGATGATATCCTGCCAGAACAAACAGGGAAGAAAACTCTTACCGATATTCCTCCCGGGAAAACCAAACAGAGAAACAGGAAAACAACGATCCTCCGGATTCTTCATTTCCTCTTGAAACTAAAATAAAAAATGATGATGCAAACCAGTACCCACGTATTATACGCCGGCTGAAATACGAGTATTCAGAACTATACAATAAAAAAGTACACTCCATTCTGAAATGAGAAACATAGATTCAGCCAATCCGGGATAAACAATAAACAACGTGCAGCATTACTCACTGAAATCAATCAATTTCAAAACAACTTTCTTTCTATTATGGCTTTCTTGCTAAATACGAAGTTACAGGCGTTATCCCTGATGAAGCAGAAATCTGGCCGCCAGAGGAGGAACCGGCACCGGAAAAACCTAAATCACTTTCTGAACTTAAAAAAATCATGTGGTCACTCCGGAGGGAAAACTCAAAGGATAACTTCCGCCTGATTTATCAGCAACGTATAAAAGCCGAAAAGGAAAACCCAATGCCCAAAGGCCCTCAAAGGGATGCCATTGAGTTGAGAATGAAACTAAGGGATATAAAACTGGCTGAAACAATACAAAAATAAGCCAATTGGAAAATGTTGATTAAATCAAAGTTATAATGACTAAAGTTGTCGCTGCTACAGGAGTATGCGCAGACAACAATCAGCAACCCGAAGTCAATGTTATCTGACCAGATCCGGGAGAATTTGCTGACGATAAAAGCAAATCACTGACCAAATCCATTGGTCAGCTTCAAAATGGAAAAACTACCCATTATTACAGTTACGGAAACTTTAACCTGGTAAGGCTTATTGCTCACCTGCTAAAACAAATAGGTCCGGCCAATATATTCATGACCTCATACTCTTTTTCACAGGCGAGCATCGAGCAGCTTCTCAATTACCGCAAAAAGGTTAATCACTTCTTTCCGGGTTATCGTCGATAACCGCGTCAAAACAATGAGTCCCATCCCGTTTCAGATGCTTTCCACGGCTTTTGATTGCAGGTGCTCATCATTCATGCAAAGTCGCACTTGGTCTGGAATGATAACTGGAGGATTTCAGTGGTAACAAGCCAGAACGCCACCGACAACCCGAAAATGGAACGCGGCACCATTTTTACAGATATTGAAACTTTTAACTTCGATAAAAACGCACTCGAAAATGAATTTCTCAGGGGAACAGCTTGAAGAAGCCGAATCAATGGCTTCGCTTTTTTATTCAGTGGAAGATATTATGATCGCACTGGAAATTGAGCCTCTCCATCAGGAAGATTTCAGGGATATACTTCAGTTTAATAATTCTCACCCTCTTTCAAAAGCTTACCACCGTGGCAGGCTTACTTCTGATATAGAACTCCCGTACTTCCATAAAAATGGCTGCACTCAATGGCAGTAATCCTGCACAAACTGCAATGAAAGATTACTTTAATCAATCAAAACTATGAGCAAAACAGCACTGGAAAACCTGCCTTCTGAAATTATTAAAGCTCACATACTCGATCCTGAAAATTCTACCCTTATACCTGAATATCAGGAAATGCTTAACCGGGCTGTTTCTCTTACCAAAATGCTCGATAAACACCCCATTGCAAAAAATGCAATCAAATATCACCGGGTTATTTACCCAGATATTTCGCAAAGCACTGCATACACTGATTTAACCCTTGCCCGCAAGCTTTTTAACAATTACCAGAATTTTGATTATGATTTTTGGCTGTCCTGGTCTTTAAATGATATTACCGCCAATATTGAAAAATGCCGCAGTACAGGTTTATCTTCTGACCGCAAAATCATTGCAATGGAGCATGCCAATCTTTCCCGGATTATTGGCAAACGCCCACAGGAACCAATCGATCCGCATAGAAACGAAAAACACAGCTTTTACATTATGGTTAATGTGGGAAGTCAAAATATTAAACTGGATTTGAATACACTCCACAAACTGCCTGTAAATACAATTCAGGAATTAACAAGGGACAGAAATCGATGAACAGGGTGCTGCCGAAATTATGAACTCATGATAGACAATCAGGTAATGCTAAATAAACCCCAGCTTCAGTCTGTTTTCACAACGCTCCCAATGAAGTGAATATCGAGGGCAGGGGAACAGGGAAATCCTATAAAATAGGGTGGGAGATAAACCAGATAGTCCGAACAATGCCCCGGTCAGTTACAGCAATTACAGGCCGCACCTTTGGGCAGATTTATACAAGAACACTTCCATCTTCGCTAAAATTCCTTGAATTACTCGGTTATGAAAAGGATAAGGATTATGTGATTGGAGTAAAGCCACATTCACAATGGAGAAAACCATATGAAACTATCACTAAATATGATAATTTCATTTCCTTTTCCAACGGCACCGGCTTCCTGTTACTTTCCCAGGAACGCGAAGGTTCCGCCCGTGGTCCAAACATCGACCGTGAGATTGTGGATGAAGCAATTACGCTGCATAAAGACAGATACGATCAGGAAGTTTCACCCGCCAACCGGGGAAATGAGGAACATTTTGGCAAATTCAGCGGCAACTTTGTTCCGCAGCATCACGGATTCAGGTACGTTTCTTCTATGCCTTATGCACAGGATCAAAAATGGTTGCTTGAATATGGAAACTACTATCAGCAGGAAGCAGGTATTTTCCTTTTCGATATATGGAACCGCATCGTTAAATTGCAAATCCAGTTGATTCAGTCAAAAATTGCCAATGACGAAAAGCTTTTAAAGATATCTGGAATGAAATAGTCCGGCTGAAAAATCAAATCACCCCTTTTGTTTCAAAGTCCGGCGTTCTTTTTGTTCTTGCAAACGCTTTTGATAATCTTCAAAATCTCGGCCTTGGCTATATCATGCGTGAATATGATAAACAATCCATGCTCACTTTTATGATCGAAATCCTGAATTGGATTATCGACAAAGTAGAAGATTGTTATTATCATATTGATTCACAAAAACACGTTTATTACGATGCCTATGATGATGATTTTATCCGTACCCTGGCAAATGATTCTGAATATGACATTTCAACAATGAATCCGGCTAACTGTCAATTCGACCTTGACTGTGATCCATCGCGGCCATTGGAAGTGGTTCCCGATTGGGGTTCAAACATAAACCTGTTTTCGGTGGGTCAGGAACGCAATTACAACTTTGCCACAAAAATTGTCGAATCCTGCGATTGCTTTATCAACGAATTTTTTAATAAACCACAGGAAATTAACAAGGTCATGATTACCGACCTGGTGGACCAGTTTTGCGATTACTATAAAAACCACCCCACAAAACAGGTGATTTACTTCCGTGACAAATACGGCGATCACCGGCAACCCAACGTCAAAAACTCACTTTCCTACAACAACCAGGCTATTGCACAATTCAAATCAAAAGGATGGGCAGTGATTCCAAAATCACATGCAGGGATGGAACCACCACAACATGACAAATATCTGCTTTGGATGAATATCCTCAAAGCCGAAGACCCCCGGTTCCCAAAAGTTATATTTAATGGTAAGAATTGCAAGTACACCCTTATCTCGATGAACAACACCAAAGTAATCGAACGCAATGGGAAATTCGATAAGGATAAGAATTCCGAACGAAGCAAAAAGATCCTTCCCGAAGAGGCTACCCACTTTTCTGATGCTGCCGACAAAAGAATTTGGACGAAATATGGGAAAACACTTTATACCCGCAGTTCGGGGACTTATGTGGAGCCGAGGTTGTAATTCTGATAGATGTAAATTGAAACTGTAAAATACGTAAAAATAGAAAATAGAAAATAAATTTAGATTAATATACTTGTTTTTAAACTCTGCCAAATTATGTAATTCAATGACAAGTTATTTTGAAATACTTTGTAAACTTTTTTATATTATTCATAATTAATGTTCAAAAGAGATGTCCAAAAATCGAATACCCCTTTTCCCACTTTCTCAAGGGAATCCCCCCTCAAAACTACCGCAAGTATTGTAATTAGTTATATATAAGCCGGTACATTAATGGGCATATTTTACAGGCAACACAAATTCCAAATGCAGCTTTCATAACGAAAAAACACCAATAAAAGCAGCAAATGGCAATGCCGTAAAATACATTCCGGTCGTTGATGTTAACAAAATAACTGCTCTAAAAACCAGTCCGAATCTGGCCGCAAATATTTTCAGCCTCGCGTTAATTAGTAATTCATCTAACGACAATAATTTTATGATATTTCGGGATGAATGGCCCACCGGCCTGAACCTTGAAAGAGTTCTGCTGCGCATTAAAAAGTCAACAGCTTGAAATGCAGGGATTAACCAATGGCCTGATAACCAAAAGATTAGTAGCAATAAAACGGTGAATGCCCCGTAACCTTCGCTAACTTATTGCCAAACCATTAAAAAGTGGTTTTAATGGAAAACTAATTCAATTTAATAATTGATTAAGTTGATTCATTTCTCAACTCCATTAGTCAAAAAAATTACATTCAAACAACTATTAAAGAGTAAACACCAAATCGCTTTCTGCAACCCTTTTGGTAAATTTTTATATAGGCTGATTTCAGTTTCTTGCAATGATCGGGACATACGTCAACTCAAGGGCACAAAAGATTTGTCTAAAAGTAATTTTTTTTCCCAGGACTGTAATTCGCTCATTACTGTCCAGAATTTGACGGCAAGGTGGTTTTAATCGGTAAATTCAATTTCTGGTTGACCTATCCTGGATGTTATACATCTTCACCTTAATTAATATTTCCAAAAATTATGTATTTTTTAAATAACGGTTTAACTCAACATCCGGATTATCTTTTTCTATCATACTTTGAATTGTTTCGGTAGAAAGGAGATAGTCGATTGCTTTTCGTATGGGGCCATATGATTCGTGCAACGGACAAGGATTTGAATCGTCACAATGCTTTAGGCCAAATCCACAGTTGGTGAAAATATTGTCACCTTCAATGGAAACTACTACTTTTTTTAATGTAAGTTCTGGTTCTTCAGTATCGAAAAAATAACCACCGTTTTTACCTTTTTATCGATTTAATAAAACCAACCTGCACTAACCGTTGCAAAATTTTTGCTGTAAAGGATGGCGGAGTATCTATTTCAGTGGCAATTTCAATAATTCCCGGATTCTTTCCTGATCGATTTTGAATCTGGATGTAAACCAAGCCTCTTAATGCATATTCAGTCTCTTTTTTAAACATGCTTTTTTATGCGCTAAATTTACTAAAATATTACAAAGAATAATAGACCTTTATGTCGTTAATTAATAAAAGCTAATTTCTAAATTTTTACAAAACTGAAGAATTTTTCAAAATCAATGATGAATTATATGCTCATCCGCATTAATGCCACAAGATAAATAAAAAGCTATATTGGGGAAAAAAGAATGACATGAATATCGTCAAATTTATAGAGGATTTTCCGGACGAGAATAGCTGTAGGGAGCATTTTCGTAAGGTAAGAGAAGATTCAGGGATTGTTTGTAAGCATTGTGGAGGTAAAAAACACTATTGGCTACAAGATAAATGGCAGTGGCAATGTTCATCGTGCCGGTTCAGAACAACATTGAGAAGTGGAACAATGATGGAAAATGCAAAACTTCCCATTCGTAAATGGTATTTAGCAATGGCATTTATGAGTTTTTCGAAGAAAAGGTATTTCTGCCACAGAACTTCAGAAACAGTTGGGTCACAGTAGATATGAATCAGTTTGGACAATGATGCACCGAATTCGTCAGGCGATGGGTAAAAGAGATAACCTCTACAATCTGGAAGGAATGATAGAATTTGACGAGGGATATTTTAAGACAGAGATTAGCGAAAAAGAGAAGCAAAACCTTAAACGGGGGAAAGGAGCCAACAGCAGGTAAATGTCGCAGTAATGGCTGAATCAACGCCGCTGGAAGATATTGAAACGGGAAAAACGAGTAAACAATGCAGGTACTTCAAAATGAAGGTTCTGGCAGGTCATCAATCAGAAGATATTGATCAGGTTGTACAGGAGAATATTGATGAGAAAAGCGTTGTTTTCAGTGATCAAAGTACCAGTTACTTTGATTTAGCTAAATATGTAGAAGTACATATTACAGAGAAATCGACTAACCATACAACAGCAAAGACACTCCGATGGGTACATATTGCAATCAGTAACGCAAAGCGCACATTATTAGGAATATATCACAAAATTAATGGCAAATACCTGCAATTGTATTTAGATGAATTTTGCTATAAACTTAATCGACGATACTTCGGAGAAAAATTATTTGACAGGCTTACAATTGCTGTCGCTGGAAATTACTGGTATAATAACGGATGAGCAAGATGAATTATTATTGTTATGAATATGACCAGATATTTGTGTATGGATTTTTTCAGCAGCATTTACATAACAAATACAAAAAAAAATAACATCGACTTTTGTTGTGGTGGCAACATTACAATTCATGAAGCCAGTGAGCGAACAGACCTGAACGTACAGGAACTTATTGCATTGATTGAGCCTGTTTTGAAAGAGCAGGACAGGAATTCAAAATTTATTGAAAATCTTCCGCTGGATCAATTATGCAATTACATTGAAGAAACGCATCATGCCTATATCAATGATAAAGCGCCATTTATTCAACAAAAACTGGAAAAACTTTGCAGTGTACACGGAGATAACCATCCGGAACTATTCGAGGTAAAAGAATTGTTCGACGGCGCTGTTGGTAATTTGACTGCCCACATGAAAAAGAGGAATTGATACTTTTTCCTCATATTAGAAATCTGGTACTGGTAAAAAACGGACAGATTGATGAAGTGCCGGGAATGGGAAATATAATCGGACCAATAAACGTAATGAAGGAAGAACATGAAATTGAAGGAGAACGTTTCAGAAAAATGACTGAAATCACCAATCATTATACAACTCCTGACGATGGTTGTAACACCTACGAAGTAACGTACAAAGCTTTGAAAGATTTTGAGAGCGACCTTCACAGGCACATTCATCTGGAAAACAACATTCTGTTTCTAAAGGCTATTGAACATGAAAACGAATAAATGAACCAATAAATATAATCCGACCTATTGGCAATAACTACTATAGGACAAAAATAAATTAAGTACTATGGCGTATTTATTCAAAAAGGAAGACAGTGATATTCAAATGAAAAAGGGAAATTGAGATTCCCTTCAGGATGTTTATCGAAGGAAACAGTTTTCAGGAGATTGCCATTAAATTAAATCTGCCTGTTGATACTGTGAAAAAAAGAATTTTTTCAGCCAGAAAGATGTTAATAAAATGAATCATCTCTGTCCCACCGGACGGGGATTTTTTTTCAATATGAAACGAACGAATAGCGGGCTGAGAAGTTGCCGATTGCGGAGATTTCCTGCTAAGTTACA
Organism: Draconibacterium sp.; assembly: GCA_016705335.1. Taxonomy (GTDB): domain Bacteria; phylum Bacteroidota; class Bacteroidia; order Bacteroidales; family Prolixibacteraceae; genus Draconibacterium. The sequence goes on along the minus strand of JADIYN010000077.1, from coordinate 23 downwards.
AAGAAGTTGAAGCGTGCTACAAC
>JADIYN010000076.1 GCA_016705335.1 Draconibacterium sp. | reverse complement strand
ATAATAAAACGAACCAGCTTTTTTGAGATAATTGTAAATTTGCTATTCCTGTTTATTATGATAAAATTCTCATTTTCACAGTTATCAGAGATAAAATTTCTGATTCCGGATTACTTTTTAATTGCATTCAGATGCTAAGTATTATTTTCAGTTTAAAGAAACTGTATTTGCTTTATGATATAAAAGCAGAAACTCCGGTACTTCTCACACAAAGAAGTTGGAAAAACTTAAACTTATGGAAATCAGGGAAAACAGATGCTTTACATTTATCCCTCTGTTTTCACCTATTTTTTTAATTATTGAGCAAAAGCTTTCTTAAATTTAGACCTGTACTTGTTTATAAATTGGTTAATTGCTCAAACAGCGGCAGTATATTAATTGCAGCAATAATAGTATATGTTTTAAAAAAGTTCCCTGACAAAATCTTGACAGAACACTCAAATTTTTAAATGAAATCGCTGAAACTGAAAAGGAGTAAAAATAAACTCATCTATCTAAAAAAATGTTTAAATATTATCCAAAAACAGGCTCACTTGAAGCATTTATTTTTATTTTGTAAAATGAATAAAATCAAATGAGAAATTATGAATAAACCAATTTTGTTATTACTGCTTTTCATTGGATTTACCGGAATTGTCAAAGGTCAGGAAAATTACCGCCCCGGTTTTTTTTTCGGGAAGACTGGAAAGAAACTCCCGCAGAAATTCCTCTTTCGCAAAACATGTAAACAACCCCGATTTGCTGGTTCAATTGTATGGACCCGGACAGGACAGCCTGAAAAAAAGTAATCATCCCCAACCAATTGACGACCCGTTTTATGTTTGGTCGGGACTGTGTTTGGGAAACTGGATGGTTACATTGAAACACAAAACCAGCAATGTGGATTTAACTGGTTTTGCAAAAATCAGCTGGCGTTCGAAACAGGCGGGACTTCGGCAATTGCGGATTACTATGAAACTAGCCGATGGAACATGGCTGGTTAGCGATCAGTTCGACGACGCAACAAAAGACTGGCGAATTAGGGAATTCAATGTTCAGGATATTACATGGTACAAACTCGATGCAAAATCGGTTGTTGAAATTGGTCCGTTACAAAAACTTGATTTAAAAAACGGGAAGAGAAATTGGTTTTACCGATTTAATGCCCGGTGGAAAATCGGCTTCCTGCTCCCGCCTCGATTGGATTGAAGTTTATGGCTTACATGTTAAAAGATAAGTTCGATGGAAACAGCTTCGCTCAGTGAAATAAAAAAGGAACTTCAAACGGTTGCTCCGCGCAGTTGCAGGAACTTTGTCTGAGACTGGCCAAATACAAAAAGAGAACAAGGAGCTGCTCAATTATCTTCTTTTTGAGGCAAAACGAACAGTCATTTATTCAGAATGTAAAATGAGATCGATGAACAGTTCAAACAACTCAATAAAACCAGTTTTTACCTGGCAAAAAACACTTCGCAAAGCACTAAAACCACCGATAAATACATCAAATTTTTCAGGTTGAAAGAAACAGAAATCGAACTTCTCTTCATTTCTGCCAGACCATGAAAAATCGGGGATTCAAATGCGTTCACACCGCGTGATTTTAAATATGTATCTCCGTCAAAAAGAAAGAATCAAAAAAGTACACGCCACATTGCACGAAGATTTGCAGTTTGATTATGAGGATGCGATTGAACAATTATAAAAGCCCATCCCAACCCTGCCTACCGACAGGCAGGCTTCCAAGGAAGGAAAAAGTGTGCCAGGTAAATAATTGAATTATCAACAATCTAAAAGCTCTAATCTTTTAATCTGATTTATCTGGTTAAAACACAATAAAAAATTCATCTCAAATCGTTTATTTTAATTCAATCTAACAATCTGTTGTATTTTTGACCCAAATTAAAAATTAAAAAAAATGAGCGACGAAAAAATCATATTTTCGATGTACAAAGTGAGTAAAACTTACCCACCCAATAAAACTGTAATCAAAGACATTTCTCTTTCCTTTTTTTCTTGGAGCTAAAATCGGATCATCGGGTTAAACGGTTCAGGGAAAATCCACTTTGCTTAGGATCATTGCCGGACAGGAAAAATCGTTTAACGGTGAACTGGTTTTTTCTCCGGGTTACTCGGTTGGATTGCTTGACCAGGACCCTCAGCTAGATGAAACAAAAACAGTAAAAGAAATTGTACAGGAAGGAGTTCAGGAAACTGTTGACGCACTGAAGGCTTATGAAGATATAAACCTGAAATTCGGATTACCTGAAGTTTATGAGAATCCCGATGAAATGGATCGGTTAATGGCAGAACAGGCAACTTTACAGGAAAAAATTGATCATTTGGATGCATGGAACCTCGACAGTAAGTTGGAACGTGCCATGGATGCTTTGCGATGTCCGCCCGATGATCAGCCGTGAATTGAACTTTCGGGTGGTGAGCGCCGCAGGGTTGCGCTTTGCCGTTTTTACTCCGCGAACCCGATGTTTTTTGCTTGATGAACCAACCAACCATTTGGATGCCGAAAGTATTTTGTGGCTCGAAATGCACCTTGCGCAATATAAAGGAACTGTTATTTGCATCACTCACGACCGTTATTTCCTCGACAATGTTGCTGGTTGGATTCTTGAACTCGACCGCGGCCAGGGAATTCCATGGAAAGGAAATTATACTTCGTGGCTGGAGCAAAAATCGAAACGATTGGAACAGGAGGAAAAAACACATTCGAAACGGCGTAAAACACTCGAACGCGAGCTGGAATGGGTACGCATGTCGCCAAAAGCACGTCAGGCAAAATCGAAAGCACGTTTAGGTGCCTATGATAAAATGCTGAACGAAGATGTAAAACAGAAAGAAGAAAAACTTGAAATATTTATTCCAAACGGTCCCCGTCTCGGTGACAAAGTAATTGAAATGGAGGGCGTTTCAAAAGGTTATGGAGATAGAATTCTTTTTGAAAAACTGACGTTTAAACTACCGCCGGCAGGAATTATTGGTGTAATTGGGCCCAACGGTGCCGGTAAAACCACATTGTTTAAGTTGATTATGAAACAACTGGAAGCCGATGCCGGAAAAATTGATATTGGTGAAACTGTAAAAATCAGTTACGTTGACCAAACCCACAAAGCAATTGATCCAAATAAATCGGTTTTTGAAGTAATTACCGGCGGAACTGAATCGATTATGCTTGGCAATAAACTCACCAATTCGCGTGCTTATGTTGGCAGGTTTAACTTTACAGGTTCCGACCAGGAGAAAAAATGTGGTGTACTTTCGGGTGGTGAAAAAAACAGGCTTCATTTGGCGTTGGCCTTAAAAGCTGAAGGCAATGTGCTTTTGCTCGATGAACCAACAAACGATATTGATGTAAACACGCTGCGGGCTTTGGAAGAAGGACTTGAAGGTTTTGCGGGTTGTGCTGTGGTTATTTCACATGATCGCTGGTTTTTAGACCGAATTGCAACACATATACTGGCTTTTGAAGGTAACTCTGAAGTTTATTTTTTTGAAGGTTCCTTCTCAGATTATGAAGAAAACCGTAAAAAGCGGCTGGGAAATGATACTCCAAAACGGATAAAATACAAAAAGCTGATGTAGTTTCACCATGCTTTTAAACAAAAAAACCGCTCCGGAAATCTGGAACGGTTTTTTTTACCAATTCAATCAACTATAATACAGATTTACAAGCATCGAGCAAAGTTTGCACATTTTTATTTGAAGCATCCAGCGCTTTTGCTTTTTCAAGAATTTCAATAGCTTTTTTAAACTCAACCTGGGCTTTTTCAACCTGGGCAGTGTATGCAGGATCATCTGTTTTCAAAGTACCGGCATTCACTTTTTTGTTTGCCTCACCAAGTATATCTGCACCAGCTTTGTATAATTCATTACCTTCTGATACATAAACACTTGCTAAAGCAGGGCCAATTTTTTCATCGCCGGGGAATTTTGCAGCTCCTTCTTCCAGAGTCGCTTTATATTCAGCATCTTTATCCTGTTTCTTTAAAACTGCTGCTTTGTAAAAAAGTGCAGTTTCTCCTTTAACCCTCTAATACATTTTCCAAAAGTTCAACCGCTTTATCAAGAGCATTTCCATTGTATGCAGCGATTGCAGCATTAAAAACAAGTGCCTCTGTTCTTTCTTTAGATGTTGCAATTGCTTTTTCAAAACTTGCAACTGCATTTGCATAATCCTTTTTATCATTGTAAGCCAAGGCTTTATATTCATGGCTTTTTGAAATATTTGTGCCTAATTCAATGGCTTTGTCGAAATATTTTACTGCACCTTCAAGATTTTCTGCTTTGTAGGCTGCAAAACCAATATTAAAATTTATTGATGCATCAACCTGCACATCGCCAATATTACTCATAGCTTCATCATATAACTTGTAAGCTTTTGCGTAATCCTGAGCCTTCATAGCTTCCTGTGCCTGATTCAATTTATCTGCCGCGTCCTGAGCATATGAAAATACTGAGAAAACAATCGCCAACCCAAATAATAATACTTTTTTCATTTTTAAATCTTTCATTTAATTAATTCTGTTTTTTTACTTATTTATTTATACACTACTTTTTTATTGAGTTCCCAAAAATAACAATTATGAATTAATTTCCTAAAACTTAACTACAAACTTTAACAACTTGATTGACAAAATGTTAAAAAATTCTAAGTTGAAATTGATTCTTCATCTCTAATTATTCAATCAGTCTATAGATTAAACATTTCAGGATTCCAAAAGTTTAAAATGCTTTGAATCATTTTGATACGGTTTTTAGCTTCAATATTTTCCGGTTCAATCTGAATAATCTTTGAGTAGGCATTCATCGCTTTTCCCCAGTTTTGGAATTTCTGTTCTAATTTTCCTGAAACCATCAAATATTCAACAGTTTCTTCGGGCGTTATTTCGTTAAAAGAATTTGTGCTTCTTTTGCTTTTTCGGCGTTGATAAGCTCTAAAACCCGGTTTAATTTTTCGTTGCTCATTACTTTGCTAACTTCTGTTAATAAACTTTCAATATTTATCCAGTGCAAATTAAAGGTAAAATCATAAAGTATTTGCCGGGCATTTTTTATTGCATATTCCAAATCTGTACCTTTTTTTGATATGCAAAAAATCCTGTCAAATGCAATTGCAGCTTCTTTTTCAACCAATCCGCCAAATGCAAAAACAGGTTTGTTTTGTTTTTTCGCCCATTTCGAAACCGCAAACGGGGCTTTGTTATTTAATGTTTGTGCATCAAGTTTTCCTTCACCGGTGATAACTACATCAGCCCACTTTACATGTTCATCAAAATTTAAGAGAGAAAGAACGAAATCGGCGCCGGGAACAATTGCAGCATTAAAAAAAGAGAGCAACGGCATTGAAATACCTCCTGCCGCACCCGTTCCGGCTATTTTTGCAGTTTTTTTACCGGTTTCTTTTTGTAGAATATCTGCCCAGTTTTTCAAACCGTTTTCCAGTTGAATAACCATATCAGGAGTTGCTCCTTTTTGCGGACCAAAAACAGCGCAGCTCCTGTTGCACCGAAGAGGGGTTTATCAACATCGCAAATAATTTTATCGAAACTTTGGGAATCTTTTAGGTGAGGAACATTTTCAACAACTTTTCCCAAATTGTTTCATTTCCCAAAGTTCAATTCCGTTTTATCCAAAAAGAAAATCCCAGAGCTTCCATCATTCCCATTCCACCATCAACTGTGGCACTGCCACCAATGGCAAGTAAAATTTCGTTACAACCTTTTTAATTAAAGCATCAGTAATTAGTTCACCTGTACCGAATGAAGAGCTTTTTAACGGGTTTAAATCTGTTTTTTAACTAATTTCATTCCCGAAGCATCGGCCATTTCAATGATTGCGGTTTTGCCGGAAACGAAATACTGTGAATTTATTTTTTGCCGAATGGATTTTTAACTTCGATTTTTATCTTTTCAGCGTTTAAAGCTTGGCAATTATTTCGCCGGTAAAGTCGCCACCATCGGCAACAGGAACTTTTCGCAATTTAAATTTTGAAGAATGTGCAAATGCCTGTTCAACTGTATCTGCAAAATCGAAAGCATTTAAACTTCCCTTCATCGAATTGGGTGCTATTAAAATATTCATTGTTCTCCCCGGGTTACTGAAACCACACCTTTGCTTTTTTAAGTTTTTTGAATTAAAAACTCGAGATGATCGAGACTGTAAACAAGTATTTTTAGTTTTCCTTCAAATTTTCCCTTGTCAGATTCAATGTTAATCGAACGCATTTGAGTTCCTAAATCCTTTGCAATAATATGTGTTATTTCCGATACAATTCCTTCTTCATCGACCCCGGAAATATAGAGCGAAGTTAAAAAAGAACTTTTGTTTGTAGTATCGCGCCATTTTGCTTTTATGATCCGGTAGGGGAAGCGCTCTTTCATCTGCGGCGCATTTGGACAACTGTTCCGGTGAATTTTAATTCCCTCGCGGATAGTTACAAAACCGTAAATTGAATCGCCAAAAACGGGATTACAGCACTGGGCAAGTTTGTAGTTTACGTTTTTCAGGTTGTTATCGATTACAAGAAAATCATCGCCACCTTCAAAAG
>JADIYN010000075.1 GCA_016705335.1 Draconibacterium sp. | reverse complement strand
AACAACTTTGTTTTTCCTTTCAATTCATATTATTGCTGATCCGGCGGTTACTTCATTTCTTGGAAATATGTTCCCGGTAATGGTAATGTTGGGTGGTATTTTTATTTTACACGAAATTTGGACCCGTTGAAATATTTGGTGGGTTTCTGGCACTTTCGGGTGCGTTTGTTATCAGCTACAGCGGCGGTTCAACATTGGAAACAATGTTTATAAAAGGTACAGGAGTTGTTTTTTTTAATGCAGCTTTTGCTACTACTGCAACGCTTGTTGTAAAAACACAGGTAAAAAAAATAAGTCCCGAATTGCTAAATCTCAACCGATCGATTTGGTTGTTGTTGTTTTCGGTTGCTATGTTTTTTGTGATGGGAGAATCGGTTGTTTATTCTGTCGTTGCAATTAAAAGCACTGTCATTGGCGGCCTGATCGAGTTTGTTGCAATTTTAACCGTTTATTATTCATATAAACACATTGAGCATCGACGTTCGTCGATAGTTTCAAGTTTAAAAGGAATTGTTGTTTTGATTGTTTCCTTTTTCGTGTTTGGTATTTTGCCCTTGCCGCACCAGCTTGTTGGAGGAATAATAACTGTTGTGGGTGTTTTAATTATGGCAATGGCACAAGCGGGGTTAATAAAATTTTCGTTTTTAAATTCGAATTCAGTAAAATGAAATAATTTAGTGTTTTACCATTTATATCGGAAACTATGGAAACCAGTATTTTTATGGACCTGTCAAAAACACCAAAAACTTCTGATTTGGAAGTTCCACTGGGCAGTACTTTTGCGGTTTGGAATGAAATAAGGGATTTCGTTTTTGAAAAATATCCTGCAGTTGTTGAAGAATGGCATGTTTCGGTGAAAAAATATGGTTGGGGATTCAGAATTAAAGACAAAAAAACGGGCGATAATTTATTTGTCACCAAGAGAAGGGTTTTTTTGGGTTACAATGGTTTTTGGTCAAAAAGCAACCGACAGGATTTTAAGTTCTGAAATTTCGGACTTTGTAAAAGAAGAATTAATAAAATCGAAGGTTTATGTTGAAGGCAGGGTAATCAGGTTGGAAATAAACAACAATTTATTTCTGAATGACATTAAAAAGTTGGTTGAAATAAAAATATCGAATTAAAAATCTCCTTGTTTTTCGGAATTTAAATCTGAGAGAAAACATACAACAACTACTTCAGAAAATCCTCAATAAACTTCATTTTTGGCTGGTAAACAGTTTCTTCCCAAATTTTTTGAAACTGTTTTTGATCGAGTTGATGACCACGATAAGGTACACTTAAAACTATTTTTTCGCCATTTGATTGGTTGATTGCGGAATAAATTGAGTTCGACGGACAGGTATAATCAATAAAACCAATTTCAGTAACAATAGTTGCTTTTGAGTTTTTCAACAAATGTGCTGCATCAAAATAGGGTAGGGTTTGCAGCATTTTTTGTTGGTCGCCGGGTTGTGAGAAAGGTTGTGGCCAGCCGCCTTTTCTGCCAGCCAATGTTCCGCCCCAGTCGCACATTGCCGGAACTGTTGCCACTGCTGCCGAAACTCTGTTATCCAAACCTGCCGCAGCCAAAGCTTGTCCGCCGCCTTGGCTTTCACCTATTACGATAATCCGTTTTCCATCCCACTCAGGCTGACTGGTAAGGAAATCAAGTGTGCGCATTAAACGCAGATACATACCCCGGAAATAAAACTCTTCCCGATTTTCCAGGCCTCTATAAAAATATCCTTTCAATTCGTCAGCTTCCAAATCATTGTAATATTCCTGTGGCTGGCCGTTTAACATTCCGTGTGCGTTCAAATCAAAAGCCAGTGTACCATTTCCCATTTTTGCATAATTAACTGCGGTTTCAGGTTGCGACAAACACCACGATCCTTTTACACCTGCCGCATGAACAAACAAAATAATTGGTAACGATTTTGGCGCAGCATTTTTTGGTTTGGCAAAATAACCGCGAACAGGTTTTGGTCCAATGCAATTAATTTCGATATTGGAACAATCAAAACCCTCTTTTATATTTTCAACCTTTTCGCTTTTCACCTCCATGGGCAAAGCACTTAATTGCTTTTTTTCGTTTTTCCAGAATTTCCTGAAATCTTTTGGGCGATTTGTTCCCGGTTGAAATTTTTCCGGATCCACAACCACGCCTGTGCTCACACGCTGATCGGCAACTCTTACTTCAAAAATCATTGATGCAGGTTCTTCCGGTTTTCCATTAAAAATTATCAGTGAATCGCCTGTCCATTTTATTTTTTTGTTTTGAATCTCGTTGTAATTCTTAAGAATTTTAACAGAAATTGAATCTGATGCCAAACCTTCAGAAAAAACTGTTACCCTAACGTTCTCTCCGCTTTTATAAATGCCCGATTTATTGGATTGTTTAAGAAGAATATTTGTGCATTTGCATTCAGCAAAGAAGTCACAAAAAATAAAACTGTTAAAAACAGCGAGTTAAATAATTTCATAAAACGAGATTTTGATAATTTATGGAAGGAAAATAGTTGTTTTTAGTAGAGGGCAAAATAAATCATGGATTTTTAAATTTTCGGGTTTATTAATTAAAGTATAAATAAAATTTCCAACACTGAATTTTAAATATTATTCTGATGTTTGATTAATTAATTCCTCAACTGTCAATAAAATTTGAGGATTCAAATTGAAATAATTAAACAATAGCCATATTTTTCTCAGTTGAAAGTAATATAAAAAAAACCAAACCTGCTTTCTAAATATAAAGCATGTCGACAAATTTTAGACTGTTATTATTATTTTTATAATAATGAATAAAATTTATTGTTAATAATCATCTAATCCAATCATTATGAAAAATTTAATTCTCATCACATTCTTCACTTTTCAATTAGTCAGCCAATCCCAATCACAGGAAATTTCAATTGTTGGAACCTGGAAACAGGTCGGAATGGAAATAATTGAAAACGGGCAATTGACGCCAAATGTAACAAACAGTGGAAATCGCGAACAATTGAAATCATGGTCAAAAGAGTATTTCCTTTTTGCAGGGAAAACTGTAAATCAGAACAAGGTTAGCCGTTCATTTGGCAATGGAACTTACAGTTTAAGCGGAAATCATTATACTGAGGAAATCAATGTTCATGGAAGTCCTAACTATGAAGGGATCAAATTAAAACTTCATTTAGAGATAAGAGACACATTAATTCAGATTTTCCCTGTAAAATATGACTGGACATACGACAAGGAAAATTGTTGGATTGAAAAATTTGTAAGGGTTGATTAGAAGTTAGGATTAAGGAATAGTAGCGCAACTAATAAAAAAGGAGAATATCAAAAGTTATCCTCCTTTTTTGTGGGCGATGAGTCCCGATTCATCGGGAGAACCCCGACCCTCCGAATATAATCGGGATGCTCTGAAACGACTGAGCTGAATTGGGTCTTTTTAGTTTATAGAATGAGTTCCCATTTTGTTAGTGAGCTTTAATTCTTCAATAAGAATCTTATTTTTCCATTTTTTCAATTCAAGTTCGCGATTCATAGTCTCTGATTTTGTTTCAAATGTTTCAAAGTATTTAATTTCCCACGGTTTTCCGGTAGAAGTAAATCCAGTATTGGAAGTGTTATGGCGTTGTAATCGTCCTTCCAAATTTCCTGTTGAGCCGATATAATATTTATCAAGTTTTGAGGAATAAAGGATGTAGCAGAAATACATATCAATTTGTTTTTAGTGAATATAAAAAAGGATAACTTTCGTTATCCTTTTTGTAATTGATGAGCGATGATCGGGAGAACCCCCGACCCTCCCGATGCAATCGGGATGTTCTGAACCGAATGTGCTAATCGCCATTTTGGATTACTGAGGAAGAATCTTTTTTAATCAATTCTTCGATAAGAATCCTGTTTTTCCATTTTTTCAATTCCAGTTCGCGTTTCATAGCCCCTGATTTTGTTTCAAATGTTTCAAAGTATTTAATTTCCCAAGGTTTTCCGGTAGAAGTAAATCCAGTATTGGAAGTGTTATGGCGTTGTAATCGTCCTTCCAAATTTCCTGTTGAGCCGATATAATATTTGTCAAGTTTTGAGGAAAAAAGAATGTAGCAGAAATACATATTTCATTTGTTTTTACTGATACAAAAAAAGGATAACTTTCGTTATCCTTTAATTTTTGTGGGCGATGAGGGATTCGAACCTCCGACCCTCTGGGTGTAAACCAGATGCTCTGAACCAGCTGAGCTAATCGCCCTAATTTTTTTGTTTTTTCGAACTGTCCGCTCCTCCCGATAAAATCGGGATGCTCTGAACCGATTGAGCTAATCGCCCGAAAAATATATTGTTGTTTCTGAACGTGCTTCCTTTCTGGAAAAGCGTTGCAAATATAGAACGTATTTTCAGTTCTGCAAAAGAAATTAAAAAAATTAGCTACAAAATTTCTGCAACAACAAAAGTACTTCCGCCAACAAAAATTAAGTCGTTTTTTACTGCATTGAGTTTGGCTGCATTAAACGCCTCAATAACAGATGGATAACTTGTTCCTTTCAATCCAAAATCTGAAGCTTTTTGTGCCAGTTCTTTTTCATTCATTGCCCTCGGAATGTTAGCTTTTGTAAAATAATACACGGCATCTTTGGGTAAAAGTTGCAAAACTGCATCTTGATTTTTGTCGGCAACTACGCCAAAAACAAAGTGCAGCGTTTTATAAGCTGTATTTTTTATCTGGCTTCAACAACCATTTTTAAGCCGTCTTCATTGTGCCCTGTATCACAAATAATTAATGGGTTATTGCCAATAATCTGCCAACGTCCCATTAATCCTGTAATTTTTGCTGCGTTACTTAACCCGTCATAAATATTTTGCTTTGATATTTCCCAGCCTTTTTCAATCAGAATTTCCAATGCTTTTAACACAGCAGGTACATTTTTCTGTTGGTAGATTCCCAATAAATCAAGCCTCAATTCAGGATAAATTATTTTACCATTTTTTTCAATATTCATTATTTGCTTTCCATCCAATCCCATCATTGAATAAGTGAAACATATTCCTGATCAGCAAAAAAGTTTTGAATGCTTTGATTTTGGCAATATCAATAAAAAACCTGTTTTGTTTCATTTTGTGTTGTTCCAATTGTGGAATATTCTTTTTTATGATACCGGCTTTTTCAGCAGCAATTTTTCCAATGTTTCGCCAAGTAAATTTGTATGATCCAACCCAATATTTGTAATAACACTTACTTCAGGTGTAATAATATTTGTTGAATCAAGTCTTCCACCCAAACCGACTTCAATAATTGCAATGTCCACTTCTTTTTTTGCAAAATAATCAAATGCCAAAGCTGCAGTCAATTCAAAAAGGAAGGTTCCATTTCCATAAATTATTTTTAACGGGATAATCTTCAATCCATTGTATTACCTCTCTTCCGAAATCATTTGTCCGTTTATTTTTCTCCGCTCCCTAAAATCTTTTAAATGTGGAGAGGTATATAAACCTGTTTTGTAACCAGCGGTTTGCAAAACTGCGGCTAACATGTGCGAAACCGAACCTTTCCCGTTTGTACCTGCAACATGTATTGTTTTATATTTTTGATGAGGATAACCAAAAATTTCATCGAGTTTCAAAGTGTTGTCCAAACTGCTTTTGTATGCCGCCTGACCAATCCTGTGGAACATGGGTAACTTTTCAAAAAGATATGCTAAAGTTTCTGCGTAATTCACTGTTAAAAATATTTATCAACTGAAACACGTTAATTAATTTTTGGTTTCACATTGCATCTGTTTCACCAATTTCGATACATTTAAAAACTCAAAAATTTGTGAAAATGCTAAGCAAAACAACAAAAAGTAAGATTTTCATTCTCGACACAAATGTAATTTTACACGACCACACTTGTATATATCAGTTCGAAGAAAATGACATTATCCTTCCAATTACTGTCCTCGAAGAGTTGGACAAATTCAAACGCGGAAATGATCTGATTAATTTTCAGGCACGTGAATTTACCCGTTTGCTGGATGAAATTGTTGGTGATGAGTTGTTTAATGGTGGAAAACCACTTGGAAAAGGGATGGGGAAATTACGCATTGAAACTGGAAAACCTTTTCTCCGAATCTTTAAAAGCATCTTTCAGGAAGATATTCCGGATCACCGCATTCTCTCTATTGCAGAATACATTTCCCTGGCTTATCCGAAACGAAAAACTGTCCTGGTCAGCAAGGATATAAATTTAAGGATGAAAGCCAAATCACTTGGTATTCAGGCTGAAGATTACAAAACCGATCAGGTTACAGATCAAAATGTACTTGATAAAACAGTTACAACTTTTGAAAATTTTAATGATACATTAATTGAAACTTTATACAGCCAGGGATCAATTTCGGCTGATGAAGTAAAACCCAATTTTTCGCCGGAAGCCAACGAATGTTTTATTTTTAAAGGCACTGCCTCGAGTGCATTGTCGCGGTTTGACGCAAAATCGAAACGGATTTACCGGATTGAAAAGAAACCTGCTTACGGCATAAAACCACGGAATGCAGAACAGACTTTTAGTTTGGATATACTGATGGACCCCGAAATTAAACTTGTTGCGTTAACAGGAAAAGCCGGAACCGGAAAAACACTCCTCGCCCTTGCCGCTGCAATTGAGCAAAACACCCGCGCTGGAGAAGGGACAAAAATGGTTTTTACAGGCGATTTACAGCAAATCGATTCGCCATATCTCGACATGAAATCAAACGGTTTGGCATTTATGACCGACCGCATGCGAAACCAGGATTTATTTGCACATATTAATTTAGTGAAAGGCGAGCGCAGTTATCTGGCGGAATTGGCCAGTAATCTTTTATTTAACAAAGAGGAAGACTTTTCCGACATAAGCAGCTTTTTTCTAACTTTGCACCCTGTTTAGAATTATTCAAAATAGTGCAGATGGATTATCAAGGGAAGAAAGCCGCATTTTACACGTTGGGTTGCAAACTCAATTTTTCTGAAACTTCAACAATTGCAGGTTCTTTTAAAGAAGTTGGTTTTGAAAGGGTTGAATTTGAGGAGAAAGCTGACGTTTATGTAATTAATACCTGTTCGGTAACAAATCAGGGTGACAAAGCAAGCCGGAATATTATCAGACAAGCAACACGAAAAAACCCCGATGCGATGGTAATTGTTGTGGGTTGCTATTCGCAGTTGAAACCTAATGAAGTTGGTCATATCGAAGGTGTTGACCTGGTTTTGGGAACTCAGGAAAAATTCACCATTCCGGCATATTTAGGTAACCTTGAAAAAAGAGCGACAACCGAAATAAAAACCACCCGTTTAGCTGATATAAAAAGCTATCACAAAGCATTTTCGTGGGGCGACCGAACCCGAAGTTTTTTGAAGATACAGGATGGTTGCGACTATTATTGCTCGTTTTGTACGATTCCGTATGCACGGGGAAAAAGCCGGAATGATAATATTCAAAATACCGCTGCCGAAGCAAAAAAGCCGTTGACAAAGGGTTTAAAGAAGTTATTTTAACAGGGGTAAATATTGGCGATTTTGGAAAATCAACTGGCGAAAATTTCCTCGATCTTTTAAAGGCACTTGAAAATGTTGAAGGTTTGAAACGACTTCGATTGGGATCAATAGAACCCAATTTGCTGAAAGACGAAATTATTGAACTTGTTGCCGGCTCAAATGTAATTATGCCTCATTTTCATATTCCGCTGCAGGCTGGTTCCGATGAAATTTTGTCGTTGATGAAACGTAAATATTCAACCGATTTATTTGCAAAACGGGTAAACCGGATTCGTGAAATAGTGCCGCACGCTTTTATCGGTGTTGATGTAATTGCAGGTACAAATGGCGAAACCGAAGAACTTTTTCAGGAATCGTATGATTTTATAAACAGTCTCGAAATATCTCAACTTCATGCGTTTACATATTCAGAGCGAAGTGGAACCCAGGCTTTGAAAATTCCCTGGAAAGTGGAAATTGAAGATCGAAAACGACGCACGCAAATGTATATTAATCTTTCGGAGAAGAAATTACGGGCATTCTATGAAAAGCATCTCGGAACTCAACAAAATGTACTTTTTGAATCAAATAACAACGCAGAACAAATGTCTGGTTTTACTTCAAATTACATAAAAGTTGAAACAACTTATAATGACGAATTGGTAAATGAATTAAGAACGGTCGAACTAAAATCAATTCTTCCCAATGGTCATGTTGCTGTTAATTTTGCTCAGTAAACTTTTTTGTTTTCACTTAAAATTTCAATAAATGGATTACAAATACCTATGTTTTAAAGTTCAGGATATCGCCCGCGAAACAGGCAGTTTTATTCGCGAAGAAGGTGTTAAAATTACTACCGCTGATATCGAATTTAAAGGGATTACAAGCCTTGTAACCTATGTTGATAAAACTGCTGAAGCAAGGATTGTTGCTGCTGTTAAAAAGCTGATTCCTGATTCGGGTTTTGTTGCTGAAGAAGGAACTGCCGGATCAAATAACGAAAAATTTACATGGATTATCGATCCGCTTGATGGAACTACAAATTTTATTCATGGAATTGCACCGCATTCAGTAAGTATTGCACTTAAGGAAGACGACAAAATTGTTCTGGGTGTGGTTTACGAAGTTAAATCTGATGAAATGTTTTACGCATGGAAAGACAGCGCAGCATATTTAAACGGTAATGAAATTAAAGTTTCAGTCAATTCAAAAGAAGAACATGCGCTGATTGCAACAGGATTTCCATATTACGATTTCGATAGGGTTGACGATTATATTGCAGCTATGAGACATTTGATGAAAAACACGCGCGGCCTCAGACGTTTGGGTTCAGCGGCTGTTGATTTGGCATATGTTGCGGCTGGCCGTTTTGATGCTTTTTACGAACATGCCCTGCACGCCTGGGATGTGGCAGCCGGAGTTTTTATTGTGCAACAGGCAGGCGGAAAAGTTACTGATTTCAATGGTGGCGAAAACTGGCTTTTTGGCGGAGAGTTAATCGCTGCAAGTGGCAACTATTTCAATCAATTTTATTCTGTGATAAATCGTCATTTGGGAACGAAATAGTTCAATTTTGCTAAGACAATCAAACGTAACCCCCAGGGGTTGGAGCAGCATTAAAACTTTCTTTTTCTAATTGGCTTTTCAAATTGAGATTATTTGAAATTGAATTGAACGCAGCTGAAATTAACAAAACATGTTTCCATTGTGCAAAATCCTGTAAATGTTTTTAGAACAAATAATATTTAACTTTGGCATAATTTGTAAATTGCAGAATAATACATTTATCAATGGCTGAAAAGGAAATCGCTTTATTACAGGAACAAATAGTAAGGCTTGGTGAAAAAAAGTTCGATTTGGAAGCCTGGAAAAACCATACAACTATTTTTCTGGAACGTATTTTTGGGAAGGAGAGTTCAAAACTTAGAATGATTAAGGATTTAGGCTACGATTATTCGAGCTGGAATTTGCGCGACACTGCTGCAGCAGGCAAAACAAGTGATAAAGATCCGGTACTGATGCAGGCAGAAGAGATTTTAAATGCTGCCATAATTGAACTCAAAACACTTGGTTTGCCACACGAAAAAAAGGAAAAAGAAAAAATCTGGGATTTATTAAACGATGAACTGACAGGCAAACAAATGCGTGAATTAGAAACTCTTGTTAAAAGTGAAAATACCGATAAATCGGAACTGATAACAAAAATATTGGAGGGCCTTGAAAAAGAAAAACTCGCATCTATCGTCCTCAAATTGTTAACCGATTAATATTCATGGCAAATCACGTGCAAATTGCAATTGTCATACTAAATTGGAACGGTGAAAAGTTGTTCGATACATTTCTGCCTTCCGTCCTTAAATATTCAAATTCCGAAAACATTGAAATAATTGTTGCCGACAATGCTTCAACCGACAAATCAGTTGATCATTTGAAACAGTTTTATCCTTCGGTAAAAATTATAAGTTTAGAAACAAATTTTGGTTTTGCTGAAGGATACAATCAGGCTTTGAAAAACGTTGAAGCCGAATATCTTGTGCTTTTAAATTCTGATGTAAAAGTTACCGAAAACTGGATCGAAAACTGTATTTCAACTTTTGAAGAAGACAATAAAATTGCAGCCATTCAACCCAAAATATTAAGTTACAATAATCCAAAATATTTTGAA
>JADIYN010000074.1 GCA_016705335.1 Draconibacterium sp. | reverse complement strand
TGTTTTATATTTATCATATAAAATTGTGGTTCTTGTTTATAAAAAATATCTTCAAAAAAGTTTAAAGGGATATAGTCAGGGTTATATTTTTTTCTTGTAAGTTCAATCTCCTGGCCTTTATCTCTGAAAAATTCAGGGTTGAAATGGGTAGGGCAACCGTAAGGATCAGTAAGAGGATTGTAATTTGCCTTGTTTATAAAAGTTTGATTTTGAAAAAATGCTGGAATATCGTAAATGTATTTTTCCCTGTGTTCTTTTCCGAGGTTTCCCACATTGTTTCTACACCAACCGCTATACATATCCTTATCTGCGGTTTGTATTACAAGAGTTCCGGATAACAGAAGTTTTCCGCTGAAACGGATTTGAAAGTTTGGAAATTCGCGGCCTGAAACAGAGGAATACTTTTCAAATCTTTCAGGATTACCGAGGATTGCTCCATTTATTTCATCGGTTATTAGTTCGATTCCCATTGCAACGTCACCGGGTATTTCCTTGAAATAACAGGAGGGATTATAGTATATGATTCTAACTGTAGAATCGGGACTAATAGAAAGCGGTTTGTTGTTGAGATAGTATTCTAACATAAAGCCCCCCTTCCCCCCGCTGGGGGGATTTGAATTAAGTGTTCATTTTTTATTCTGAATTTCATTTTTTATTTTTTTCTTCATTCTTACTCTCCCCCATGTGGGGGGAGTTGGTGGGGGCTTTAAAAGCTTCTGTTGTCAAATGAAAAGTGGCTGCTGTGTGCCTCGATTAATTCAATGTCAATATTGTGTTGATCTTCCTGACGGTTGAATAACTGGCTATCACTGTTTTGTATGATTACAGGGACAATTATGGTACTTACATTGTCATTACCAGGATAGAGGAACCATGCTTGTTTTGAAAGCATGAGGTCGCGGTAAAACTGGATGGTAGAAATGGATTTCCATCCTGAATTTAGTTTCCATTTGTTTTGACCGGATTTGTTAGGCGAAACAATGGTTGGCGTGTAAACTGTGTCAGTGGTTCTTACGGGCCGGTGAGCCTGTGTTCCGGAAACGTCAAATAAATCGATACCGAAACCACTCAGGAACACATCATCAATGCCGCCAAGGGAGTTTGCAAAAAAAAGGAAATACGGGCGTTCGCAATAGTTCCAGTCGATTTCAAAGCGGCGGGTATCGGATTGTTTGATTCCGTAATTTTCAAGCCAAACGTCAAAAAACAGAAGTTTCTTGTTGTATTCAGGTTCGATTAGCAGACCATGAAGTTCGGGATTGCAGTTTAATTCATAAAGTGAATCGCTGTTGATGCTTATATCTGTTTGCACTGTTACTTCCTCTCCATCGTCGTAAACTCCTTTTATTCTGAAACTGGCAGTGTGGGTAACTTCAACCATATACCAAAGTTTAATGGGTTGATTTGGATGAACGAATTCACCCCAGGGGCGTGGTGTAAGAAATCTTTTACCCTGAACGTATTTTGAATAAAACGTTTGACCTAAAGCTTTCATCATGGCATTTTGACGGGGTGAAAGCCCGCCTTTTACCATTTGAAAAATGTCGGAAATTGTAAACCAGTTTTCAATTAATAAACCCTGTTCATTGATATAACGTTCCCCGGGTTGGATTTGAATGTTAAAGCGCGGGTCAGGTGTGCTATAAATTTTGCTGTAAGCTGGAAATCAAATGTAACTTCCATTGGTTGATCGAGAATCCCTGAAATATCGAAAATTGCGTTACCTGTTGGATCAGGAGTAATGGCATCGATAAGGGGTGCGCCTTCGAGTTTTCCATCAGGGCTGAGAATTTGGAGTAAGATCATGTATTCCGAAGCTCCTGCAGGGACCGAACCACCCGAACAGGTTATGATTACCGGATTGCCTGTGAGCTGTACTGCTCCGCCTGTTACTGTTGCTGATATCATAAAGCCCCACCCCTTACCCTCCCCGCAGGGGAGGGAGTTTGAAGTGCTCCGTATTTAATTTTGTATTTCATCTTTTTTCATATTCTTTTTTCTTTCTTATCCTTCCCCCTTCAGGGGGAAGGAGGGGGGCTAAAGACCTTGTGTTTGTTTGATTCTTATATATTTTTGGCGTTCACGTTCAATTGTTTCCACTGCTACTATTGGCCGGTAATTGATAAATAATTCAATTGCTTTAGCGAGTTGAATATTAGCTTCGTTTTGCTGCATCAAAGCTTGCGAGTTATCGGGATAATCAGGCAAAACTATTGGAGCAGAGCTTCTGTTTGATGATGAAAATCCACCTGAAGATAAAAGCGGCATTGCAGCCTGACTGAGTGAGATCTTGCGGGTTCTCATTTTCTCAAACACCTGAGTAAGGTATTTCATTTGTGGATCAGCCAGCATATCCTGAGAAAGAACATATTCGCCTTTGTGTACAATGCCGGCAGGTTCATTTTCCCTCCGGGTGGTGTTGGTCCACCGCCTGAATAACCTTCACTGCTTGATGGTGGAGAAAACGCCTGAACTGTTTGAGCAAGTACTAATGCGGTTTGTGCTGCTGCTAATGCGGTGTTAAATTGGTATTAATGCTATTGCCTGTGGGCCTATGGCTGTGGCGTTTGCTTTTGCAAGGCTTACCCAAATATCTGCAATAGCCAATCCCTGGTTAAATAAAAATAGTGCTTTTCCAAGAGCTGTTTCCTGACCTACTATACCAATAAGTGAGGTAACAAATGATTGTGCAGCATCAATTCTTAGTTCGCGTTGCATAAACTCGGCTTCGATCAAGTCAAGTTTAAGTTGAAGTAAACCGTCTGTGTATTTTTTTTCTGCTGCGAGCATTGCGGAATGATTACCGGCAGCCAACCTAAGTTCATTTGTATATTGTGCCTGAAGTAATTCAGCACGGGCGTTAACAGATGTCTGTAATTGTTCTAAGGATGCACTTTCTGTATCAAAAGGGTTGTAGCTTCAACCATATTTTCAAGTTCAGTCAGTTTTTTACCTGTTTTAAGGTCATCCATTTTCTGCTGATGGGTTTTTTCCTTTTCCTCTATTGTTTTGTGGATAGCATCGTTGATTGCCAGTTCCTTTTCATTGAGGATCTCCTTGTTGAATAATTGTTTTCGAGCGCTGTTTTTTTCCTGTGCCCATCTTGCAATTTCAGCTTCTTCCTGGCGTTGAAATTCATCGCGAAAGTTTTCAATTTTGGCGTTAGCAAGCTCTTCTTCGGCTTTAATCTGTAGATCGCGAAGTTTAATATCAACTTTTACCTGTAATTCAAGTGCTTTGTTAACAGCTTCCTGATATTCTTTAGTTCCCTCGTTGTAGATTTAAGTTTATCGGCAAGGAAAGTAAGTTCTGACAGGAGCATCCGATCATTGTATTCATCTTCGGTTATTTTGTTTTCAAGGAAATCCCTGACGGATCAAAGCTTGTTTTTGTTAAAAAACGCTGTAAGAATTGATATTTCAAATTTTACGTTATCATCCGGTTTCCACGGTTTTTCGTGTTGGGTTTTTGATTTGGTTTCAATATTGATAAGTTTTTGCTGGTGTTCTTTTTCCTTTTGCTGAATGATTGCATGAATATTTGAATTGATTTGAATTTCTTTGGCAGAAAGATCCTTTCTGTTTATTAACCTTTTTCAAGTGTTTCCTGTTCTACACTGAACCTTTGATTTTCCGCTGCTTTTTGACGGGTAATTTCATCCTGAATATTGGCAATGGAAGCAAGTTTCATTTCCTGCTCAGTTTTTGTTTGCATTTTGCGAAGCTTTTCTTCGTTTGCAATCCTGAGTTTAAATGATTTGTTTATAGTTTCCTCATATTCCTGCGTGCCTTCATTATAGATTTTAAGTTTTCATCGAGAAAGTTAAGTTCGCTTTTTAACAGGAGGTTATTGTATTCATCTTCGTTGGTTTTTTTATTCAAAAATCAAGATGAATAGCGGATTGTATTTTTATTATGACTTGCTGTAACGGCTTCGAGTTTTTCTGCGCCTTCATCTTTTGAAATAAAAGCCGGAGCTTCCATTTTTGTTTCGAGGTCATTTATTTTCTGTTGAATCCGGATGAAATCTTTTCCTCCAAAAATGGCATTGTCGAGGGCTATTTTGTATTTGCCCAGTTTTTCGTTCATCATCACCAGGGATTCAACTCCGATTTTATCAGCGATACTTTCAGCGTTAACTATTTCCCAGATTTGTTTTGCTGCACCTTTAACCTGATCATTGTTCCTTCGAGCTGTTCAATGCCATTGTTCATAGTGTCTGCTGCTTCCTGCCCGTTTTCGGTTGCATCCATTATATTCATTGAAGCTGCGAGGTATTGGTTCCTCCTGATTTAAAAGGTTGACTGTTTTCTCCCAGAGTGATGCCCTTGTATTTGTTTGGCGCAAAACGTCTTGTTCGAGTTTTGCAGGCGGATTGTATTTTCTATTGCACCGATCATTTCGGCGCTGGATTCAGCCATCAGGCGTTTTTGTTCAAGTGTCAGGGTGTTTGAATCCTTGATTGCATTGTTGAGTGTTTCAAGATGTTCAGTGTAGGCATCTGTAAGAATATTTAAATCTTTAAGGGCTTTAGCCTGTTCATTTGCGCGTTCGGTAGCTCCGCCCATTATTTATCATAGGCACGAATTGCGAGAATCAGACCTGCTATTGCAGTAAAAACAATACCGATTGGTGTAGCTTTATAGCCAGACCAAAAGTTCGTGTGCATAATTTCTTTTTTCAGCAATTCTATATGGGCTATTTGTGCGGCAGTTTTTTTACCCATAAACAAAATTTCCAATTTCATGGCTGCGATATTTATTGCAGCGAGTAAGGGAGCAAGAGCTGATTGAGTTTTAGTGAGAGCAAGGCCAATACCAATCTGTGTATTTTTGCGTGCTTCCCACATGGCAAGTATTTTAACTGCGGCAGTATAAGTAATCAGGTATCCGGTTGCAAAAAGAATGGTATTTCCATATTTAAAAAGGAATGTAACTGTTGCCCCGAAAACTTTGAGCAGGGTGGAAGCTTTGTGAATTGTGCTGGCATAAATTGGCGTAAGTTTTTCACCAAGTTCCACCTGAATTTCCTTAAATTTTTTAGCTGCTTTTTCAAGCATTGCCTGGGCACTGCTGTTTTTCTTGTTATACTCGATTAACAGGGAAGTTCCTTTTATAAATTCTTCGTTACTGAACTTTTGATTTTCTCTAAGTTTATCGATATTGGCGGCAAGAGCGCCAAGAACGGTAGTAGCACGAACGCCATCCATTCCCAATTCGGAAGAGGTGTTTGCCAATTCACCAAATCCACCGGCAGAACCTTTTGCGCCAATTAAAACTGAATCATTGCTTCGTTTGTATCTGTATTCATCAGGTTTGGTAAAATCTTCCAGTGACATTCCGGCGATATTGGCATATTCAGCTGTGTTTTTAAACATTTTACTGATGACCTGATTAAATGCGGTGCCTTGTTGGGGCTACCCCAGCCACCCGTTTTGAAAATTCGAGCATGTAGCCTTCGTTGGCAGTTCCGGAAGCGCCCAGGGCGTTCATGGCGCTACCGATTTTAATCAATGAATCTTCCATGGAATATTCATTGGTGAGCTTGAAAATGTCAACAAGTTTACCCAGCTGGCGAACAGATTCTTCGGTGTCACCTCCCAAATCTTCGGAAAGGGCAACCTGATTTTATCTGTGGCCTTTACGAAACCGAGAATATCTTCTTTCCCCTGATACCCAATTTACCTGCTACCCGGGCAAGTTCAAGCAATTCGAGTTGAGCTGTACGTGTATCAATTTTGCGGATTTCCTCATTCAGCTCTTTTGTATCCATTTTTGTG
This sequence comes from Draconibacterium sp., assembly GCA_016705335.1. Classification (GTDB taxonomy): domain Bacteria; phylum Bacteroidota; class Bacteroidia; order Bacteroidales; family Prolixibacteraceae; genus Draconibacterium. Next base: position 1,444 of record JADIYN010000074.1, on the reverse strand, counting down.
AGGTCGGTGGTTTTCATAACGTCCACCAGCTTATCATCATATTCGGCAAAAGCTTCAACTGTTTGTTTTACTGTCATAACAGCGCCTGCAACTGCGGCAATACCTGCTGTTATTACTGCAAAGTAGCGGTTTGCGGCATCAGCCATTTTCTGGAATGAATTCCATTTTTTATGGGTAGTACTTAAATCCTGGTTGTGTTGGTCGATGATTGTTTTCAGGGATTTGATTTTGGCTGTATGTTTTACATATTCTTTACTGCCAATTGTCATGCGTGCCTGTTCGTTAACCAGTTTTGACATTTCCCTTCGGATAGAAACTAAATCGGCGAAAACCTGTTTGCCGTTGATATAAAGGTTTATACGTCTTGTGTAGCTTGCTGCCATTATTTTAGATATAAGAAGCCCCACCCCGACCCTCCCCAAAGGGAGGGAGTTTGCTATTTGATTGGCAAGAACAGGAGCATTTCTGTCAATCACCGGGTTAAACCATTCGACTGAATTTCTCCCGCCATTTTGCATTTTGCCTTGTGCTGTTCGTGAAACAAATTTGCCGTTCATTTTCCATCCGCGGCCCACGCCTTTGTGAACAAATATTCCATGGCGTTCAAATGAAAATGAAATGGTATCGATTTCTCCAAAGGATTGTTTTGTTGATGGTTTGATGCTGTTTACCAGTTTTCCTTCCTGTCGTTGTTTGAACCTGTTCCGCGGGTAATGAAAGGTTCAGTTTTTCCAAACCGGAACCATGAAGCGCTGCTGCGAAGTTCCCTGTTTACTTGAGGAATCCATCTGCGAACAATATTGTTTTGTTCCCGGACTGCTTCATTTGTTAAAGCCATTGTTTTTAAAATTTAGGTTTTCAGTATGTACTTTCAGCCAGAAACTCCTTGAATAACCTGAATATTCACCAACCGGTGCAGATTGTTGCAAGGCATGATCGATGGTAAATCAATTCTTGATTGCGGTAATTTTGAAATGTTTTCAAAAAATTCCCTTAGCTGGTTATATTTTTCTTCCGGTGTTTTGCAAGGTTCACCCATTTCGGAATAAATCTGTAAATAAAAGAGAGCTTCTGTTTCGAAATGTTTCATGTTTAATTTTTAAACTTTAATAACTAAGGCCATTTAAGCAATCCATTTTTCAGGATCTATGTCGGTTTGAATGGGTGATGAAATTATAAAAGTGAGGCGTATGCCGATTGAGTTTCCAATTTCATTGGCAATAAGTTTTGATTCCACGCTTGAAAATTCAAAACCACGGATAACAGGAGTAAGCGGATTTCTTTTGTCTGATTTGATTTTTATGAGAATATCATCGGCAATAGTTTCCAGTTTATCCCATATTTCGTGAACGTGATTGTAATCGCTGATATCAGCACAATGGTCGAGGACAATAAATGCACCGCTGCGGTTTTTCAGAATGTTGTCGCTTTTATTGTCGATATA
>JADIYN010000073.1 GCA_016705335.1 Draconibacterium sp. | reverse complement strand
ACGAACGGTTTTCACGGATAAAATACTTGTCAAGGATTTTGTCGTCGGCAGAAAGCATTTCGGAAGCGAGCACGTTTTTAGGATTTTCAAGTTCTTCGAAACTTGGCATAAAACCTAGCGTTCCGTTGGATAAAAAATAGAAAAAAAGGAAGGCTACTAACATCGAAGCCATGAAAATTCCCCAAAACCAAACTATATATTTTTTAAAACTGACTTCAGTGTTCGCCATGAAAAATTCGATTTAAATACTTGGGCAAATATATACGATTCTGACAACGCAACAACTAACTAAACGCCTCTGATATTGTGAATATTTTGGAATTGAAAAAATAAATTCATCATTTTCAATTAAATAGAAATAAAAAATAGTGACTTAAATTTTGAACTTAGCATTTGAATTGCTTTAATTTGCAAAAATTTTCAAAAAAATTATGTACGAAAACCTTGTAATTGTTGAGTCGCCTGCCAAGGCAAAGACCATCGAAAAATTTCTTGGTAAAGATTTTATGGTAACGTCGAGCATGGGGCATATCAGAGATTTAGAGAAAAAAGATTTTGGTATTGACATTGAAAATAAATTTCAACCCAAATACATTGTTTCGCCGGATAAGAAGAAAATAGTTGCCGAACTGAAAAAACTCTCGAAAGATGCAAAAATGGTTTGGCTCGCGTCCGATGAAGACCGCGAGGGAGAAGCCATTGCCTGGCATTTGAAAGAAGTGTTAAACCTGAAACCCGGAAATACAAAACGTATTGTTTTTCATGAAATTACTAAAGAAGCTATTTTGGATGCAGTCAAAAATCCGCGGGATATTGATGAAAATCTTGTAAATGCGCAGCAGGCACGCAGGATTCTCGATCGCATTGTAGGGTTTGAAGTTTCTCCTGTATTATGGAAAAAGGTTAAACCATCACTTTCCGCCGGGCGTGTTCAATCTGTTGCAGTTCGGTTAATTGTTGAAAGGGAACGTGAAATTATTGATTTTAAAAGCGAAGCATTTTACCGCGTTATTGGTATTTTTCAGGTGCCAGAAAAAGATGGAAATATTATCGAACTGAAAGCTGAACTTTCAAAACGGTATGATACGAAAGATGAAGCAATTGCATTTCTTGAAAGATGCAAAACAGCTGTTTTTACTATTGAGGATGTTGTTAAAAAACCGGGAAAAAGAACTCCGGCTAAACCTTTTACAACATCAACACTGCAGCAGGAAGCCAGTCGGAAATTAGGATATTCGGTTTCGCAAACCATGAGTGTGGCGCAACGATTATATGAAAACGGGTTCATCACATATATGCGTACCGACTCGGTCAACTTGTCCGGATTGGCAATCAATACTGCAAAACAAAAAATTATTGAATTGCACGGCGAAGAGTATGTGAAAATCAGGCATTACAAAACCAACACAAAAGGAGCACAGGAAGCGCATGAGGCAATCCGGCCAACCTACATGGCCAATGAAACCATAAAAGGTACAAGCCAGGAACAACGTTTATACGAACTGATTTGGAAGCGTACAATTGCCTCGCAAATGGCCGATGCAATTCTTGAAAAAACAACTGTTTCTATTTCAATTTCAAATGATAAAGAAAAATTTGTAGCGACCGGTGAAGTTTTGTTATTCGATGGTTTTCTTAAAGTATACATGGAATCGACTGATGATGAGGGCAATGGCACAAATGGTAGCGACGTTATTATTCCGCCTTTAAAAGCAAAAGATAAACTCGAAATATTATCGGTTGAAGCGACAAAGCGATTTACTCAACGCCCACCACGCTATACAGAAGCTGCGTTGGTTAAACGATTGGAAGAACTGGGGATTGGGCGGCCATCAACTTATGCACCTACCATTACAACCATTCAAAACCGGAATTATGTGGTAAAAGAAGATCGCCCGGGGTTGAACGCAGTTTTGATGTTTTGACATTGAAAAAGGAAAATTACTGAAAAAAGAATGTCGAAATCACAGGAGCCGAAAAATCAAAAATTTTCCCTACCGACATTGGAATGGTAGTAACAGATTATCTTGTCGATAATTTTGATGCAATTATGGACTACAATTTCACTGCAAGTGTTGAAGCTGAATTTGACGATATTGCTGAAGGCAAGTTGGTTTGGAATGTTATGCTTGATAAATTTTATAAGCCATTTCATGATAAAGTTGAAGATGCAATTCAAAATTCTGAACGTTCCAAAGGCGAACGAATACTTGGAATCGACCCAAAAACAGGGAAAGAGGTTTCTGTAAAAATTGGAAGATTTGGCCCATTGGCACAGTTAGGCGAAGGTTCAGCCGACGGTGAAGGTGAAAAACCACAATTCTCGAGTTTACGCTCAGGGCAACACATTGAAAACATAAGACTTGAAGAAGCACTTGAACTTTTCAAACTTCCTCGTGATTTGGGTGAATTTGAACACAAAAAAGTAACTGTTTCAATAGGTAGGTTTGGTCCGTATATCAGGCACGACAATAAATTTATTTCACTCGGGAAAGATGATGATCCGTATGAAGTTGTCCTCGGCCGTGCAATTGAATTGATTGAGGCAAAACGAGAAAGGATGATAAAGCAGTAATCAGTATTTTTGATGAAGAACCCGAGTTGCGTGTTTTAAACGGTCGTTGGGGACCATACATTTCATATAAAAAAGGGAATTATAAAATCCCTAAAAAAGTGGAAGCCGAAAAACTGACGCTCGAAGATTGTATGAAAATAATCTCCGAATCGCCTGAGCCTAAAACAAAAAGAGGGAGAAAAAAATAAAGAATAAAGGCAAATGAATTCAACATTTGCCTTTATTTTTGCAATCAAAATTTTCAGTATGGATGTGCACTATTATTTCAATTCGGTTGATTTTTCACAGTTTCAAAACTCAGGCCATTTAAATTGGAAGTATTCGTTAGGTGCTGCTATCGAAAAGAATTCTCAAATCCTTTCAAAAGAAAATATCTCAAAATTGAATGTTGCCATTATTGGGATTCCATTTGACAGCAGAAAAGATGATAGCAATTCGCCCGATTCGCCAAATAAAATTAGGGCTGAACTTTATCAACTTTCAAAATTCGATACAAAATTAAGGATAGCAGATTTTGGTAATTTAAAACCGGCGAGCAGTTTAAAAGGAAATTATCAGGCATTACGCGATATTGTTGACTATTTTAACGAATTGAATATTGTTACTGTAATTATTGGTGGCAGCCAGGATTTAAGTATTGGTGTTTGCGAAGCATTTAAAGGCGAAAAATTTTTTCATTTTCAACTATTGATGCTTTTCTCGATGTAAAAAGGGAAAAGAACCCTTTGACTCAAGCAATTATCTTTCAAGGTTATTTATTAATCAAACCTAAGCTTTTTCAATTCAATTTAATAGGTTTTCAAAGCCATTATCTTGCAATTGAAAGTATAAATAAAATAAAATGGAGGCAATCATATTCGGCTTGGGAGTTTGCGCGATAATATTGCAATTGCCGAACCGGTATTGAGGAACACTGATTTTCTTTCGTTTGATGTCAATTCGGTTAAAACATTCAGATGCGCCCGGAAGTATGAGAATTTCCCCAAATGGTTTGAGAAGCGAAGAGGCATGTCAGTTGGCAAAATATGCCGGATTAGTAATAGTTTAAAAGTTTTTGGGTTGTTTGATATTGTAACGGAAAATGATCAAAACGATTTAACAGTAAAACTTGCCTCTCAATTAATTTGGTATTTTCTAGAAGGATTTGTAAACCGGGACAACGAAAACCTGACTCAAATGAAAACTGTGTCATGTTTCAGGTTGAGGTTGAAGGAATTGATAAACCTATTGTTTTTTATAAAAATACAATAACAAACCAATGGTGGATGCAAATTGAAACCTACGAAAAAAGAAGTTACATTTTGCATGTTCTGAAAAAGAATATGTTGTTGCTTCAAACAATGAAATTCCCGGGTTGTGGCTTAATTATATTCAAAAAATTGATGAGGTGTTAAAATAATGTATTCATGCAAACGTTCTTTGGATACAATGGTAACAGAAGTTTGTTTCAAATCACAATTTTTTCTTTCTTTAACCAGAATTGAAAAGACTACTTAAGCTGCATCCCATCAAGGAAATGAAAAAAATAATTTCTTTTTTATATTTAGTAATTATAGTTAATTTAGCGGCCTTTAGTCAGCAGGATCCGCAGTTTACTAACAACATGTTTTATAAGTTGGGAATGAACCCGGGATATGCTGGAGCGGAAGGACAAATTAATGGTATTATATTAAATCGTTACCAGTGGGATGGAGTAAAAGGAGCACCTAAAACATTGGTTTTTAGTGCTGATGCAGCAATAAATGCTTTTGGTTCGCCGGGTGGTGTAGGCTTAAATATAGTTAGCGATGAATTAGGATTTGAAAAGAATACGCAAATAAACGCCAATTATGCCTACAGTAAAACCTTGGGAAATAAGAAACTGGGAATTGGTGTGTCGGTAGGTTTGTTTAATAAAAGCATAAATGGCGAATGGGAGGTACCGAAGACGATTTGGGGATTTATACACAACCCAGTTCCGACCCGGCAATTCCACAGGGTGATGTTAGCCAAATGGCTTTTGATGCGGGATTTGGATTATATTTGTCCTCAAATCAATATTTTCTTGGGGCTTCGATAACACATATCAACCAGGCTTCAATTGAATTTAGCGATTTGGCAGGTACATATTTGGTTCGGCACTACTATTTAATGGGGGATACAATATTAAATTATCTGATCCGTTATTTGAGTTGCGACCTTCGTTCTTGTTTAAATCTGACTGGCAGCTTGGCAATTGGATTTAAACGCAAATATTGTTTTTAATAAACGATTTTGGGGAGGAATAACGTATCGGGTGCAGGACGCTGTTGCACTTTTAATGGGAATGGAGATGGAGAATGGATTGCGATTTGGTTATTCTTTCGATTTAACAACTTCGGCAATGTCACATTATGGATACGGATCGCACGAAATTTTCGTGAGTTATTCGTTAGATTTGGAAAGAAACCGAAACCAAAAATATAAGAGTATTAGATTTTTATAGACAAAGACATTTATTAGGCAATGAAACAAACTGGCAAATAATCACTGAGAAATTATTTTAAAGAATGTTTCATATATTGCCTTAAGGATAAAAGATTATTAACAGATGAAAAAACTTATTTTAATTGCTTTTGTGCTCTGGAGTATATTCATTTTTACCGGATGTAGCAAATCGGGGAATGGTGAGTTGGTAGGAGTTCAAAACAGACCAAAATGGAGAGAAGCCCAACCTTATGGAATGGTGTTTGTCCGAAAAGGAAGTTTTAACATTGGCCCCAGCGATCAGGATGCAAGTACCGCAGGTATTCCGACCAAAACAGTTTCGCAGGAAGCATTCTGGATGGATGACACGGAAATTACCAATAACGAATACCGGCAGTTTGTATCGTGGGTAAAAGATTCAATAGCACGAAAAATGCTGGGAGATACATTATCCCGAGTTTTTAACCACTGAAGACAGAGATAATAATCCTGTAGATCCTCCTACCATTAACTGGCGCGAAAAAATTGATTGGGATGATCCCGACTATCAAATGGCAATGCAAGATTTATACATTCCTGAAAACGAGAGGTTTTTTGGTAAGAAGGAAGTAGATCCGCGTAAACTCGTTTATGAATACTGGTGGATTGATTTACACCAGGCTGCAAAGCGGGCAAACAGTTATAATTACAAAACACAGCAATACGAAGGTAATGTTTATAATGCTGAAGGTGAGTTGGTACCAATAACAAACCGGTCATCATTTATTTTGAAAGATCAGGTACATGTTTATCCTGATACTTTGGCTTGGATACGCGATTTTACTTATTCGTATAATGAACCATTGGCCACCCGCTATTTTTGGCATCCTGGGTTTGATGATTATCCTGTTGTTGGGGTTACCTGGAAACAGGCTCTTGCATTTTGCAATTGGAGAACAAAAATTCAAAACGATTATTTAACTTCTAAGAAAGAAGCAACGTTGCAGGCATATCGTTTGCCAACCGAAGTTGAATGGGAATATGCAGCTCGTGGTGGAAAAGCTTTTCGATGTATCCGTGGGGTGGATATTATACCCGCGATGAAAAAGGTGTTTTTCTGCCAACTTTAAACCTTTGCGTGGAAATTATGTGGAAGACGGCGGAATTGCAACTATGAAAGTCGGCAGTTACGATCCAAATGAATATGGTATTTACGATATGTCGGGAAATGTGGCAGAATGGACAGAAACGGCTTATGACGAGGCCGGTTATAACTATTTTGGCGATTTAAATCCAACCTTTACCTACAATGCTCGCGCCGATGAACCGCCGGTAATGAAACGAAAAGTAATTCGCGGTGGATCATGGAAAGACTGAACTTGAAGAAATTGAAAAGATTTAGGAAGAAAAGCAAAAATGGTTTAACCGATTTATTTGGAAGCAATGAATTAACTCCTGATTTCTCGATAAAGTAGGCAAAGGATTAACAAATTTAAGCAATACTGCAAAAGGAATCAGCGATATTTCATCAGCAACATTTGCAACCGATTTGTATGTTAAAAACCTGAGTTCGGCATCAGAATCGATGAATAATTTTGCCGAAATTAATCAAAAGGCAAATGTTACAATCGATAAATCAGTCGGAACCCTTATTGAATCTTATTCAACAACGGCAAAGAAAATATCTGAATCAGGAATTGAAGCAATTCAAAGGATGCAAAAAAGCGGCGAAAAATTTCTGCAATTTTTGCTGAAACAAGTAAAAACTTGCTGAAAACTACAGCAATGCGGGTAATTCTGTTTCAACAGAAATGGAAAGTATAAAAGATAGTTCGAAACAATATTCCTTGAATATTCAAAAATTGAATGGTAATTTAAGCACTTTAAATTCAAATTTCGAAAGTCAGTTAAAGGGGACAGAAGAACAATTAAAAGCCAGCCAGAATTTTAGCAAAGATTTGATGGCAATGAACAGTATTCTTGCTTCTTCGGTTGATGAATTAAAAAATATAAAGAAAATGCTGAACAGCTCAATAAACATCTTGAATCATTGAACACCATTTATGGCAACATGTTAGGTGCAATGAGTTATAAAAAGTAATAATTGTAGAACAGGATTATGGGTGCAAAAAATTGCCCGGAAACCCCGAGGCAAAAAATGATAAATATGATGTACATTGTGCTTACAGCGATGCTGGCACTTAATGTTGCATCAGAAGTTCTTGAAGCATTCAAGTTGATAGACTCAAGCCTCATTCACACTTTAAGCGCTGTTGATATGAAGAATCAGCAGATTTATACTTCTTTGAACAGGCTTACCTTGAAAATCCTGCAAAGGTTCAGGAATGGAAACAAAAAGCTGATCAGGTTCAGAATATTACAAAAAAGCTGAATGATTACATTTCGAATATGAAAAAGGAACTTGTAATCTATTCGGGAAGTGAGAAAATAGGTGAAGAATATCCTTACAAACCAGGTTCTTTTATTCTTGTTACTCAGGAGGGCGATAGTCTTGAAATTAAAAAGCAGGATGATTTGAATGGTACCTCGGAATTTATGATTAAACAGAAAAAGGCAGAAGAACTTAAAGCAAAAATTATTGAGTATAAAAATGAGTTCGTAAGCGTACTTGGAGAGGATGAACCTGATCTTAAAAGAAACAATTTTAAATGCACTGGAAACACCAGACCCGACAGGAAGTGGTGTAAGAGATAAAAAAACATGGGAATCACTTCATTTCGAGAATACACCCATGGCTGCAATTCTTACCGTACTTTCAAAAACTCAGATCGATGTTAAAAACTCTGAGTCAAATGTTCTGAATTACCTGTATTCGCAAATCGATGCTGGTTCATTCAAATTCAATAAACTAGGGGCCAGAGTTATAGCAAATTCGAATATTGTATTTCAGGGGGAACCTTATGAAGCAGAAGTATTTCTTGCTGCCGAAGATACCACCCAGCAACCTGAAATATTTATTAATGGCAGACAAGCAGAAGTTTCTGAAGGAAAAGCTATGTATAAAGTCAGTACGTCAGAGTCAGGGATTTTTAAATGGAATGGTTTGATAAAATACAAAACTCCCGATGGTATTTTTAAAGATTATAAATTCGAACAAACATACCAGGTTACAAAACCAAGTGTTACGATGTCGGCCACAAAAATGAATGTTTTTTACCGCGGCATTGACAATCCGTTTGATATCTCAGGTGGAATTCCGAAAGAGGATTTGGAAATTGAGATGGAAAACGGTAAATACACAAAGTCGGGTGATATTTGGCTGATTAAACCAAACGAGCTTGACGAATTGGGTAAACGTACAAAAATTACAGTTTATGCCAATGTTAACGGTACCCGAAAATTGATTGGAACCAGTTTCTGGCGTGTAAAAAAGTACCTGATCCGGTTGCACAGGTTGCGGGGTTATCGGGGGGAGATATCAGAAAAGAAAGATTGCAAGTGGAAGATGGTGTTTTAGCAGTACTTGAAGATTTCGATTTCGATTTTAAATATAAAGTAACCGAATTTGAATTGCAGACAACTGGTTCTGGAGGATATATTGATATTAAACATCAAATTCAAACCGTTTTACACCGGAACAAAAGATTTATTAAAAGGGACAAACCTGAAAGCATGGTTTATATAGGAAATATAAAAGCACTTGGTGACGATGGTAGTACCCGCGATCTTCAGGGAATCACATTCAAAGTAAATTAATTATGAAAAGTTAGTTGCATATTTAGGAGTGGTTATTTTCCTGCTTGTTGTTCAGGAAAACAATCTGAAGCACAAATTGTAAATGGTGCGTTTAAACGCACCGATATTATTCAGAAAAACCAATGCCATTGCCATCAGTTCGTGAAGCCGACGTGTTTTGGTCGAAAAAAATATGGCGAATCATCGACTTGCGCGAAAAAATGAACTTGCCGTTATATTACCCGACAGTTGAAATGGAAGGAAGAATGAACCTTATTTCGTTGCTTCTCAACGGAATTGAAAATGGCGGATAACTCCATACGACGCAAGTCTGGATGATGATTTTAAAGTGCCAATGTCATTTGAACAGGTAAAAGCATCTTTTGGTGCTGAGGCAACTGTTGAAGAAAAAATTGATTTTGACACCGGTGAACGTACACAGGTTACAGTTCAGGGAGAAATTCGTCCGAACGATATTAAACAATATCTGATAAAGGAAGAATGGTATTTCGATAAACAAAACTCAACAATGAATGTGCGTATTCTCGGAATTTGTCCAATTCGTGAATTTGTAAGGCGGGCGATACCTCCGGTCAGGTTCAGCGTCAGAAATTATTTTGGATTTATTATCCCGAGGCAAGGCCGTTATTATCTACTAATCTTGTGTTAAATCCTTATAATTCAGCACAACAAGTGTCCTTTGACGATTTGTTTATTAAAAGAACATTTAACAGTTATATTGTTATTCAGGAAAACGTATATAATAACCGCGATATCAGCGCTTATTTAACAGGAAAGAAGCCATGCTCGAATCAAAACGAATTGAAGATGAGATTTTTAATTACGAGCAGGATCTTTGGGAATATTAAAAGGTAAAGAATGAATACAAACCTTATGTTTTCATAAGGTTTTTTTTTCGACTTACTCAAAAGATAAAGTGTCAGGTAAAGCCATCAGGATCTAATGAAAAAAGCAATCATATATTTTGGAATAGCCCTTGGGTTGCTTTTCAGTTCGTGCCAGAAATCAAATAATTATTTACCGGGAAGGGAAGAAAAAAGAGGGCAGTGGTTTGAACCAACTCCTTATGGAATGGCATATATTAAAGGGGGATCCTTTAATATTGGTCCTTCTGACGATGAAATTAATCAATTTACAAGGACTAAAACGGTTTCGGTTGAAGCTTTTTTGGATGGATGATACCGAAATTACCAATAACGAATACAGGCAATTTGTGTTTTGGGTGCGCGATTCAATAGCACGTAAACTTTTGGGCGAAACCTACACCGATTTTGTAATTACCGAAGATCAAAACGAAGTCCCGCTTGAAAAACCGATTATTAACTGGGAGGAAAAAATAGACTGGAAAGATCCGGAAATGAAATTAGCCATGAATGATATTTACATTCCGGAAAATGAACAAATGACCTTTACTAAAGAAGTAGATTCCGGAAATTGATTTATGATTATTACTGGGTTGATTACAGGCAGGCTGCAAAACGAAGTAACAGTTATAATTACGAAACCAAAAATACGATGGAGTTGTTTCAAACAGCGATGGCGAAATAGTTCCAATTGAAAACAGGGGGACTTTTTTAATGCATGAATCAACTCCGGTTTATCCTGATACATTATGCTGGATAAGGGATTTTGCATACACATACAATGAACCACTTACCTTAAAATATTTTTCACACGCTGCATTCGACGATTATCCGGTAGTTGGAGTTACCTGGAAACAGGCAAACGCTTTTTGCAACTGGCGAACCAATCTAAAAGTACTGTCTAATAAACGGAGTAATGAAACTCCTGCACATGAATTCAGGCTTCCAACCGAAACCGAATGGGAAATGGCTGCAAGAGGTGGATTAGCAAATAGTGTTTACCCATGGGGAAGTTATTATGCCCGCAACGATATGGGTTGTTTTGTGGCGAATTTCAAGCCTCTCCGGGGGAATTATGTTTCCGATAGTCCGTCAACTGCAACCACAATGAGGGCAGGTGAATTTGATCCAAATCCATATGGTTTGTATGATATGGCAGGAAACGTTGCGGAATGGACAAATACAGCTTTTTTTGAAGCTGGTTATGAAACTATAGACGATATAAATCCTGAATTGCAATATGATGCCAAAACTGATGATCCACCGGTGATGAAACGTAAAGTGGTTCGTGGCGGCTCGTGGAAAGATATGGCTTATTTTATCCGCACTTCGACCCGGAGTTTTGAATATCAGGATACAACCAAATCATTTATCGGGTTTCGTTGTGTGCGTTCATCGTTCAGAAACGATATGAAAAAACCGTTAATTTTTAAAATACTGAAAAAAAGAGCGGAAATCCGCTCTTTTTTTCAGTATTGATTTTATTTTGCCGGTTGTTTAAAAATGGCGTCATCAAATTTTTCATTAAACTTAACTTCTTCCATTAAAATTAAAGCAGTTCCCATTGGCGATTTTGACTCAATTTTCATTGCCATTGTTATTCCATCAATGGTTTGTAATCGCTCATAATTTGCTCAACATCAACTGTTTGTCCCTGTGCACTTACTTTGGTTTTAATTTTTGGAAATTAAGTAAGTATTTGCATCGATAAAATAATCTTTTGCATTGCCATCTTTAGTGGTCAGTTTTATGCTGAATGCATCCTTTCCGTCAACATTTACTTTCCCATCCAATTCCGGCAGTGCTTCCTTTCTTTCAAATTCGAAAAGTTCGCCTTCCATATCTGCTGATTTTTGCCTGATTGGAGTTGTTCTCCAGCCAGTTCCTGTGGATCAGAACTTACCAAGGGTGCTACCATCCATCCTTTTTGTCCATCAAAGCCTGAATCATTTTTTGACCTTGCATATCAACGGTCACAATAAACATTTCGGGCTTTTTTATTTTCATTTCCATTGGCATTTCCATCCCCATCTGACTTACTTTCGCCTTTACATAGAACGGATTGAACAGTTGCTCATTTTTCCTGCCCGATGGCTTTAAAATGTTTATCGAGTACTTCGCTTACTGTTTGTGCTTTAGCAAAAATTTACCAATGCAACAATTATTATTGTAATTAATGTAATTACTGATTTTTCATTGAGTTGTTTTTAATTTTGAAAGTTTTAAAATATGATTAGTAATAAATTGACTTGAAAATTACGCAGATTATTTAGTTAAAAATATATTTCTGCCATAATATTTTCAAACT
>JADIYN010000072.1 GCA_016705335.1 Draconibacterium sp. | reverse complement strand
GTGCTTTGATTATATTTTGAGCTCGTGCTTTTGCATTTTATCGTATTTTTATTGAGTTTCTATTGAGTGTTTATTGGTTATTTAACAAGGTTTGCTCAATAGCATACCTTCCCATCTTCGTTCACCTGCACAGAAAATACGCTTGATTATCAACCATACTTTTAAGTAACCTCCTTATTTTGTGTTTGTTAATTTCGTATCCTATACGCTGATGTATATCTCCAAAAGCGCTGTTGGGATAATTCTCAATGTCTTTAAAAATTAATTCTTCCAGTCGATAATCTTCAATATTTTTTAGCGTAGTTTTAGCTTGGAAATTTAGTTTTGATATTCAGGATTTACATAGTATTGAGTTCCTTTGTTTCTTTTCCTTTACTAAGAATTATTTCAAAATCAGTAAGTCTTCCGAGCCAGTTTCAAGGCCTTGTTCATCGGTTTGGTTTTAATAGATTTGAAATTTCAAGTGCGCTTAACGTTTCATGTTGAGCTATCAATCCCAGCGAGATAATCTCTTTTGTCGTAACTGAAACTCCGCTTGCTTTGTCCATTAACTGAACAACTTGCTTACTGATAAACTGTGTTTTTGTATAATCACCGTTACCCTGTCGTCAAAATCTTAATAATGGGAATAGGTTTGCCTGAATTTAAAAGCCCTGCATAGATTAAATCGAATCCGCTACCTTCTTTTCCATCAAGCCTAAATCGTAGAAAACCTTTGAAAGATGCTCATTACGTCTTACCGATTGACTTAAAATATTTGAAGGGTAACGCTAAAAGGTAATCTTCCCGACTGTGTATTTCGCCGGTCGGAAAATATATTAATAAAAATATCCTCTGGTAGTGTATGACCTGTGTACCAAAGCATTTGCTGTTAACTCTTGCGTACGACTTCCAAAGGAAAAAGCGGTATGTTTTTTCTAAAATGCCATCGGCAATTTCAGCGCTTTCCCGCTAATCAAGCACATCATTTAAAACATGTTCTAGCAGTTCAAATGGATTGTACCGGAAATCATCCAAATTTAGTTTCCAGACCTTTTCCCGCTTCGTTATATCGGATTACCTTATTCAGGCAGGTGGGAACATTGTTCGCCCTGTCGCTTCTGTTCCCAACCAAAGAATACCAAGATTAGTTAAAAACCTGCCCTTTCAAAAATAGTGTTCCAGTATTTCATCGTCCGATTTTTCTTAACAAATGAACTTACTTCTTTGTGAATTTCTAATCGCCTTAACATGGAATTTTTTGTCCATATCGAACTGGCTTGTGGATTTTTTGTTTGTTCTTCCCAAATAAAAGCATTCTTCTCTGCCGCCAATCGAGCCATTTCATCGGGCGGAACCGTCGATATGTATCAGAAACGTGAATATAATATCTGCCGTCGTTAGAGCAGCAATGGTTTGCACAATTTTCTAAAAATCTGAATCTGAATATATTCAGCCATATTTCTTGGGAGAGATTTATTTGAATAGTAACAGCAACGCCAACATTTGGAGTTCTGCTCAACTATGGCTTTGAATTATTTCAGGTAAAGTTCCATCTTTATTTTTGCCCGTTTGGAGGCAAAGCATCTGCATCCTCAATTCCTATAAGAATGAAACCACCCCTGTCCATTGGCAAAACAAACGCAATCTTTGCCAATTCATTCCAGTCTGTTTTTCTTCCCTGAATAAACTGAAGAGATTTTTATCTGTATTTTGGTTCTCCTGCATTTTTAATGTACTGTCAATATAAACCTATTTAATTAGGTAGCCTGATAGAATTACTTCTTTTTAAATAGTTATTACCATTATGATGGTTTTCTAAAACTGGTTGAGCGAATGTTATTTTGAAGAATGTGCAATACTTTCATGGGGTCAATAACCCTTGTTCTATTGAAGTTTTTCTATTGCTCTTTTATTATTTAGTAGTTTTCGGCATCCTGCCATCAGCAAGGAGTTGTTTTACAATGCAATAAATTCTTCATCTGAGTCAGTAAACTTTTTGAACCTTTAAACAATTCCTCAAAGTCCTTCAATAAAAGCTGATTAGATCGTCCACCGGTTTTTGGTTCATCATCTCCACCTTGTGTAGTATCCAACTGAACCCGCTTCATTGATGTTTAATAATTCAAAGTAGTTATTGGTATTTGCTGGCGTTTTGTTTTTGGTAAACATTCCAGTTTATCTGCAGCTTCAAAAAGCTTATTTCATCAGAATTTCCTTGAATGTTCCGGTAAAACTTTTCAATTTACCCAAACGAAAGAATGTAACCATTTCTGTTGTTTTCCAATCATTTATTTTCATTCCCGGAACGGGCTTTTTTAGGTAACATTTTAATTTTTTCGAAAAAATTCGGGCCCTATCACGAAGTTCGCATCATTTCCAAATACTTTAATTCTGAAACTTCTTTCTTCACCTTCACCGGAATAGGCATTTTTAGAGTTTGAAGGCATTGAACAATTCCTGACTTCCTATTTCCTCCATCAGTCAGGTACTTTGCATCCTCACCCATAATGTAGGAAACATTTGAAGCTTATTGGTAATGTTGGTTCAAGTCCTAAATGACGGTCGGAATGAGATATCGGAAAGAAGTTAAAAATACAGATATGCTATGTTTTGAACCTCAAACGGTTAATACGCCCGGCACAAGCAGCACTCTTGTTGATTCTGTGGCAAATCGTAAATTGATAAGCACATTGGAACGGTGTAGATTAATACCTTCAGCCAAAATATCGGTTGTAATAAGATATTGAATATCGCTTACCTGTTCTTTCTATTGGGGTCAAAATTATCCCTGATAACTCCCTCGCAGTGGTATGTTTTGAAGTTATGTCCGAATTTGTGTGCTCGCCCCCTTACTGGAGTAAAACATTACTTTTCCCGGATATACGCCACTAATACATTTTCAAATAAATAATCACCAGTTTCTTTCGATTCAGTAAAACAACCAGTTTTTGATTATTATGTACTGACTGATTTCAAATCAGCTATGAATTTTTCGAGTTTTGGTCTTCATCAATATCTTTCCATAAATCATTCACCCTTTCAATAATTGCAAATCAAATGTAGGTCATCGATAAATTTTGAACCATTAAACGAACCAAAATTATCTGAAATATAACTTTGAGCCTTTTCATCTTCAACTAATTGTTTAAGTGTTTCAAAGTCATCATTTTCCAAAAGGTCAAACGTTGGCATATTTACTAATGTAAACCATTCCATTTTTGTACATCCCGATAAATTTCTCATAAGACGTAATAAAACGGCTTACACTCTTTTAAAAGCGTAAAAACTACTTTCCAGACGTTTAACGAGGATTCCCTTCATAAATCCACCAACATCTCTCAAGGCTGTTGCTGTTTTTCAAATTTCTGTTAACCCTTTATTATAGTATAATAAAGGTATGTACCTGTATATTTAAAGGTATGTAATAGCTCGATTGTTTGATTAAAGACGGTTTTCAAGATTTCCTTTTTAAAGTGATAGACACTCCTGCCGTGGTCATCCATTTTGGAAATTAAGCCTTGTTTCGACATATCATCTTTAAAGAAGGTTTTTACATCTGTCCGTGTTCTTCGAACCATTACGAATTTTAGCACTTTATCCCTAATGGTGTCTGAAACTTCTTTTATAGCTTTTTTGTATTCTTCCTGACTTTCAGAAGTAAAATCGTTTTTATCAGGTTTCGTTTCTTTTAACCGCCTTTTCAGTGCATTAAAGAATTTTTCGAGGTTCGGTACTCCGGGAATAGTTGAATTTTTAGGAGCCTGAAAAAGTTTTAATTGGGCAAAAATATCATCAACCGTATTGTTTAAAGGAGTTGGTGAACTAGAATTACTTTTTTACCCTGCAAATATCCATTAGGTTGGCATAGGATTGTAGTTGATTCGTTCCTGAAACGGTGAGCCTCATCTATAACAACATATTTGAATTTAGAGATGTTTTCTTAGAAGATGGTCCAACTTACCTAAGGATTCAACTTTATGACTGCGAACACCAAAATCACGTAAAGAATCTTCCCAATACTCTTTAAGTACCGGTGGCAAAATAACCAACACATGTCCCCGCAATTGTTGAAGCAACATTGCAGTAATAAATGTTTTGCCAAGACCTACTAATATCAAAGGCAAGAAAACCCTGCTGTATGTTTCCAGAATTTTCTTTGCATTGGTTGCAGCCTGTCGTTGATACCTTAAATCCATAAAACCCGGAGGAAGATAGGGTCTGTACTCATCTTCCATATTGATATCCTCTTCCAAATATTCATAGATACACTTCAGATATAATTCAAAGGAGTAATTGAATCGTTTAACCATGTTTTTTTTGTTGCAGCTTCAATAAAATCATCTGATATATCAACAGAATCTTTCCAAAGGTCTTCAAACTGGGTTAAGGCAAAATCCACGTCGGTTTTGTTCTTCAATTCTACGTTGAACTCTCTTTGAGCAACCAATCCTGATTCTGAGAAATTACTTGAACCGGTAATTAGAGAACCAAATTGAATATGATTTACCTTATCGTTGTATCGTTTTATATATACCTTAGCATGTATTTTTTTGAAGGATACGCCCTAATCTCTAATTTTTTACCATTGCCCAATTGTGCTTTTGGTAGGGTTTGGTCAACACAATTCTTTGAAGAAACTCAACAAATTTACGGACACCGATTTCTAACTGTTGGTCGTTCTCCTGATTCTTCAATTTCATAAATCAGATTTTTTGAAAAGGTTTTTCGTTCGCTGATGGGTTCAAAATCAATAGTACCATTTTCCTCGTTAATTAGCATTGTTTCGTAAGCTTGCTTGTCTACGTTTAGTCCAACCAAGATTCTGATTTTGTCAATATCCTCAAGAGATTCATACAATTGATAAAGCCACTGAACGGAATAACCAACCAAAAACATCAAAGAATTTAGTATCCTTCAATGTTGCTTTGAATCGGTTTAATAATGTTTGACCTTGGAATTGGTAAAAGAAATGTCAGGTCTGGTATTTTCGTGTTTTATATCGGTCATAAATAATTATCGAATTTGGGTTTCAAATAAAATTCATTGCGGCTATGGGCCATTTCTTCATCCTTTACAATTTCATAAACCTGTCCAGCTAACCATAAAGTGAGTAGTTCGTCTTTATCGGAATTGAGCAATTCTGCCAACTGTAAAACCTGTTCGCGCTTTGCTTTTCGTTCTCCACGTTCAATTTTGCTGTACATAGGAGTGTCAATCTCCAAACTTGCAGCTAATTGACGTTGAAGCAAATGTCTTTCTTCCCTGAGTTCTTTTATGCGTTTTCCTAAAAACATGGTTACATGGTTATTGACTTGTCAGATTTTGGCTAATGTAGGAAAGAAAAAGCAAAAAAGGGAAAGTATAATTGGATTTTTTATCAACATTTAGTTTAAGAATTTTAAGGATATTCAGGAAGTTAAGGACTTCATCCTTAACTTCCTGAAAATCCTGATTTTCCTCAATGTAAGAATTTAAGTATAAGTCCTGACTTTCGCGGTGGATTAAACCTTTTTTACAAATTCGGTGATATAACCTTCGGCAGTTTTATTGGGAATAGAAAGTGATGCAGCCGTTTCGAGGTATTTTTGTCTGTTGAAAGTTTTTGGCAATTGTTCCAGAAACTTTTCTTTGCGGTTTTTACGTTTGGTGGGTTTCAAATCAGAAGGTAATTCGGAGAATACTTTTCCTGAATGTTTCACCAAAACTTTTATCATTTCAATTACGATTTGGAAATCCTGTTCGTCGCAAATAATTTGAGCCGGTAATTCACCGGTTTCAGGGATTCGCAAAACAGACAGAACCATTGCCAAACGAAAAGCTATTAAACCCAACCGGCGCACTGTTGCCATATAATCCAATCCCTGAATGGTTATGTATTTGTTTTGAACCTGCGAGAAAAAAGTATTGAATTGGATTTGCTGTTCCTGTGAAAAACAAAACTCAGTTTCTGAACTTGATAGTAATGAATTGTACAATTCATAAAACTCCTGGCCCAATTCATCGAAATAAGCATCCAGTCCCTGGGAAACAGGAGAAGCGAACACATTCTTCCAAATGGGTTGTACATTCATGAAATAGAAGATAAACCGACTAAACAGACCATTCTCGGCATTTGGGATGAGGCTTGAAATTTGCTGCGGTGTTCCGGTAAGAACAGTTGACAAGGCCGGGCTTTCAATATCAACATATTCGCGGTCGGTTCTGCGATAGTACGAAATGGTTTCGTGGTGAAAAGCTTTGCGGAAACCATCGCTGTAATTGCCATAATCGCTTTTAAATGCTTGGGCAAGTGTGTCGCCTTCGGTTTCAAAAATCAGTCCCCTACCATCGTTATCTGATAATAACTGAAATACCCCGGTTGTACTATTGTTGGCGGGATGAATAACATTTTTCTTTGGGCTTTTCCGGTTTTCAACACCTGCAGCTTTTCCTTCTTTGGAGTTGTAATCAGCTAAATCAATTTCGTATTGTTGTTTAATCAACCGGGCTTGCTGACGTAAAGCTTTGTGAATTGGTTTTACCAGTTGTTTGCAATGTACTAACCTGCCTTTACCTGCGGATGCCTGAGCACTGATGAAAAGGTACAAGTTTGGGTAAACTCTTTTTCCATCGTAAATACCATAAATTTTAGGTATGCAAGAACTGAGCGTTACCAACGACCCCAAAAGCATAATGTCTCTCTCTTCGTTGGTTGTGCAAATCATCAAAACCCGTTTCAGGAAATCAGGAAGTTGAGGAAACAAGGATTCGGGGAAAGTGGGAACTTGTTCCGTTGCTTGTCGTCAAGTTTACCCCCTCCCTATTAGGGTTTTGGCCAGTCCCTAAAACAGGGGAGGAAACTGTGCCAAAAATGTTAATTCCGGCTTGTTTGGCATGGAAAAAGAATGTTTTCAATGAAACTCCCTGGCCTTTTGCTTTCAGGCAATTGTCAAATTGTTTGTCACAATCAGTTGCAGAATAATCGGGATAAAATCGGCTAATCCGGTGGAAATATTCTCTTCCGGTTTCGCCAAATTCATCGGCAAAAGCAAATCCAATATTTCGCCAATCGCTGTAAGCGGTTGTGATGTCGATTTGTTGGGATTCGATTTGTTGGATGATGGATTCGGTTTGGAGCAGGTTTGTTTTTACAGATTCACCCCTCTGACCTTCGGCCATCTCGAACGACGCCTAAATGTGGAGAAATTTTGGCCGGTGGTTAAATTAGGGAGGAATTGCCGTACCGTTGGGATATTTGGTTGGTTTCATTATCGAGCCACTGCTGTGGAATAAATTTCTTTTTCATGATGTCAATGGTTAAAGGATTATTTTGGAATACATTCCGTATTTAATCATCAAAAGCATATAGAAAAAGAGAAATGGAATTACAATCCACCATAAGGGCCAGAGCGCGGATGCAGTTTTGGACAGCATCATTTTTAACAGTGCTAAAAATTTATTTTGTTTCATTTTTTACAATTTTGAAGTGTTTAAATAAATTGGATTGATGTATGCTTCCGGGTCGAATGGAAGGAAACAAGCGCGGGAAATGTCTTTGCCTGAATTGTCAACTTTTACATAGTAAGTTTTCAAAATGTAGGCAGCAACCGCTTTGAAAAAATCCTGATGAGAAATTTCTGAAATGTCAATTGGAATAATCCATTTCAGACCATCGCCAGATGGTGAAATAAATAGCAATTCGGTTTCAAAAAAATCATCAGCTAAAAGCTTTTGCTTTAACTCCGGGATTTCGGAAACATGGTCGAAATCGACGGTTAACAAACCGGAGTGTTTGATTAACTCTTTATCGGCTCGTTTTGTGAAGGTGCCAGAGAAGGTCACGTAATCAAAACTCACTGACTTGAAATTTCGGGCTTCTTCTTTTTCAGTACAAGTGCGAAGCTTACTTGTCGAATTAACAAATGTGTTGCTTCGCAATAAGTCATAAACTTCAATCAGATTTATTGTTTTAGCCTGAATAATGTTCGAAACAGGGCGTTTGAAATAACTAAATTCAGGGACTTCAATTTTTTGTTGTTTCCGGCATTCTGTTTCCAGGCGTTTGGCTTTCTCTGACCGATAATGTAACTGATTCTGTTCTCCAATGTGCAAATGAAGGTCCTCGTTTATTTTCTTTAATAATTCGTTGTCTTCCAATTTGTAATGCAGTTGGGCAAAATCGAAAATATCACCTGCCGGAATTGCATTTTCGGAATCGATGTGTCTTGCACAATTATCGATTATTGTAATTTTTAAAGTTGGTTTGTTACAATTAAACGGATTCTTTGCCGGTTGGCAGTCCCTTCCCGAAAGGGAAAGGACTGTTTCGCCAGGGTAATAGTTCCGAAGGATATGTGCATAGATATTTAGCCCGTAATGGGTTTCATGCAATATTTCTTTTTTACTTATTTCCATGGCTTCCGGATTTGGTAACTTTTGAATAATTAGTTTCCAGCATGTTTTCTATATCAGAAAGCTTGTAGTAGAATTTGCCGTTTAACCGGCTGTATGGCAGCTCATTGCTATCGCGCATGGATTGCAAAGTTCTTTTGCTGATGTGAAGCGCCTGCATTACATCTTGTCCATCAATCCACGATTCGTTGAATTGCTCCAGGCGTGTTTTCCGAAAAACTTCAAGGAATGCCTTGATGATTTTTATTTCCTGAGAAAGCTGGAGCAGCAAGTCAATTATCTCTTTCATGATCTGCCCCTCCCCTTTTTGAAAAGAAAATCGGCAGCTTGTTGCTCAATCTCTTCTTTTGTGAATTGCTTGTTTGAAAGTAGCCACAAATCCAACTCCTTCCGGTTGAAATACAGTTTTTTCCCGTTTGGTTTGTACGAAGGAACCAATCCGGTGCTGGTCATTTTATAGAGGTGTGAATGTGAAACCTCCAAATAAACCGCAGCTTCGTTAAAGGTCAGAACTTCTTTTTTGAGCATATTCTGCTCCATCAGCATTCTTTCAATGCTGTTTAATTTTTCTAAAACTAATGAGTCCATTTTTTAAAGACTTAAATTTGAAAATGGACTTCTGCGCAAAAGTCATCATTGATTTTCAATGACGTTTCAAATTTATATGGGACCCGGAGCGGATAGAATGAATGGTAATTTTACTGAAACTAAGTTCCAGTAAATCAGGGGAAATAAAATAAAAGTGGTAATTTCAATTGGTAAATTGACAGCAAATTACCGCAATTCTAACAAGCCGGATATTGTCCAACCAATAATCTTTTTCAATAAATTCAAGCAATGCTTTTGGTCGTTTTCCCAAAGTCTGAATTGTTTGTCAACATTCGCATTATACCTGTAATCCAAAAACTTTCTTACCTGTAAAGGTTTAATTATTAAATTTCCCGGAAAGATTCGATTATTAAAATATCCTTTTCTGATTAACTGATGATAGTAAGCGGCTAAATATTTTTTTCTGTATGTATCGATAAAGTGTAATCTTTGATTAATCCTTTTTCGAATAGTTTTTCCTCTACAAAAGCAAACCGAGATGGATTTTTAACCAATTGTGAATAAGAATTAACACCCTTTTTTGAGCTTTTGAAATCTCCTTTAATTGGATTAAAAACTGTTTTTTCTTCACTTTCAATTTTCAGTACCTGTTTGGCAATTAAAGTATTCTCTGATTGAACAATGTTTGATTCCTTTGGTGCTTGTTCGTTAAAGTATTTGTAATAAATTTCATCGATTGAAAGCATGGATTCTTTTGAAAATTCCGGGAATGAATCCTGGACTTCCAAATAAAGTCTAATTAACTGGAATTTCAGGTAATGTAAAATATAAGACTCATTACCAATGTCTTTGTCGCTGGTTAATTTTGGATTTGAAAAATCGTACTGGCTTGTTGAATAGCTTCTTTCGGAAATGACCTGGGCTGTTTCAGTCAACTTTTGTGATAATGCTTTGGTAAGCGTGACATGAACAATGTATTGTTTTTCGTATTTGTTCTGTGCTAGCAGAATTTCTTCATGTAAACTATTTAGAAAACGGATTGCCTCCAATTCTATAATGGTTTTGTAATATTTACGAATATTGGAAAGTGGTTGAACAAATTCAATTTTATATAGTGGCTGAATAGTGTAATATTCTTTTCTCATCCAATAATAGATTGTTTAAATTTCATTTCTGAATGACTGCCATACACCCAGGGGCGGAGGTTGAGAAATAAAATTTCATTGTAAAGCTCCAAAGTTTTTTCATTATTTCGCTCTGTATTAATTGAATATTGAGTTATAAAACTTCATCGGCACTATCCAAAACGTCATTTGAGAATTTCTCCAAATATGCTTTTGTTGTGGCAATTTCGCTGTGTCCTAATGCTTCGCTTATTACTTCAGTACTGAATCCTTTACGTTTAAGAGTTGTTGCATAGGTATGCCGGGCAACATAAGTAGTCAGATTTACATTAATCTTTAATATTTTAGCGATGCTTTTTAAGTCCGAATTACAAGCTTTCAGACATTTTTTTACTCTGTCCTTCTTTTGTAATTCAGTTACATGAATTTCATTTAAAATTGGAAAGATATATTCATTTGAGTTGTTTTTGTACTTGTCGATGATATTCTGAAGATTATCACTTATTCTTATATTGAGTGGCTTTCCGGTTTTCGACCGGTTGTAAATTAATCGCTGGTCATAAATATCGGTCCATTTTAGTTTGAGCCATATCAACAAAATTAATTCCCCGAGGCATAGTAACTAAACATGAAATAATTGTATGAATTTTCAAAATCAGGATATTTGGCAATATTGAATTTTTTGAACGATTCCATGTCTTTTTCAGAAAGTGCCCGTGGCGCTGCCTGGGATTTTAAATGTGATAATGAATAACCTTCCTTATTGAATTGAGTGGAAAAAGGATAGTATTCGGCTTCCAGATATTTACGCCTGATGGCTTCATTTGTTATCGCTCTCAGCGTTCTCATGTGATGGTGGATACCACCACCGGAGTTGCCCCTTTTCAGCAGGAAAGATTCAAATGATTTCAAAAAATTATAATCGATGGCATAAAACGAAATGTCTTTATTATTTGTGAATTTTATCAAAAGATTAAGGGAGGTTTGATAGATGTCAAGTGTGTTTACTTTTTCCGCGTTTCGCAATTCTTTGATAATAGTCTTGTACATATTATAAAGCGACATGGTTTCTTTCTTGTCAAGAAACTTTGAAGAGAATAATTCAAAACTAAAGGTTTTCCCTTCTTTGCGAATGTCGCTAATTACTTGCTCAATTCGTTCTTCATAAAAATTGAGCGTTTGGTTATTTTCTTGTAGTTTTTGGATTCATTAGAAAATCTTTGAATACCACTAATCCAATCCTCTGGTTTGGATGAAAGCCCAAGAGTTATTATCTTTCGCTTGCGATTGTGTATCACTTGCAAAGCAATTGGATGTTTTCCATCCTTGTAAGTTTTGCCTGTGAAAAGTATGATTTTGTAACTTGCCATTTTCCGGTTGCAACATAGTTGTAACAAATATACAAAAAAGAACAACAATAAGAAAATAAAAGAAAGAAATAATACACTGTAACTCGCATATTTACAGTACTTTGACAATAAAAGACAAAATAAATTAATAATAGGAAAAGATAGAAATTATGTCTGGGGGGCGGGGGGTCGCAAGTTCAAATCTTGTCACCCCGACAAGGGGCTTTAATTATCAGTTTATTATACATTCAACTGATATTGAAACTAAAAGGACAAATAAGGAAAGATACAAGTGGTGTCTTTCCTTTTTTTGATGCTTTCTCAATCTCATACAGATTTCTGACAATCACGACATTTATAATAAAATTCAAATATTTTCTGTTTTTCATTTGTTTATTAATTCAGATGCAATTATTCAAATCATTTGTGATTATGTATTTTTTTATCAAAAATTATAATTCAACAATTGAACAATGCTGTGCTGATAAACAAAAAACAAGTTCGCACGTAAATTAATTTACGTACATTTAAATAATTAAGATAAAAATCTGAATTGAAGTTATACATAAAAAATATGGTTTGTATTCGCTGCGTGATGGTGGTGAAAGCTAATCTCGAAAAACTCGGGTTACGCTATGTTTATGTAAAAATTGGTGAAGCAAACGTTATTGATGATATTGAACCCTGGCAATTGGAAAAGTTAAAGGTCGAATTAAAAAAGGCTGGCCTGGTTTTGATGGATGATAAAAGAAGTGTGTTGGTTGAGAAAATTAAAAGTGTGATAATTGAACTTGTACATTATTCTGACGATCAAATTAAAGTGAATCTGTCCGATTTTCTAAGCGAAAAGCTAAACTACGATTATACTTACCTCGCCAATCTTTTTTCGGAAGTGAAAGGCATAACCATTGAAAAATTTTACCTGACCCACAAAATTGAAAAAGTAAAAGAATTGATTGTTTATGATGAACTTAACTTCTCTGAAATTGCATGGAAGATGCATTACAGCAGTGTTGCCCATCTTTCAAATCAGTTTAAAAAATATACAGGGCTCACACCTACCCATTTTAAAATGCTTAAAAATAAACGCCGGGAAACTCTCGAAGATGTGTGAATTATGTAAATAATAATCAGAATTATGTAACTCATCCCTGTCCCATTTCGCGAAATTTACCTTGTAATTATTTGCTTATATAATTTTAGTCCAAAATAAAATGGAAGAAAATTACAATTTAAGCCATTAAACAATAAAGAAATAAAAACAAGAAATCAATCTGCCGCTTTTTCAAGTGTTCACAAGTTCGCATTGCTTACAAAATACAGGACTCAAAAAACTCAGCCGGTCAGAAATAATAAAATTTGAAAGATGAAAAATATAAAATATTCAAAACAAAAACTCGATTTTACAACTGAGCTAAGAAATTCGGTAAACGAATATTTTAGTGATAACAACATACAACCCTATGGCAATAATAAGATTTACCTGAAAACAATTCTTATGACAACTTTGTACCTAGCTCCATTTATATTAATGATTTCAGGAATAATATCTTCCGTATTGCTTGTGTTGGCGTGCTGGATTATCATGGGTGTTGGAATGTCGGGAGTAGGAATGGTTACCATGCACGATGCGAATCACGGTACTTTTTCGAAACACCAGTGGGTAAACAAAATATTTGGAAACTCAATGTACTTACTTGGTGGATTCCCGCCCAACTGGCGTTTTCAGCACAATACGCTTCATCACGGATTCACCAACATCGAAGGGCATGATGAAGATATTGCCCCACCCGGGATTTTAAGATTATCACCTCACCGTCCATTAAAAAAGATACACCGCTATCAACATATATATGCATGGTTTTTATATAGTCTGATGACGTTTTCATGGATTATTGCGAAGGATTTCAAACGATTTGAAAAGTACAGGGAAATGGGTGCAAAACTAAGCAAGAACCGAAAATATAACCAGATGTTTGTTGATATAATTATTTCTAAAATACTGTATTACGGAGTATTCCTTGTTTTACCCCTGTTGACAATTCCGGTTTCGTGGTTCTGGATAATTATTGGATTTATGCTGATGCATGTTACAAGCGGACTTGTACTGAGCAGTATTTTCCAAACAGCACATGTAGTTCCATCTTCTGAATTTCCGGTTCCTGACGGGAATGGTGAACTGGATAACAACTGGGCTGTACATCAGTTGTACCACTTGCGATTATGCACCTAAAAGTGTTATTTTTTCATGGCTGATAGGTGGCTTGAATTACCAGGTAGAGCATCA
>JADIYN010000071.1 GCA_016705335.1 Draconibacterium sp. | reverse complement strand
GCAACTTTGAAGACGTTCACGATTAATGAAAATTGCTGTCGAAAATCTAAAATCATTTCAAGAGGGAACTTTAATAAACGTGGTTAGTTAAGAATTTAAAACAGGAAACTATTTTTTTTTTTATATCATAGAAACATTTTTAAATTCGCAGCGTTCTTATTGAGTCGTTACAAATTGAATATGATATTTAAAATTCTGCATGTCATTTTACTCGCTTCGGTTAAATATTTTTTAACTCTGCCTTACGCGCTGATCATTGGTCTCGATTTTGACCAGGCATTGATTTCAGTGCTGATTGGCGGTATTGGTGGTTTTTTGTTTTTTACTATTTGGTAAACGGATAACTGTTTTAATTGATTTTTGAAACCGAAATTATGCCAGATTATGCCAGGTTTTATTAAAGTAAAGTTTCATTTGTTTTGCGAAAGAATGTCATCAAAAAAGCCATCAAAAGTATTTTCCCGAAAAAGTCGATTTATTGCAAAAGTGAAAACGACTTATGGTTTTTGGGGCATAATTATAGCAACTCCATTTATTCTTACAATACCAGTTGGGCTTTTTGGCAATAAATATTATTCAAAACGTTGGCAAACAGTCCTTTTATGATAATGTCGATTGTCAGTTGGGCAGCAGTTTTATCGGAGTTTTGCATATTTTCCAAAGGTATTTTTCTAATATTGATTTGTTCTCGAGGTGCTGAATTAGTTTCTTGTCGGCGTCAATAAAATCAAACCGTTTAAATCATCAAGACCGATCCACAAAAATTTGATGTTCAATCAAGTTTATTTCACCTGATTGTATTACATAAAAACGGGATCAATTCGATTTGTTTTGAACTTCCGTAATTGTGATTCACTGAAATCATTGGTTTTGATTTCAATTTCAATGTCAAGTTCTTCCTTGATTTCGCGAATAATGCAATATTCAAGTGTTTCTCCACTGTTTAGCTTTCCTCCCGGAAATTCCCAATTTAGTGGATGACTTGAATTGGCTTTGCGTTGTGTTACCAATATTCTGCCGTTTTTGATTATGATGGCACATGTTACTTTAATCATAACTCAAAATTAAAAAATTAGTTTGAGACGACAAATGAAATATTTATTTTGTAGAAAACTGCTGTAATGACAAAAGCTGAATTAAAAGAACTTATTGATTCATGGGAAAATCTGCAATACTTGATAAATGAAATTTCCAAAAATAAGAATTTTATAAGCTCTTAATTGAAGTTGCACTTTACGACATAAATCCCAAAAGTTGGAGAGCTGCTTATATGGTTGATAAAATTAATGACATTCAACCTGACCTTTTGTTTCCTTTTCTAAATGAAATGATTGAACAAGTTCAAATTGAAAAAAGCACGAGTAAAAAACGCCATTTTTTGAAGTTGATCAGCTCTAATGGCTTAACAAAACAGCAACAAGGATTTCTGTTTGATTTTTGCATCAAAACTTTGACTTCGGAGAAAGAACCTGTGGCTGTGCGGGTTCATGCCATGCAAATTCTCCACAATATAGCGGAAAAAGAAATTGAGTTGATTCCCGTGAAATACTTTTTAGTAATAAGAGAATGAATTGGAAACCATTCAACTGCTGGAAATTTCGCGAGGAAGAAAGTTGATTGCTAACCTTAGAAAAGCGTCAATAAGAATTAAGATTAAAAACAAGCGTAATAAAAATAATTCGAAATTAAAAGAAGTAATAACACAAAAAGCCCAGTACACCTAAAGTAAAACCTTTATTTATTTTTTGTTTATTGGTATTTGAAATTGCTTGATCAATTGCTCTAACCAACCTTACAGGAGCTTTGTCGTTTTTAACTACATAATCCGATGCACCCAACTTTAAAATTGAAACTGCTATTTCAACGTCATTTTGTCCGCTAAGAAAAATAAAATCAATCGATGGAGTGTGTTGATTTAATTTTCATTAATTTCAACCACTTATTCTTCAATTGAATAATCAAGAATGATGATATCGGGGTTAAGACTCAACTGGGCTAAACATTCATCGCCACTTTTAAATTCTTTGACATTTGTGAACTTATTTGATCGTAAATATCCAACAATCAGATCTTTATATATTGTACTTTCCTCGATTATGAAAATTAAAGGATTTTTAGTCTTTTGCATTAGGTCTAATTTTATTTTAGCGAATCATTGTGATAAAATAACGCATTTTTTTTTCAGAAAACAAATTCAAAATAGTGCAAATTATTGATAAATAAATAACAAAAAGTATCAGGTAATATTGTGTAACGCTGATTATTTTTAAAGAAAAAATGCTATTGTTTTTTTTTGTTAATCTATAGGTCAACAGCGGGTTTCATGTTTGCCAGGTATTAAGAATCCATAAAAAAATATGAAATAGGGTCAGAGTGATTATTTATTCAGTTAAGTTTGTTTTACAAAATTGAAATAAGGAAATATGTTATTGGCAATAGATATTGGGAATACAAATATTGTGTTTGGTGTAAATCAAAAAGGTCATTGGTTAAACAACTGGCGTATTCAGACAGATCCTTTAAAAATGGCGGATGAGTACAGGGTAATATTTGGTTCTCTGTTTAATGAAGGAAATATAAGTATGGCTGATATTCATGAAATAATAATAAGCAGCGTTGTGCCTTCGTTGGTTTATCCATTTACAGAGATGCTTACAAAGCTTTTGCCTGATGGGAAAATTGCTTATGTGGGGCCAGAGATTTACCATAAACTTCCTGTAAAGGTTTTAAACCCGTATCAAATTGGATCTGACCTTGTTTCTAACGCAGTTGCTGCTTTTGAAAAGTTTGGTAAACTGACAACAGTTATTGATTTTGGCACTGCCCTAACTTTTACTACCATTGGCAAAGATGCCGAAATAAGGGGGGTTGCAATTGCTCCGGGATTAAATACAGCTGTAAGTGCATTGGCAGGTAAAACTGCACAGTTGCCTCAAATTCATTTAACTGCACCACCTTCGGTTTTAGGTGAAAACACTTTACATGCAATACAATCAGGTGTGATATTTGGCTTTAGCGGACTTGTTGATGCAATTATCAACCGAACCCAACAGGAACTTAACGAAAAGCTTACGGTGGTTGCTACAGGTGGATTGAGCCAGATAATTGCTCCATTGACAAAAACTGTTAAAATAATTGAACCAATGCTGACCCTTGATGGTTTATTCTTAATTAACCAATACATTTCAAAAAAAGGTCAGGTTTGATTGATGATTACATTTCAAGTTCGGTTAAAAAAAACACAGTGGGAGATTTATTATATCTTTGAAAATATTTTTTCGTAAAATGATTGATAAAAAGGGAAGTCTGTTAGAAAAAATAAATAGTCCGGACGACTTAAAGAAAATGAACATCGATAAATTGCCTGAAGTTTGCCAGGATTTAAGAAACTTTATTATCGATGAACTATCAGTAAATCCGGGTCATTTTGGTGCTAGCCTGGGGGTTGTGGAACTTACAGTTGCTTTGCATTATGTGTATAATACTCCATACGATCAACTCATCTGGGATGTGGGTCATCAAGCGTACGGTCATAAAATTCTGACTGGTCGCCGTGGCATTTTTAGTTCTAATCGAAAGTATAAAGGAATAAGTGGTTTTCCGAAAATGAAGGAAAGCGAATATGATGCTTTTGGCGTTGGTCATGCTTCTACTTCTATTTCAGCAGGTCTTGGCATGGCAGTGGCTTCGCGGTTAAAAAATGAAAAAGACAGAAAAGTAATAGCAGTTATCGGTGATGGAGCAATGACAGGCGGAATGGCTTTCGAAGCTTTAAACAACGCCGGGCAATCAAATTCGGATTTACTTGTTATACTTAACGACAACAACATGGCCATCGACCCAAATGTTGGGGGAATGAACAAGTATTTGTTAAATATCTCAAAATCGGGTACATATAACAGGTTTAAAAAGGATGTTTGGGAAGGATTGGGTAAGTTGGATGGTTTTGGAAAAAAGGCAAGGAGAATACTCCAAAAAAACCAACATGCACTCAAGAATTTTCTTTTAAAGGAAAATAACCTTTTTGAAGCGCTCGATTTCAGGTACTTTGGTCCAATTGATGGTCATGATGTGATTTATCTGACAGAAGTCCTGAACGATTTGAAAAACATTAAGGGACCAAAATTGCTACACGTTATTACCCAAAAAGGTAAAGGATTCAAACTTGCCGAACAAAATCAAACAAAATATCATGCGCCGGGTGTTTTCGATAAGGAAACGGGTGAGATATTTACATGTGATTGCCCCATAGACAAAGCGCCAAAATTCCAGAATGTTTTTGGAGAAACACTTGTTGAACTTGCCGAACTTAACGATAAAATAGTTGGAATTACACCAGCAATGCCAACCGGCTGTTCTATGAACAAGTTGTTTGAGAAAATGCCGGGCCGTGCTTTTGATGTAGGTATAGCAGAACAACATGCAGTTACATTTTCAGCAGGGTTGGCTGCCCAGGGAATGGTGCCGTTTTGCAACATTTATTCTACGTTTATGCAACGTGCCTACGACCAAATCATCCATGATGTTGCCATACAGAAATTACCTGTTATTTTTTGTCTTGACAGGGGAGGATTGGTTGGCGAAGATGGTCCTACCCATCATGGGGTTTTCGATATTGCATACATGCGTACAATTCCAAACATGATTGTTTCGGCACCAATGGATGAAATAGAATTACGAAACCTGATGTACACTGCACAGCTGCCCGAAAATAAACTTCCATTTTCTATAAGATATCCACGGGGTTGTGGAATAAAACCCAATTGGAGAAATGCTTTCGAGAAAATCGAAATTGGCAAGGGACGAAAACTTTCCGATGGAAACGATGTTGCTTTGGTAACAATTGGCAAAGCCGGTATTTTTGCCAAACGTGCAGTTAAGAGTCTTGAAAACAAAGGTATATCTGCCGCTCATTATGATCTTCGGTTTGTGAAACCAATTGATGCAGAAATGCTAACTGAAATCTTCAATAACTATAAATTTATTGTTACAGTCGAAGATGGTGCGATACAAGGCGGTTTTGGAAGTGCAGTACTTGAATTTATGGCCGAAAATAATTTCTCGGCTACTGTTAAATTACTGGGTATTCCCGACAAATTTATTGAGCACGGTTCACCGGAGGATTTGTATAAGGAATGTGGTATCGATGTAAAGGGAATTACAAATTCGGTTCTTGATTTGCTTGGTACTGGGAAATCAGTAAATCAGCATTCAGTTTTAATCGGCAATCATCATTAAGTCGTATTTTTCTGTCAACCTATACAATTTCGTATAATTCAACTAAATAATAATATTATTACCTTTCCTTCGTTTTCAACTATTGAACAATAAAAATTATTGAATTGGACATTTACCAGAAACGAAAACGTGGGAAAATTCTTCTCCTTTGTACTGCCATAATTATAGGTGTTGCTTCGCTATTGTACACAAACTGGCTTACAAAAAAAATGGAAGTCGAAGAACGGAATAAAGTTGAATTATGGGCTGAAGCAACGCAACGTCAAAACGATATAAGAATAGTATTTCGCAACGAAAAGGGTGAAGCTATTACTGAATCAGGCACTGTAATCCCCGAAATAATTATAAAGGAAAATGAAGAACTGGAAAATAAATATCTGAGTTTTATTTCAATGGTCAGTGCTCAAAATACCACAATCCCAATAATTGTGGTTGATTCAAATAGTACAATAGTAACCAATGCCAATATAAATTATAAGGAAAATAGAAAAGATGAGGTTCTGAGAAAGGAGTTGTCGAAAATGAAAACTCAGAATGAACCAATTCGAATAGACATACCCGGAGGAGATTATCAACTTCTGTATTACCGCGAATCCAGCATATTACGAAACTTACGTCTTTACCCTTTAATTCAGTTATTTGTAATTATTATTTTTATTTTAGTTGCCTATTTTGCTTTTAATGCCACCCAACGTGCCGAGCAAAACCAGGTTTGGGTAGGCATGTCGAAAGAAACCGCGCACCAATTGGGCACTCCTATTTCATCATTGATGGCCTGGATTGAAATTCTTAAACTCCAGAATATTGATGAAACACTTATTAAAGAGTTCGAAAAAGATACAGAAAGATTGGAAAGAATTACTGAACGGTTTTCGAAAATCGGCTCCAAGCCCGAGTTGTTTCCTACAAATTTGATTAACACTTTGAGTTCTACAGTAAATTATCTAAAAACGAGATCATCAAACAAAGTAATTTTTAAAACTTCTTTTTCAGAACAGGAAAATATTGAAACACCTTTAAATGCAGCACTATTCTCTTGGGTTATTGAAAATTTGTGTAAAAATGCGATTGATGCCATGGAGAATAACGGGACAATTTCCATAAATGTGCAAAAAAAAGAAAATCAAATAGTAATTGACGTTACCGACACTGGAAAAGGTGTACCAAAATCTCAATTTAAAACTATTTTTCAACCTGGTTATTCTACTAAAAAACGAGGGTGGGGACTTGGGCTTTCTCTTGCCAAACGAATTATTGAGAATTACCACAACGGTAAAATTTTCATCAAATGGTCTGAAATCGGCAAAGGCACTACATTTCGAATTATTCTGGGAAGTAATCTGTTTTGAATAACTGATAATAAATCTGTTATTCATTCTTTTCTATTTCTTTATAATTGCTCCATTTTTAAATATTTTATTGAAATATTCGGGTGTTGATAAAAAATTTATACTTTTGCATCTCTTTTTTGAAAACGTGAGCTGGAAAAATAAATATGATATTGAATTTAAGGGTCTGAAAGAAGGTCTGCACGAATTCGAATTTGAAGTTGATAATAAGTTCTTTGCACATTTTGAGGAGAGTCTGGTTGACAATGGGGAAATTACAGTTAATGTGGTTTTTGAAAAACGAAGTTCATTTATGAAATTGCATTTCAATATCACTGGATGGCTCGAACTTACATGTGATCGCTGTTTGGAAAATTATCAGCAATCAATATTTAACGAAGCAGAAATGTTTGTAAAATTTGCAGAAAAGGAGTTTGACGACGGAGAAAATATAATTTGGATAAATCCCGATGAATACCATATTAACCTGGCTCATTTTATTTATGAATACGTTTCATTAAGTATCCCGATGCGACATGTACATCCCAAAAACAAGGATGGTAAAAGAGATTGTAACCAGGAAATGCTTGATAAACTTAAAAATTATTTGCACCCTGAAAGTGGGGATAAAACAACAACGGATCCCCGATGGGATGCATTAAAAAAATTTGGAAATATTAATTAAAAACTATATACATTATGGCACATCCAAAGCATAGAATATCGAAAACGAGAAGAGATAAAAGGCGCACTCATTATAAAGCAGTAGCACCAACTCTTGCAACTTGTTCAAATTGTGGTACTACGGTTAAATATCATACCGTTTGTCCTGAGTGTGGTTATTACCGCGGGAAACAGGTAATAATTAAAGAAATTGCAGTTTAAACCAGGTTAACCACCTGGTTTTTTTTTTACTTTGCAACACAGGTCACAATTTCGATTTGAGGTTTTTTAATTAACCGGCCATTAATCAAAGACATCTGAACTAAAAGCGTTGTTTTATCTGATGGAAACCATGGATAAAATTCCAGCGTGAGAAACAAAAGCAATTTGATTTTTAACTTATTAAACTTATTCTGGCATTAATAAGTTAAGTCCAAATTTAAACTTACAAGTTTGTATTAATGCATCCTTAAAGGAAAGTATCAGGCATAATAATATGCTTTTGAAAATAATTTGGCATTTTTCTGCTAAAGGTAAATCGCCTAAGATTACTATAATGTTTGTAATCGTTATAGTTTAACACAAAATCAGACTTCAAACTTTTTAAATTGACGCAAAACGCACTTTTAAAAGAATTACAATTTTTCCATTTTTGAAGACTTATTAATAAATGACACGGAATACTGTGGTATTTCTAATCTGCGCATATGTTTTATATCATACTTAATTAGAATTGTTTGTTTATTATTATGTATTATATTTGTCTCTCCATTTTAAGGACGTTTTTGCTTCTGTAATGTATGGGTTATAAGCAGTTTAGGTAAAAGTGAAATGTGTAATTCGAAATACACAGACGAGATTGTATAACTCATGCAAGATTTAATAAATACTTTAAGTGTGATGAAATTGCAGCATATTGGGAAAAGGAATATATTAACAGTTATAATTTTGTTTTTTGCCATAGGTATTGTGGCAATATACTTTTCATTTCTTTTTCCCGGGAAATTGCAATATGCAGATAGAGTGCGTATTAATTTGATGGAAAATACAATATATGCTTTGGAAGAATTTGAAAAGGCAGGACAAAGACTAACACTTACAAATTTTTATGACAGGAAAAGCAGTACATTAACGTATAATGAACTGGTTCCTTATTTAAACAATATTCAATCGGGCACCATATTTTTTATCTCACATGGTAAAATAGTTTCAAACCTAATTCCGGGAAACTGGACACATGCAGGATTTTACCTGGGTACAAAAAAACAGTTACAAACTAAATTTGGTTCTTCATCAACAATTTACAAGTTAGTTGAGAATTTTTATCAAACAGGAGAAGAGTATTTAATTATTGACAGTTCATTAAAAAAGGGATGCGCTGTAAGGGATATTTTAGATATGGCAGCACTGGAATCGGAATCGACTCTTCGTTCAATGATCTGTTTCGAACCAAAAATTGGACAGGCACAATTGCAGTATATATTGCAAAGTACCTTAGCCGAAACCGGTAAAAAGTATGATTTAAGTTTTTCCATGAACGATAGCTCAAAAATATATTGCACCGAATTAATAAACGATGCATTTCAATCTTTTGGAATAGTTTTTTATAGAAGAACGCCAATATTTTTCGAAATATATTACTACCGGAAGACATGGTAGAAGAGATTATGGAAAAACACATGAATGATTTTAAACTCAAAATGTGTTTGGTTAAAAACAATAACCAGGTACAAGACTTGAATTATACTGAAATTCTTGGGTTGGTTGCAGGAATTTTAACTGAAAAAACAAACTGAAATAATTTATTAACCTTAAAATTAGACAATTATGAAAATTAAATTTTTGGCATTAGGAGTAATTGCAGCTTTGTGTTTTGTTTCGTGCATAAACAATGACGACGCTGATGGAATTGGAGGAAGTACTGATTTGGAAACAAATGAAATAGGTTACACTTATACGCTGAATGGTGCTGCAAGTGGAGTGGCAGTTGGTACTGGTTTCGAAGCAACTGTTACCAACAAAACCGGAGATATTATTGAAGTGGAGTTGGAGGGAAAAATTGCAAATCCGTTTATATCGCAATTACCATCTGTTTATGTTGGCTCCAACGGGAATGTAAAGATTAGTGGTAATTTTATTAATAGCACCGAGGGAGTAGCTTATGTTAATGCAAACGGCGAGCAATGTGTATTGGTAAAATACGATGCAGAAGTTGGTGACAAATGGGATTACACAACTAAAGGGGGAAAGAAAATTACGCGTGAAGTAATATCAGTTTCAACAGACGATGATTATTTCTGGGGAGGAATGATGATCAAAGTAATTGAAGTTGAACAAAACCTTCCTTATCCCGGATTCACGAAGGCAGTTTATTTCGCAAACCACAAATTTGGGTTGGTTGGCTTGCATATTACTTTGGAAGACGGAAAGATTGTATATTTAAGTGCATTTTAAATCTCTCTAAACACTTTCCATGTCAGGATTAAAAATTTTAAATTGGCTGCCATGGTGGTTCAAATATATAGGTGGAGTTCTTATGTTTTCAGGGCTTGTTGCCACCTATTATTTTATTTTTTTGAGCATAAAACCCGAATGGCTTCAGTTTAATGTATTTACTGTATATTCTAAATATTTGGATACAACAACATTTTCATTTATAAACAATAATCAAGGTGACGAGATAGCAGTTTTTTGCTATCTCGCCGGCTTTTTAGTTTTTCTGTTTTCTTCTAACAGAAAACAATCAGAATTCAAAAGCTTACTCAAGGTAAAAGCATTGATAAATACAATAGTATTATCTGTTATTTTATTTATAACAATTTACTTTTTCATTCATGGCATGCCGGTGTTATATTTGGTTGTATTAATTTCTTATTCAATTCCATTAATGTTTGTGATTATTTATTTGTTCATGCAACTGACAAAACAAAATAGTTTTGAGAAATGACAAAACAAAGAGTTAATATAATGCAGATATTACCTCAATGAAGGAAGTAATAATCTTTTTACGGGAAAACGCATTCTGGTTGCATCATGTATTGGTTGAGTACAAACTGATTTACCTCGATTTATGGTCGGTAGTACATTTTTGGACAGGTGCTTTTTTTTTTGCCTGTTTGTCGGCGTTAAAATGGAAACAACGGTGGAAATGGTTGTTTATATTTGTTGCTGGGTTTGAAGTCTTTGAAGCATTTATTTTTATTGGAATACTAAAGTTATTTATGCCTGAAAAAATTCCAGATGTGTTTGTGGATATTATACTTGGGATGGCCGGTGGATATCTGGTGTTTTATATCCTGGGTAAAGACAAAATAAGTTTGAAGGCTAAACAGCACTTTGTAATTATAGTTACCTCAGCTATTATATCCTTTTTCTGGACAGGTTTTTATTCCTATCGGCTAAACATTAATTCCGTTAATACAGGTCCGCTAAACATTATTGCTTTTATATTTTGGTGGTTTTCAGGTTATGTCGTAATTCAGATGTTCCGAAAACTTAAAGGCAAGTTAAACAACGATTTTTACTCGATATTGTCAGTTACCTCAGTATTTTACCTGCTTCTGTTTCCCTTAAATTATTTTATTTCTGAGATTATACACATTCATGAAATATCACATGAACACAACATTTTAATAGGTTCGTTTTTTTCAGCAAATTCAGCATTAATAAAATTTTATCTGCTTTTTCCTTTTATATTGATATCCGTTTACAGTTGGTTTAATCATTTGTCACGAAAAACTTACGCTTACAATAATGATTTATGATAAAACGGACAATATATATCTCAGTTTTTGTGCTCCTTATTATGGTCGTTTTGGTTCGGGTCGATCGATTTATGGCTCAAAAAAGTAGTAATATAATCGATGCACCAATCAAAGTTGAAATTGGCGATATATTTTTCAGATCTTATTCTTATGTGTTGGCAAACAGTAGTTTATATAAAAGTAGCGGAATGCCGGGTCATATGGCAATAATAATCTCAGAAGGCGATTTTTTGCCCGATGATGATTCATTCTCTGCAATTAAAGTAGTTGAAGCCAGACACTTTGATCACACTAAAAAACAAAAAAGCAACAAAGTCGGCATAAATCCGGC
This sequence comes from Draconibacterium sp., assembly GCA_016705335.1. Lineage (GTDB taxonomy): Bacteria > Bacteroidota > Bacteroidia > Bacteroidales > Prolixibacteraceae > Draconibacterium. The sequence continues at coordinate 13,816 of JADIYN010000071.1, read as the reverse complement.
AAGCGAAAACTTTGGTAAAAACTATTTTGGGCGTCGGTTTTTGCTTAAAACACATTTAACTGATATTGAAAAGGCGAATTTGGTAGCGTACTGCAATTCGAAAATTGGTAAACCCTATAATTTTTTTGCGGGCAAACAAGACTCACTTGAATATAGTTGCGCAACATTTGTGCGACATACTTTAATAGATGTTGCCAAAATCGATATTGATTCAGATTCAGGTAGAATTTTTTCCAAATGATATTTTTGATTTCCCTCTTTTCCAGAATAAAAATAACCGGATTTGTTTTTAATACTGTATGTATGCTTATAATAAGTATATCAGGTTTATGCGACATCAATTTTAATCTAATTGGTTTTTCGAATAAATTTCACAGCTTATTATTAAAAGTAATTTGACTTTTTCGTCAAAAATTACAGAACATTTAGAAGCTTGAGTAATTTCAAATCTGAATAAACAAAAGTAAAAAGTTTAATTTCTAATGTATTTAGAATACAGATTTTTCGAACATAGGAATGAATTGTTCAGTACTAACTTAAGTAATTATTAACCTCTGCGTACCTCCTATAATTAATTCCTTGATTTTCTTTTGTTTTACTTTTATCTTCACGCCAGTTTTAAAAAATAGTTTTTCAGGAAAAATTTTGTTCAGAAATTATAAATATCAATGGCAACATTAAGGGCGGCAATTACAGGAGTTGGGGCATTTTTACCGGAATACCGGCTTACTAATGAAGAAATAAGTACAATGGTAGATACCACCGATGAGTGGATCATGCAACGTATAGGAATAAAAGAGCGACGTATTTACAAAGAACCCGGAAAAGCAACAAGTGATCTGGGGGTTAATGCGGTTCTTGAACTGCTCAAAAAGACCAACACAACCCCCGATGAAATTGACATGCTCATTTGCGCAACTATAACGCCCGATATGCCATTCCCGGCAACTGCAAATATTATTGCAAATAAAGTTGGGATTCATCATGCCTGGAGTTTCGATTTAAATGCAGCATGTTCGGGATTTGTTTTTGCATTGTCAACTGCCGTCCAGTTCATCGAATCAGGGCGCTACAAAAAAGTAATAGTTGTTGCTGCCGAAAAAATGTCGGCAATAACAAATTATAAAGACCGCACAACATGCCCGCTTTTTGGAGATGCAGGAACTGCGGTTTTGCTTGAACCAACCACTGAAGATATTGGTGTTGTTGATTATATCAATCGGGTTGATGGTATTGGCCGGCACCACCTCCACATGAAAGCGGGCGGTTCTTTGTTACCAGCTTCGCATGAAACCGTTGACAGGCAGGAACATTTTGTTTTTCAGGAGGGTCAGGTGGTTTTTAAAGCCGCAGTTTCCAGTATGGCAAATGTTGCCGAGGAGATTATGAAAAAATACGATTTGCGTCCGGAAGATGTTGCATGGGTTGTCCCTCACCAGGCAAATTTGCGCATAATCGATGCCATAGCACGTCGGATGGGTGTTGGTAAGGAAAAAGTTATGATCAACATTCAGAAATTTGGAAATACTACTTCGGCTACAATCCCATTGTGTTTATACGACTATGAAAAACAGCTCAAAAAGGGCGATAATATAATCCTCGTTGCTTTTGGTGCCGGTTTTACCTGGGGGAGTGTTTATTTAAAATGGGCTTACGATTCAGAATAATTTATTTAGTATTGGAACCTGGTTATTAAGTGTTTCTTATATTTTAGATTTATAAAACTAAAATGGATTTTTATAGTTTAATCTAAATGCTTAATTCTCATATCTCAATAGTATTCAATAAAACTTTTGACAGAACAACAAAAAAGTGTAATTTCAAACCCCTGAAAATCCGAAAATAAAATGTTATTCAAAAACAATATAACAAAAGATAAAATGGCAAAAACTACTGCAAATTACGAGAGCCCAAACCAATCCATAAACATCATTAGCGAAGGCACAAAAATAAAAGGCGACGTAATTGCGAACGGCGATATCAGGATTGACGGCGAACTGTTAGGAAATATTTCAGCAAAAAGTAAATTGGTAATTGGACCAAAAGGCAGGATCGAAGGGCAAATAATTTGCAATAACATTGAAATTTCGGGACTCGTAAAGGGAAAAGTTACTGCAACAGATTTGATTAATATGAAATCAACCTCGCAAATTGTGGGCGATATTATTGCAGGTAAACTTTCGATAGAACCTGGCGCAATTTTTTCAGGAAGCTGTATGATGAATGGCTCAAATCCACTACATGGACCAGAAAAACCAATACAAAAATAAATTCGACAATTTTATCCGGTATTCAAGTCTTGGGTTCGAAATGATGGCTATTATCGGCATTGGAACTTTTGGCGGATACAAAATCGACCAATGGATGAGTAACAATTTTAAGGCGTTTACATTGGGTTTAATGGTTTTATCGGTTATTCTTGCAATTATTTACGGGACAAGGAGTTTACTGAAAAAACCAAAAGACAGGAGCCAGAAATAAGAAGTTATAAATAAAAATGAAAAAATATATTCAGAATTTACTTATTGTGGTATTGATAATCACAGTTCTAAGTTGGTTGGTATTTTCAAAAATTGTCCCGCAATATTACTTGCCCGTTTATCCTTTTATCGTTTTGTTTTATATAGTTACTTCTGTTTTACTATTCTCTTATCAACTTCGGTTGGCAGAAAAAGATTTGGGTAAGTTTACCCGCAGTATCATGCTGATTACTTTTGTAAAACTTATATTGTATTCGGCCCTGGCTATTGTTTACATAGCAATTGATACAGAAAATGCCAAAATATTTGTTGTTTGTTTTATGTCTTTATATGCTGTTTTTACAGTTTTCGAAGTTTTTTCATTATTGAATATTACCGCAAACGGAAAGAAGAATGGATAGAAACCTCAGAAATACACTGCTTTTTCTGGTTGATTTGATACAGCATAAAACTATCTTTTTTGTCGGTCGTTAAAAAAATCTTTTAAATTTGTGGGCATTAGAAAAACACCATTAAACTATGCTTAAGTTTTCCGCAGGAATTTTTTTAATATTAATACTGAACATTCTTTATATAGCAGAAGTTTCGGCTAATGAAAAGCATGAAGATGCTGCTTCCGATACAACCACAAATCATAAATTTGACGCAGGTAAATTTATAATCGAACATGTTTCTGATGCTTATGACTGGCATGTTGTATCATTTGGTGATAAGCATATCAGTATTCCGCTTCCAATTTTGTTGTATAGTAATAACCCTGAATTGCACGAGGGGAAAAGCTTTCACGCATTCATGTCGTCAAAGTTTCATCATGGGCACGAAGATTACAAAGGGTTTAGAATCTCACACAGCAAAGAGTATGAAGGCAAAATTGTTGAGTTAGATGCACACGGAACTGAAATTGGGAAACCAATCGATTTTTCAATAACAAAAGTAGTAGCCGAAATACTGATTACTGTAATCCTGTTGTTTTGGATTTTTATTTCGATGGCTGCAAAAGCCACCAAAAACAAGGATAAAGCTCCAACCGGCATGCAAAATCTTCTTGAGCCGGTTATCATTTTTATACGTGATCAGGTTGCCAAGCCAACAATTGGCGACAAAAAGTACGAAAAATACATGCCCTTTCTTTTAACACTTTTCTTTTTTATACTTCTCGAAAATTTTATCGGGTTAATTCCTTTTCCTCCATTTGGTGCCAACGTAACAGGAAACATTGCAGTTACAATGGTTTTGGCTCTGTTTACTTTTTTTATCACAACAATTAACGGAAATAAACATTACTGGAAAGAAATTTACAATCCCGATGTTCCCTGGTGGTTGAAATTCCCAATCCCGTTGATGCCCATTGTTGAACTCACTGGAGTTATTACAAAACCATTTGTTCTTATGGTCCGACTTTTTGCCAACATGATGGCTGGTCACATGATTGTTACTGTGTTTGTAAGTTTGATATTTATTTTCGGAAGTTTAATGGGTACTGTGGCAGGTTTGGCAATCAGCCCGTTGTCAATTGCATTTTCGGTATTTATTTTTTTACTTGATGTTTTGGTTTCATTTATACAAGCTTATGTTTTTACGCTGTTGTCGGCGCTCTATTTTGGAATGGCGACAGCAGACCATCATTAATATTAATTATTAAAATTAAACGCTATGTTATCAGCAATTTTAACTGTATTACTACAAGCGACTGCGGGAGCTGCCCTCGGGAAACTGGGTGCTGCCGTTGGAGCCGGACTGGCTGCAATTGGTGCAGGTATTGGAATCGGTAATATCGGTGCAAGTGCTATGGAAGCTATTGCCCGTCAACCCGAGTCAGTAGGTGAAATTCGCTCGAACATGATTGTTGCTGCCGCTTTGATCGAAGGTGTTGCCTTCTTCGCAGTAATTATTTGTGCGCTCGTTATTTTCATCTAAAAAAAATTGGCAACCACCTTCGGGATTGCCGGAGGTGTTGTTGCCATCAACTTTAAAAAAAATAAAATTATGGGTTTAGTTACTCCGAATCCCGGAACAATATTTTGGATGCTCATTATTTTCGGAATCGTACTTTTCGTTCTCCGGAAATTTGCATGGAAACCAATTTTGAATGCTTTGAAAGAAAGGGAAGAGTCGATTGCAAACGCATTAAATTCAGCGGAGGAAGCAAAAAGGGAAGTCGCAAATTTAAAAGCCGACAACGACAAAATCATTGCTGAAGCCCGTCAGGAAAAAAATGCTATTCTTAAAGTGGCTAAAGAAATGAAAGACAAAATTATTGTCGAAGCCAAAGAAAAAGCAATGCAGGAAACTGCCAGAAGTATTGAACTTGCTCAGCGCCAAATTCAATCAGAAAAAGATGCAGCTATAAATGACATCAAAAAGCAAGTAGCTGAATTGTCGGTAATGATTGCTGAAAAAGTGCTTAAAAAAGAGTTAACCAGCAAAACCGAACAGGAAAAAATGGTGGATGGTTTAGTTGATGATATCAAACTGAATTAAAATCTATGGATATAAGCGCAATAAGAGTTCGTTATGCAAAAGCTTTTTTCTTGCTTGCAAAAGAGAAAAACAGGTTGGAAACGCTAAAAACTGATATTGAAAAGGTTTTGGACACTTACACACACTCTGTCGAATTTGTTCATCTGTTGGAAAGTCCGGTGATTTCAACTTCGAAAAAAGCTGAACTGCTTACCCAAATATTTAAAACAGAAGTAAACTCAGTCACATTAAATTTTTTGTTGTTGATTCTTCAAAATAACAGAGAAGAATATATTCCCGGAATTTGCCACAATTTTTTGGAACTGATCAGAAAAGACCAAAATATCAAGCTGGCAACTTTGATTACTGCTACTGACATTGAAACAAAAACAATCAGCAAAATAAAGTCATTGTTGGAAAAAGAGTTGAAAGCAACAGTAGAACTCACCAGCCAAATAGATCCTGAAATTATTGGCGGACTGATTCTCCGTATCGATGACAAACAATACGATGCCAGCATTACAACCAAACTAAAAAAAATAAAACAGGAATTATTGGAAACTGAACTTAGAAAATAATATAAGAAGCGAATAAATAAGATAAGATGACAAATATAAAACCAGCAGAAATATCTCAAATTTTAAAGCAGCAATTGGAGGGCTTTAAATCGGAAGCCGAACTTGAAGAAGTTGGCACTGTTTTGCAGGTGGGCGATGGGATTGCCCGAATTTATGGCCTTTCAAACGTGGAAGCCAATGAAATGATTGAATTCGAGAGCGGTGTTAAAGGAATTGTACTAAACCTTGAAGAAGACAATGTTGGTGCTGTACTTCTCGGCCTTTCATCGAAAGTAAAGGAGGGAGACAGTGTAAAACGTTTGCAAAGGATTGCTTCGATAATGGTTGGCGAACAATTGCTGGGCCGTGTTATCAATACACTTGGCGAACCAATCGATGGAAAAGGATCAATCCAGGGCAAGTTACTCGAAATGCCGTTGGAAAGAAAAGCGCCCGGTGTAATATTCAGACAACCTGTAAAAAAACCGCTTCAAACCGGAATAAAAGCAATCGATGCGATGATACCAATTGGTCGTGGCCAGCGCGAGCTGATTATCGGTGACCGCCAAACGGGTAAAACAGCTATTGCAATCGATACAATTATCAACCAGCGTGAAAATTTTGAAAAAGGAGATCCTGTATATTGTATTTATGTTGCAATCGGTCAAAAAGGTTCTACTGTAGCAAACATTGCAGCCACACTAGAAAAGCATGGCGCAATGCAATTTACTGTTATTGTATCGGCACCGGCATCTGATCCGGCAGCGCTGCAATATTATGCGCCTTATGCAGGAGCTTCTATTGGCGAATTTTTCAGGGATACAGGCAGGCACGCGTTGATTATTTATGATGATTTATCAAAACAGGCAGTTGCATATCGCGAAGTTTCATTGTTATTACGCCGCCCACCGGGCCGCGAAGCTTATCCGGGTGATGTTTTTTATCTCCATTCACGATTATTGGAACGTGCTGCCAAAATCATTGAAAGCGATGAAGTTGCTTCGAAAATGAATGACCTACCCGATTGTCTGAAAGATATTGTAAAGGGAGGAGGTTCGTTAACTGCACTTCCTATCATCGAAACGCAGGCCGGAGACGTTTCTGCGTATATTCCAACCAACGTGATTTCTATTACTGATGGCCAGATATTTCTTGAGCCACACTTGTTTAATGCGGGTATCCGTCCTGCTATTAATGTTGGTATTTCGGTATCACGTGTAGGTGGTAGCGCGCAGGTAAAAGCAATGAAAAAAATTGCCGGTACACTAAAAATTGATCAGGCACAGTTTCGCGAGTTGGAAGCTTTTGCAAAATTTGGTTCCGACCTTGATGCTGCAACCATGCGCATACTTGATAAAGGGCGCAAAAATGTTGAAATATTGAAACAGGGACAGTACTCTCCATTGCATATTGAACAGCAAATTGCTATAATTTACTGTGGCGTTAAAGAGCTGCTTCGCCCGGTTCCGGTTGAAAACGTAAAAGAATTTGAGGCTGATTTTCATGAAGCAATGCAATTACAACACCGTTCAACCCTTGATGAATTAAGTGCCGGAAATTTGACTGAAGAAGGAGAAGAGATTATAATGAAAGTAGCAGCTGAAATTGCAGAAAAGTATAAAAAATAGGCAAAAAATAGTAAGTTGATTTGAGGTTCTGGGCATTTACGCTTTCCCTCATTCATGCATTCAAACATTGATTTATGGCAGGTTTAAAAGAAATACGAATTCGGATTGCATCAGTAAAAACCACCCGGCAAGTTACAAGTGCAATGAAAATAGTATCGGCGGCAAAGCTAAAAAAAGCTCAGGATGCCATTTATCAAATACGTCCGTATGCGAACAAGTTACATGGAATCCTCGCCTCTTTAAGTGCCGGTTTGGAAAGCTCAGATGATTCGGTTTATACGCAACAACGTGATCCTGAAAAGTATTGATTGTTCTTATTTCATCGAACCGCGGTTTATGTGGGGGTTTTAATTCGAATATTTCGAAAGTTGCGGCAAAGCTTGTAAACGAAAAATACAGTAACCAATTTGAAAAAGGTAATGTTGGTTTTTTGTGTTTGGGAAAACAGGGAATGCGACTATTGAAATTCCACGGTATGAAAGTGGTGGATAATAAAAACGATATTTTCAATGCACTTTCATTTGAAAATATTTCGGCAATTGCTGAGGATTTAATGAATTTGTTTGAAGATGGGACTTACGATCGTATTGAAATTGTGTATAACCAATTTAAAAATGCAGCTGTTCAGATTCAAACTACCGAACAATTCCTTCCTGTTGAAATAGAAAAAGACGATTCAATAAAAGTGAATACAAATTATATTTTCGAACCTTCAAAAGAGTATATTATTAAGGAATTGATCCCAAGTATTTTAAAGATACAACTTTATAAAGCAATGCTTGATTCCCATGCTGCCGAACATGGAGCCCGCTTAACTGCAATGCACAGTGCAACCGATAATGCAACTGTGTTGCTGGATTATCTTACTTTACAGTACAATAAAGCGCGCCAGGCTGCAATTACAGGTGAAATCCTTGAAATTGTCAGTGGTGCCGAGGCATTGAAAGGATAAGGAAATAGCAGAAAAATAAAACCTGATTACAAAAAAAGCGGGCAGTTTCATTTGAAACTGCCCGCTTTTTTTGTAAATATTATAGGATTTTCTAACCGTTCATTTCCCAAAATTAATGAAGACTATGCTATCCCCAATTTTTGTTTTAACAATCCCGGAATGTCGCCGGGTTCTTTTGCAACAGGAACACCCGCAGCAGCAAAAGCTTTTATTTTTTCTTCGGCGGTGCCTGAACCACTGGAAATAATTGCTCCAGCATGACCCATTCTTTTTCCGGGAGGTGCTGATTGTCCTGCAATAAATGCAACAACAGGTTTTTTCATATGGTCTTTTATATATTGGGCTGCCTGTTCTTCCGCATCTCCGCCAATTTCGCCAATCACAACAACAGCTTTGGTTTCTGGGTCGTTTTCATACATTTCAAGTAAATCCCTAAAATATAAACCCGATACTGAATCACCTCCAATGCCAACACAGGTTGTTTGGCCCAAACCACTTTCCGAAAGCATATTTACAACTTCGTAAGTAAGTGTACCTGAACGTGAAATCAAACCAATATTTCCTTTTTTGAAAATCATTCCGGGTAAAATGCCAATCAAACATTCATCCACAGTTATCAAACCGGGGCAATTGGCACCAATCAGTTTTGTTCCATTTTGTTTTAAAATAGGCGTAACTTTTATCATGTCTTTTACCGGAACTCCTTCAGTAATACAAATTACAAGTTCCACTCCGGCATAACTTGCTTCTAAAATTGCATCGCCTGCAAAGGGTGCCGGTACGAAAATAACCGATGCATTCGCTCCAGTCGCGTTCACAGCTTCTTCAACTGTGTTAAAAACCGGTATCCCGTCAACTTCGGAACCACCCTTTCCCGGAGATATGCCACCAACAATGTTAGTTCCATAAGCTTTCATTTTGTTCGAATGAAACGCACCATCACGGCCGGTAATACCCTGAACAATTACTTTTGTGTCTTTATTTATCAATATACTCATTACTCAATTTTTATTCTGAACCTTAAACTTCAACCTTTATATTCGAACCTCTGAACTCACTTTTTGCTCAATTCGATTGCTTTTTTAGCGGCTTCACTCATCGTCGAAACCGTTGGTAATCCGTAATCTTTAATGATTTCCAAACCTTCTTTTGCATTTGTTCCTGACAAACGAATTACAATTGGAATATCAGTTTTTATTTCATCAAGAGCAGTAACCAAACCACGGGCAACGTCATCGCAACGGGTAATTCCACCAAAAATGTTGATCATAACAGCTTCAACATTTTTATCGCTCAAAAGAATATTCATTGCATCAACAACTTTTTTTGCGTTCGATGAACCGCCGATATCAAGGAAGTTATCTGGGTCACCTCCATATAATTTAATCATATCCATGGTTGCCATAGCAAGGCCGGCGCCATTAACCATACAACCAATATTTCCTTCGAGTTTAATATATGAAAGGCCTTTTGCAGTTGCTTCAATTTCTTTGGCTTCGTCTTCGTTCACTTCGCGCATGTCAAGTATTTTATGCTGGCGGAAAAGTGCATTATCGTCGAAATTCATTTTGCCATCCAATGCCATTACTTTTTTATCGGGTGTTAAAACGAGTGGGTTGATTTCAGCTAAAGAGCAATCAGTATCAACGTATAATTGATATAATTTTACAAGAATTGCAGCAGCCTGACGCACCTGACTTGGCTCGCTAAAAAGTTGAAGTGCAATTTTCCGTGCTTGCCAATCCATCAAACCCATTGTTGGGTCAATTGGCATTTTTATGATTTTTTCTGGCGAAACTCTTGCCACTTCTTCAATTTCCACACCACCTTCAGCGCTGGCCATCAATACAACTGACTTGGTATTGCGATCGTTTATCAACCCAACATAAAACTCTTTTTCAATGTCAACAGCTTCAGCAATCAGTACTTTTTCAACTGTTAAACCTTTTATGTTCATACCGAGTATTTCTTCAGCTCTTTCAATGGCTTCTGCCTTTGTTTTAGCTAACTTAACACCCCCGGCTTTTCCCCGGCCTCCAACATGAACCTGTGCTTTTACAACACGAAGTTTGTCTTCGTCAGAAATTTTTTTCTTGACCTCATCAACCGAGCGGCAAACTTCGCCTTCCGGCACTGGTATCCCGTACTTACTGAATAGTTTTCGGGCTTGATATTCGTGAATTTTCATTATTTATATTTAGAGTGAGAAGTAAAAAAACAATTGCTAAAAATAGAGAATATTTAAAAATATAGAACTATCAATATGTTACTTTTTTTATGATATTTCTCAATTTCCATTGGGTTTGTAAATCGATGTTATATGGAAATCAAAAAAAGGTGAAGAAAGTTATTTAGACGCTGCATTTTAGGTTAATTTTGCAACTCAAAATTTTAAAAAATGAAGGAAACAATACGAAAAGTTATTGAACATGAATCACAAGCCATATTAAATATTCCGGTTGATGATGGTTTTGTAAAAGCAATTGAACTGATATATTCCCGCGTTCATTTAAAAAAGGTAAGTTGGTGGCGAGCGGAATGGGCAAAGCCGGACAAATTGCTGCAAACATTGCAACCACATTCAGTTCAACAGGTACTCCGGCTGTATTCCTTCATCCAAGCGATTCGCAGCATGGTGATTTGGGTGTGGTTCAGGAAAACGATATTTTATTGCTGATTTCAAATTCAGGGAAAACGCGTGAAATTATTGAGCTTGTGGAACTGGCTAATATTTTACACCCTAAATTACCGTTAATTGTTATTTCGGGTAATCCCGATGGAGTGCTGGCAAAAGCGGCCGATGCATTTATAAATACAGGAAATCCTGCCGAAGTTTGTCCGCTTGGCTTATCCCCTACAACTTCAACAACAGTAATGACGGTTATTGGTGACGTGCTCGTAGTTTCCCTGATGAATAAAATAGGTTTTACTGCTGAGGATTACGCCAAACGCCATCATGGTGGTTATTTGGGCGACAAATCGCGGGAACAGGCACGTAAAAAGGGATACGGACTTTCCTAAGTCCGATTTTTTATTTCATCAAAAAATATAAAAATGCGAATCATTAAAGAGAATACAGTTGGTTTAATAATAGATATCCAGGAAAAACTTTTCCCGGCAATGTGCGAAAAAGAACAGCTTTTAAAAAATACTGTTGTATTAATACAGGGATTAAATGAATTAAAAGTTCCATTAATTGTTACTCAGCAATACACAAAAGGTCTGGGAGAAACAATTCCTGAAATCAGTTCAGAAATCCACGGATTTAATTATATCGAAAAACGATATTTTAGTTGCTGTGATGAACCAACTGTTACAGAAGAATTGAAAAGATTTGATGCCGATAATATTGTTATTTGCGGAATTGAATCGCACGTTTGTGTACTTCAATCAGCTGTTGATTTAAAGGATGCCGGATTCAACCCAATTATTGTTTTTGATTGTGTTTCATCGCGAACAAAAGAGAATCTTGAACTGGCAAAAGAACGTTTTCGCTTTGAAGGAATTATGATGGCCTCTTACGAATCCATTCTTTTTGAATTGACACGTTCTTCTGTAGCTGCCGAATTTAGAACTATTTCGAAGTTGGTGAAATAGACTGTTTTTACAAGTAAACGAAAAAAAACATGCTTGAAATTTGTGCAATCGCATCGGGGAGTAACGGAAACTGCTATTATATTGGAAACGAAAAGGATGCAGTTTTAATTGATGCCGGTATTTCGGCTAAACAAATTGTCGATGCGGATGCTTGAACGCGGTTTGAACCCCACAAAAGTTAAAGCACTTTTTATTTCGCACGAACACAGCGACCACATGCGGGGTGCACGCGGGGTAAATAAAAAAATGAACCTGCCGGTTTATCTAACTGCAAAAACCTACAATAGTTCCTACAAAAACCTGCAACCTGATTACCCAAAATATTTTGTCCCGGGCGATGAAATTGAAGTGGGCGAGTTTACTATTCACACCTTTATTAAAAAAATCATGATGCTTCCGAACCTTGTTCGTTTCGGATTCAATATAAAAATATAAATGTTGGGGTTTTTACAGATATTGGCGAACCTTGTAAAAATGTAATGTCACACTTAAAACTTTGCGATGGATTATTTTTGGAAACCAATTACGATGTAAAAATGTTGTGGGATGGCAGCTATCCTTATTTTCTTAAAAAGGGTTGATTCAGAACTTGGCCATCTATCAAACGATCAGGCTTTTAATTTACTTCAAAACCATGCAGGTGATAATCTGAAATGTGTTTTCCTTAGTCATCTTTCGAAAGAGAACAACACTCCAGAAAAAGCGTTAAAATCGATGCTGAGCTTAACATCCCGCTTCGAAATTAAACTCACTTCGCGATATGAAGCTGGTGAGGTATTTATACTTCAAGGATGTCAATAATGGATATTTTGTATTCAAATAATGAAGGACTTTCGGAATATTACAGATTTTCAAATACTTGCCAGCATTTGAAACTGTAGTTGATAATATAAAAAATTACCAGCCTTTCTACCTTTTTATGTTTTTCGCCTGTCTTTTTCTTTTTCCTGTTTGTTTTTTAGTGAAACGAAGAATAATAAATGCAGCCAAAAGAACTATTACGACAATTATCATAATTGTCATTCCTCCAAAAAGATTATCGCCTTTTGAGCGGCTCCACAATTCAAGCATTTCGTCGTTCTTGTCTAAAAAGTCGTTGATAATCGCACAACGTGCAACAACAGAACTGTCAGGATATTGAATTGAATTGATTTTCAGGCTGTCGTTTCCAGGGCCGAAAAAGTAACTTGCGTTTACGGTTTCTTCAAGAGTACTGTCAACGAGGCATCTTTATTTCAGGTGATGCAACAGCGCTCGAATAACCACTCACATCCATATTGCGAAGGGCGATTTCGGGCTGGCAAATGTAATTCAGAAAATAGCTGGCTGCTTTTGTGTTTTTTGCATATTTCGGAATCACCCAACCATCGAACCAGATATTACTACCTTCCTGTGGGACAATATATTCAAGCGAAACGCCAACTTCGGCAGCTTCTTCAATTGCCCAAACCGCATCGCCGCCCCAGGCATAGCAAAACCAAATTTCGCCTTTTGTCATCATTTCTTTGCCAAAATCGGCTTCCCAGCCTGCAAGATTGGGTTTCAGCGCTTTAAGTTGTTCTTCAACCAATGCAAAATCTGCGGGAGTGTGGTCGTTTGTAACACTGTAAACCGTTCGTTTTCCGGCAGCTATTTCATTGCGATAACCGTAAACTGCGGCCATATTGTAAGCGTCCCAGTAGCTGTCTTTCATTAACATTTTTCCTTTGTTCTTTGGATCCCACATGCAACCCCACGAATTTGCTTCTTCAGCAGAAATATGTTTTGTGTTGTAAAGAATCCCCGAAGTTCCCCACATGTAAGGCACTGCGTAATCTGCAGCATTCATTCCATTCGCACTAAAATCATCAAGACGATCCTGAATAAAAGGGGAAATATTATTCAGGTAGTTTGGTGTTGTTCCGAAATCCTGCCAATGGGTAATAAAGATTTGATGGATCATGCGTTGCATTATTGCCTGTGTTAGGCAAGCCAAATCGAAATCTTCATGTCCCATGGCAATTTTTGTGTACATCACTTCAGTCATATCAAAAATCTGATATACAATACTGATTTCTTCGCCTGTCTGCTCTTTATACCAAACGGGGAATTCAGTAAGTAAATCTTCATCGATATAATCAGCCCAGTTGTAAATTTTCAGTA
>JADIYN010000070.1 GCA_016705335.1 Draconibacterium sp. | reverse complement strand
AAGCACTTTCCTGTCAAGTTACAACTACTTTTGATACGAGCTGTGCCGCTCGAATACCCACTGCACCGGCAATTAACTATACCGCGTGTTGGCAACTGGTGTTCATTCATATCCGTCTGTTTGTCATTTATTTAGCTTTATTTTCTTGTCATTGTCAATCTGCACCAACCTATCCACGAAGCACAAATTTATTTTGTTTTTTTGAGCGTGGGCAATCCTAAAACCGTCCTGAAAGGCGGTTACTCGGGCAGGAGAGGCGGAAGCTCTTCCCGCAAACTTTGGATTTGGTTTGGCTTTGAGCGGTTTGCGGGATGTGCTTACGACTGTGGGATGGCTAATTAGTCAAGTTAATTACAGCAAAATACTCACCACATACATAGTCTAAATCTCTGATTAAGTCTAAATAATTATTTTCCAGTTGTAACAATGTTTCATGCGTTGATACCAGTGACCTGAATGCCTGGATATAATTATCAACACTTTCCTCTTGTAGCAAATACGATTCTTTCTTTGTTGCATAAATTCGTTTCCACGATTGCAAACTGGTCGTTGTACTAATCATTTGCTCTTTTTTCTTGGTAAGCGCATCTTTAAGCTGAAGAATATCTGACTTAATTAGTTTTCTGCGGTCGGCAATAGTGTAATCAATAGCATTAATATCGGCCTGAGCTTTTGCTATGGTGTGCCTGAGTATTTTTGGGTCATTTATCTTGATTTTAATACCTGCATCAGCCGTAAGAAAATTCTGCCCTGCTCGCGTTGCCAGTTATTTCATAAAATTATACCTGCCCCCTGTAGTTGCATAGATATCCCACTTTCCTTTTTCTGCCAGCCTCTTTTTTTCTTCGGCATTTTTTTTAATAATACCCAATACTTTAAATTCGGTGTCATTATTTAAGGCTTTGTTAAAAATGCTATCAGTAATTTCGTCGATGTAGTATTTACCAACATATCCGGGTTCGTTAAAATTTATTTCTATTTTTGTTAGCTGGCCTAACTGAATTTGTTCAACATTCATATAACGTTGCATTTGGAGCTGCAACGAATATAAAGTAATCTCAAAACCAGTAATTTTTGAATTGAGGTTTGTTATTTCGCCACTAATTTGTTCCCGGTCTGAATTTGTACTGGGAATACTATCTTCCTCTAATAGGTTAATTAATTCTTTGCGGTATTCAATCAGCATTTCATATATTTTAATTCTTGGGACCAGGTCATAATATTGTTCCAGAGCGTTGAGGATATTTTCTCGAACAGCATCTACATAATCGAGGTTTTTTGTATATAGTTCGTTTTCCTCAAATGTCCGTTTTATAATCCTTTCCAATTTTCTGGAAGAAGAAAAAAGGGGAAAGCCAATCTCGGTTTCAATGAAATTTATGGTGCCGTGACCCGTGTTTTGCTCCCAGTCGTTATAAGTTCCCAACGCCACACCAATTGACGAACCGTCAAAGAACTCTTTTTTCATCCCGGCAGTCATATCAGAAGCATAGTCACCATCTGAGTTTGCACTAAATTTTGGAGCAACTATTAACGGGTTGAACTGGGTGTATTCACTTTCAAATAACTTAAAATTGCTCTTTGCCGATTCCAATTCGTAGTAGGCTGCTTTAATTCTGTCGTTTTGGTTGTAAGTTAACCTGATAATATTTTCAGGATTTAACATCAAGTCTGCTTCAATGCTGATTTGCGAGAATGATACCCGAGCAATCAATAAAAAAGTGGCAAAAAGTGCAATACGCATATTCATTTTTAAATTTTTCAGATTATCAATAATTTAGGATAATTAATTAAGTTTTTCCTGATGAACAAAAACTAACAATTATTCAATTTGAATTTTCAAATCGTCAAAGTAAGTAACTGCATCCGCTTTAGTCCATAAACCCACTTTGCCGGCATTGCTGAAGGTCATGTCCTGCACTTTAAAAATCTCTTTTTCGTTAAGAAATACCGTAAACAAATCGTCTTTCACCACCAGTTTTAAAGTATTCCATCCTTTGCCCAACGATGGTACATCCACGCCATAGGTCTTTCCTTTACCCACCAATGGCAGGTCGGTGCGTTTGCCATTCTCCACTTTATACAATACTACATTGTCTTCAAGCGGATTGGCACGCACCACATAATAGTTGTTTTTATCCGTAAATCGCCAAACAAAGCCGCCCCCTTGGTCGTGATTGCCTTTAACACCTTTTAGCCGAACAGTGAGTTCTATGTCTTTGGCTGAAATTTCATCGTTAACAATTACATTAAAATGGCCGTTGGGATTGTCGCTGTACAGTTGGCCCAATACTTTATTTCCCTGGTCATCCAATACTTTCCAATCGGTACTGCCTTGTCCGGTATAGAATTGAGACCAACCCGAAGGTAATTCTCCCGGTAATCCATTTTCAAAGCTGATAAGGGTGTCTTTAACTGTATTGGTAATAGAAGTTGGATTTTCAACAGTTTTATTCTTTGGAGTATTGCTATAAGCCATAATGCAGATAAGTGCAAAAAAAACAATCATTGGTGTTTTCATATCATTCGTTTTTAAATTTATTTTCTAAGAGTTTTTCTTTAAATTCTGACTTAAAGGTATAAGCAAAAATCAGCATAACTGCCCTTGTATCTACTTTCCGATAGTGTGTATATTCAAAATTGCTGCCGGAAACAGTCGATTCACTGCGCTTGTGTGTCAAATATATCGGTTACTGTCAAAGCCAAACGCCCCTGACCTTTTAAGATTTTTTGCTGAAACCCAAGTCAATAAAATAAACTTCATTTTTAATGCCTTGCGGAATAACTATTGGCGATGTGTAATTTGCTGTGATTTGAAGCCTGCCGTTTTTCCAAACATCGAAGTTGTTGATAAACTTAGCATATCCTGACAACAAATTTTCCGGGGCATTTTGCAATTTGGCACTTGGTTCAATTCTTTGTTCGTATATTGATGCATCAAGATTTATTTTCCAAAAATTAAACGGTTTATAAGTAAAAAGCTTCTGCCCCATAAGTGTAAGAATTGCCAAAATTTTCAGGCCTTGTGGTGCTGACCCCGCTACTGTCGATAGTGGTATAAGGGAAAATACTGTTGCTCGTCAGGCGGTAAAACAAGGAAGTCGTAAGGCTTGCCTTTTTAAAGGTTTGATTTTGTGTTAATTCAAATGAGTGTGAAATCTCAGGCTGAATATCGGGATTGCCCGACCAAACGTTCAGCGAATCGGTAATATCAATAAAGGGACTGTAATCACCGATAGAGGGTCTGTTAATCCGTTTGCTGTAAGCGAGTTTGAACGAATTTCTTTTGGGTGTATAATAAATTAACGATGCCGACGGATAAAGTTGAAAATAATTGTTTGAAAAGTTGTACGATGATTGAACATTATCGCCTGTATTCAAAACCTGTTCAGGTCTGATGCCGAAGTGATATTTCAATTTCGGCTCTTGTTGTGTACCTGTCCAACCTGTGTATTGCAGATAAAGAGCATGAATTTGTTCGTTGAATTTAAAAATATCGGTGTGAGATAAGTCGGTTATAAAACTGCCGTTTTGTTGGTTTGAACGAAGATAATCATCATTGATAAACCTAAGCGTGGTTTTATAACCGGTTTCAAATAATCCTGATTCTTTTATCGGATGCAAATAGTTTATCGAGAAATTAGTCAGGTTGGCATCTTCGTAAAAATGTGTTTTCTGTAAAAACGGGCTGCCTATCTCTGCGTTTTCCTCCGATAAGCTTTGAGTAGAGATGTCGGTGTTTTCCCTGTTGTATTCAATGGCAGAATTTGCATCTATGGAAAGTACCCTGTTCTGAATGAAATTTCTCGTATAATTGAACAAGAGTTCGCCAGTTTGGAAACGTCTTATTTCGTTTGAAAATCGGCTGTTACGGCTTGTAAAGTCATGCAATGATGTTTCTGTGGTGCTAACAATAGTTTCATAATTATCTTGTCCTTCAAAAAGCCAAATCCCTTCCAATTTAAAACTGTTTTTTGAATTTGGGGTATAGCCCACATTGAAACGTGCCGTTTGGGTTTGTATGGTACGTTCATCTTCCCGTGGCTGTGATAGATAATATTTATCGTCAGAATCGTATTGAAACACGCTGTTTGTTTACTGTGCGTGTACGAGTTGTAAACCAATTGTCGTAAGCCAGACCCAAATCCCATTTGTTTGTATTTTTATTTATAAGGAAAGAGCCGTTTAAGCGATAGCGTGCCCCAAAACCGCCGCCCAAAGCTGCCGCACCGTTTGTGCCAAGGTTTGTATTATTTTTAAGAACAATGTTTATAATTCCGCTTTCGGCATCGGCATCGTATTTTGCAGAAGGGTTTGTAATAATTTCGATACGCTCGATGGTACTTGCAGGGATTTGTTCCAAATTTGTTACTCTGTCCACTCCACCAATAGCCGAAACCCTGCCGTTTATCATTATCAAGGGGGTTTTCCCCTCATGGTTAAATTTCCTTCCATATCAACCTGAACCCCGGGCATATTTTTCATTAAGTCGGCTGCTGTACCGCCAATTTGTGTCAAATTTTCCGATGCGTTCACCACAATTCCTTCATCGGTTTTCTGAATTAGGTTGCGAAACGCAGTAATCTCAACAGCGTTCAATGCGATTGCATCCTGTTTCATTATTGTGGTTCCTAATTCTATATTTTTGTTTGCATCGTCTAGCAATACAGTTTGTTGATGATTAACGAATCCTACAAACCGAAACTGAATAAAATACTTACCAAGAGGGACATTTGTAAAAGCAAAACTGCCCGTATTGTCTGTAACCGTACCATTGACAATGCGAGTTGAATCGTTAACGGAAGTAAGAACAACATTGACAAATTCAACAACTTGTTTTCGCTGTCTAATACTTTGCCTGATATGCTTCCTGATTTTTGCCCAAAAGCCAAATATGAATTAAGAGCATTAGTGTAATTAAAACAAATCTCATAAATCAACAATTATTTTGTATTTGCCACCCACAAACGTTTTGGGTTTTTCCCAACCGGAATAGTCGCCACCACTTTCCAATTTACAACATCAATAATACTTGCATCATTTGATGAAGTGTTGCTTACAACTGCAAATTTACCGTCAGAAGTTAGTTCTATCCAGTTCGGATTTTTCCCTGCTGTAATATTTTTCAGGATTTTATTCGATGCTACATCAATAGCCGTTACATCATTGGTAAACTGGCTTGTAAGGTAAACAGTTTTGCCATCAGGTGCAACGCAAAGTCCGTGGGCAGCTTTCCCTTCGTTATCAAATTTATCAGATTGAGGTAAAAGAACTTGAGTAATAATTTTGTTTTGTGCTGCATCAATTTTTACCAATCCGTGAAACCAGCGAATGGTTAGGTAAATATATTTTCCGTCAGGTGTTGCTGTCATTACTCTTGGAAAACCGAAAGTGGGAATTTCCGCTACGACTTTCATACTGTCCAGATTGACTTTCACGATTTTGTTGTCGCCTTCGGAAGTAACCCAAACTTTTTTCCATCGGGCATTGGCAATACAATGTGAGGGTTTTGCCAACGGAATTGAATTGACCAGCTTCCAATTAGCGGTTGAAATCACATCAACCTTATGTTCTCCGTTGATGGCGGTTAAAACATACTTACCGTCAATGCTGAAACTTAACTGGTGAGGTGTCTTACCAACGGAAATGGTCTGTTTTACTTTATTGTCGGCGGCACTAATAATAGAAACTGTATTATCGCCTTCATTGCTTACGGCAATCCAATTTCCGTCAGGTGAAACGGCTACCCCATGCGGCTTGCTCCCTGTAGTAATATCGGCAATTTTTTGATTTTTCTGAATGTCAATAACAGAAATAAAGTCGCTGCCATAGTTGGTAATGTAAGCTTTTGGCGTTTGAGCAAAAAGCACTGTACTAATTAGTGTTATTGCTGTTGTCAAGATTATTTTGCTGTTCATTTTTCAATAGTTTTAAATGTTTTACCGTACAAAGGAAACCATTGAATCTGTAGAAAAATGGGAAACGGAACAGTTATTGAAAATTCACTTCGAAGATATGCAGGCTCCATCACTTCGATAACAAAGTTCCCAACCACTGGTATCTGCAATTTTTTTTGCTATAGACAATCCAAGTCCCCACGAATCAGGATTCCCCGATTGCTTATAAAAACGGTTAAACAATTTTTCTTTATCCAATATTGAGTCTTCTCCCTCTTTTTTATGGCCTGAATTGGAAATAGAAAGCTGCTTTTCTCCTACATAAATGGTTAATATGCCATTTTCTGTATTATGCAAAAAAGCATTTTTAAGCAGGTTCTGTATAAGAATTTCC
Source organism: Draconibacterium sp. (assembly GCA_016705335.1). Taxonomy (GTDB): domain Bacteria; phylum Bacteroidota; class Bacteroidia; order Bacteroidales; family Prolixibacteraceae; genus Draconibacterium. The sequence goes on along the minus strand of JADIYN010000070.1, from coordinate 1,029 downwards.
GTGAGCATGATATTGCCCTGTACTGTCAGTTGGGTTTCTGATTTAATCGTTACTGAAATATTAAGTTTTGATTTCTGTTCTTCATAATATTCCATTGACTGCCGTATAATCTGATTTACATCAACCTGGTCAGTTAACAGGAACTGACGATTTTCAATTTTCGAAAGTAAAAGAAGGGTTTTATTTAGTTTTTTAAACGTTGGGTGGAGCTTGATAAGTCCTTCCACAATCTCTGCCTGCTCTTTGTTAACTCCGCCCGCCCTATAAGGGCTTCCAGTCGTGACTGTATAACAGCAAGTGGTGTTTGCATTTCATGTGAGGCATTTTCAATAAATTGTTTTTGACTGGTAAATACTTCCATGTTTTTCAAAACCAATTCATTGATGGACTCATTTAGCATCTGAAATTCTTCAATCTGAGAAGATGATAACTCTGGAAGCTGCTGCTTGTCGAGGCGAAAACCACGAAGTTTTTCCAACATATCGTAGAATGGTTTCCAAATTTTTCGTGAAATTATTCGCTGCGATAAATAAAAGGAGAGTGATAGCCTGGCAAGCAATATTCCAAGAAAAAAGGCAATTGTGCCTAACATTTCATCGGCTTCAAGATGCGGTGCTAAAATCTCCAATTTGTAATATTGGTTATGGATTTCTACAAAAGTGTTTAATTTCTTGTATTCATCGAGTTCATCATCTACAGGTTCATAAATTAGCGTATCTGTATAGTTTTCTTTGCTCTTTTGGAAAGTTGCCATCTATGGTATAAAAGTAAAATCGTCCAGTGGGTTATCACCTTGAAATGGAGCTTCAGGATTGGTTTTGAGGTATGCAAGCAGGTTTAATTTTCTATTATGCAACACCGTCCACATTCCGAAGTATATTCCAGTTAAGTACCTACGTAAAACAGAATGGAAAAAATTCCAAACAGAATCATGAAATAACGCAACTGAATCCGTGAGGTGTAGGTAAGTAGCTTCATCGTGCTTTTATTTGATAACCTATTCCATAAACATTGTTAATTTCTACGTCT
>JADIYN010000069.1 GCA_016705335.1 Draconibacterium sp. | reverse complement strand
TGAAATCTGAACGCGGAATCGGGACTACAATTTCCATAATTTTACCATTTAATAAGACCTAAAATAATAGCCATGCCAAAGAAAATCTCAATACTAATCGTTGACGATGAAGCTCCGTTCGTGATTCGTTGTACAACTGGTTTCTCGAAGACGGTTACCATGTTGCCGTTGCCGAAGACGCCAAAATTGCACTGAATATGCTTGAATCGGAAAGTTTTGATATTGTGCTTTCCGACATAAAAATGCCCGGGATGGACGGGCTGCAAATGCTTTCGCGGATTAAGGCGATAAAAAAGGATACGATTGTAATTATGATGACGGCGTTTGCAACAGTCGAAACTGCGGTGCAGGCCTTAAAAGATGGTGCTTTCGATTATGTTACAAAACCATTCGATCCCGATGATTTGTCGCACCTCATCAGAAATGCTACAAAACAAATTTCGCTGATGGAAGAAAATGAAATCCTGAAAGTGAAAGTAGTTTCTTTGGAAAGCGTTGAGTCTGGTGTGAAAGTGGTACCTTTTAAAATGTTCTGCGCGGAAATTAAAGTGTGGCACAATCAAATGCATCGGTAATAATACAGGCGAAAGCGGAACAGGTAAAGAGTTGTTGCCCGTGCAATTCATGTAATTCGCCACGTAAATTTTTCCCGCTGGTAAGTGTCCACTGCGGCGCTTTGTCCGAAAGTTTGCTCGAAAGCGAACTGTTTGGCCACGAAAAGGCGCGTTTACAGGAGCCATTTACAACCGCAAAGGCAGGTTTGAAATGGCTGACAACGGCACCATTTTCTTGACGAAATTGCTGCTTTCTTCGAAAATGCAGATTGAACTGTTACGTGTTTTGGAATCAAAAGCTTTGTTCGGGTTGGTGGAAATAAAGAGATAAAATCGGATTTCAGGGTGATTTGCGCCACCAACCGCGACCTGAAAACAATGGTTGAAATGGCGCTTTCAGGAAGATTTTATTACAGGTTAATGTTGTAAATATAAATGTGCCGCCATTGCGCGAGCAGTTAACGATATTCCGCTGCTATCCGCATATTTCATAAAAAATATTGCGCAACCATGAACCGCCCTGTAATGACAATTGAACCTGCCGCCTTAAAACGCCTCGAACATTTCCCGTTCCTGGAAATATCCGCGGAATTGGAAAACATGATTGAGCGGGCAATTGTGGTTGGAAACGGAAAAAATCACCTTAAAAGATTTACCAATCGGCAAAACCGATTCAACCCGGCATTTTGAAAGCCTGGGCGATATTAAAGAAAAAAACCCATGTTTTGCAAATTCTTAATAAATACGACTGGAATATTTCGGCAACTGCAAAAGCCTTAAAAGTTGACCGCGTAACCCTGTACAACAAAATCAAAAATACAATCTGAAGCAAACAAATTAGGTCGGGTAGATGAAACCGGAAAAATCAAAATCATCTCTTTTGGCTATTTTGAGAAAAAATATCTCAGAGAAATCCTTCATGAAATAGAACATGAATTTTCTCTTCGAGTAATTCTCCGTGAAGGTCATTTGGATTTAAGCAGGTTTTTTGTCCCTGCACGAAAACGGTAAGATGCGAACAAATTACTCAAAAAGGGGTTGAAAACTTTGCTCCTGACAGAAAAAAACCCTTGGCATATTTAATGTTGATCTTTTTATCCCCATTTTGCTTTCATTTGGCCAGGCATTTTTAAACGGCTGTGGAATTGCATCAACATATCAGCTGACAAACGAACGCTACGGATTAAACCCGATGAAACGGTTTTCAGATCGTTTGCGCAAGGAAGTTATTCACGAATTGGGCCACACATTTGGTTTGTCCACTGCATCAACCCAACCTGTGTGATGCGGTCCAGTACCTACGTTGAAGATATTGATCAGAAAGGCTGGCGGTTTTGTGCGAAGTGCGAGGAGAACTGGAGACAAACAAAAGGATGAAAAGTAAACAACTTTCATCCTTTCATTTTATAACTAAAAAACTAAAAAAGAGAATACGGTTACTGCAAACAAATTTTGTAACCATTTTTTTATTGTCGATAATGCCTTTAACTAAATAAATTCCCTTTGGTAAAGCACTAATATCAAAACTCCCGGAATCAGTGTTTTGAAAGGTTTCAATCTGTATAATTTTTCCTTGAAGATTGTATATTTTCAAAGTAGCCTTTTCCACCGGAGAATTTCCAAAGAAACGTTAAACCGGCCGGTTGACGGATTTGGGTAAATAAGTATTTCCCTGGTGGATTCATCAATCTTCTGCAATGGAAACATCTTTCCGGGCAAGTTCTGCTTCTGCATTTAATTCATTTTCGTTTTCAACTGATGATAATTCCCCTGATTTATAAATCCTGCTGGTTCTGGTAATTTGAATTGGAATTGGTTGTTTATAACGAATTGTATCAAAACACCCTGACTGAGATTATAGTATGAACCACTAGCAACCTTACTTAATTTGAAGAGCGGACCCATGTAATGATTGTTCCCAACGGCAGGTAAATAATCGATAAAAAGTTTCCGGCAACCGGGAGAATTTGTAAGTCTGATGTATTTATTTGTTTGTTTATCGAGTTTATAAACGTAATATCCAATAATACTATCGTTGGCAGAGTTTCCATGAAAGTAAAACTGATTTGTTTGCCATAATTACAGATTTCAAAGAATTTACAGGGCGAACAATATGCATTCGCAGTGTCGGATCACCCAGTAAACTTGTGTGTATTCCCCGGTTGGTCAAACCCGCGAAGTAGTAACTGTTATTTATATTGTTCTGAGTTGCACGAACACAATATCCGATTGTTTCGCCCATACCCATTTGGTGAAACGTATATTGCGGACGTCCTGCCCAGCAACTTGTCAAAATCCAACCGTTGGAGGCTAATGCCGCCCGCATGAAATTGTTCTCCGAATCCCAGTCGCCAAACCTGCTGCCGTAAAAAGCAGTAAAAACAGTTTTCGGACTTTGATTAACAAATGTGGTTGTGCTCCCAACATATTTGCAGCTGTCGAAATTACCTCCACCACAACCATACGACCAGATATAGCTATCGTTTCAGTTTCAGAAAAAAAATGGCCTGTTTTTATATTTTGAAAATTAAATAATGCTGAAAAATTTCTCCATCCGCTGATTGCAAAAGCTTCAGTAACTCCCTGATTACGGATAATCCCCAATTGTCGTCAACCAGTGACTGCATTTTCGGATTAATAATTTTATGCCGGAAAGCGTGGTTTTTATTCAGATAATTTCTTAGAAGGTTCAGTTTCAGATTGAGGAAAACCGGGCATGTTATGAAAATCAACCCGACCTACGGCTAATGAAATAATCTCATCTTTTGGCAATATCACAAACATCAAATTTCCCGTCACCTGGAACATTTCTGTTTTCAATTCTGTCTGCTGTTGTACAGTTTACATATTTATCAGTCCATATTTTTTCATTCAAATCACCATAATACATATCGGCAGGCCAAGCTCCGTCATGTTCAACAGTATGACCATCATAAGCCTTTGAACCGGAATATGGTACAGGAATATGCCCGAACAGAAAAACGCTGTTTACATTGCCAGGGTCTGAGTTATAAAAGTCAAGGATAATACTTTTTACATATTTTACCGATGCTTCTCTTGAAATATCTTTCGCAGCACTTCCCAGCCATCGCCAATTAAATCAGATTCATAACGTTTTAATTCATTTTGCAAATCAATTACTAAAGTGCTGTCAACCAAAAGTATGATTTTACCCGGCATTCAGTTTCTTTGCATTTATTCATGCGGTAACATAAGTTTCAATGGGCATCCACCATTTTGCCTTTATTGCATATTCATATTCAATTCCTGTTTCCACGTTTTTATCTGAATATTCAACAACATTTGCTGGTAGTATTGCAATTGCATTTCCCCAGTTTGAAGCGTTTTTTGTTTTTCTGAAAATCTCAATATTAAAATGCCCCGGGAACCCGATTCCATTTGAATGAAATCGACGGTGGATTTTCTGTTATTTCAGTAGTTACCTGAATGACTTTTCAGCGGATTTTCTTCATCCTGATTTTGCCCAATTGCGAATGCTGACATGAACAAGCATATCGCATAAATTACTATTGTTTTCATACCCTTACTTTTTGATGAACTTTAAATTTCCTTTGAAGCCCACCATCTATGTATGAATATGATTTACTGCACGTTAAAGCTCAACAGTAGATTCCGATTTACACAACAAGTCCTTAATCAACCTAAGTTGATAACGGGTATTTTCCACAGCTAAATCGCAAATGATAAAGTTGAAGTATCATTCCACCATAAGAAGAAATTCAAAGAATGGAATTGCTGGAAATAATCATGTTACTTGCTGAAAACAAATTAGAATCTTTTCATATTTTTACAAGGATTGTGGGCAACGAAGCTGTAACTGCATGCCCGGTTTTACAATCGATACTTTTCATAGCAACCTGGGCTTATTTTTAGGCCAGGTTGTTTGTTAGAAAGCACCTGTTACCGTCAATCATAATTTCAATAACTTAAGTTAAACGTCAGAAAATAAACAGTTAACAACTTTTTAAAAGTGAATTAAAACGTGTTTTTCTTAATTCAAATTTCGACCAAAATGGCTGGCGCCACATAGAAATTATGATTCGGATGATTGAAAAACTGACAAATGTTTGAAAAATTTGAGCAGAGATTGAAATTATTGCGCAGAGATAAATTTATTAAGGGTAAATGGTATTTATATACTTTACAGTAGTTTTTTTTTCTTTCAGCCATTTTCCTACCCGCTCATGATTAACCTGGTATTTGGCTTCCACATCTTTTAGTATATTCTGAAACCTTGGCTCCTCGCGGATACTGTCAAAAAAAGGCACAATTTTGTATAGAATTACCCACCATACAGGAAAGGTGGTTGTTTATTTGCTTCATCCAAACAATTATATGCTTTTTCCTTGTTGCCTAAAAGAGTAAATCTCTGCCATATCAAATTGAGCCCTCTTTGCAATGGCATTATCCCTGCCCAATTTTATAATTTCCAGATAATTCTGAACTGCCTCGTTCATATTAACCTCTGCTTCTTTGGTTCTTCCTTTTGCCAAAGACAATAAGCAAAGTCCTTAGGAACGAACATATCCATTTCACCCGACTTTTTCAAACGTTCCATCATTTTTAAATAGATTGCATATGCTTCATCAATACGACCTGTCATTAAACAATATTCAGCTAAACGATTGTCCCAGGATAAGTCTTTATAATAATCGTTATTTGTTTTTGCAATTTGATATGCGTTTTCAATATTTCCATCACTATATTCCATTGTTGCCATCCAAAATAAATGTGTTGCTGAATCTCCATCCAATTCCAGAGCTTGCTGAAGATATGGAATAGCAAACCGCAGCCAAACCTGTATATGCCAATGCATAAGTTGAATCCAACTCCAATGCTTTTTGAAAATGTTGTTGCGCTTTTTTTAAATCAATTGAGTCTTTTTGAATTCCAAGTTCATATTTCTCCAATACATCTACTCCTCTTTGGTAGAAATCATAAGCAGTTAAATTAGTCGTTGGCGCTTTTTGGATGAGTTGATGCTCCTGCGGTGTAATTATCGCCTTTAACTCGCTGGCAACTGTTTCGGCCACTTCGCTTTGAACAATAAAAATATCTTTCCATTGTCTGTCGTATATATTCGACCACACATGGTTTTCATCCCTGGTTTTTATTAACTGTAAAATTAGCCTGACCTCATTATTTTCCTTTTGAAAGCTGCCTTCCAGAACATAGGCAACATTTTGCTCCTGCCCGATAACTTTGGAGGTTTTGTCGCTTTCACGGTACTGTTCTACCGACGTTCGCGAAACAACACGTAAATCCTTAATTTTCGATAATTTGGTTAATACTGCATCCATTAAACCGTCGGCAAGGTATTGTTTTTCAAGATCATCACTCAGATATTTAAACGGAAGGACAGCAATTGATTTATCTTCTATTGTCTCTTTTGATAAGTTTATATTGCTGGTAATGTAAACCGAAACCGGAATCAGAACGATTAATAAAACAACCAGTCCAATCAGGATTGTAGTTCGTTTTATTTTTTTTGGGATATGTTCTTCCGGCTGTTCTTCCGGTTTACAAGTTCGATTACAGGTTCCCGGGTTTCTAAGTTCACCCGGAGCAACTCCAAAATAATCGCGAAAACATTTGCTGAAATAGGTTGGGCTGCCAAAACCAACACGGTACGAAACTTCCGAAACCGTGATGTCTTCGTTCTCCAGCAACTCTTTTCCCTTTTCAAGCCTTAGTTCCCTGATGAACTGACTCTGATTTGTTGTGGACGATTTAATTTTCCGGTACAGGCTCATTCGATTCATCCCCATTATCCTTGGAAAGTTCTTCAATGCCAAATTTTTCGTTTGAAAGATTTGCTTCTATAATTTCGTTGATATGCTGTAAGAAACCTTTTGCATTGAGATTCAGTTTACATTGTATTAAGCTAACCACCTGCCCTATAAACTTACTACATTATTAACTCACTTACAATAGGTTGGATGCCATCAAAATAAAACAAACTGTTCTTCGGCAAAGGCGTTCAGAATCAACCGGTTTCTGTTTCCAATTATCGCACTTTTTAGTATAACAAATGTCGCTCTTTAATTTACCAGTGTTACCTGAGTGACGGTTTTGTTACAGAAACGCAAGCTTATGTTACAGGGTTTAAAGGTTTTGAACCCATTGTGCTATGCATAATAATCTGTTTTAAAGTAATTTAGTTCCATCATAAATGATATTAATATCTCAAATTCTTTAACAATTTAAATTATTAATTATGAAAACAATTTACTTTCTCGTAATCTTAGGGTTAACATGTTTTGTTAGTCCTGTAAAATCTCAAACAAATCCGGGAGATATTTGGATTGCCGACACATTTTTTGTCGATTCATTATTTGTAGAATACCGGCTTTTTGTTCCCGAAAACTATGACAGCACGGTAAATTATCCTTTTATTCTTGTTTATGGAGGTGTTAGCGATAATACCGAACCCTATTTTACTAATTTGATCATTCGGAACATGAATATCTTTTGCAGATTCGCTTAATCAAAAAAATAACCCATGTTTTATATTGGTGCCTGGATTGCCGCAAAGTGGTGAATGGTGGTGGGAACCGGCTGTTGACATACCTGTAAACGCGTTATTTGCTTCTCTTCTAAAAGAATATTCAATTGATCAAAATAGAGTGTACCTTACCGGCTTTTCATTGGGAGGTTTACAGACTTATATTGCATTGGAATACGTTACTGATTTATTTGCTGCAGCAATACCTATGTGTGGCAATTATGGGGAACCTGATAAAGTTAAAATATTCAAGGATGTGCCTAATTGGACTTTTCATGGTCAAGATGACGGGACTGTAAAAGTTAAAAATTCCAGAGTCGTGATGGAGGAGTATGAAAAACTAAATTCAAAAGTAATTTATACAAATTCAAAATACAGGCAGGCAATTAATTTGAGTGATGACCAGATTAAAAATCATATTTTAGCCCATTCGAACCCTTTTTATACTGAATATCCTAAAGTTGGTCATGATTCCTGGACGCAAGCATATGAAACTCCATTATTGCAGGATTGGCTTTTTAGTAAGTATAAATTAAAAGCCGGGGCAATTAGATTAACTAACTTAAATAACTCAAAGGTTTATCCTACGTTAAACGAAGCCTTTACAATTAAATGGAATTCCAGCAACCCAAAGGATAGTGTTGAAATATGGTTTAGTAATAACAATGGCGAATCGTGGGAATTGATTCAATCCCAAATAAATACTCGCAGCTACGCCTGGGATGTTAGCAAAGTGCAGGATTGTTCATTAGGTAAGATTCGGATACTGCTCAAGAATAGTTTAGGATTTGTTTATGGTATTAGTGAATCAAGTTTGTTTGCCATTGATAACATGGCTTCAAACGGCAAACCTTTAGTTAAAATCCTTAATCAGGAATTTGTCATTGATTCAATTGTACAATTACCCAGAATAAACCTTCAAATGTTAATTGCTGATCCTGAAAAAGATTCGCTTACTATAAATTTGTTTTATAGTTGTGACAATGAGCTTAGTTATCATAAATTAGACAGTTTCAAAGTATCCACTCAAATCGATACTGTTTTAAGATTGGTTAATCTGAAAGATTTAGTAAAAGTTGAAGAAATGGTTTTAAAGGCTGAGATAAGTGACAATGTTTCCAGTACCGTTGACACAACATTGTATTTTTATAACTACAATGGGACGACTGTATCGGCAGAGCGTGATATCGAAAATTCTGATATACAAATATATCCAAACCCGTTTGATGATGAACTTTCTATTCAAACAAGCGGAAACAGGGAGTATTCGATTGAATTGACAACTATAACCGGCCGAACAGTTTATCAATCAAAAATGGAGGGCAATTTTCACCGGATAAATCTCAAGGAATTAAGTAGTGGTATCTATTTCGTACGGATGAAATCGGACAACATTATTTCAGTTAGAAAAGTAATTAAGCAGTAAGTAGAGAAAATGAGAAAATATCTTTTTTGACTTATTACATTATAGGGATTAAACTGAAATGCAAAATACATGAATACGAATAAAGGGTTGAAGTTTTCTTTAAAAAATCTAATCCCCTGCTCTTCCAACCACTTCCCGGCTCGATCGTGTTGGGCCTGATATTTGGCTTCCACATCTTTTTGAATCCGAAATTTATCACCAAATAAGTTTAAAATGAGGCTGTTAATTATATTATTATTCTCAAACAAAATTCTGCTTTAAATCGTACAAGGTCATGTTTTAACCATAAAAGCTAACTTTTACGCATATGATTTCTTCAGTCTTAACTAAATATTTTAAGCTATTACAAAATAGATTTGGAAAATGAAATCTTTTGCTTTTCATAATCAAATAATACCAATTTTACCAGGAATTGTTTTTCTGTTAACCTGTTGCCAATCTGATATTCAATACATGGATAAAAAACCTGAAGAAATGGTTATCAGCCAATATATTGAGAGTAATCCTGATTTTACAGAATTTAATAATATACTTGAGGCTGCAGGATTAAAAAGTTGTCTTTCAGTGCGTGGGCCATATACGTTATTTCTGCCCGACAACAAAGCTATGTTAGCATACTACAAGCTTAAGAATGCAAATTCATTTACAGATTTTAGTAAATTATTTCAAAATGAATTAATCCGTAATCATATTGTTGGATTTGAAATACCTACAAACGAAATCGGCCTGGGTGCACTTAAGGAGACAAATGCAATTGGCGATTATCTGGTCTCCGAATTTGAAGGAACAGATATTATTATTTCCAAATACTCCAAAATTATTAAAAGGAATATTCGCACTTCAAATGGATATATTCACGTAGTTGACAGAGTTTTGGATCCTGTCACAAAAGACATTTTTAGTGTAGTAGCATCCGATCCTTCGTATAAAATATTTACTGAAGGATTAGAACTGACAGGAATAAAAGACACCCTGCAGCTAATTAGTTTTCCATACGGAAAAACAATTGCACGTACCCGCTTTACAATACTGGCTGTAGCAGATACCATCTACCATCGTTACGGAATATACAATACAGGAGATTTGATAAAGTGGTGCGGCGCTAATCCTGATAGTTTAACTTATTTGAATAATCCATTCTACAGGTATATGGAATACCATTGCCTGAGTGGCAGTTATTACCTGTCTGATTTGAATACGGGTTTATGTCCAGTATTATCCGCAGACAATAACATAATGTTTACAATTGATACCGACTATAAATTAAATCTTGATAACGAAACAAAAAAATATACAGGTTTTATCATTCCGGCATCAAACACTCCTGCAAAAAACGGGGCATTACATGCCATTAACAATATTCTGCCTGTAACAGAACCCGAACCTACTAAAGTGATTTTTGAAACAACAGACTTTTTTCGATCTGAAGCAGGGAGATTATTATGGCAAATATTACTGGAGATTTTTTGATGGTGAAAATACATTTGCTAAAATTAAATGGGAAGGCGATGGCCTGCTTTACTTTTATTCAGAAGCATATCATAAATTGAAGAATCTTGATTGTTTAAAATGTGGTTGGTGGACGATTTCTGTCACTTTTCCAAAGGTTATGAAAGGAAAATACAAAATTCAATATTCCAGCCGGATTGGCCTGAAATAACCAATTCTGCTGTTTATATCGACGGAGTTATGACACCCTATGTTTACTCCGGTTATGCTGGTGGTACAGGAGTTTCCGGAGGGTTGCAGAAATTTGGGAAGCAGTTTTTCCAACTACTGCAGAACATACCATAACATTAAGAAATATTGCAAGTGGTGAGTTATTTTGGGATTATGTAATATTTGAGCCTGTCAAATAAAAAATCGAAAATCTCAATTACATTATTCCTTGCTCTTTCATCCATTTTCCTACTCGTTCGTGTTCAGCCTGGTATTTGGCTTCCACATCTTTTAATATCTTTTGAAACCGGGGTTCCGGGCGGATATTGTTTAGCAACGGATTGTATTTGAATTGGGTTACCTACCACAAAGGGAAAGCTTGATGTTTATTTACTTCATCCAAATACTGATAGGCTTTTCCTTGTCGCCCTAAAAGCATAAACCTTTGCCAAATCAAATGAGCCCGCCTGTTGCTTGCATTCCACCTGCCAAGTCTGATGCATTCAAGGTCGAACTCGATTTGCCGGTTAAAGTAGTGTTCTGCTTCTTTGGTTTTGCCAGCTTGCCAAAAAGAATAGCCTATAGCTATTGAAGACTCTGAAATCAACTTCGCCCGATTTTTTAACTGTTCACAAGTTTTCCGAGTAAAATAAGGCTTCTTCATTGTAGCCTGCAAATATGCAAATATGAGGTATATCCGAAATCAATCTGGGCTCCTTATTATATATTCTTTTTGCCAATTGATATGCCTTTTCAAAGTTCCCTGATAATACTCAGTGCGAGTGAAAACCACATTAAATACTCTGATGAGTCCCACAGTTCAAACCTGATGCCAGCAAAGTTTACTTTTCTCCGCAGAAACCCAATGAAAGTATGACATTCCCAAGTCTATCAGTATGTTTGGCCGTTGGTCAATACTTGAGAGCCGGACTGCTTCATTTATATTGCTGATTGCCCCGACAAAATCGATGGCTCCGCCTCAAATATAAAACTCCGGTGATTATAAATCTTCCAGTAGTTCGGATTCAATTTTAAAGCTTTATCGATTTCTTGTAAACATTCCTTCATTTTACCAATCTCATAATATCTTCTGCCCCTGAAATAATAGGCTTCCGCGCATTGGTTGTCATAAAAGCGCCTTGTTTGTAAGAATTAAAACTGAATCCAGAAAATTTTCGGAAAGAAAAGTTTTCCAGTAGTTTTTCCATAGGTAAACACCAGCCAGTCCTGAATATGCAAGTGCAAAAGTTGAATCCTGCTCCAGTGCTTTTTGAAAAAGGCGCTGAGCCTTTTCCAATGAAATTGAGTCATTATAGTTGTCAAACTGATCCCTTCCCCTTTGATAAAGATAATAAGCATAAGGATTTGCAGTTGGTGTTTTTTGTATGAGCTGCTTTTCTTCAGGGGTAATCAGCACCTTTATTTCGGAGGCTACTTCAAATGCAATCTCACTGTATAGGTTTAAAACGTTCTCATTTTGACAGTAAATTGCTTCGAGATGATATGCTTGTCTTTACTGGCTTCAATTAGTTGTACTGAAACCAATACCGAGTCGCCTATTTTTGACCACTGCCCTCAAGTATATATCTAACACCAAGTTCGGCAGATTTGGGGAATTGATTTGGTTTTATTGTTTCTGTACTCGCAGATTGCGGAAGTAACTTTTAAATCTTTGATTTGTGCCAGTTTATCGGTAATGGTTTCGATAACCCCATTGATGAAATAAACATTTGTGAATCCTTGCTGTCGTTGATGAAAGGCAATACGGCAATTGATTTCTCATTGAATTTTGAATTTTTGGTATCACAATAAAAGCTGATGGAATAAGGACAAAGACTCATACCAAACGCCAATCAGAATTTTGAAAGGTTTCTTTTTAGGGAATGAATTCAACCGGCAGTTCAGCGGTTCTTCTTCCTGGTCATGGTTTCTCATTTCTCCCGGAGCAAATCCAAAATATTCGTGAAAGCATTTGTTAAAATAAGTCGGACTGCAAAACCAACACTGTAGGCTATTTCTGCAGCAGTCAATTCTTCATTCTGTAATAATTCTTTGGCTTTCTTCAGCCTGATCTCGCGGATAAACTGACTGGCATTTTGATTGGTTATGGATTTTAATT
>JADIYN010000068.1 GCA_016705335.1 Draconibacterium sp. | reverse complement strand
TCGGCAAGAATTTCCTGAAAAGTACTGTCCTGAAGTGCAATATTTGCCAGCTCATCAGGACTTTGGCCCTGCATACTGCTCATGAAAATCGAACGCATATCAGTAACCTGGTTTTTAAGGTACGCTTCAAAAATGCGGTTTGTGATAGGCCATTGATCGGATTGAATATTATTTTGGAAATTGTAAAGCAAAGGGAAAATAAAATACGGGTTTAATAGAACTACCTGCGTTCCACCTCCGGGACCACCACGCCAGTTTCTTTCCTGTTCCGAGGTAAAAGTCCTCAGAAAATCATTCAGAACACGTAATTCCAAATCTTGCGGCGTTAGGTTATCATCGTCATTCCAACGCTGCTGATTTTTCTTTTGTGCTTCGAAATCGGCACTTCTTATCATGTATCCTTTTTCTGGAATCAACACCTGTTCGGGTTGTACATATTCCTGGGTTGATGCCCAACTACGTTTAAAAGTTTTGAATTGTGCAGGTACTTCCACAAGTGAAAGTTTGTCGCTGGCATAATTCAGTTTGTAGGTCCGTTTGAAATCTTCAAATTGTTCGGTTACAACATTTGCAAGCGTATCATTTATTTCTTTGAAAGATTCTGTAAAATAGTCGTGGCCGTCAATGTACCAAAGTCCAAATTCGGTGTTTTTGCCCTTAATTGTTTTTTGTTTGTATTTTCCGACTGCCAAGGTTATCTGCGTTAAAGCGTGGCTGTTTTCGAAAGTAAAATGACCTTCCGAAATTTCCTTTACATTTCCTTGTGAGACGGCCTGTAACCCTTTGGTGGTTTTTACTTCGAGGTTAAAATTAATAAACTGAGGTTGGTACCAGCCAATGTTTTCGGTACTAAAAGTAACCCCGGTTTTTGGATACCAGTTGGCTTCGGGAGTTAAAAGCAAATAATCTGGCGTGATAAATGCAAATCTTTTATCGACATTGATAACAAATTTACCATACTTTTCCTGCATAACTTCTTTATCGATATCCAGATAACAAAGTGCTTCATTTATTTTTCCGGCGTATGTAAATTCAGCTTTTATCTCTTCTCCGGGTTTTAATTCCACTTTATCCGAAACGATTACAAGGTGTTTTTCGCGCAAAAACGGTGTTTCAGTTCCATTCAGTTTGAAACTTGAAATTTGTAAACCATCATTCAAACTGAAAACCAATTCCTGCAGTGGATTGGCCGTTTCATTTTTTAGGGTCATTACCGAAGTTGCCTCAATTGATTGCGGTTTGTGTTCAACCGATATTGATTGAGAAATTGTTGATGGCGTTTTTACTCCGACATATTTATTGTTTAACTCAACAACTTCAGCCCTAAAATTTTCTGTTTGCTTAAATTTATTGATATGGTTGTAGGCCAGATAACCTCCGACGGACACAAAAACGATGCTAAGAAACAGAGAAATCCAGGTAGTAGATTCTGATTGTGGCAACCTTTTCAGCAGGAAAATGGTGGCAAAAATAAAACCAAGCCCCAGCGAAAGATATATTCCACGGTGTATTAATATGGTTTCAAGATTCCCGAATCCAACAATATCGGAGTTGAGCATCGGAATGTTGAAGGCCATGTAATCAAAAATGTAATAGAATTTTGCCTGCAGAAGAAAAAGCGTGATACCGATATAACCCAAAATCAAAACAAATGTAATTGCCTGGTTGCGGATTACACTCATCAGCAGGAATGACAGACCCATAATAAAAATGAGTGTCGGGACACTGATAGCAAGTAAATATATTCCGTATGACATCCAACTTACTGATGTACCTTTTGCAAGTAAATTGAAAATAAGTGCAAGGATTACAACCATTACATTGAGAACCAGAAAAACCTGAAGATTTCCCCAGGTTTTACCAATAACGTATTCGCCGTTGGTCATCGAACGCATATAAATTACCTCGGTTGTATCGAGTTTTTTGTCGCGTTTTAAAAAATCGGATGCAAGAAAAACAGCAATAATAGCCTGTGCAACGTTCAATATCAACAGGTTAAAATAAGGAATTGCACTAGGTATTGCTTTTATTGCCCATCCTTCACCGCCACCACCTTCGATGATCATCCCGAAATTCATCCCGAAAAGAACAAGAAGCGAAAGAATACTGAAAATTCTGAAAAACCAACTCCGCAAAAGTGTTTTACGCTCGTATTTCGAGATGGATAATATGTTGTGAATTGATATCATTTTTCGTTTAAAATTGGATTATACTTTTGTCCATTGATTTAGTTTGTTCTCCATAAAATGAACATAAGCATGTTCAAGATTCGGAGCAATCTGCTCTCCGTAGTAGCCATTAATTTCGGCGGTAACCACCTGTACTTCCCAACCTCCATCTATCGGAATTGTTGAAATTACAGGATATTTTTCATTTATTTCGAGATATTCCTTTTCTGTCGCCTTAATCAGCCAAACAAAACCTTCGGCTTCTTTAACCAGTTGTTCGGGTGAACCGGCAAATGCAAGTTTACCCGAATTTAAAAGCGCCATATTATCACAGGTACTCGAAATATCGCCAACAATATGAGTTGAGAGGATGATAATTACGTCACGGGTGCTGATGGTTGAAAGCAGATTTCTGAATCGGATACGTTCCTCCGGATCCAGCCCGGTAGGTGGTTCGTCAACGATGATGATTTTTGGGTCGTTAATTAATGCCTGCGCAATTCCCAAACGCCGTTTCATACCACCCGAAAGTTTATTCGCATTTCGGTCGCGGGCTTCAAACAAACCAACTTCTTCAAGCATTTGCTCCACAGCCGTGCGGCGTTTCGCAGAGTTTTTCATTCCGGACAAACGTGCTGCATAATCTAAAAATTCATAGGTTTTCAATTTCGAAAAAAACTGAAATCCTGTGGTAAATAACCCAGCATTGAACGGATTTCGCGTCTGTGTTTTGCGAGGTCCATATCATTTACCAAAACCCTGCCGCTGCTGGGCTTCATTAGCGTTACGAGTATGCGCATCAAAGTTGACTTTCCTGCGCCGTTTGGCCCGAGCAAACCAAACATTCCGTTTGGTATCTCAAGGTTCAGATTTTTTATAGCGTAGCTACCTCCTTTATAAACTTTGTTGAGATTTTCGATTTTTATTTGCACTGTTGAAAGTATTGTAATTGTTTAAAAACAGTGCCTTTGACAATTTATCGTTTAAATAGTTTAAAGCTAAAATGTTTTAATGTAAATTAAATTTGATTGAACCCATATTCAATATTGTAATTTAACATAAACAAGGATATTTTAAGAACAGGTTTCAACTTTTTATATCCTGTTTAAACATTTACAAAAAAAGCCCTGCATCTGCAGAGCTTTTTGTCATTTTACCTTTTTCAAATCTATTTTTCCAAACTGTAAACATACTCGTTACTTAAGCTGCTTAAAATCACTTTGTAGTTTCCTTTTTCTAATTTCGAAAGATTAAATCCTTCCTGAATAGCAAAATCTTTTCCTAGTTTTTTATTGAAAAAAAGTTCATCTTCATTATAAATAGACACATTGAATTTCTCCTGTTCAAAATTCAAATACGAGAATTTTAAAATGTTGTCTTTGAAAGAAAAGTAAGGATCATACTTCATTTTTGAATCTCCAACAATAATTTTTTTGTTGCTTACTTCAAACTCTCTTAAAACCCTTGTATCATTAACTTTCAGTTTTAAAACATATAAACCGTTTTGAAGATTGGCAAAATCATAGGTCTTTATATATTCTGTTGAAGCTTTGGTGGTTTGTTTGTAATAAATCAAATCACCTTTGTTTGTTTCAATGCTCATTTCGAAAAGAGCTGGTTTTTCATTTGTAACCGACACAATTGCCTGATCGGCATTTAGCGGGATTACATCCATTTTTGGCTTTTCTACTGCAGTTACAATTGCTACAATCGCTACTGCTGTTACTGTTAATAACAATTTAATTGTTTTCATTTTAAATATTTTTAAGGTTTAACTAAAATGACAGTACAAACATAGATTGTTTTTAAAATTCATGCTGTATAACATGTGTTAATAATTTATAAAGTAATTGTAAAGTTTATGTGAATGTTAATCTTTTTTTGTCTGACTGAACTCATAAAGCTTATTTACAGCGTTTTACAAAATATAAATTTCAAATCACAAATATAGTGCCAATCTATTATCTTATATGTTAAGTTATTTTTTTTACTTTGCATAAATTTTTTTTATGGAAATAAGAATTCTGCAATTACTTGATGGAGCGAAAGATGCACGCGGCTTAACTGTAATTATTGATGTTTTCAGGGCATTTTCAACGGCATGTTATGCTTTTGGTTGTGGTACAGTAAAAATTTTTCCTATTGGTGATATACTGCAGGCTTATGAAATTAAGCGTTTAAACCCTGATTATGTGCTAATTGGAGAACGAAACGAACAAAAACCACCCGGATTTGATTTTGGCAACTCCCCTTCACAATTGTTAACTGGACATTTAACAGGAAAACGATTGTACACACCACAAGTTCGGGTACACAGGGAATTGCCAACGCAAAAAATGCTGATGAAATTATTACAGGAAGTTTTGTAAATGCAGGCGCAATTGTAAAATATATCAGGCAAAAACAACCTAAAACTGTTTCTCTTGTGTGCATGGGTTATGCTTGCGAATACCCAACCGACGAAGATACTTTGTGCGCCGAATGGATTAAAAATGAGTTGGAAAACAAACCAAATGATTTTAATGAGATGGTTGAAATAATTCGCAATGGTTCGGGTGCGCGATTTTTTGAGGCTGAAAAACAAAGCTGGTCGCCGCAAGCCGATTTTGAACTTTGCCTGAACCTGAATCGTTTCAGCTTCATTTTAAAAGTCGAACAGGAAGGAGATTTGAATTATCTTCGGAAAATTGAAATGTAAACAATCATGTGTCATTCAGAATAAGTTTCTACTAAATCACATAAAACCACATTTCCCAACAAGAAAAGAATGGTTCGGAATGACAATTAAATAATTATCACAACAACAAATGAAAAAATACAATTTCGACGAAATAGTTCCCCGCGAAGGTACAAACTGTATTAAATACGATGCACTTGAAAGGTTTTTTGGCAGTAAAGATGTTTTGCCATTATGGGTTGCCGATATGGATTTCAAAACCCCTGATTTTATTGTTGATGCCATAAAAAAACGTGCTGAACACGAAATATTTGGCTATACTTTCCGGGCCGATTCATACTACAATTCGATAATTGGATGGATGAAACGCCGTCACAACTGGGACATTCAGAAAGAATGGATTTCATTTAGTCCGGGTGTTGTGGCAGGATTGACTTTTGGTATTGAAGCATTTTCAAAACCCGGCGACAGTGTTATTGTTCAGCCACCGGTTTACTTTCCTTTTTTTGATTGTGTAAAAGGTACAAAACGGAAATTGATAGAAAACCCGCTGAAAATTGAAAATGGCCGTTACACTTTCGATTTTGAAGATTTAAAGGCAAAAATCGACAAAAAAACAAAACTGTTGCTTTTGTGCAATCCTCAAAATCCGGGAGGAACAGTGTTTTCAAAAGAGGAATTGACTGAACTTGCAACGATCTGTCTTGAAAACAAAATCATGGTTATTTCAGATGAAATTCATTCTGATTTGATTTTTAGTGGACACAAACACATTCCTTTTGCAAGTCTGTCGGATGAAATCGCCCAAAACTGCATGGTTTCAATGGCACCCAGCAAAACTTTTAATGTTGCGGGGTTTTCATCATCAATAGTAATTATACCGAACAAAACTAAATTTGCGCGTTACGAAAGAGCAATTGGAGTGGCTCATTTATATATGGGAAATATATTCGGATCCGTTGCGATGGAAGCTGCATATACTCAAGGTGATGAATGGCTGGGTCAAATGATAGTTTATTTGCAGGAAAACTACAAGCTCCTGGAAAACTTCTTCAAAACCAAACTCCCAAAAGTGAAGGTAATGAAACCCGAAGCCACTTATTTAATCTGGCTCGATTTCAGGGAATATGGGATGAAAAACGCGGAATTAATGAAATTCACGGTTGAAAATGCAAAAGTTGGGTTAAACGACGGCGGGCGTTTTGGAACTGGTGGCGATGGCTGGCTGCGCATTAATATTGGTTGTCCGCGCAGTGTTTTGGCTGAAGCGCTTGAAAGGTTGGAAAAAGCCTTCGGGTAATACAGTTATTAACTTCAGTTTAATTCGGAAGTTTGAAATTTCTGCACTCGTATTACCAATTCTCATCAATCCATTTCACAGCATCTTCAATACGAATTTCATTCATGCATTTGAAATGTTTCTTCGGGCATTTCTGAAAGCCGAGTTTTGAACATGGGCGACATTTGAGGTTTTCCACTTCGAGACGTTTTGATGCAGGATGAGGTTGGTAAGGTTCCATTCCAAAATCGGCTACTGTATTTCCCCAAAACGAGAGTATCTTTTTTTGAAAAGCTGCTGCAATGTGCATAAATCCGGTATCATTTGTTAAAACCACTTTTGCATCGCGAACAAGAGAAGCCGACTTGTTTAAGCTGATTTTACCTGCAAAATTCAGTACATTTCCTTTTGATTGCGAAAGTACTTTTTCTCCTTCATCAAACTCATTTTTGCCACCAAGCAGAATAACAGGAAACTTGGTTTTTGACAAATTTCAGAGATTTTTTCAACAGGTAATTTTTTTGTGGTATAAGTTCCGGCAATAACAAACGCTATATAACCTTTTTGGAAAGGAGCAGGCAAATCGGCGATTACAAACTGGTCTTTTTCAGGAATAAAAAAATCAAGCCCTTTGCCATCATTTTTAATTTGAAGCGGGGCAACAGTTTCAAGATACCTATCAACAATGTGTTTGTTGGGGAGCCGGTGGATTTTAAAGTTGATGAGCAGCATTTTCTGCAAGTTCAATTTATTAACAGAAAATGCTTTTGCTTTAATATTTCGCTTTATCCGCCCACTTCTGAAATTATGATGCAGATCGATTATGTAATTAAATTTTTCGGGGGCAAGCTCATTAATTAGATCACCGAGATTTTCCTCAAGCACATGTACTTTATCGATATAAGGATTTGATTTTAAAATACATACATATTGTTGTTTGGTTACAAAATGGATTTCGGCATCGTTAAGCTGACTTTTCAGACAGCGGACAACCAGTGATGTCAACACGATATCTCCAATTGAACTTAATCTTATTATCAGTACTTTAACCTTCATGTATAAATTAAAAACCCCGAAGAGTTAAATCTTCGAGGGTTATTGCGAGGTAAATATTTTTCTTAAACCGATTCTACAAGAACGATTACTTTGTTCGCCGAATTTTCGATTACACCGCCCCCAACATTAAATTCATATTCCTTCCCTGAAATATCTTCAACTTTAATCGTTCCTTTTTCGAGGGTGGAAATAATGGGTGCATGATTTTTAAGAATTGTAAACATACCTTTGCTCCCGGGAACCTGAACTAAACTTACTTCTCCTTCAAAAATCTTTCTATCGGGTGTGATTATCTCTAAATACATTGAATTTTAATACTTTACTAATTTTCAGACAACATTTTTTCGCCTTTTGCAATTGCCTCTTCAATGGTTCCCACAAGGTTAAATGCAGCCTCAGGATATTGGTCAACTTCACCGTTCATAATCATTCTGAAACCTTTGATTGTATCTTCAATTGAAACCAATTTCCCTTCAAGCCCTGTAAATTGCGATGCTACAAAAAACGGTTGCGACAAGAAACGCTGCACGCGGCGCGCCCTGTGCACAACCAATTTATCTTCTTCGGAAAGTTCGTCCATACCGAGAATTGCAATAATATCCTGTAATTCAATATAGCGTTGCAGCAACATAATAACATCCTGGGCGCAATTATAATGTTCGTCGCCAACAATTTCCGGAGTTAAAATTCTTGAAGTCGAATCCAGAGGATCAACTGCGGGATAAATACCAAGCTCTGATATTTTACGGCTAAGTACTGTTTTGGCATCAAGATGCGAGAAAGTTGTAGCAGGTGCAGGGTCGGTAAGGTCATCAGCAGGTACATAAACGGCCTGAACCGAAGTAATTGAACCCCGTTTTGTTGAAGCAATACGCTCCTGCATAAATCCCATTTCAGAAGCCAAAGTTGGTTGATAACCCACTGCAGAAGGCATCCTGCCGAGAAGCGCAGAAACTTCGGAACCAGCTTGTGTAAAACGAAAAACATTGTCAACAAAGAACAAAATGTCACGGCCACTTTCCGATGAACTGTCACCGTCACGCAAACTTTCGGCAATGGTTAACCCAGAAAGTGCAACACGGGCGCGGGCTCCGGGCGGTTCGTTCATTTGGCCAAAAACCATCGCCAATTTCGAGTTTTTTACTTTTTCCTTATCCACTTTCGAAAGATCCCAGTTTCCCTGTTCCATCGAATGTTTAAATTCTTCGCCATAATCAACAATGTTGGCTTCAATCATTTCGCGCAGAAGATCATTTCCTTCGCGTGTACGCTCTCCTACTCCGGCAAAAACTGAAAGCCCGCTGTGAGCAAGTGCAATGTTATTAATCAACTCCTGGATTAAAACTGTTTTACCTACTCCGGCTCCACCAAATAACCCGATTTTTCCTCCTTTTGCATAAGGTTCAATCAGGTCGATAACTTTAATACCTGTGTATAATACTTCACTTTCGGTGGTTAAATCTTCATATTTTGGCGGTTCGTTATGAATATTCAAACCTTTTTTTGGCAAATTTTCCATTCCATCTATCGAATTGCCTATTACATTTAACAAACGGCCCAAAGCAGCTTCACCCTTTGGCATAATGATTGGCGACCCCGTTGCCTGAACTTTTAAACCACGTCGTAAACCATCGGTAGCATCCATCGCGATACAGCGAATTGTGTTTTCGCCAAGGTGTTGCTGACATTCGATAACCAAATTGTCCTTCCCTTCGCGGATAATTTCCAAAGCATCATTAATTGCGGGAAATACGCCGCCTTCTTTATCAAAACTTACGTCAACCACAGGCCCGATTACCTGTATAATTTGTCCAACTTTTTTAGCCATAAAATATTTTGAATTTTAATTCTGGTTCATCTATAATGCATTACCGCGAACAAATTTAGCATTGTTTTTAGTTTGACCAACCAATTCATTTGTTTTTTGGAATCACAGAAAAAACTCAAAAAACACGGTTTAACATACTGTTGCTTATTTCTATCAACTGTTTTTTTCTCTCATCCTCAACCGAAATCTGCTGAAAGACTTTCCTGCATTTCTGAAAATAACTTTCAATTTTCTGTTCGGTCAATTGTTTAATATTTAGTTGATTATATATATTCAATACTGCCTTTATTTTTTCATCCTGATTATATTCAGCAATGTTCATCCAATACAATAATTCCGATTTTAGTTCAGCTCCGGCATTTTGTAATGCATTAATCGACAAAAACGTTTTTTTGTTGGCAAGTATATCACCACCTATTTTTTTTCCAAAAGATTGCTGATTGCCAAAACTGTCAAGCAAATCATCCTGCAATTGAAATGCAAGACCCAAATTCAACCCAAATTCATACAATTGATTTGCAACAATGTTATCAGCATTTGCCAAAAGTGCACCTGCTTTTAATCCGCAAGCCAGTAAAACAGCAGTTTTCAACCTTATCATTTCGAGATATTCGACATTCGAAACATTTAGCCGGTTTTCAAACTCCATATCAAATTGTTGGCCTTCGCAAACTTCAATTGCTGTTTTGGTAAATAACTCAAGTACTTCTGAAAGTCGTTTAGATTTACATTCTAGGAGATATTTATATGATAAAAAAGCCATCACATCGCCGGAAAGGATTGCATTGTTTTCGCTGAATTTTATGTGCACAGTAGGTCGGTTCCTGCGAACCTGTGCTTTGTCCATGATATCGTCGTGCAGTAAAGTAAAATTGTGGAACACCTCGATTGCAACTGCTGCAGGAATTGCCTCTGACACAGCATCGGAGAAAATATTATAACTCAATAAAAGCAATACAGGGCGCAACCGTTTTCCACCCATTTCGAGCGAATAATCTACCGGATTATATAAATTGGGCGGTGTCATTTTCCGCAAATCATCCGACCTTTTTTGAAGTTCGGCGTTTATAATTTCCTGAAGCCGGGTTATGGAATGCAACTTTAATCCTCCTTGTTTTTAGTTGTTTGTTCAATTTCCAAATCTTCGAGTTCTATATCGATTTCCTCGTCGTAAATATGCAACAAAGGTTCTTTGAAAGCGCGGGTTGTAGTACGGCGATCGAGGCTAAACAGCAAAGTCGGCAACAAAACAAGGTTTGAAATTACGGCAACAACCAACGTCAGTGAAACTAAAATTCCCATGGCCCGGGTCCCCCGAAACTTGAAACAGCAAAAATCCCGAACCCAAAAAACAACACCACAGAAGTATAGAGCATACTAACACCTGTTTCCTTTAATGCCAGTATAACCGACTGCTTTATGTCCCAACCGGTTACCTTTAATTCCTGTCTGTATTTTGCCAGAAAATGGATGGTATTGTCAACAGAAATCCCAAACGCGATACTGAACACAAGAATGGTTGATGCTTTTATGGGGATTCCCGAAAAGCCCATTAGCGCGGCAGTAAAAATAAGAGGAATTATATTAGGTGTTAGCGACATTACAACCATCCGCCACGATGAAAACATAAGTGCCATGATTAACGAAATAAGTAAAATTGCCAGCGCCAGACTTGAAAACAGGTTATTTAACAAATAGTTAGTTCCCTTAAACACAGTTATACTTGTTCCGGTAACAGTAACGTCGTAATCTTCCGGGCTAAAAATCGAATCGATGTCGTTGTAAAAGTCAGTGTATAATTCCTCCATCCGTTTTACACCAACGTCTTCAACCCTAATACTGATTCGCGTAAATTGTCGTGTACTGTCGAGAAATGAATGCAGTAATCCTGAATTTTTTTCGCCGGTTGCCGCATACTGCAGAATAAAGTTTTTTTCACGGTTGTTGGGTAAACTGTAATAATCCTGGCTTCCATTGTAAAATGCCTGTTTCGAGAATTTCAGCAGGTTAAGTATTGATGTTGGAGTTGACAATTCATCATATTTTTCCAACTTCTTTTCAAGTTCATCAATTTTTGCAAAGTTTGAGAGTTGCATTGCACCTCCCGGTTTTTTGGTATCGATCATTATTTCGAGAGGCATAATTCCTTCAAAATTCTTTTCAAAAAATTTAAGATCCTTATACATTGGGTTGCTTTTGGGAATATCATCCACTACATAACCGGAAGTTTTCATTTGCGAAATCCCCCAAAAGCCCAGCAATAAAATAACCCCTGTGGAAATGTAAACCCACTTTCGGTATTTTTCTGTAATTTTTATAAACCAGTCGATTATGTGCGATACCAATTGATACTCCAAATGTTTAACGTGCTTTGCAGATGGGGTTTTGATAAAACTAAAAATCACGGGAATTAAAATAAGGGAAAGCACAAAAAGCCCCATTATATTTAATGATGCCACAATTCCAAATTGTTTGAGCAAATCACTTTTAACAATTATGAAAGTTGCAAAGCCCATAGCTGTGGTTAAATTGGTTAAAAAAGTTGCATTCCCAATTTTAACAATCACCCTTTGTAGCGCTTTCACTTTATTTCCGTGCTGCACAAATTCGTGATGAAATTTGTTCATCATGTAAATGCTGTTCGGTATTCCTATTACAATAAGTAAAGATGGAATCATCCCCGAAAGAACTGTAATTTTATAACCCAGCAAACCGAGAGTCCCCAACGACCAAACCACGCCAATCAGCACAACCATCACGGGGAAAAACACTGCTTTAAACGACCGGAAAAAAAGGAAAAGAACGATGATGCAAATGGCAAGAGCAAGCGCGCTAAAAAGGTATAACTCGCTGCGAATGATAATTGCAGTGATTACCCTGATGTAGGGCAATCCCGAATAATGCAGTTTTACGTTTTCTTCTTTCTCGAATTGCCTGCCAATTTTCTGAATCGCTTTGACCATTTTCTCGCGATCTTTCGTGAGCATTTTGTCTTTATTGACAGTAATGGCAAGCAGGTAAGTGTTGTTTTCATCGTTATACAACAACTTTCGATAAAATGGCAATTTCCTGAAATTTTCTTCAGCTTGATTAAGTTCGGCCTGATTTGAAATTGTATCGGGGAAAACCAGTTGAATTTCAAATTGTTTTTTTTCGGTATTTTTAATCAGGTTATAAGAATTTGAAACAGATAAAAGATTTTCTACCCCTTCGATTTTTGAAATATCGTTGCAAAGAGTTTTCCATTTTTCAAATTTTTCAAATTCGAAAAATGTTGAATCCTGAATACCGACTATGATTAGATTTCCCTCTTCTCCAAATACTTCAATAAATTTCTGATTATCAATATATGCCTTGTCCTTTTTTGGCAACATTGATGCATATTCGTAAGACATTTCCACCTTAAATGCATAATAACCAAGGAAAATGGTGATTATACCAAGTAGGATTAGCAATAATATTTTGTTTCGAAGGATAAAGCGGGAGACTCTGATCCACATAAACCTTAAAATTGATTAAGCCACGAAAATAAGATAATTAAACAGAATATGAAAAAGCCGGAATTTTAGTTTGATCTAAACTTAATCAAACCAATCTTTCTCTGAACTAATTATTTGAACCCGATATCGCAACCAAATGCCCAAGTGTTTTAAAAAACAGGTAACCATCAGCAATTGCAGGTGTTGACATGTATGTTTCGTCTAAATTATTTGTTTGAAGTAATTGAAATTCAGGACCAGCTTTTACCGAATAAACATTCCCATCATTATCGGCGATGTAAATAATTCCATCGGCTGCAACCGGCGAAGCTGTGTAACTGTTTCCGTTGCCAACTTTTTCTGAATAAATCTGTTCGCCGGTGAGTGCATTGTAACAGGTTAATTTTCCGTTCCAGGCAGCGTTGTACAAATAATCGCCATAAACCAGCATGGTTCCCATGTATGAACCTCCCCGCGGGTGCGACCATTTAACGCCAGCGTTTGTGGTTTCATCTTCCTTCAAACTTAAGTCGCCTTTTGCATTTGTATGAATTGCCATAACCGGTGAAAATTTCCCGTGAGCGCTGTTAAAGTATATCAGATTATTTGCCACTACCGGCGTTGGAATTTGAATATCGCCACCACCTGACATTCGCCAGATTTCCTCCCCTGTTTTAAAATCATAACCACCGCGGTGTTTGTAGCCGTTTACAGCAATCCGGGTTTTATCGCCATCAAAATAAATATTTGGCGTGCACCAGCCTGGGTACTCGTCGCGTTGTTTTTTCCAGAGTTCCTTTCCGGTTTTCAGATCGTAGGCAGCCAAAAAGGAGTTTTCCTGAACATCGCATTGAATCACGACAACATTTTCGTGAATAAGCGGTGAACTGGCAAATTCCCACTCGGCCGATTCAACCATAAAAAACACTGCTTTTAAAATACCAAAGTCTTTTTGCCACTGTAATTCGCCTTTCATATTGTAACAATACAATCCTTCGGAACCAAAAAATGCAACAACAAATTCGCCATTAGTGGCTGGAGTACAGTTGGCATGCGATGACATTGGATGCCTTTTTTGTTTTGGAATTCCCGAGTGTGCAGTTTTCTCCCAATCAATTTTACCTGTTTTTTGTCGATGCAATACACTTTCCATGTATGAATTGATGAATCGGGAACAGGTTCAATTGAACCATAAATTCCTGTTTGTATATCTCCTTTATCTTGTGAACTTACAGCCGATGTAACAAAAACTTTTTCACCCCATACAATTGGGCACGAATGGCCCGATCCGGGAATTGCAGTTTTCCACGCTAAATTTTCGCCTGTTTCAACATTCCATGTTTTGGGAAGGTTGGCGTTATCTAAAATCCCGTTTGCATAATTTCCGCGGTACATATTCCATTGGCGCATAGGATTTGGTTTTTGAGAGAAAGCAGACAGAAATATCAGTAACAGAATTGCAGCTAAAAGAAAATTCGGTTTAAACATGATTGCAGTTTTTGGTTTGGCTCGAAAATAGCGAATATTTTTAGATCCCGGCCAGACATGAAATTTTAATATTTTTTCCCTTTGTCATCAATCATTGGCACAAACCTAACCGGTAATATTTTTTTCTGTTTAATTTTTCCTTTTTGTTTTTCGAGTAAAACAAGTGATTGTGATGGGTATGACCCTATCGGAATAATCATCCTGCCTCCTTCGGCAAGCTGTTCTTTTAAAGGTTGCGGGATGTGGCTTGGCGAACAGGTAACAATAATTGCATCAAACGGGGCATTTTCGGGCCAGCCTTTGTAACCATCGCCAATTTTGCTGAAAATGTTTTTGTATCCTAATTCTGAAAATATGTTACTCGCTTTTTCCCCAAGTTTTGGAAAAATTTCGATTGTAAAAACTGAATCACAAATCTCGGCTAAAATTGCAGCCTGATAGCCCGAACCGGTGCCAATCTCGAGTATTTTATCAGATGGTTTTAAATCAAGAGATTCTGTCATAAAAGCAACAATATAAGGTTGCGAAATAGTTTGGCCTTCGTCGATTGGCAGTGGGTAATCCTCATAAGCTTTCGGGAGGTATTCTGGCAAAACGAAACGGTGCCGTTCAACTTTTTGAAAGGCCTTTAAAACTTTTGGATCTGAAATTCCACGGGTTTCAATTTGTGTTCTCACCATGTGCTGTCGTAATTCTGCAAAATCAGAATTCTGTGCACACGATGGAAAACTTATTAATGTAAAGAGCAGGATATAAGTATAAAAAACAATAAGGGGTTGAATGTTACGATAAGATCTTAAATAATTCATACATGATTTTTCAATTTCAACGATTCAGTAATATTTAAGGTTACTATTTTCGGCAGTGTTTATAAAAACCTTACGAATTACATTTAACTTAAATTTACTGTTCATCTTGAATAATCAGCCAGTATGATGTTAACCTGAAGTGTTCGGCCTACCAGGTTGAATTTAAAATCTGAATAAAACAATAAATTAACATTTGAAGCCCATTTCAGTGAGATTAAGAAAAGTTATTTACTTTTGTATCCAAATATATAGATAAGTATATATGTTTTATCAATAATGAAACGAATCAGATTTTAAGATGAATAATAAAATGGAAAAAATACTAATCATTGGAGGTGTAGCTGCCGGAGCTACAGCCGCCGCCAAAGCACGCCGTTTATCGCCCGATGCACAAATTACAATGCTCGAAGCCGGGCCCGATATTTCGTTTGCCAACTGTGGCTTACCCTACTACATTGCCGGCGATATCGACAGCCGTTCGAAATTGATTTTACAAAGTCCTGAAAGTTTTAAGGAACAATATAATGTTGATGTTTATACAAATACTGTTGTTACCGATATTTATAAAGATGCTCATTCGGTTCAGACTGTTGATAGCCGCGACGGTTTAAAAAAGACATTTGAATACACAAAATTGATTTTGGCACAGGGTGGTCGGCCTATACAACCAGATCTGCCCGGAGCAAATTCGGATCATGTTTTTAGCTTGTGGACGTTGGATGACATGGACAAAATCGACAATCATTTAAAAACTAAGGAACCAAAAACAGCAGTTGTTGTGGGTGGTGGTTTTATTGGCCTCGAAATGGTTGAAGCCCTTGTAAAACGCGGTTTAAAAGTACATGTTGTTGAAAAAATGCAGCATGTAATGTCGATTATGGAAGGCGAAATTGCAGGTTTTATTACCCGCGAATTGAAAGCTTTTGGTGTTGGTGTTCATACCGAAACTGCCGTAACAAAAATTAATTCCCATTCCGTTGAACTGGATAACGGGAAAACACTTGATGCAGATATGGTACTCCTTTCGATAGGCGTGCGCCCAACTTTACAACTTGCCATAAATTCAGGTTTGGAAATTGGCGAAGCAGGCGGGTTATTGGTAAACGACAAACTTCAAACTTCAGATGCCGATATTTTTGCAGCCGGTGATATGGTTGAAATTGAGCACCGTGTAAATGGCAAAAAAGTAAGAATTCCGTTAGCCGGTCCGGCAAATCGTCAGGGACGAATAGCTGCTGAAAATGCACTTGGCGGAAACCACAGTTATAAAGGTTCAATTGGTACCTCGGTTGTACGCGTTTTTGATGCAGTTGCCGGAACAACAGGACTTTCACTTAAACAAGCCCGGGCAGCAGGAATCGAAGCTGATGCAGTTGTGGTTCATAAAGAACACCACACCTCGTATTATCCGGGCGCTGAAACTGTTACTGTTTTGCTGGTTTTCGATAAAAAAACAGGTGTGGTTTTGGGTGGACAAACTGCCGGTTACAAAGGTGCCGACAAACGTCTGGATGTTATTGCGACGGCTTGTGCGGCCAAACTTCCGGTCAGCGAAATTGCGGATATTGATTTTGCCTATTCACCGCCAATTGGTACTGCAAACGATGCTATGAATATGGCGGCTTATGCCGCCGAAAACAAAATGTCGGGTTTCAGTTCAAGTGTAATGGTTTCTGAACTGGATGATTACATGAAAAACGCAACAGGTAATTGTATTGGATGTACGTGATATTTTTGCCAATCAGAAAAGTAAACTGAACGGCGCATATCATTTGCCACTTGAAATGTTGCAGGAAAATCTGGAACGGATTCCAAAAGATGTACCCATTCTGGTTTACGATGAAACCGGTAAAAAAGGCCATCAGGCGTTGCGCACACTTGTGGGAGCGGGATGCATGGAAGTTGTAAATATTTCTGGAGGACACACTTCTTTACAACGTCATGCTGCAGCTACAGGTTTTAAAAATTTTAGTATGATTCCTCTGCCTATCGATAAAAAAAGTATCGGTGAAAAAGCCTTGGAAGAAACAGAAACGAATAAAAATGTAAGCGCCGGCGAATTGGAACGTTTGGTTATTGATGTGCGCACATCCGGCGAATTCAGGAGCGGGGCTTTCCCCAATGCTTTAAACATTCCGCTTGACGATTTAATGTCGGGAAAGGTAGATCTCGGTTCAAATCCCGATCGTGAAATTATAGTTTATTGCGCTTCGGGAGCCCGTTCGGCTTATGCGCAGCAGGTTTTGATGAGCCATGGTTTTACCAACGTAAAAAACGGTGGAGGAATTTCTGCAATGATGTCGAGGTATTAAAAAATTGCTGTTTAATTTATTATATAAAAGAGTCGGTTACCGAAACAGGTTACCGGCTCTTTTTTTAAGCCAGTTTACAGAATAATCCCTATAAAAATAGCTTCATCTCAATAAATACCCACTTTTTGTGCAAATGAATCGTGAATTGTTTTGGAGTTTAAACGAATTTTAAAAGTTGGGGAAAACAACATAGTGAGAACAAATCCCCAAACCAAACAATAAAACCAAACATCTTCTGCACCGTTTATTTCAACCGAAACTGAAAATCCTTATTTATTGGTACATTTTCCATTCAGTTTCGTAAACAACAATATTAAAATTATTGGGATAGTTATATTTCTGTCGGTAATATTTTTAATTCTGAAAACAGGCACAAGCAAAGGGAAACGTAAAAAAGAAAGGGAAATATTAAAACAACGCTACTCCCAGGGCGAAATCGATTTAATTGAATACGAAAGACAAATGCAACGGATTGCAGAACAGGAAAGGTTTTACCAGCATTAATTTCGAAATCAACGCTCAAAAAAAGTTAAAGAATCAATCAACCAGATAAAAATCAAACTTTTTCACCACCTTTGTGTTTCTATTAACAGTCGCAAAGTAAGTATGTTACGAATATTCAGCCATATCATTTTAAGCATGTTGATGTTGGTATCAACAGTTGGGATGGTTGTGTCGAAGCATTATTGCGGCGATTCTTTTGTTTCAGCCGCAGTTTTTCATCAGGCAAAATCATGTTGCGGAGACAGTGATTGTTGTCACAACGAAAACAGTTTTTACCAGGTTAAAGATGATTTTTCGGCACCGGCACATGCTGCCATTCCTGTTTTGGCTGAAATCGACATTTTGGGTCATAACCTGTTTGCTGAAATTTTTACAACAATTCCTGAAACCGAAATATTAACTTTTGAAATTTCAGATTCTCCGCCGCCACCCAAAATTCAAACGGTTCTTTCTTTGGAACAGCAATATCTTTTATGATTTTATTATGATTAGCAGAATCTTTTTTTGAAAGGATTCTGAATGTATTGCCTATAATCCTGGCATTTATCATTAATAAATAATCATTAATAAATGAAAAGAATCATACGTTTTTTTCTTGAAAACAGGATGATTACCATTTTGGTGTTCATTGTTTTCATTGCGTTGGGAACAGTTTATGCTCCCTTCAACTGGCACACAGGGCTATTGCCCCGTGACCCCGTTCCGGTGGATGCAATTCCCGATATTGGCGACAACCAGCAAATTGTTGCCACCGAATGGATGGGCCGGTCGCCAAAAGATATCGAAGACCAGATAACTTATCCGTTAACTACTTCGCTGCTTGGTATTCCGGGTGTAAAAACCATCCGCAGCACTTCCATGTTCGGAATGTCTTTTATCTACATTATTTTCGAAGATAACATTGAGTTTTACTGGAGCCGGTCACGGATTCTTGAAAAGCTGAATTCGTTGCCGTCGGGCACACTTCCGCAAGGCATTCAACCCACTCTTGGTCCCGATGCAACGGCACTCGGACAAATTTATTGGTACACACTCGAAGGGCGCGACCCAAAAACCGGAAAGCCAACCGGCGGCTGGGACCCACAGGAATTAAGAACTATTCAGGATTATTATGTGAAATATTCACTTTCAGCTTCTGAAGGGGTTTCCGAAGTAGCAACAATCGGTGGTTTTGTAAAAGAGTACCAGGTTGATATTGATCCGAATGCAATGAAAGCTTTTGGCGTTTCGGTAATGGATATTATGCAGGCCGTTAAAAAAAGCAACCTCGATATCGGTGCCGAAACCATTGAACTGAATAAAGTTGAATACGTTATTCGTGGACTTGGATACATTAAAAACCTCGAAGATCTTGAAGAAGCGGTTGTAACAGTCCGCAACAATGTTCCGGTGCGCATCAGCGATGTGGCAAAAGTAAGTTTTGGCCCTGCACCGCGCCGTGGTGGGTCTCGACAAAGACGGTGTTGAAGCTGTTGGTGCGGCAGTTGTTGCACGTTACGGCTCCAACCCCATGGAAGTCATCAATAATATCAAAAATAAAATTGCTGAAATTGCCCCCGGTTTGCCCCAAAAAACCTTGGCTGACGGAACAGTTTCAAAAGTTACCATCGTTCCCTTTTACGACCGCACAGGATTAATAAAAGAAACCATCGGAACGCTTGAATCAGCTTTGTCACATGAAATATTGATAGCAATTATTGTCATCATTTTCCTTGTAATGAACCTGCGGGCTTCTGTACTTATTTCCTCACTTCTGCCCGTTGCAGTTTTAATGACTTTCATTGTTATGAAATGGGTTGGAGTTGAAGCGAACATTGTGGCACTTTCTGGAATTGCTATTGCCATTGGAGTGATGGTGGACGTGGGAATTGTATTTGTAGAAAACATAATCAGGCATCTCGAAATGCCCGAAAATGAAAACGCAAAAGGGAAAAACCTGATTTCTGTTATTTACACGGCAACAATTGAAGTATCATCAGCAATTACAACAGCACTGGGAACAACAATAGTAAGTTTCCTGCCCGTTTTTGCCATGCAGGCTGCCGAAGGAAAACTTTTCCGTCCACTGGCATTTACAAAAACCTTTGCTTTGCTGGCCTCATTTATCCTCGGGATTATTGTTCTGCCAACACTTGCCAACCTTATTTTTTCAATCCGTTTCGATAAAAAAAGGGTCAGTCGTATTTTCAATACCATATTAATTGCAGCCGGAATTTTATTTACCATTTTCTGGGGGCAGATTCCGGCATTGGCTCTGGTGTTAATCGGCATCAATAATTTATTCGAGTACCGATGGCCCGAAAACCGGAAAGAAATGACCAACTACATAAACATTGGTATTACTTTGTTGGTGGCGGTTTGGTATCTTACCGTTGAATGGTTGCCGCTGGGAGCCGGAAACAGCAATATTTCGAATTACCTGTTTGTGGCCATTTTAATTGCAGTAATCCTGGGTGCTCTTTTATTGATTGTCCATTTTTACACTCCAATACTTCGCTGGGCTTTGCGAAACAAATGGACATTTATGACTTTGCCCATAATTACCATTCTCTTTGGAATTTTAGCATGGCAGGGTGTAAACCGTATGTTTGGGTTTATGCCGGAATCGGTTAAAAAATCAGCAGTCTGGCAATCAGCGGAACACACATTCCCTGGAATTGGCAAAGAGTTTATGCCGTCGCTCGATGAAGGTTCTTTCTTGCTGATGCCCACAAGTATGCCACATAGCGGGATTGAAATGAACCAGCAATATGTTGAACTGCTCGATAAAAGACTTTCAACTATTCCCGAAGTTGAACTGGCTGTCGGGAAATGGGGACGGATAAATTCAGCACTCGACCCGGCACCTGTGCAAATGTTTGAAAATACAATCAACTATGTTTCCGAATATATTTTGGATGAAGACGGACACCGAATGGGATTCAAAGTAGATAAAGAAGGCAATTTTATGATGAAAGACGGAACAACTTACAATCCTGAAAAAGATGGGTTCCGTAAAATAAAAGCTGATGAATTGATACCTGATAAAAACGGCGATAACCTTCGTCAGTGGCGGCCCGAAATAAAAACTCCGGATGATATTTGGGATGAAATCGTAAAAGTTACAAATATTCCTGGCTTGACTTCTGCTCCAAAACTTCAACCCATTCAAACGCGGTTGGTGATGCTTTCAACCGGAATGCGCGCACCCATGGGACTTAAAGTTTACGGCCCTGATTTGGAAACCATTGAAAAAGCAGGAATCGAACTGGAATCGGTTTTAAAGGAGATTCCTTCTATTCAATCATCTTCGGTTTTTTACGACCGTTCAGTGGGAGCACCTTATATTGAAATAAAACTGAACCGAAAAAATTGCCCGTTACGGGATGACTGTTCAGGACATTCAGGAAATCTTGCAGGTTGCTGTTGGAGGAATGGCTTTAACAAATACTGTTGAAGGCCGTGAGCGTTTTCCGGTTCGTGTGCGTTATGCCCGCGAATTGCGAAATTCACCCGAGGAAATCAAAAAAATTCTTATTCCATCGATGACAGGAGTTCAGGTTCCGCTGGGCGAACTGGTAGATATTGGCTACACCCGCGGTCCGCAAATGATACGCAGCGAGAACACCTTTCTTAACGGATATGTAATTTTTGATAAAATTGAAGGAAAAGCGAAGTTGATGAGGTGGAGGAAGCGCAACGATTCCTGAAAGATAAAATCGATTCGGGGGAACTGGTTTTGCCAGCTGGGGTAAGTTATGCTTTTGCAGGAAATTACGAACAGCAACTGCGTGCGACTAAACGTTTGGCCATAGTTATTCCCATCAGTTTGATGCTGGTTTTTCTATTACTATATTTTCAATTCAAAACTTTTACCGCTTCGACAATTCATTTTTCAGGAGTATTTGTGGCATTTGCCGGGGGATTTATCATGCTTTGGCTGTATTCTCAACCATGGTTTTTAAACTTTTCGGTGGCTGGGGTTGAAATGCGACATCTGTTTCAAATACAAACAATTAACCTGAGTGTGGCGGTGTGGGTTGGTTTTATTGCACTGTTCGGCATTGCCACCGATGATGGTGTGATAATGGGAACTTACATTCACCAGGTTTTTGAAGAACGAAAACCAGCTACGGTTAAAGAAGTTCGCGAAGCCGTTGTCGAAGCCGGTAAAAAACGGGTTCGACCGGCAATGATGACAGCCGCTGTGGCAATTATTGCTTTGTTACCTGTTCTTTCATCAACCGGAAAAGGGGCCGACATTATGGTTCCAATGGCAATCCCGACTTTTGGTGGAATGATAATCCAAATCATGACCATGTTTGTGGTGCCGATTCTTCAGTGTTTTTGGCGCGAAGGAGAGGTCAAAAAACAAGCAAAACAAGCAATCATCATTGAAAATTAAAGTCATGAGAAATATAAAAATATACACATTAACGATAGTCCTGTTGCTGGTTTTCAAAACAAATTTTGCACAGGAAAGGGATTCTCTGGTATTGAATG
This sequence comes from Draconibacterium sp., assembly GCA_016705335.1. Taxonomy (GTDB): domain Bacteria; phylum Bacteroidota; class Bacteroidia; order Bacteroidales; family Prolixibacteraceae; genus Draconibacterium. The sequence continues at coordinate 5,334 of JADIYN010000068.1, read as the reverse complement.
GCTTCCTGGAAGTAGCTGCTGAAAACAACCCTGATTTAAAAGTTGCCTTTAATCAATACCTGGCCTCTCTAGAAAAAGTCCCGCAGGTTGGAACGCTGCCCGATCCGCAGGCCTCGTTTGGATTTTTTATAAAACCCATGGCGATTCTGGGAGGCAGCCAGGTTGGAAATATCCAGGTAATGCAAATGTTTCCGTGGTTTGGAACCCTCAAATTGGCAAAAGATGAAGCTTCGGAAATGGCTAAAGCGAAATACGAAGTTTTTAATGCAGCCAAAGCCGACCTGTTTTACCAGGTAAAATACAATTGGTACCAAATCATGAAAATCGACCGCGAAATCACTCTGGTAAAGGAAAACCTTGAATTGCTCGAATCGCTTGAAAAATTGATGCTTGTCAAATTCCAGTCACCGGTAACGGGGGAAGTTCGGAAGGTTCAACAAATTCCGGAGCTATGAATTCAACTTCAGGAGGAAATATAAACGCTTCAGGAAGTGGAATGAGTGGGATGAATTCAACGCAATCAGGAACTGCATCGGTAGCAGGGAACATGCCTGCAACAACAATGTCGTCAGGAATGGGAAATAAAGCAACCGGACTTCAGGACGTTCTAAGGGTAAAAATGGAAATTCTGGAACTGCAAAACAAACTGGCAATTTTAGATGACCAACGGAAAACTACCGAAATCGCTTTTAATTCCTTGCTCAATCGCGACAAAAATATTTCAGTTGTAATAAATGATTCTCTTGAAATTGAATCTTTGCCAGCCGAAAAATTAGCCATTGCCGATAGTATTCTTGCCAATAATCCCATGCTCGCGATGCTGGAAAGTGAAGTTTCTTCGTACGAAATGATGGAACAAAAAGCGAAAAAAATGGGTTTGCCAATGGTTGGCGTTGGTTTGAATTATATGATTAACCAAAAACGCGAGGGAAACACTTTTATGATGAACGGGAATGATATGGTGATGCCCATGTTTTCGGTTTCCATTCCAATTTACAGAAAGAAATACGATGCCATGCAAAAAGAAGCTCAACTGATGCAGGAAGCCGGGAAACAGCAGACCATCAGTTTACAGAACAACCTGCAGGTGCAGTACCGCAGCTTTGTACCAAACCTTGACGATGCAGAAAGACGTGTAATCCTTTACAATCAGCAGGAAGAACTGGCACGAAAAACCACCGATCTTTTGCTGGCTGGTTTTGCAACAACCGGAACCGATTACGAAGAGGTGCTCCGGATGCAATACAAGGTTCTCGATTACGGATTTAAACGGGTTGAGGCAATTACCGATTACAATACTTCGGTGGCAATGGCCGAAAAACTGATGAATTCAACAAAAAATAATTCAAAATAAAATGAAAGCAAAAAATATATTTTCGAATACTTATTTAAAAGCCGGATTGCTGATAATTGCCGGCATTTTCCTGGGTTGGCTGTTCTTTCACAACTCAGGTTCAACACCAGCAAACGTTGAAACCGAAGTTCATGAGCATGGTGAATCAGAAAAACGATTTGGACTTGCTCCATGCACCCGCAAATAAGAAAGGATGAACCGGGAGATTGCCCGATTTGCGGCATGGATTTAATTCCCTTAACAAATTCAAATGCCGAAATTGACGACCAGGCCATTGAAATGAGCGAATCGGCAATCAAACTTGCAGAGGTTCAAACTTCGGTTGTTACAAAAGGTTCAGTTTCAAAAGACATTCAGCTTTATGGGAAAATTCAGGTTGACGAACGGTTGAAACAATCGCAAACAGCACACGTTCCGGGGAGAATTGAAAAACTGATGATAAACGTAACCGGTGAGCAGGTAAGAAAAGGACAGCGGATTGCGACCATTTATTCTCCTGAACTGGTAACGGCTCAAAAAGAACTGGTGGAAGCGTTGTCGTTAAAAGACAAATATCCCGCACTGGTTGAAGCTGCCCGCGAAAAACTGCGCAACTGGAAACTTTCGGAAGAGCAAATCAGCAATATCGGGAAATTGGGAGAGGTAACTTCCTCTTTTGACATTTTCGCCAACACTTCGGGATTATGCTGACCGAAAAGTAAACGAGGGCGATTACATTTCGAAAGGTGCTGTGCTCTTCGAAGTAGCCGATTTATCAAAAGTTTGGGGTGTTTTTGATGCTTATGAATCTGATTTGCCGTGGATTTCAATCAACCAGAAAGTTGAATTTACAACACAATCAGTCCCCGGAAATACTTTTACTGGGAAAATAACTTTTATCGACCCGATTATCAATCCAACAACACGAATTGCAGGTGTGCGCATAGAACTGAATAATTCGGACCGCCAGCTTAAACCTGAAATGTTTGTCAATGGCACGATTCATTCAACATTAAAAGGCAGTGGCGAGCAATTGACAATCCCACAATCGGCAGTTTTATGGACAGGAACTCGCTCGGTTGTGTATGTGAAAATCCCTGATACAGAACAACCGACTTTCAAAATGCGGGAAATAACGCTGGGAGCCGCAATGGAAAATACATATGTAGTGGTTGAAGGTTTGTCGGAAGGCGAAGAAATAGTTACCAACGGAACTTTTAGTGTTGATGCTGCTGCCCAGTTGGCAGGTAAAACGAGTATGATGAATAAATCTTCTGAAAGTGAGGGCTTCACTTCGAATGAAACCCTCACTAAATCAACACATATTATGGTAAAAGTTGGCGGTAACTGCGAAATGTGCAAAGACCGCATTGAAACCTCTGCCAAATCGGTTTCGGGAGTTGAATCGGCCAATTGGGAAACCGACTCAAAATGCTGCATCTCAATTTCGATTCCGGGAAAACCAATTCCGATGAAATACAAAAGCAGTTGCAAAAGCAGGACATGATACTGAAAAATTTAAAGCACCCGATGAAGTTTATAAAGAGCTGCCGGAGTGTTGTTTGTATGAAAGATTTAAATAATAAAGAACTGGAAAATGAAAATTAACATTAAAAACATGGTTTGCAACCGCTGTATCATGGTAGTAGGTCAGATATTTAAGAATGCAGGTATTGAAACGCAAAAGTGCAATTGGGTAAAGTAACGGTTGAATCAGATATTTCGGAAAAACAACTCGAACAAATTACCCGAAACCTGAATTCTGCTGGGTTCGAAATTATTAACAACCGTACTGTTCAGCTGGTTGAGCAAATTAAAACATTCGCAATCAATTATATATATAATAATACCGGAGACAGAAAGCTGAATTTTTCCACTTTTCTTTCTTCGGAAATGAATTTAGATTACAAATACCTGAGTACACTTTTTTCATCGGTTGAAAACATTTCGATTGAACATTACATGATTAATTTAAAAGTTGAACGTGTAAAAGAATTGCTGGTTTATGATGAAAAAACTTTAAACGAAATAACTCATGAAACGGGCTACAGTAGTGTTGCACATCTTTCGGGGCAGTTTAAAAAAGTAACCGGATTTACACCTTCATATTTTAAAAACCTGGGTGAACAAAAACGAAAATCCATTAGCGATGTATGATAACCTGAAAATGATATAAAATTATCTGAAAATTGTGTAACAACTTCATTTGCAATGAGGTGTACCTTTGGAATAGTTTAAAAAATTAAAAATTATTATCATGAAAAAGTTTAGTGAAATATTTGCAGGATTCGGTTCTAAAAACAAAATCCAGGAAGCAGACTCATGCTGCAGTAGCGGGGACCCTACACAACGTCCAAAACAATTTTTTGCCCGATGAAATGCGAGGAAACCTATAACCCGGATTTGAACATGCACCTTGTTCCGGTGGAAGAAAACAATTGCATCACCAATAAAAAAGGGAGGAGGTTTATCATGAACGGAATTAAAGTACTAACAAAAAATGAAGTCAAATACTATTGTCCCATGCGTTGCGAAGACGACAAAACCTACGACAAACCCGGCGATTGTCCGGTATGTAACATGCACTTAATTCCTGTTAATGGAATTAAAATTGAAAAGAAAAAAGATGGGCACAACCATGAACACATGCATGAAAACCATTCACGACAAAAAGGAAAATATTTCTGTCCCATGCGCTGTGAGGGCGACAAAACCTACGAAAAACCCGGTGATTGCCCGGTTTGCGGTATGCACCTGAACAAAGAAGAAAGTCATCAAACAAGTGGCGGTAAAACTGTTTATACCTGCCCGATGCATCCGAAATCAAACAGGATCATCCGGGGAACTGCCCAAAATGCGGAATGGATTTGGTACCCGAAAAAGGAGTGGAAACCAGTGATGAAGAAAAGGCCTACAAAAAAATGGCAAAGAAATTTTGGATTGCGCTGGCATTAAGTATTCCACTGTTTATCATTGCCATGTCAGATATGATTCCTTTTTTGAATTTTGAAACCATCGCACCAAAAGAGTATGGAGTTGGGTGGAATTTTTACTGGCAACACCTGTTGTTTTCTATGCAGGTTGGGATTTTTTCAAACGCGGATGGAGTTCTGTTGTACGCAGGTCACCAAACATGTGGACTCTTATATCCATTGGAGTTGGAACAGCTTACATTTTCAGTGTTGTGGCACTTCTGGTTCCATCTGTTTTCCGCCACGAATTTAAAGATATGAATGGCAATGTTCATATCTATTTCGAGGCGGCAGCGGTAATATTAACGCTTGTTTTACTCGGACAAGTACTTGAATTGCGAGCTCACAGCAAAACCAATTCGGCAATTAAAGCCTTGCTGGGACTGGTTCCCCCGGTTGCGAGAATTATTCGCAATGGCGAGGAAACCGAAATTCCGTTGGAAGAGGTAAATGTTGGAGATATTTTAAAGGTAAAACCTGGTGAAAAAATTCCTATTGATGGTCGCATTTATAGTTGGTGAAGCTGTAATCGATGAAAGTATGATTACCGGTGAACCTATTCCGGCAGAAAAATCTGAAGGCGATAAAGTAACCGGAGGAACAATAAATGGCAAAACGGTTTTTGAGATGAAAGCCGAAAAAGTGGGCAGCGATACATTACTGGCGCAAATCATTGAAATGGTAAATACGGCTAGCCGTTCACGGGCGCCAATCCAACAATTGGCTGATACTGTGGCAAAGTATTTTGTTCAGATTGTAATTTCCATTGCCATCATAACATTTGTGGTTTGGGCAATTTGGGGCCTGATCCGGCTTATGTTTATGCCTTTGTAAATGCAGTTGCCGTGCTGATTATTGCCTGTCCTTGTGCGTTAGGCCTTGCAACTCCAATGTCGATTATGGTTGGTTCAGGAAGGATGGCACAGGCTGGCGTGCTCGTAAAAGATGCCCGCGCTATTGAGGAAATGAACAAAGTTGATACGCTCATTATTGATAAAACCGGAACAATTACCGAAGGAAAACCCAGCC
>JADIYN010000067.1 GCA_016705335.1 Draconibacterium sp. | reverse complement strand
ATAATATTGACAAAAAATGAATGAGATGCAAACTCAGTTATATTTGGTCAGAAAATTTTACAGTAACGATTGATTTTAAACGGACTGCTGTTTACATATTAAGTTATAATGATAAATAATGAAACCGGAAAATATTAAGATTGGAGTGATTGGACTATTTGCTGTTGTATCAGGATTCTTATGCAAAGCGTTTTACAGGAATTATATAAATATAAATAAGATTGATGATTACGGAGTTGCTGGATTTTTACCAAGCTATTTTTATGTGGTTGGATTTTCTGTATTGCTATTAATCAGACCCACCAAAATTCCGAAAACTATTGTATTAATCGTAACGGCGGCTTCCATTTTATTTTGAACTAAAACAATGGAAATCTTCAGGAAATTTTGATTTGCAAGATATAATAGCTTCAATAGCCGGAGGACTAACAGCAATTTTAGTTTTCAAAGTCATTGAAAAAGAAAGATTAAAAGTACACCTCCGCTATTGTGCGATTTCAATGCGTTGTTACCGATAACTAAAAACACGTGATACAATGGTTAACGATACACAACCCAACACACAACTATACTTTACAAAAGTCCTTCAATTTTTTGCTCCTCCCATCCTGCTGTTTTTATTATATTTGAGCATTAATAAAAACTTAACCAACAATGGCTCTTTTTCAAAAAACCGTTGAACAGAAATATCTAAAACAGCTTGACGCAGCGTTAATCAATGCAAAGTATCGCGAGTTTAAAGCCTATTTCGGGAATCCCGACATTCAGGAGAATATAAGAAACAGCAAAGAGGAACAATATTCAGTAAAGCCTTTAATACAATATTTTAATTTTCCACGTTATCCGGGTAACATTTAAAATTAAAAGCTAAAAGAAACAATCAAATCTTTCAATCTTCAAAACAAAAACCATGAAAAAGTTAATAAAAACCCTTAAAAAATTGATTCCTTTTGCCTTAATCCTGTTTATGATATCATGCAATACAGATCCCGGCATTGAAAACAGCAACCCTGGAAAAGGATAAAATATCAGATTTATTCAAAAAGGCCTTATATAAATGGCTCCCCGTTAATGATTTCAGAACTGGATTCAGTTAAACCCCTACGGGAAATGTTTCTTACCCCAGATTACTGACAACAAAGGTATTTTGAGTTGAAAGACATTCGTTTTGAATCACAGTATGTTGGAAACTAATAGCAACCGTTATTACTTTAATGAAAATACGGGTAAGGTTTCAGAGTCTCAATTAACCTTGCATGCAATCATGATATAAGCTTTTTCGTCTTCAATCAATGTAAATATTCTGACTGAACTTGAGAAAGGCAGGGTTTCATATCTTGTTTGAAAGGTGGAGAGTTTAAAGCTTCAAAATTCAGGCTCAAAAAGAAATTCTTAAAATTTTGAGATTTCAATGGAGGATTTAAAATCATCGGAATATCTGGATATTAGCAAAAGCGGAGAAGATAACTCGGTTCTGCTTGCCATTTCGATTATTGTTCAAGGTAATCGGTCGAGGCTGAATTATCGGGAATTAATTGCTGCAATTAAAGCATCGATATCAAGGAAGATGGCCTTTTTAGACGATCAGGAATTGGGTCAGAAATTAGTTAGCGACCTGAAATTTCTGAATTTACCCGGAAGTAAGACAAAACATAATAAACAGGTATGATGATTTAGGAATTAAATCAGAAATTCCTGATTTTGAGAAATATATTCAGCAATTTACTGCCGACAATACAAAATTTATTGCAACAAGTGGAATTGAATACGCTGAAGCGGTAAATATGGTGTTAATATATTATCACCAGATAAATTCAGTTTACCGATTCACTTAACACAAATACAGTATTGAAGCAAAATGGCAAAAGGGGCTTCTTTAAAGTTATATTTTATCCTGCTTACAATAATGATACAACCATTATTTCCTGGAGCCAAAAGTTATATTTATTCCGGGGTCACTATTCACTCCTGTATTTTGCATTTTATGATAATTCAGGCTGGGGTAATAATACTGACTTCTATCCTGCCTCAACCATTATATTTAATAAAGAATCTGACAGATCGATTGATGCAGAACTTGAACTACATGGCCAACTGGTTTAAAATAGTGTTTTATCAAAACTATCAATAAAACGCCAACACGAATTAAACAGATAAAATGGTAACAAAAAAATACATTATTGCGGTAGCGACAAATAAACCATCACACAACCGATCTTTATAAAATACCTGCAGTATTCTTGCTCACACTACTGTTATTTTTATATTTGAGCATTAATGAAAAACTTAACCGACAATGAAACCGTTGAACAGAAATATATCAAACAGCTTGATGCAGAGTTAATCAATTCCCTGCCTGTGCCCGTTTGTAACCAGTGTGCAATCCAAAAGAATTGAATACTATTTCCACTTGTTAATAATTGTAGTAGACATTTTCCCTTCTTTACAAAAGACCACCACTCCAAAAATAAATCAAACAAAAAATGAATGATAAAACGAAAATTTTATCAGATATTGCTTTATGAAGAAAATCTTAATCATCATGCTTTCGCTGCTTTGTGCGTGTGCTGTTTCGCGTGTTAACAAAAATGCGGAGGACAACAAACCGGCTGCAAATTCTTTTCTGTATCTCACTTATCGTATTTCACGGGACACGGTTACAAGGGCAACGCATATCGAATTAAAAAACAAAAGTAAGATAGCAGGGTCGGTTAAATCAACCGGTGAATCGTACACTTCCAAAAACTTTCTTGAATGTACTTTTGTTGATAAAAACAACAAGGTGGTATCAACACAAAAGCTTGATCATCCGTTGTTTTACAGGGCCGAAACGCTAAACGATAACCGGCAGCTCGAAACAAAATCGGTTGAATTGAATGATTCAGAATTTGTTTTACGGGTAAATAAAACCGCCGGCATTGATAAGTTGATTATAAACGAAAATCTCGACAACAAATCACCTGTAAAGATTTTTGAATTGGAAATTAGAAATTAGAAATAAAAATGACAAACAATGACTAATGACAAGACTAAAATGAATGACTAATGACTAATGACTAATGATGAAAAAAATTCTATCTGCAATATTATTATCAATTGTATTCTGTGCTGCGTCGTTCGGACAAATATTTCCCAAAGACAGCCTGATGTATAACGGCACACGCGACCAGATAATTAATCTTGTTATACTGCCCGATGGATATACTTCAGCTGAACAAGCTAAGTTTAAAACCGATGCAACTGCATTTATGAATTACTTCTTTTCACAATCGCCATTCTCAGCTTATAAAAACTATTTTAATGTTTATACTGTAAATGTTCCGTCAAATGAGTCGGGCGTAATACATCCGCACACAGCCACTGATTGCGGAAGCGATGATATAGTTACAAATCCGGATATCTATTTTAAAAGCACGATGGACGTTGCCGGAATTCACAGACTGATTGTAGCCGATAATGGCATTGTATATACCACGCTTAATAACAACTTTCCACAATGGGATTTGGTGCTGATATTGGTAAACTCAACAAAATATGGCGGATCGGGAGGCACATTTTCTGTTGCTTCAACCGATCCAAATGCAGCACAGGTTGCAGTACATGAAATCGGGCATTCTTTTGGAAACCTGCGTGATGAATATTATCCGGGAGAAAGCTATATGATTGAGCAGGCAAATACTACAAAAGAGTCAAATTCAACACTTGTGCGCTGGAAAAACTGGATGGGTATCAAAAACACAGGAATATATAAGTTTGAGGAAGATGCAACTTGGCACAGGCCCCATCAAAGCTGTATGATGCGCTATCTTGACTCTCCTTTCTGCGCATATTGCAACGAACTTATCATCGAAAAAATACATACAATTACCAATGCGATATATGCTTACACGCCCGATCCAACCACCTTTTCGGTTACCGATGAAAAAATATTATTTGCAGTTACAACACTTCAACCTGTCCCCAATACTTTAAAAATAACATGGATGCTGAATGGAAGCAGTTACGCAGGCAATACCGATACTTTAACCCTTGATTCGAATACGCTTTCAAAAGGCACCCACACACTTGTGGCAACTGTTGCAGATACAACTGCTGCTGTAAAATCTTCTGCTCATCCAACAAATCATCTATATTCCATTCAGTGGACAATTGATAAACTGGCTACCAATATTTCAATCCATGCACTGCAGTACAAATCGAAGGTAAGTGCGTATCCAAACCCATTTCATGATAATCTTACCATTAGTTACACCCTCGAAAAAACTTCAAATGTGCGGGTTGATATGCTTGACATAAATGGATCTCTAATTCAAACTTTGGTAAAACAAAATAATGAATCAGCGGGCAAATACACACAAACAGCAAACATTTCCGCTCAAAATCTGCCTGCAGGTGTGTATCTTATTCGCTATTTGATTGATGATTTTACTTATACTGAACAAATTATAAAAGAATAATTACTGGTAACGGATTCAACAGATTTGAATAATTACATTCCACTTGTTATTGATTTCATTCTTGCAGCCTTAGTTTTTTCATTTACAAAAAACAATTTATCATTAGTTTTCCGCTCCCCCGGAATTAAAGTACAAATTCACACTACAGTTTTGGATTTAATATCAATCTGAATTATGTTTTACACAATTTAATTATACATTTAATCTAACATTAGTTATACCTTTCATGTTAATCGAAAATTGGTATGATATACTCCTCTGAAACCGATATAGTTCCATTTTTAAAGGGTTTGGTGCAAAGCATTATTCCTTACGCGAAAGTCCACGAAGTGCAAATCTCATTTTCCACTGCGATGAAAAAGCAGGCTGTACTTTTCAATCCTTTCCTGCTATCTCAGTCTCTTGTTCAACTTACTTGTAATATCATCAATTTACTGCCGCCAAAAAGCACTATCGAAACCCGTTTATTGATGAGTACCGATAACCAAAACTTATTGATAGAAATTGAAAATAACAACCTTAACTTAATCTGGGTAAACGAAATTACACCGGCATCTACCTATTCATTTACCGGAAATGCGTTGATAAATGGCACGTTGTACACCATTTCTCTTCCTTTAAATAATCGGCTTTCAACAGAGAATGAATTTGTTCTGACAAATACATCCTCCAATAACCTTCCTCAGTTTTACAGGAAATTCAAAAACGGCTGCAATCGCATTTTACACAGACCGAAAAACTGATGGCTAATCTCGAACAGGGTCGTCCGCAGGAAGCCGCTTTTATGCAAAAAATCAACACGCTTATAAAAGTTAATCTTGAAAACGAAGATTTCGATACAGGTGTTTTATGTAAAGCTATGTGCATGAGCAGAACACAGTTGTTCCGTAGGTTGAAATCGCTTATCAGGCAGGCGCCAGCCAATTATATCAAAAACATGCGTCTGCAAAGAGCCAAAGAACTGCTCGAAACTTCTGATTTTACGGTTAGCGAAATAGCGTATAAAACAGGTTTTCAAACCATCAGTCATTTCACAAAAATCTTTAAAGCCCAATATGGAATACCGCCTACTGTTTTCCGCCGTGGCGGAAAGTCTGCAACAAATGAATAAAAGTATGCAATAAACAGACTAACCACTCCTTTATTCAATGGCGTAGCTTTGTTAAAACTTTAAAAACGAATAACATGGAACAACAAAAGAAAAACAAGGAGTTTATCATTCGCTACATTAATGCGCTGAGTGGAGTTACCAAAACAAGAGAAGTGATGGAGCAATACATGACAGACGAAGAACTGTTAGGGCACATCCTTTTTTTTGATGCCGCGTTTCCGAAATACGAAATGTTTATGGATGAAATAACAGCCGAAGGTAACCGGGTCGTAGTTAGAGCCCGGTTTAAAGGATGCCATGCCGGAGAATTTAATGGCATTCTTCCAACAAATCGTAACGTTGAATTTCCGTTTGTAATCAGCTATGATATCGAAAACGGGATGATCGTCCATCACTGGCTGATTGCAGATTCGATGGCATTAATGGAACAACTGGGTGTAATGAATGCACCTGCCTAAACATTGAACTAAACAGATTCCGGGTAATTAAACAAAAAAAGTTTATGGAACAACACAGGAAAAACAAGGAATTTATCATCAGGTATTTTAATGCCATGACGGAAGCCAACGTAACACGTGAACTTCTTGAGCAATATATTACTGATGAAGAACTTATTGGGCACATTCTGTTTTTTGAATCGGTTTTCCCCAACTACGAGATTTTCGTTGATGAGATGATGGCAGAAGGCAATCGGGTAATAGTTCGTGGACGGTTGAAAGGTCAGCATGAAGGAGAATTTAATGGTATCCTGCCAACTCATCGTATAGTTGAATTTCCGCTGGTAATTAGCTATCAGATCGAAAACGGGAAAATTGTTCATCACTGGCTGATGGCCGATTCAATGGCATTGATGGAACAATTGGGCGTAATGAATGCACCTGCCTAATTGAAAGAGAGATTTAAAGCTGGATTCAGCCTTTCTTAAAATCATATCAGTATTAGTTTTCAAAAATCTCATATTATGAGAACAGGACTTTTTGTGCCCATTTTATGTCTTGTTTATCATATTAAAAAAATCAAAAATTGGGCGAAACCATAAAATAAAAAATTCAAATTATGAGAACAAAACTTCTTTGCTTATTTTTTATTGCATTTAGCATAAGTGCACATTGCCAAAAGAAAAGCCTCAATATTGAAGGCGCCTGGAAAATGGTTCAATCTCAAACCATTAAAGGCAATAAATCCGTGATTGATTTTCCCGGAAAAGTTGACAATGATATTACTAAAATCTGGTCAGGCAATCAGTGCATGGCTGTTGGCCGAACAAAGCAAGATAAATCTGTTTCGGACATGTACTTTTTGGGAACCTTCACATTGATTGGAAACAGATACGAAGAAAATATAAAGATTCTCTCATACACGGAATGGGAAGGAAAAACGATCAAAATGTTGTTGGAAATGAAGAATGATACCCTTATCCAGACTTATCCTGTTGACGACAAAGGTCAAATAGATAAAAATGAAGCCTGGAGTGAAAAATATGTACGTATCAAAAAGTAAGTTAACCCAATTAACTGCAATTTAAATTCAAATCAATATTAAAATCTAAAATTTCAGATTATGAAAACAAAACTTCTTTGCTTATTTTTTATTGCATTTAGCATAAGTGCACATTGCCAAAAGAAAAGCCTCAAATTGAAGGCGCCTGGAAAATGGTTTATTATGAAACCATTAATGGCGATAAACCTGGAATTGAATTCCCGGGGAAGAGTGACTGGGACGTAACCAAAATCTGGTATGGTAATCATTTCATGGGCATGGGTGTGATTAAAGAAGATACAAAGGTAACAGATTTGTAGTTGCCGGAACATACACACTTGACGGAAACAAGTATGTAGAAGATGTAAAGATCATTTTTTACAAGCCATGGGAAGGCAAAACGATTAAAATGACCATGGAGATGAAGAGTGATACCCTTATAATAACGTACCCTGTAGATGAAAATGGTATAATAGATAAAGATTGGGCCTGGAAAGAAAAATATGTACGGATCAAATAAATTATTCACCTTTAAATTTTTTAACCGGTGCGCATGCGATAACTATTGGATTCCCAGATTTGAATAATTACAATAAAAACAATTTATATGAAAGCCATAATTTTTTCAATTATCGTATTATTTGCAGGCAGGATGGAAGCTCAAAACAATTTTGAAAATCCAATCTTAAAAGAACAAATAAAAAAACTCGATCTCGCTCATGCACAGGCGATATTCGATGGAAATGCCAAAGCGCTTGATAGCCTGATGAACGACGATGTTACGGTAAATCATCCAACAAACAGAATTGTGATTTGATTAAGACAATATGCTTATACAAGGTTTGAACGTACTCCTGAAACATTTTTATTTTTCGAAAAAATGGTGGTTGTAATGGGAAGCGAAATTGTTGTTCCTGCCAAAGGAGCGCCAAATGCAGGCAAGATATTAAATCGCAGATATACCAATGTTTGGATGAAAACAAAGACAGCTGGCAATTAACCGTCAGACATGCAAATAACGTGTGAAAATTAATAGTCTGGCGGCAAAGTGATTTAATATCACTTATTGACGCGGGTCCGTCTTACTTTGCAAAAGCAAACATTATTTGTCCCGGGCAAACAAAATTTGTGCCAGTTTGGGTAATTAACACGAACCCCGTTTATCATTTGTTTGGCACACTGCCTTTATTCAATTAAGAAGACTATTTGTACATTGCATTAATCGCCATTTTTCTTACTTTTATAAAAATTATTATCGACATGACAATTAAAAATAGTATGATTAATTTAAAATATGAAATCTTTGCATCATACAGTCATCATGATGTAAAGATTGTAAAACCAATTATTCAATTATTAAAACCAAGTGTTAATGTTTTTATCGATGGAGAGGCTATAATACCTGGTTTGAAGTGGGCTGTTGTAATTGGAAATGCAATTCAGGATTGCCGTTTGATGTATGTGTTTTGGTGTAACCATTCTTCCCGGTCTGTTGAAGTTAAAAAGGAGTATGATCAAGCCATTTCGTTAGACAAAGATATTGTTCCAGTGCTTATAGATAACACGCCATTACCTAAAAAATTGAAAAATTATCAATGTTGACCTAAAGGATTTAATTGGGGACATGCAGATATTAATAAAATAGTCTCAGTCAAACGAAACATTCATCAAAAGGAAAATAATGAATCTATTTATGAAGAATCGATACTTAAATTGATAATCAGGATATTTCCAGCTTATACAATTCAAATGGCTGCAAAATTTAACACATATAGAGAGCCGAATAAAAATTAAATATGCAGTTTCGATTTTATAATATCCAAATCCGGCAATTATTTAAATAAAATTGAAAATAAAATAGATGTTCTGTATCCTGGAAAAGACTTTAAAATCATAGAAATTGTAGATAATATTCCCCGTAAAGGTGTTAATTTAATTGAAATAGGAGATAATTCCATTGTGATTGGGAAAAATGGCTATATAATCTCCCGAAAGGGCGATAAAATTTCTTAAAGAAAAAGGCAAGTTAACTTAATCGAATGTTATTTGTTTTCTATCACTTATCCCTCTACCCCTTGCTGCCATAAAATTGTATCGCTAAGTTTAGCAAGGTTTATTTAAAGATTTCTTAATTTTATCCATTTCTAAAAAAAAAATATTTCCTGAATCATAATTACATATTTCCCTCACCCACTCAAATTTCTAACCGATACACATCAACAGAATTTTATATTTGCTTTACCATCTACCCACACCACTTTCCTGCAAAATAATATTGCGTTAATTATGATCACAACATTAAATGGGCAAATGCAGGGGAAAATAATTTCAATTTCATTTTATAAACGAACAAATGTCATATCCTTAAGGTTATAGGGTAAGAAATAATATATATTATTTGAAATTGAACTTATTAACGAAATAATAATTGAATTATGGCAGGAGAAAATCAAGACAGTAACTGGCCGATACCAAAATTCTATTTTATGGTTGACTGGGGAAACACTGTGAATATCCCTTTTCAGGAAGTCAGCGGTTTGGATTTTGAGGGAGAAACTTTGGAATACAGGCATGGCAACAGCCCGGTTTTCTCGCATATTAATATGCCAGGAATAGCAAAAAGCAGCAATATAACCATGAAAAAAGGTGTATTTGCAAATGATAAACAATTTTGGGACTTGTATAACAACATAAAAATGAATACGATCAAACGGCAAAAAGTTGTTATCAGACTATTGGATCAAAATGGTATTCCGACCATGACCTGGACTTTAAACAATGCCTGGCCCACAAAAATCAGTTCAACCGATTTAAAATCGAATGGTAATGAAGTTGCTGTTGAAAGCATTGAACTTGCACACGAAGGACTGACAACTGAAATCGGATAATGAATATAGTACACTGCCAGACTTATCAAAATAAGAACATTTGCCATGAAAAAACTTTATCTGTTTTTTGCAATTTCAGTATTACTTTTAAATACCGGTAAATTAACTGCCCAAACTATCTGGACCGGTGAAAAAATAGTTTTTACAAAAGCTGCCAACAGTGATTGGACATTAAGTTCGAATCAGGATAGTATTACAAATAATGTAAGGATTACAAGGGCCACAACGAAAGGTATTTTTAATATCGCCAAAGAAACTGCCTATATAACTGATGTAAGTCCGGCAGATACAAAATGGGCTTTTGGAACAACCACAGGAATGGATACTTTAAAATTCGACAACTGGGAAATCACTGTTGCAGGCAATCCTCCGGGTATGCTTAACCGGGATATGGTTCTTTATTTAATTACCGACAGTATTTATATTGATATCAAATTCACGTTGTGGAGTGTAGGAAATGCCGGCGGTGGATTTAGCTATGAGCGTTCAACTGCCCCATTGGTAAGTATTGAAGCATTCAAAAATAATGGTAAAGTAAAATTATTTCCAAATCCTGCTGCCGGGTATATTCAAATTTCAGGACTTAAATCAAATGAAAATTATATCATTTATAATCTTTTAGGGACTCCGGTTTTTAACGGAACTATTTTTAACAACGAAAAAATTGACATTAAAAACTTTCCTTCGGTTTATACTTCCTGAAACTTCAAAATGGAAATACATTTAAGTTTTTAAAGAAATAAATTCATCCGTCCGCACTGGTTTGTATTCTGCCTCTATTCATCAAAATTGAATATTCTATTGCCACTTGTTTACAATTGCAGGATTACAGATGCAATTTTCCCTTCTATAAACCGATTCACCACCATTTTCTGCAAATACAACTGCTGGTTGTTGAATAACAACCATATATAGCGAAATTACAACCATAAGTTTTCGTATAATTTTGATTCAGGCAAAAAGCCCCAATATCTTTGTTGTGTCGAAAATTAATAACAAAAAAAGATTACAAATGGAAACAAAAATGATTGGCACTAAAATTACCGAAGCACGTAAAAAAGTAAATATTTCGCAGGCACAATTGGCGGAGCGGTTGTTTATCAGCGCGCAGGCAGTAGGAAAATGGGAACGCGGGGAATCATTGCCCGACATTATTACATTAAACCGTCTGGCCGAAATTCTGGGAGTTGACTTGAACTATTTCTCAGAAAACTTCCAATCCGTCACCAATAAAAATATTCCTTTAGAATCGCAGCTAAAGCAACCTTCTGAGTCAGGCCCCGACAACGGTAAAAAACTGAACTGGGATATGTCGCGAGGAAACTGGGTGGACGCTGACTTTTCGGGCTTGAAAAACCTGCACGAAAAATTCAGTTCATCAAATATGCAAAACTGCAAATTCGTGGGTTCCGATTTGTCGGGGCTGCTGCTAAAAAGCAACAATATTGATAAATGTGATTTTTCAGATTCCGACCTGGGTGGCAGTCACATTCTTCGTTCAAACCTTGCCGGCAACCTGTTTAAAAATTGTTCGTTAAAAGAAACAGAATTTTCGGAAAGCTTTATTGGCGGCAGCGATTTCACCGGCGCCGATTTTACGGGAGTAAAGATAAAATCTGGCGGATTTGAGAAAAACACAATTGCCGGTGCCAAATGGAACCAAAGCAGCTTTATTCATACCTACATTGCTGACGTGGTTTTCGAAGGTAATGTGGATGATTGCTATTTCGAAAACTGCGACTTTAAAAGAGTAACATTTAAAAATGTAACACTAAAAAACACGTTCTTTAAAAATAAAAGCCTGAAAGGAATACGGTTTACCGACAGCCATGCCGACCGAATGACCTACGAATTTCTGAAAAACGGAAAAGCTGATTTAACCGGAGTTACTTTGATAACTGTATAATTCACAAAACTGTACTTTTTATGGGGAATATTTTATTCAACCACAGAAATGAAAGATTTACCAGATTTTTTTTCGAATAATCTGAGTAAATCCGTGTTATCTGTGGTAAAAAATTTCAGAATAAAAGGTCAAAAAAATAATCAATTTGGTTTGAAGAATTTTAGGTTTATTAATCATTGATTTTAGCAGTTTGGTTTTTTGCTGAATATCGGTTGTAATGGCGTACACCGAAACTGTTGCCCCGGTTATTCCATCAATGTTTTTATTTACAACAAGTGTATCCTTATCTGCAAAACCAATAAATTGTTTCAGCCAGCCTTTGGCAGTTATTTCGTAACCGTGTGTGGCTTCGTAATTATACACTTCCACTTGTTTCACTGTTTTGGCGGCATCGAAAAAAATGTAATAATCAAAATACTCCGAATCCAGGTTTTGCGGAGTTGAAATGCCGGAACTGGAACAGCCGCCTGCACGGCAACTGTTCACCCTTCCGACATATACATATTTAACCTCGCTCGCTTTCAGACTTTCAGCAACTTTAAAAAATTTGCCTTTTGGTTCGTATTGATTATTTGAAGTAAGATTTACCTCCTCCAAATGTGAAAAATCAGAAATCCCGCTTTTTTTCAGGCCATTGATTAAGCGTTTGTTTTGATAATCAATTTCATCCTGACCAACTGCAACAAGACAAACCATCAAGGAAAATATCAGCAGAAAACTTTTAATCATTGCTTCCTTTTTTAAAACATGATTCCAAATCCGGCATTAAAAGTTTTGGCAAATTCATCCTGCGTGCCGTTTTTTACCAGTTGCATATCCGCCTTTATTACCGCGCCTTTTGTTAAAAAGAATGATAATCCTGTTGTATAAACTTCCTTCTGGTAAGCCGGGTTATCCGCAATATTTACGGGCACATTGTAATGCGTGTCGTAATTTGAATAGCGTAAAAACGGGATAAGTTGCATATCGGTTTTTGCACTTCGAAGAACGTTGTATCCCAAATCGACATAATAACCAAACATTGAACTTCCGAGATTACCGCCGCCTTTACCCGATGTAAATTCATTGAATTGATCCGCGTTGGATAGGTTTGTGTAATACAGCTGCCCTGTTAATTTTAATCCTTTTATTGAATAACGGGCATCAACGCCAAGCATCGATATTCCGATAACCGATGAATCTGCCCTTGCAATAGCGGCTTCATCATTTTTATCGATTCCGTTGTAAAGCGTGCTTTGTGTATTTCCAAAATAACCGGACAAACCAATGTTGAGGCCGCGGAAACCAAAATATTCAACTTTACCACTAAAATTAGGGGAACTAACAAACGATTCGGAGCCTTTTTGTCTTCCACTGCGCAAACCACTTGAACCACCAATATGAGCCGATCCATCGAAACTGTTAAAGCCATTCATCATATAAAGCTGGTATTTTAATGAAACCGGCAAAATAATACCTGTTATTCCAAAACCAACTTCACGCCAGGTAGTGGGCGAAATTGCGTTGTCGATTTGCGGCCGCTCAACGCCGTTAAATGCAACAGGTTCATGGTATTCATTCACAATTCCCATGGGAGTTAAAATCAAACCGCCTCTTAAATTGATATACTTATTCAGTTTGTATTGCAAAAATGCCTGCTCCACATAAAACTCCACAACATGTTCAAATTCCAGTTCAGTAACAAACTGTAAGCGGTCGTTAAACTGGTAGCCCATCATCATTACAAAACGGTGAACATCCAAAGTCCCGTTTTTCATCACATCTGATGATAATGGCTGGTTGTAATGCACTTCGCCATAACCTCCGATTTTCAGGTTTCCGTTTGTCAGCAACATTTTTTCGGCACTGTTGATATACAGATTTGAAGGGAGACTATCGGTTTGAGCTTTTAAAATCATTGCTGAAATCAGCATCAAGCACATAAACAGGGTAATATTTTTCATTTCAATTTTTTGGATTAATAATGAAGGCAAAATTACTGGCCCCTTGTTTTGTCCACAATCCCTATTTATAGCGGTTTTTCCAAGTTGGAATCATTAAAAGTAGGGATTGGAAAAAACCAATTCAACCTTCCGTTGGAATTTGTCTTCCTTACCTGAACTAATCAATTTAGAATCATATAAATAAAGTCAAATCACAGGTAGAAGAATTTGAACTTCATTTTTTTCTGAACTTTTATAAAACGAGACGGTTTATGATAAAATCAATGTATTATGAAATAATAATGAGAAGCTAAATAAATCAGTAAAACTTAGAAACTGTAAAAAATGGACAAGGCAACACAAACAATGATTGACAACCTGCATAAAAATACAGGTAAAACGCTGGAACAATGGATTGACATTGTGAATCTGGAAAATTTTGCCAAACACGGAGAAATACTCAAATTCCTGAAAGAAACTCACGGACTGACACATGGTTTTGCAAATCTTGTTGCACATAAGGCAAAAGGTTCCGACGCGGGTTCGGCAGACGATCAGGACGAACTGATTACAAAACAGTATGTGGGTAAAGAACATTTCAAACTTGTCTATCAGAAAATCATGTCGGAGATTGAAAAGTTTGGCAACGACATTGAAATTGCGCCTAAAAATGCCTATGTAAGTTTGAGAAGGAAAAAACAATTTGCACTACTTCAGCCGGCAACAAAAACACGCTTTGAAATTGGCATAATTCTGAAAGGACAGGAATCACAGGGAAAGTGGAAATTGCGATGCAATGTGTCGCATAAAATAAATGTTGCAGGTGTTAACGATATTGATGGCGAAGTAATTGACTGGCTTAAAAAAGCATATGAAAACGCTGGTTAAATAATAATCCAATAAAACTTAAAACAATGACAACAGAAGGAACAAAAGAAAAACCCTGGAAACTAAAAACTCCACCTTTATCATCGGACTACGAAATGTACAAAGATGAAAAAGATGGAAAAGAAGTAATTGTGTGCGTTGTTGGTAAAACAACACTACTTTATGATTATCGCTGTTTGAAAGATCTTCACGAAATGTTGAAAAAGCACGGCGACTGGATGGAACTCGGAAGTGCAGACGAACAAAAACCAGCAAAAGACGGAACTGTTGAAGCATGGGGACGTTCTGAAAATAATCCGGTTGGTGGTTGGTATGGACTCAAAAAAGGTCTTCGTGGACGGTTTGGAATGTATGTGCCGCCTTTAATGGAAAAACTTGGACTTGCAGAGGTTACACACGATGCGAAGGGAAACAAAATGAAAGCCTTATGATAAAATGATAACAATAGAAACACTCCGTCAAATGGCGTTTTCGTTTCCTGAGACGACAGAAAAACCACACTTCGAAAAAACTTCATTCAGAGTAAAGAATAAAATATTTGCGACTTATGATGCTATCACTAACCAGGCCTGTATCAAACTTTCAGAAATCGACCAGAATGTATTTTCGCTGGTAAACAAAGAGGCTATTTATCAGGTTCCCAACAAATGGGGCAAACAGGGATGGACATTTGTAAAACTTAATCTCGTGGGAAGTGAAATATTTACCGACGCTTTAACAACAGCATATTGCGAGGTTGCTCCAAAAAACCTTGCAGTACAGGTAAAACAAAATTACCATGATGAATAAAACAAACTTATCCTTTGCGAACAGGTTTTAAATTTAGCTATGAACGTAGGAACCCCGCTTTTTAAAAGGAACTATTTTAATTAAAAGATTACGCAATTTTTTACAATCCACTTATCATTTTCTGTTCATAGCTAAACTGTTACAAACTTTTCTATTATAAAAATGTTATAAGTTTTAATTCATTTTAAAGTAAAAAGTATAATTAAAATTAACAAACAATGACAACGGTAAACACATACTTAATTTTTGAAGGAAACTGTGAAGAAGCATTTACATTTTACAAATCGGTTTTTGGTGGCGAATACCAGTACATCGGACGTTTTAACGAAATGCCCCCTCAGGAAGGAATACCGCCCCTGACAGCCGAAGAAGGCAAAAAAATAATGCATGTTTCGCTACCTGTTAGCAAAGAAACTGTGCTTATGGGAAGCGACACAGGTGGAGAATGGAGTGCAAAACTGAATACAGGAAATAACTTTTCTATCTCAATTAGTACTGGTAGCAAGGAGGAAGCTGATAGGCTTTTTAACGGACTTTCGGAAGACGGAAAAGTGATAATGGCATTGGCCAAAACGTTCTGGAGTTCCTACTATGGGATGTTTACTGACAAGTTTGGAATTAACTGGATGATTGGAATAGAAGAACCGCAAACAAAATAAACCGGAATATTCATGTTAGGGATTTCAAATCCACCCTGAATTTCGATATTCGCTATATCCGGCATTAACGGGAAGCGCCTTAAACCACATTTAATTGTCCCGGCGGATTACTAAATCGAATTATAATCCAAAGGGATAATTTTTTTTGTAATTGCGTAAATGGTTAACCCCGATAAACTTTTAATTCCGGTTTTGTCGGTAATGTTTTTACGATGGCTGATTACAGTATGAATGCTAATGTTTAGTTTATCGGCGATTTCTTTGTTTACAAGTCCTTTTACCATTTGTACCAACACTTCAATTTCCCTGTCCGACAAATCTTCCTGTTGAATTTTATCTGAAGCAGGGTTATTTTGTCCTATTTTATTAAAATCTGATCGAGGGAAGCATTAACAGAAAGAGTGTCATCAAATTTCTGAAGCAATTCGTTGTCAAAAAAAGAATAAACCAAAGCAAGCCATAAAACACCCGGGCAACTGCTTTTTAGTTTCATAAAATCATTCAACCTGTTCTGAATTACTGATGGGTTGATGATTGCAATATTAAAACTCTCCTTTAAAGCTGACAGTTTTAATTCTTCCAAATCGTTAAAACGGTACAAATAAAAGTCCTTTTTAAACTTCATCAACACATTCGAAATGCCTTCGAAAATAATATGCGACGGCTCGATGATAAAAATATTGATACGGTTTTTATCCATTTGAGGGCTCAATTTCAATTTTACCAACAAGTGGAAGGAGGATTTTGTCCTCGATTAATGAATGGACATTTAAATCAAATTCAAGTTCGAACAGGCTAAAAAGGAACTTTCTTCGCAGCGAAAAGTCGTTTTTTAGTGAAATGTGTTTGAGCAAAAGGTTTTTTAAATCGGTAAGTTTTGTCTCAATATCTGTGTGGTGATCGCGGTATTCATTGGCCGAGAAGTTATTTTTTTGCGTAATTTTCCCATCTTCAATTAACCTGCAAATATAAGGAAACACAATGCTCTCCTCATAATCGAGATGCTCAAGCACTTCTTCAAAATAATCGTTAAAGAATTTTTCGATGAGCAGAATATCTTCTGAATTGTGCCGTTCATGCAACTGAACAATAAACGATTTTAACTCGGGGTACTTGTCGTGTTTGTAAAAGCGATGACTGTTTTTTAAAAACCTGATGATTGCAGAAATATCCTCAAGTGCATTTATTTCATTTATAGCGGGGAAAAATCCGTTATAAAGTTTCCAAAAACCAAAAAAACAGCAAAGGTCGATTTTGTTATCAGAACAAAGCTGTTTCACAGATTTGTCTTTAACCGCAAAGTCAATTTCGAAATGTTCAAGCAGAATTAATAGTTTTGAGTTCTCATTAATCAATTCCGCCATTTTCATGTCGGGGGTTATGTATGTTTTATGTGTCTGATACATATTTGCTGTTTTAAATATCACAATATAAAGAAACAGTTCAAAATAACTATAAAAAAACCGACTTTAAAATCGGCTGATTGTATTATTTGTTTTTGTAAATTTTTTCCGGAAGTTTTAAGCGCCCGAATTACTAAAAACAGACCACCCAAAACAAACGGGATGCTCAACCACTGCCCCATATTTAAAGCCATTCCAGCTTCAAATGCTTCCTGGTCTTCTTTGATGAATTCGATAAAAAACCTCGCACCAAAAATAAACATGAAGAACAATCCAAAAATTAAACCCTCTTTGTTTTTCGCCCTGGTTTTCCAGTACATATAAGTCAAAATTACAAAAGATAACAAATATGAAAGTGCTTCATACAACTGTGTCGGGTGCTTTACAACTGTTTCGCCATTACGCTCGAAAATAAAACCCCAAGGTAACGAAGTTTGCACACCGTAAATTTCAGAATTCATCAGGTTTCCCAGGCGAATAAACATTGCAACCAAAGCGGTTGGAACCACAATACGATCGAGTATCCACAACATTGAACGTTTTGAAACCAACTTCGAATAAAAAATAATGGCAATTAAAATCCCTAAAGTACCGCCATGACTTGCTAAACCACCATGCCATACTTTAAAAATCTCTGATGGGTTTTGAGAGTAATATTCCCAGCCATAAAAGAAAACATGCCCCAAACGGGCACCAACAATTGTTGCAATGATGATATAAAAGAAAACACTGTCGATCCATTTTTGCGGGACATTTTCTGATCTCAGCATTTTCTCACCGATGTAATAACCAATTAAAAAGCCTGATGCAAAAAGCAATCCGTACCAACGAACGAAAATGGACCCAACTGAAATATTTCAGGGTTTACATTCCAGTGAATAAAGCTGAGAATATTTATCATGGTTTATTTTTATTTAGTAATTAATTTTGGTTTCAAATTCCAGGTTTCAGGTTTCGAGTTCAGGTTTCGGGTTTAAACTTTGGACTTTAAACTTCCTAAACTTCCTGAACTTTAAACTTTAAACTCTAGACTCCCCCCACTCCATGGCAATGTTTAAATTTCTTACCACTTCCACAAGGACAGGGATCGTTTCTTCCTACTTGTTTTTCAACAGTTACCGGCTGAGGTTTTGCCCGTTCCTGTGTTTGCGTGTTGGCGCCTTCCATTGGATTATCAGCACCCGGCATTTCTGATTTTTGTGTTTTAAAACGACTTAAATCCAGTTTTTTCCGAGCTTCAGCTTCGCGGATATGATCTGGATTTTGCGTTGGTATATAGCCTTTCATCATTGTTGAAACAACATCTTTATTTACAGTGGCAACCATTGCTTTAAAAAGGTTGAACGACTCGAATTTGTAAATCAGCAGCGGATCTTTCTGCTCATACGAAGCATTTTGAACCGATTGCTTCAGGTCGTCCATTTCACGTAATTCTTCTTTCCAGGCTTCGTCAATAGTTCTTAAAACAATTTGTTTCTGGTATGATTTAACCAATTCCTTACCCTTGTTTTTATATGCTTTTTCGAGGTTGCAAATGATTTGGTAAACCCGTTTTCCATCTGAAATTGGTACAACAATGTTGTTGTACATTTGGCCTTTTGTTTCGTAAACATCCCTGATTACGGGGTAAGCCTGTTTCGAAATCGCTTCTACTTTCCGGTTGTATGCCGCTATCATTCTTTCCAAAACTGTTTCTGAAACTTCGGCTGCATTCATTTTCCTGAAATCCTCGGCATTTACAGGCGATTCAATTGAAAGTAACCTCAACAATTCCATGTTGAAATCCTCAAAATTATCCGACCCGTGATATTCGTTTACCAATTCTTCAACCGAATCGTACATCATATTCAGCAAATCAACCTCAAGACGTTCTCCAAATAGTGCGTGTTTGCGTTTTTTATAAATTACTTCACGCTGCGAGTTCATAACATCGTCATATTCGAGCAGTCGCTTACGAATACCAAAGTTGTTC
Source organism: Draconibacterium sp. (assembly GCA_016705335.1). Classification (GTDB taxonomy): domain Bacteria; phylum Bacteroidota; class Bacteroidia; order Bacteroidales; family Prolixibacteraceae; genus Draconibacterium. Next base: position 2,607 of record JADIYN010000067.1, on the reverse strand, counting down.
TCTTCCACTTTTTGCTGTGCCCGTTCAATTGATTTGGAAATCATTGAATGCTGAATAACTTCGCCTTCTTTCAGCCCAGTTTATCCATGATTCCTGGAATCCTGCCTGAACCGAATAAACGCATCAAATCGTCTTCCAGCGATACGTAAAACTGTGAAGCACCCGGGTCTCCCTGACGTCCGGCACGACCGCGCACCTGGCGGTCAACGCGGCGTGAATCATGACGCTCGGTACCAATAATTGCCAAACCCCCTGCTTTTCTTACTGCCTCGGTAAGTTTTATATCGGTACCACGACCAGCCATGTTTGTCGCAATAGTAACCGTTCCTGTTTGCCCTGCTTCGGCAACAATTTCTGCTTCCCTGGCGTGTAATTTTGCATTCAGAACATTATGTTTTATGTTCTTCATTTTTAGCATCCGGCTGAGCAATTCAGAAATTTCAACCGAAGTTGTACCAACAAGAACAGGTCGTCCGGCATTATTCAACTTTACGATTTCGTCGATGACGGCATTATATTTTTCGCGTTTGGTTTTGTAAACCAAATCTTCGTGGTCTTTTCTAATAATAGGGCGATTGGTTGGAATAACAACAACTTCAAGTTTGTAAATGTCCCAGAATTCTCCGGCTTCTGTTTCGGCAGTACCAGTCATCCCTGCAAGTTTATGGTACATTCTGAAATAGTTTTGAAGTGTAATTGTTGCAAAAGTTTGCGTTGCAGCTTCCACTTTCACATTTTCCTTGGCTTCAATTGCCTGGTGCAATCCGTCGGAATATCGGCGGCCTTCCATAATACGACCGGTTTGTTCATCAACAATTTTCACTTTGTTATCAATAATTACATACTCCACATCTTTTTCGAACATGGTGTATGCTTTGAACAACTGGTTTATCGTATGAACACGTTCTGATTTTACTGCATAATCCTGGAGCAATTTATCCTTGACTTCAATTAATTCATCAGGCGGAAGTCCAGAATGTTCAAGGTCGGCCATTTTACTTCCCATATCCGGCAAAACAAAAAACTCTTTGTCATCAAGGTTTTTCGAAATATATTCAATCCCAAAATCAGTTAACTCAACCGAATTTTGTTTTTCTTCGATAATAAAATAGAGCGGGTCGGTAACAAGGTGCATGTTCTTGTTGTTTTCCTGCATATAAAAATTCTCTGTTTTTTGAAGAAGTGCTTTCATTCCTTCTTCACTCAGATATTTTATAATCGATTTGTTTTTGGGTAAACCTTTATATGCCCTTAAAAGCAATAACCCACCCTCCTTTTTCTCGTCGGAAGTTGCATTTTCCTTGCTCAAAAGTTTTTTTGCATCGATAAAGATCTGGTTTACCAGTTCACGCTGCGCTTTATAAAGTTTTTCGACAAAACCCTTGAGTTCTTCAAACTGCTGATTTTCTCCCTTTGGAACAGGTCCTGAAATAATTAATGGTGTACGTGCATCATCAACCAAAACTGAGTCAACCTCATCTACAATTGCATAATGGTGTTTACGTTGTACCAAATCTTCCGGATTTATCGACATGTTGTCGCGCAGGTAATCGAAACCAAATTCGTTGTTGGTACCAAAAGTAATATCGGCATTGTATGCTTTCCGGCGGGCTTCAGAGTTTGGCTGGTGTTGGTCAATACAATCCACTGTCAATCCATGGAATTCGTAAATTGGCCCCATCCACTCGGCATCCCTTTTCGAGAGATAATCGTTGACAGTAACAATATGTACACCACGGCGCGCAAGTGCATTCAGGAAAACAGGTAAAGTTGCCACAAGTGTTTTACCTTCCCCTGTTGCCATTTCAGCAATATTTCCACGATGTAAAACTATCCCACCAATCAACTGAACATCGTAATGAACCATGTTCCAGACAATTTCATTTCCACCGGCTAACCAGCGGTTTTTCCAGATTGCTTTGTCTCCGTTAATAATAATACTGTTGCGGGTAGCGGCCAGATCACGGTCAAAATCACGGGCAGTAACTTCCACATTTTCATTTTCAACAAACCGGCGGGCAGTTTCTTTTACAAGGGCAAATGCAACCGGAAGTACTTCTTCCAAAACTTCTTCCAGCTTCTCGATAATCTTTTCTTCCAGCTTGTCGATTTTCGCATAGATTTTTTCACTTGCCTGTATGTCGGCTTCTTCTCCCTCAATTTTAAGTTGCGCTATCTCATCTTCTTCAGGTTTAATTCTTTCGTCGATAATACTTTTAATTTTATCCGATTCTTCCCTTAAACCATCATTTGACAGTTGAACAATGCGATTATATTCAACCTTTATTTTTCAATAACCGGGTTAACTTCTTTGATATCTCTTTCCGACTTATTGCCAAAAATCTTTCCTAATAAACTATTTATAAAAGTCATGTGATATTCTGTTTTCTATTAAATAAAACTATGCAAAGGTAATGATTTGAACATGCGAAAAAAACTGCCAATAATTTTTTCTATTTCCAACAACTCTTAATTAATAATTAAAATCAATTCCTATTGAAATAAAGAACTTACCTGACAATGAAAAGTATCTTTTCTTCTTCGGAATTCTCATATATTATTTACGAATAATTGTGCCAAAAAAATTGTTGCATTAATTCAGTCATT
>JADIYN010000066.1 GCA_016705335.1 Draconibacterium sp. | reverse complement strand
TCTTGGAACGCAGAGCGAGTGGGGCTGGCACAGTTTTCCGAATACAGAAAATTACCGGTTGGAAGAAACTTATCAGTATTTTGATGTTGAAAGTAGAAAAGTTCCCTATGCAGTTCAGTGGAATGAGCCTGGCCGAAAACAGGATGCAGCAAATTATTTCAGGATGAACCCACACCGTTTGCAATTGGCCAATTTTGGATTTGCATTATTTAACGCCGACAAATCGAAAGTAGAGGTTGGGGAAATCAAAAATATAAATCAAAATCTGAATTTATGGGAAGGCTTGATAGAAAGTTCTTTTGAAATTGAAAATGAAAAAATCGACGTTTCAACCTGTGTTCATCCCGAAAAAGATTTGGTTGAGGTGGAAATCAATTCAAAAAGAATTTCGAAAGGTTTGGTGGGTTTAAAACTAAGTTTTCCATATCCAACGGGCAATTGGGGCGTTAGTCATCCGATTGGAAAAATGACTCACTTCATCAATCCGAGATGCTTGGTGAAACAGATAACAGCGCCATTTTAAACACGGAAATTGATTCAACAATTTATTTTACTGAAATAAAGTGGTCGGGAAAAGCAAAGTTGACGAAGTTGGAACCGCACATTTTTATTCTTCTACCCGAAACCGAATCGTCTGCTTTTTATTGTTCAGCTGAATTCAGAAATAAAAATGACTTTGAAGAACCGAATGAAATAACAAAAACAAAACAACTTTCGTCAAAAAGCTGGCGTGAGTTTTGGCAATCGGGTGGTGCAGTTGATTTTTCGGGAACTGCCGATCCACGGGCTTTTGAATTGGAGCGGCGGGTTGTGCTTTCGCAATATTTAACAAGAATTCAGTGTGCCGGAAATTTCCCTCCACAGGAAACCGGATTAACTTACAACAGTTGGTACGGAAAACCGCATTTGGAAATGCACTGGTGGCACGTTGTCCATTTTGCCTATTGGAATCGGACAGAATTACTCGAAAAAAGTCTTGAATATTATTCAGACATTTTTCAGAAAGCTAAAATAAAAGCCGAAAAACAGGGATACGACGGAGTGCGCTGGCCAAAAATGACCGATTTGCAGGGAAATGATTCTCCCTCGGGAGTTGGTGAATTCCTGATTTGGCAGCAACCACACATTATTTATTTTGCCGAATTGTGTTACAGGCAAAATCCAGGCAAAGAAACACTTGAAAAATATGCTTCCCTTGTTTTTGCAACTGCTGATTTTATGGCCGATTTTGCCCATTGGGATCAAGAAACCAAGCGATACATTTTAGGGCCCCCATTGATTCCCGCGCAGGAAAGCCTTGAAAAAGAGCTTACTTTTAATCCTCCTTTCGAAATTGCATACTGGCACTGGGGTTTGAGTGTCGCCCAAAAATGGCGCGAAAGAATGAATTTGCCACAAACTGAAAAATGGCAAAAAGTAATCGACGGACTACCACCGTTTGCACAAAAAAACGGGTTGTACCTTGCCGCCGAAAGTGCGCCCGATTCGTATGAAAACGAGCATTATTATTCTGATCATCCAATGGTTTTGGGCGCTTTCGGAATGATGCCGGGAACAGTAGAAATGGACACCGCTGCAATGGCTGCAACTTTCGGCCACATTGAAAAAATATGGAACTGGGACAGAACCTGGGGCTGGGATTACCCAATGGCCGCCATGTGTGCAACCCGGCTAGGTTACCGCGCATGCAATTGATTTGCTTCTGAAAGATGGAAGAAAATACCTATCTGAAAAACGGCCACAACTACCAAACAGAACGGTTGCGGATTTACCTGCCTGGAAATGGCGGCTTGCTTACAACAGTTGCCATGATGTGCGCCGGTTTCGAAGGAAATCAAACTGAAAACCCGGGATTCCCAAAAGACTGGAATGTAAAATGGGAAAATCTGAAGCCGGGTGTTTTAATGGTTTTCAGACCCAAAACCAATTTATGATTTACAGTTTTAAAAAACGCCTGAAAACCGTAGATTCGTCATTTTCTGCCCTTAAATTATAATCGCCTGGATTTAATTTTTCAACACAAATTCTTGAATTTCAGGAAATAACTGATATGGATAAAGTAAAAACAGACGCTAAGAATAAAGAAACGGCATTTATTGTAAATTACTTTTTCCGTATGTTTTAAGCCCGATGCTGTAATCGTAATAAAATAAACGCCCGGTTTATTATTTCCTCCGAACGAAAAGTATTGAACTCCGGCATTAATGAATTTGTCAGAAATCGAAGCTACTTTTTTCCCTTCGGGTGAAAATGCAGAAATTGCAATTTTCTGAAATTTGGGATTTTAATCATTATTTGAGTCTCGACTTTGTGGATTGGGGAAATATTCTGAATTCAAACTTCATTTCATTATTTGTGTTTATTGCGGTTTTTATTTCAGAAATTATCAAAAACTGTGGTGTTTCTGTTAAAACTAAATTTACACTGGAACCTGTTAAATTGAGATCAGTTTTCTCACCGTCCAAATCCTTATCCGTGGGTTTTACCGTAAAAGCATATTTTGGCTGATAACCCATATCAAAAGCGTAATTTAAAGTTGTTCCCGAATCTGTTTTTGAATTTTTTTCGCGAGTCCAAAGTGCAAATACTTTTTCGTGGTCATCGTTTACAAATTCTAAACAAAAAACTTCGTTATTTCCAATCGGTTCACGATAAGAAACTACACGGTTAAAAAACGCGTCACTCAAAACATTTTGCAGTGTTGCCAGATAATAAAACGATGGTTTTTTTGTGAGGCCGGAAGGCTGGTCAGTAATTATTCCGCTTGAACTGTATTGAAGTGTGTTGCTGCTGTTTGGATCTCTGTCCATAAAAAGGAAGGCCTTTTCGAATCCCATCTTAAGTGAAACAAAATACGACCGGAGAATATAATTTGCCTGTTGCTCCTTTGGCGCATAAACATACGAATGCGAATTGCCATTCATGTAAGTATCCCATCCAAATTCGGTTAACCAAACAGGAATATCGGGAAGTGTTTTTTTGCACCAGTCCATAAACGGGCCAAGATTTTTCTCCAATCCGTAATTTTCATTTTCAGGTGAATAACCATCTTTATCATCGGTGCAATAAGTATGTATATTGATTACATCGAACGGGACACGTCCGTTTGAAGCCGCCAGGATTTTCTGAATGTAAGTTGTATCGTTTTTTGCCAGTCCTGCCAAAACATGCACTGCTGTTGAATCGACAGATTTTATTCCCAAAAGCGGATAATTAGTGCTGGTTTCAACCCCAAATCCATCGTGAACTGCGTTACACCAAACCGTATATTTTTCGGCAGGCCACTGAGGTGTTTCCCACCAATAATCGGGTTCATTATCGTCTTCGTAATATTTAATATAGTCCAGTCCTGTTACTTTATCGGCAGTTTCAAGTTTTGATTTATCGATTTTTTGAGCGCCGTATCGTGCAACAAGTTGTCCCATAAATTCAAGTTTGTCGAGATAATCAGCGGCTTTTGTTCCGTCTCCGGTGGAATAAGCGCCTCTGGCAGTGCCTGCCCAGTCAGGTTTATTTAAAACATCAATCAAAACATTAATTCCAAGCTGTTTACACTGGTCCATAAATTTGTTATGGTCGGGCCATGAATAGCCTTGCGGGTAGGTTGTAATGTTGTCCCACTTGTAATAGTTGTCAGCTACTTCAAAATGTCCCCACGAATGGTATTCACGCATCCATTTTGTGCATTTTGCTAAATCGGCCAGGTACTTTTGGTCGTAGGATGCAACATTGGAATTGATTCCAATAAAATCGGACATTTTCGATTGTTGACTTTCCTGTGCTGATACTCCGCAAATAAAAATTGATAAAAAAATCAGGATGATATTTATTCTCATTTTTTGAAATTTTCAGAATTTAATTTTAATGGTCGATTTTCTTTTAATTCAATTTCGATGGTCTGACCTTTGTAATCAACTAAAACCGGTTTATTTTTTTCAGAAGTTAAAGTCGCCTGAATTAACTTTCCATTTTCCCATTCCATCGAAACTTCAATATTCCCGCGAGCTTTTAAACCCGAAATTTTACCTGTTGCCCAGTCGGTTGGCAGGGCAGGCAGCAAACGGATTTTATCTTCGTGACTTTGAAGCAGCATTTCAGCAACACCAGCCGTATAACCAAAATTTCCGTCAATCTGAAAAGGCGGGTGTGCATCGAATAAATTCGGGTAAAGTCCGCCACCTGTGTATTGCAAGCTGCCTTCTTCAACATAATTAAAGAAGTTTTTAATGATTTTTTGAGCATGGTCACCATCATACATTCGTGACCAGAAATTGATTTTCCAACCCATACTCCAGCCTGTGGCAGCATCGCCGCGCAATTCGAGTGTTTTTTTAACTGCATCAAAAAGTTCGGGGGTTTTCTCTTTTGTGATTTGGTTACCGGGATGAAATCCATACAAATGAGCCAAATGACGGTGTTCGGGTTCAGGTTCTTCAAAATCAAATTCCCACTCCTGCAACTGGCCCTTTTTACCAATTTTGTAGGGCAGTAATTTTGCCTGTTTTTCTTTTAATTCTGTGCGTAATTTTTCATCAATCCCCAACTTTTCTGATGCTTCAATGGTTCGGGCAAACGTTTCTTTTATAATTGCCATATCCATTGTAGTTCCCTGGCTAACTGTTGCAATTTCGCCTTTGGGTGTGTAAAAGGCATTTTCGGGAGTTGTACTTACCGGAGTTAATAAATAGCCGTCTTTATTCTCAACCAGCCAGTCGGCATAAAATTCGGCAGCACCTTTAATTACGGGATACAATTCATTTTTAAGAAAATCTTCATCTTCGGTGAAAAGATAATGTTCCCACATGTGGCTGGTTAGCCAACCCTGCGCCATGGGCCAAAAAGAATATCGTGCCTGGTTATCGACAGGATAAGTTTGCCGCCAGATATCGACATTGTGATGCACCACCCAACCCCGGTTGCCATACATATTTAAGGCAGTTTCACGCCCGTTTACGACACATTCTTTTATAAGCCTGAAAAGCGGTTCATGACACTCCGAAGATTTGTAACTTCTGCAGGCCAGTAATTCATTTCGGTATTCATGTTAATGTGTAACCGCTGTTCCAAGGTGAATTACTTCGGCATTCCAGATTCCCTGTAAATTCAGTGGTTGTCCGCCTGCCCGCGAACCCGTAATCATTAAACACCGCCATATTGAAAAGCAATGTATTTAAATAGTAATCTTTATTCTCGGCATAGTTTTTTAACTGTTCAACGGTGGAAAGTTTACTGAAATCAGCGGCTTTCAATTCAAAACCCACCCTGTTGAACAAATTTTTATAATCTGCCTGATGTGTTTTTACAATTTCTTTCCAGCTTTTATCTTTTAGCTTTTCGAGTATATTTTTCGTGATTTCTGATGGATTTTTCCTTCACGGCTGGGGCTTTTATCAAAACCATTGTAATTTGGTTTGCCATTGAAAGCAAGAGCACAACTTCATCAGCACCGGTAATTTACCAATCCATTTTCTGTTTTTGATATTTCGCCGCCCAATTTCGGATTTCGAGTTGAGCTTAAAAACATTCCTTTTCCATTAACTTCATCGCCATACAAAACCTGTTTGGCATTTGTTTTTCGGGTTCCATCGGCGTTATAAATTTCGGGGTATTTGTGCTGGTCGTTTTTGCTTTCAATGTGTTCCAATGTTCTTCGTGAAACAAATTCGGGAGCCTGACCTTTAAAAACCAATAATTGATTTGAAGGGATTTCTGAAATACAATTTGGATGAATTGAGTTAAAATTTACTTTGAAAGAAATGGCTGATTTTTTATCGGATGTAATTCTGATTACAATGATTTGATCGGGAAAACTGGCAAAAACCTGGCGGGTATAATTCACCCCATTTAAGTCGTAAGACACTTTTGCAATGGAATTTGAAATGTCAAGTTCACGTTGAAAATTGCTGATTTCGGTTTCATTTCCTTCAAAATCCAGATACAAATCGCCAAAAGGCTGGTAATTCTGGTGCAAACGACCCAACCAGTTTTCTGTAACATATTTGTCGGCTTCAACATATTTTTCCTCTTCCAGCATTTTTATTACTAAAGGCAAATCGTTCTGAATATTTACATTTTTATAGGTAGATGACGGTTCTCCAGAATACAGTGTATTTTCATTCAACTGAAAATGTTCTTTTAACGGATTTCCAAAAATCATTGCACCTTGTCTTCCGTTACCGATTGGAAGAGCTTCTGTCCATTTTTCAGCCGGTTTGTCATACCAAAGTTTTAAGGGTTCAGTCTGACCAAAAGCAACGACAGAGAACAGAATCAGAATCGAAAAGGAAAATATCAGTTTCATTGCAGTTTAATTAGTATGAAATGTAAAACTAACAGCTTAACTGAATTCTTACAACAATACGTTTTGAATATTTTTGTTTCTTTGAAAATCATTTAAAAATTGATTATGAAAATTGTTGTTCTCGATGGATATGTTTTGAATCCTGGAGATTTGAGCTGGAACGAACTTGAAAAACTGGGAGATTGCACAATTTACGACCGAACTACTGCAGCACAAACAATTGAACGGTCGAAAGGAGCAGATGTGCTCATAACCAACAAGGTAGTTCTGAACAAGGAAATCATCTCAAAATTACCCCGATTAAAATACATTGGAGTTTTAGCTACGGGTTACAATATTGTGGATACAGTTGCAGCAAAAGATTTGGGTGTGGTGGTAACCAACATTCCCGCATACAGCACAGCATCTGTAGCACAAATGGTATTTTCACATATACTGAATTTTGCTCAAAATGTATCGGTTCATGCTGATTCGGTGGCAGCAAGAACAAGAAAAGTGTTGATTTTGTTTACTGGAAAACCC
>JADIYN010000065.1 GCA_016705335.1 Draconibacterium sp. | reverse complement strand
TTTTTGAACAGGCCCGTAAAACAACCTTGAAAATATCTGCACACCGCAAACGATTCAACAAATCCGGTTTGTCGGATACGACCCGAAATCTCCCAAAAATGTGGGAAGCATTCCACTGTTTGAAACCAAATATTTAATGACTGATGAACAACTGAAAAGAAATAGCCGGATGATTTAAAAGCAATTATTCAAATGAAAATAAAATTTAAATAACTCATAAAAATGAAAAAAACAATTTCCGTATTTGCAAAAGCACTGTTCGTTGGCATTTTGCCACTGTAACAAGCTTTTGTCAGCGCAGGAGGTTTTACCTTTTGCCCCAACTCCTTCGGGAAGTAATGCAGGATTAATCATGGAGACTTCAACCTACAAAAAACGGGTTGAACCGAAACGCCTGCCTGATGGCGCACCAAACATTCTGATTATTCTGATGGATGATGTTGGTCCGGCCACACCTTCGACTTATGGCGGTGAAATAAACACACCAACACTCGACAGGGTATCGAAAATGGGGGTTTCATATAATCGTTTTCACTCAACTGCCATGTGTTCACCTACCAGAGCTTCGCTGCTCACAGGTAGAAATCACACCAATGTGGGGAACGGTCAGATTGCCGCAATTGCCAACGATTTCGATGGTTTCAGCGGAATTATTCCAAAGTCGTCGGCTACTGTTGCCGAGGTGTTGAAAAACTATGGCTACAATACAAGTGCCTTTGGAAAATGGCACAACACACCCGAAGAACAAATAACCAACAAAGGGCCTTTCGAGTATTGGCCAACGGGTTACGGATTCGAGTATTTCTATGGATTCCTTGCCGGTGAGGCTTCGCAATACGAACCAACTATGACACGCAATACCAATCAGGTAACGCTGCACCACGATAAAAATAAACCTTATCACCTGACCGAAGATATTGCTGAAGATGCAATAAAATGGCTGCGCGAGCAAAAAGCCTACGCGCCCGATAAACCGTTTTTTATGTATTGGGCGCCGGGTGCTTCACACGGGCCGCACCAGGTAATGAAAGAGTGGGCCGATAAATACAAGGGAAAATTTGATGATGGCTGGGATGCTTACCGCGAACGTGTTTTCAAAAATGCAAAAGCAAAAGGCTGGATTCCGCAGAATGCGCAACTTACACCACGCCCGGAATCAATGGCTTCATGGGAATCGATTCCTGAGTCAGAAAACCATTCCAGCGCCTTACAACGCTGGTCGAATTATCGATGAAATAGAAAAACAAGGCGAATTGGACAATACACTGGTTATCTACATCTGGGGTGATAACGGTTCGTCATCTGAAGGTTTGTATGGCACCATCAGCGAGCAACTTGCTCAAAACGGAATTCCTACTACCATCACACAGCATCTCGATGCATTGGAAGAACTTGGAGGTTTGGATGCGCTGGGTGGACCAAAAACTGACAATATGTATCATGCCGGGTGGGCATGGGCAGGCAGTACACCTTACCAGGGCACCAAACTAATGGGGTCGTATTTTGGTGGAATCCGTCAGCCACTGGCTATTTCGTGGCCAAAGAATATCAAAGCCGATGCAACTCCCCATTCACAATTCTATCATGTAATCGATATTGCCCCAACCATTTATGAATTATTGCAAATAACTCCACCGCGCGTGGTTAACGGATTTGAACAGGACCCGATGGACGGTGTGAGCATGGTCAGCACTTTAAACAATGGCAAAGCAGAAGGAACACGGAAAACCCAGTTTTTTGATATAATGGCAAGTCGTGGAATTTATCACGATGGTTGGTTTGCAAGCGCACCCGGCCCACGTGAACCCTGGGTTGGCGGAATACCAAAAGGTGTAAAGGAATGGTCGCCATTAACTGATAAATGGGAGCTTTACAATATTGATGAAGACTGGAGCCAGGCCAATGACCTTGCAGCTTCCAATCCGAAAAAGCTGGAGGAGATGAAGGCACTTTTCATTCTCGAATCGACAAAAAACAAAAACCTGCCCATCGGCGGTGGTTTGTGGTCAACAGCCATGTTTCATCCTGAAGATGCGCCTGCATCGCCGCTCACCGAATGGACATTTGATGAACCAATAACATTAATGCCCGAATCGGCAGCGCCAAAACTGGGGAAGAATAGCAGTCTTGTAACCATGGATGTGAATGTGCCCGCAAAAGCAAACGGCGTGTTGTATGCACTTGCCGGATTTTCGGGAGGTGTTACCTGTTATGTAAAAGACGGTTATCTGAATTATGAATTTAACCTTTTTGAGGTTCAGCGGACAAAAATAAAATCCAAAAGCAAACTGCCATTGGGGAATGTAAAAATTGAAGTTGAATCGAAACTGGCATCCAAAATCGGTGGTCCGATGGATATTACTTTAAAAGTAAACGGCGAAGTGGTTGGTCAGGGTAAAGTACCGGCTGCCATGTCGCTGCATTTTACTTCGAATGCAACTTTCGATATCGGCGTTGATTTGGATTCGCCGGTAGCACTTGATTATTACGATTTGGCTCCATTTGCTTTCAATGGGAAAATTGGGAAAACAAAAATTTCATATCTCAAATAATGTTGAAACAGGTAAAATTAAAAATGAAAAAATATTTTCTGATAGTAGTAAGTGTTATCCTGTTTGGTGGTCAATTGATGGCGCAGGGCGATGGGCCGCGAACCTTTCTTTTAGCTCCCAAAGGACTTTGGGGCGTAAATCCGAAAGCCACATTTTTATCGCAGAATTTTTTGCCTTCGGGCGATATTCTGATAAAAGACGCTGACATCAACGTCAATGTAGTGCCAACCACGGTCTTTCATACTTTTAGTTTGGGAGGCAGGTTTGCGCAGGCCATGGTGATGATAAATCCGGGTGTTGCAAAAAGGTAGAGTAGAAGCAGACCCACCGGGCACTCCAACTCCCGAAATTGAAGCAACAGGTTTTGCCGATGGATTTTTAGGATTCAAATTAGGGCTTGTGGGCGCTCCTGCTCTAAGTATTGCAGAGTTTGCCAAACACACACCTGCCTTTTCTATGAACGGATATTTCAGGTGGTGGTATTCGGGAAGTTATGACAGTAAAAGCCCGTTAAATCTTGGCACCAACCGCAGCACTTTCGAAATCGGGCTTCCAATGGCAGTTCCGTTGGGTAAAAACCCGAAACGTGCCACCTGGCTCGAAACTTATCCTTCAGTCAGGTTGTACACTTCAAATAACGACCCGACCTTTGTTACACGAGCCAACAAGTCGCAACAAATGCCGCTGTTCCTGCTCGAAAATCACCTCACGCATAATTTTACTCCAAAATTCTGGGCAGGAGTTGATTTACGCTATCAGTACGGTGGAGTACTTAAACTCGACGACACAAAACAAGATAACAAGGTGAATGTACTGGGTGGCGGAATTGAAGCCGGTTACCAGATATTATCGTTTCTGAGTTGCAATGCAGGATACGGTGGAATTTTATGGGGAGATAATGAAGCCCGCTCCAGTATGTTCAGGTTTAGCGTGGTTTTCGTTTATGCGAACATGAATAAATAAACACAAATTATTAAACAACAAATCAAAATGAAAAATCAAATTACAAAATTATTGTTATTGGCTGTTTTCGTGTTTTCGGTTAATGCGTTATCGGCTCAATTGTTAAACAAAAAATCGCTTGTCGCCGATTTAAATAATACAGAAGGAGTTGCCTTAACTCCTCAGCAACAAAAAGATTACGAATCCATCAACAACAAACTGGCTGACGATCTGGTGAAAGCCTCAACCAATTCAAAATCGAAGGAAGAACTCGACAAGGAAACCGACAGGCTTTTTGATAAAAGAGACAAAGATGTTGATGGTATTTTTGGTGTCGACGATAAATACCAGGATACAAAAAAGAGCCTGAAGAAATCATCCAGAAAAATGAGAATGAAAGTAAAAATGGCCAAACTGGTATTGTAGGGTTTGAATTATTATTAAAAAGTAAATATTAACAAGCAACAAAATTAATTATGAAAAATTTAAAAGGTATTTATACGGCTTCCTTGATTATTGTGATGCTGGCAATCGTTGGAACAGCCAACGCCCAGGTTGGTGGTGAAATTTCATTAGGCCCGCGGTTTGGCGGTTCATCAGGCGTGAGCTTAAAAAAACATTCAATGACAAACCATGGAGCTTTTGAGCTTCTTGCTGGCTGGAATTTTGACCCAAATGTCGAAGGTTTAGGGTCCAAGACTTTCGGCACTATTTGGTGCAGGTCCGGGTGTTGCGGTCTTTGGCGATGAATTTCGGTTGGGTTTGGCAGGTATGATTGGTTTTGATTTCAGAATTTCGAAAGTTATTAATCTTCAACTTGATTGGCAACCAACCTGGTATTTTACCAATGGAAGTGATTTTAGCCCTATGAATGCTGGTTTTACCGTTCGTTATGTGCTAAACAACAAAAAAAGCAAGTGAAAATAATACGAAAGTCATCGGGGAAAAATATTCCGGTTATTGACATGCTTTGTTTAATCACTGCGAAAAATTTTATTAAAAAATATCAATAAAATTAAATTATGAAAGGTTTATTAAAATCAAAACTTCTACTTATTCTGGCGGTTTTTAGCACGCTGTTGCTCAGTTCGTGCAGAGATGAAATTGAGGTTTTCCAGATTACAAGAATACCTGCATTTTCTTTTTCAAATGACAACCTGACTACACAGTATGCCGAAAAGGTTAATTTTTTTCAGGGGAAAGTTGTTTTGCATTCTTATGATGACGGAAGTTCGGAAGTATATAACCGTTATTTACTTGCCGCGGAAGGAATTAATAAATCAGGGAATTCTTTCACTGTAAATATTGAGTTCGATGTGGTAAAAGGTACTAATTATATTGGCATTTACCGTCCCGGATACCAAAAGGTTATGGCGGTTTATACAGTTTCAATTATGTCGAAAATCAGGTAATACATACAAAAAAGTTATGATTTGGATCCTTCCAGGTCTTGCTGACGATTTTATAAGAGTTGAAAGGCAAAACGTAGAAGAAAACTTGTATTGGGCGATTTCTTTGCAAAGTTGCAAAACAATCAGAACCCGGAAGAGAAAATTATTTTTTATGAAGGAACCTTTAAAGACCTTTCTTATGTATTGGAATAAAATAAAATTGACAGCCGTTTTGTTTTTTGTAGTACTGGCAACACTTACAATCAACGTACCGTAAAAATGATATTACGGATGGCCCTGAGGTTACTTTACCCAGAAATCAGGTTTATGTAATTTCATACAGTAACAATACAAAGCAGGTGATTACACCGGTTTTTGGCAAAAGGAAACTGGACGAACCGGCATTCGACGAAAATACGCTGGAAACTGAAGCAAATGAAAAAAAGCAAAATCTGAAATACAACTTTGCTCATGGTGATGTTCGGGTTGCTATGGGTTTTTCACGGGCATATTCAAGCTTTAAAGGAGTTGACGATTTTTCAAAGGAAGCCAGCTCACCCTCGTTATTTGCAGCCTACCAGTTTCGTTACAACAGGTTTTTGAAACTCGGACTTAACCTGGGTTACGCCAGCTTCAACTACAAATTTAACAGAATCAGTGATTATGACGGGATTGCAATTTCAAAAATCAACG
The DNA here is from genome assembly GCA_016705335.1 of Draconibacterium sp. GTDB lineage: Bacteria > Bacteroidota > Bacteroidia > Bacteroidales > Prolixibacteraceae > Draconibacterium. The sequence continues at coordinate 28,618 of JADIYN010000065.1, read as the reverse complement.
AATCAGTTACTACACTTGGAATTTACGGACGTTACGACCTGATGGACAAATTTATTAAACCATATCTGCTTCTTGGTTTGAATTTTAATTATAACTCCGCCACAATGAATGGTGATGTTGAATTTCTTGACGAAGGAAAACATGTGTTAACTATCTCAGGCATAAACGGCTTTAAAAACGATATAGTTGCCAGAGTTGGTGTTGATTTTATGATAAGCAAATCATTCGGACTATATGCAGATATTGGAACCGGGACAAGTTTGGTTCAGATTGGTGCGATTTTCAGCTTAAAATAACAGCCATGATGAGACAAAAAATAATCATATTGCTAATCCTGATTTTAATCCTGATTAAGGGAAGTTATGCGCAGGATAAGGGGTTTACATTTTTGCTCGGTCCGGCGGTGAATTACTATCATGGTGACACAAATGAAAAATTTTCCTATTCCAGTGAAAAGTTAAGCTGGCAATTTAACGGTCAGTTTGGATTCATTTCTACAAGAGGTGGAACTACAAGAGGAAATATGCTTGCAATATTTGGTACTGCCGGAAGTACAAATCCGGCTGTAATACAGCAAATGCAGACTGACGGAGCTCATATAACCGGACTCATTGATACAGAAAAAAAATTCAATGAATTTTATTGTGTTGAAGGAGGAATGGTAATTGCCCGTTTTCTAAGGCTTAGCGGAGGTTTTGGCCGTCAGTCCTACTCAAACCTTTTAGGCGAAAATTATAAGCTGAAATATTTTAGCGGAACTCTGGGGCTGGTTTCAACCTCGATGCTGTTAACTGGGTAATTGATGCCAATTTAATGACAGGAAAAGACCTCAATCAAAGCGCTTTGAAGATAAGTACAGGTTTTATGGTGAAGTTTTAGCCTGTTTTTTAAATCTATGTTGCAGAATATTAATGTTTTAAACAACAAATTTTTTAAAATGAAAAATGTATATAGTAAAATAAAAAGTACTTTTATTTCCGGAATTATCCTTTTTCTGCCGCTATTTATTCTGGCTGCAATTCTTCAGAAAGTTTACACTTTTATGTTTGGCTTCGGTCATAAAATAACCGGTTTACTTGGGTTGGAGAAAGAATTTGCACCCATTTTAACCACCGCTCTTGTTATCCTGCTGTTTTTAATTTTCGGGTTACTCGTCAGATTCTCAATGGTAACCAAAATGAAAGACTGGATTGAGAATAACCTGCTTGTATATATCCCAACCTATTCAAAATATAAAGCAAAAATGATGGCTAAACTTCAGCCTGGGGTCGATTTAAGACAACCTGTGCTGGTGGAAATGAATGGCAGTTGGAACCCGGGTCTTTTGATAACTGAAACAGAAGATAAATCAACGGTTTTTATGCCAACATCACCCGACACTGATTACGGTGAGGTTTGGGTTGTAAAATCAGTGAGTATTCAGCACCTGGCAATGACAACAAAGGAATTGAAAACGTCACTGCTTCTTGGTGGAAAAGGACTTAGCCTGACAAAAAGTTAAATCAGATTACCTGTGAATTCTTTTAAGATTCAATAATAATATTAAAAATAAAATTCTATGAGAAAGATTGTGATTAGTTCATTATTTGTGTTGTTTTCCTTTGCGGTGTTTGCACAGGAAAAGGAAATTGATTCTAAAGCCGTGCTTGTTTTGGATAAAATGAGCGATATAATCGGTGATTTGGAATCGTGTTCGTTTAAGTTGGTCAGTGTTTACGATGTGTATAACCCGGAAGGAGACCTGGTTAAAAAACATACAAAAAGCGATGTTTATATGGTTGGTCCCGACAAAATGCTGATTAATTCAACTGGAGACAAGGGGCATCGTCAGTATTTTTACAACGGCAGTGAGTTGTGGTATTATTCGCATGACGAAAATAATTACGGTATGATTGAAACACCGTCGAATATTCTTGGAACAATTGACAGTGTATTTAATGCATATCAAATTGAATTTCCGGCGGCCGATTTTTTCTATCCGGCTTTTACCGACGACCTGATTGAAACCAGCCAGAGAATTTCATGTCTGGATAATTCGGATGTAAACGGGCAACAATGTTATCATATTCTGGCAGTTGGAAAAGAACTAAGCATCCAGATTTGGATAAGTAATGATGGATTGTATTTGCCGGTTAAATACCTTATCATTTATAACCAGTACGAAGGAAATCCTCAGTATGAGGCTGTTTTTTCAAATTGGCAGCTTAACCCCAATCTACCCGGCGAAATGTTCAATTTTACTCCTCCTGTGGATGCTAATCCAATCAGATTTATTTCAAAAAATGAAAAGAATAATTTAAAAAATGAATAAAATGACTTCAAAAAATAAAATATGGCAAGTACATTCTTGCACTGATTTTTGCATTGGCAGTTTCTTTTCAGCAAGCTGAAGCGCAACGTATGCAACACAATGCGTCAAAGGTAGCAACAGCCAAACCTGCCGGCAAAACAAAAAAATCGATAAATGGCGGCAGTGTCAAATCAGCAAACCGGCCAGCTCCGGCAGCTACTCAAAAAAGCAGTTCAGTAAAAAATAAAAATATAAGTAAAACAACTGTTGAAAACAAAAAGATAAATGCCGGAAATACAGTTAATACAGGCGATAAAAATGTAAAAGCCGGTAATAAAACCAATATTGGCAACAGCGTAAACATCGATAACAGCAAAAAAAATGTGAATATAAATGTTGACAACAGCAAAGACATAAACGTTCACAACAACCGGAATACTGTTGTGCGGCATAACAATTTCAGGCCTTACCCACGCCCGCCGTATGTTTATGGTGGCCGCCGGTATTACTGCTACCATCCTTATCATTATCATCCGTACCGGCCATTTTTCTGGGGTCCGGTTTGGCATCCATGGGGATTTTTTGTAGCAACAATTGCTACCACAGCAATTATCATCAGCATCGAAAGTCAGCAATATCATTATGACCAGGGGGTTTATTATGTTGCCGTCGATGGTGGATATACAGTAGTTCAGGCACCGGTTGGAGCTACTATTACAACTTTGCCTTCTGATTCGCAAACCGTGGTAATAAACGAAACCACAAATAACTATTACTACGGTGGAACTTATTACGAAAAATCTGACGGTGGTTATACCGTTGTTGCGCCAATGGCAGGAACAGTTGTTGAAAATCTTCCTGAAGGTGGCGAGGAAGTAAAAATTGGGGATGTAACCTATGTCAAATTTGGCGAAACCTATTATCAACCCATTGAGCAGGACGGGAAGAGCATGTATGAAGTAGTTCAGATTGAGGAAGGAGAAAACGGATAAGTTAAATTCAAAATAAACTTTTCTGTAAAAAGACTAAAAATTACTGGTTATGAAACAATTATTAGTACTCACTTTTTTTGTTATGATGATTTATCATGCAAATGCTCAAAAATTGGTGTTTCACAAAATGGAACAAAAGGAACATGGAAACTGCTTGGAAGTGTGCAGGCCAGCCATAATGCCGACCATGATGCAATTACAGTGAAAGGCCCTTACGATTATTTCAGAAAGCTGAAGTTTAAAGTAACTGATTCTCCATTAAATATAACCAAAATGATTGTGCGTTACGATGATGGTGGATTACCGGAAAACATTGAAACCCGTTTCGAAATACCAAAAGGAGGCGAAAGCAGGGTTATCGATCTAAAAGGCGGGAAACGTAAAATAAAATCGATAGAGTTTTGGTACGATACCAAAGGTTTTCTAAACGGAAAAGCAAACCTGACTTTGTTTGGGATGAAATAGAATTTTCATCCCAAACATAAATGAGTTTTTAAATTAGATAGTTTGAATTGAAATGGCAAATAAATGTGACGGAATAAGCAAAAACTAAATTAATAAATATGAAAACACGTAGAAATTTATTTAAAGCGCTGATTATAATTTTTTTGTGTATATCGTTGACAAACATATCATCAGCAACCGATTATGTGACAGTTGCAAATGGCGATGCAAGCGCAGGTTCAACCTGGAGTGGTGGTATTGCACCTCAGTCATTTGGCGGAAGTGGTGATAACGAAACCACCATAACAATAAGTCATAATGTTTATTACGATGGTGATTACGATTCTCCAAATAGCCTTGCCACTTTTCAATAAATACAAATTGTGTTTTGGTAACACAGGTTTTTAAAATAACAGGATCGGGTACAACTTTGGTAATAAATGGGGTATTAATTTGTTTTGAAGTATTTCAGGCTGCCGGTGTTGTCATTGAAGGTGATGGGTCAATAATTGCTGGTAAATTTAATGGAAATGCCCCGCCGGAAACTATTACTTCTGTTACAGGTGTATATATATGGACAGGCACTGTGAGCAGTGACTGGGAAACCGAATCAAACTGGTATGATGGAAATGTACCTGTTACCGGATCATTTGTTGCAATTGGTCCTTTACCTGTCAATCCACCTGTTATTGATAACACTTCAATAAGTCTGGGATCAGTTTACATCGCGATTAGCCAGTCGTTAACCATTAACCCAAATGCATCACTTTCCGTTGACATTGCAAATATGTACAGCAAGGGAATATTAAATATTAAATCGGATGCCACTGGAACTGGCTGTTTACTGTTAAATAACAATCCGGTCTTGTCAACCGATGCTGAAGTTAATGTTGAAAGATATCTCCAGGGTGCAGCCAAATGGCAAATTATTTCCTCTCCGGTTGTTGGTCAGCAAATGGGTGAGTTTTGTACAGTAAATAACCTGAGAACCAATCCTTCAGATCCATCTGAATACGCGTTGGCTCCATACAATGTTGTTGCCGACAACTGGTCGCCGTTAACAACTGCAATAATTACTGGTGAATTTGTTGCAGGGAAAGGATATTCGGCCAGTAGTCCGGCTGCTGGAACTGTAACTTTTACCGGCACCTCTATTAATATCGGCGAAATAAATTATATACCCGAAACCAGTGGAAATCGCTGGAATAGCATTGGGAATCCATATACTTCAGCAGTTTTAGCATCAGGTGCAGGAAGTTTTCTGGATGTAAACGCCAATGTTCTTGACCCGGCTTACGTTGGTTTATATGTGTGGGACTATTCATTAAATGGAAATACAGGCGATTATCAGGTAATTTCCAATGGTGGATACACATTCCCCGGACCCGGGGGAGAAGATGAATTAAATCAAACCAGTATCGCATTAGGACAGGGGTTTGTGGTAAAAGCAAAAAGCACAGGCGGAGCAATAAGTTTTACACCATCAATGCAGCAGCTTATAAATAATACGCCTTTTAAATCGGCAGAAAAATCAGATCCGGCACTTCGTCTTACAGTAAAATCGGGTACACTTGAGAACAATACTGTTGTTGCTTTTAAAAATGAAGCGACCCCGGGACTGGACCCCGGATATGACATCGGTAAATTAAAAGGAAATACAAACATTGCTTTATACACAAAATTGGTTGACAAAAGCAGTGATGTTGATTTTGCTGTTCAGACTCTTCCCGAAGCTGCATTTGAATTGCGTGTAATTCCTTTATAAGTGGTTAATTGATAATCAAATTTCCCGTCATTGAGGGTTATGGTATCTGTTCCATTGGTGAGTTGGGCTTCGAAGGTTCCAACCAACAGGGTATCGAAGCGTAATAATTGCAAATTCCCAGAGATTACTTTAGAATAAGTAATTTGCTCATACTGTCTTTTTTCATAAATGAATTGAATATAACATTTTGTTGTATCCATGTTTTCATAATGAATCAAGTTAGATTCTATACTGTCATTTATTCCAAAAAAAGTAAATCTTAATGGAGCTTCAAAATAATTTATATCTTTCTGTATTATGAAGCGCATTATTACTTCTGAAGAATCGTCTGTATTCTCTTTTTTGGAATATAGATTTACTCCTATAAGTTCTTTTTCTTGCTCATAAATACAATTACTTGGCCAAAGCCTGTTGATTTCGAACCCATTTTTCATCGTTTAGCTTAAACCCGTGAATATTTTCACCACTAGGTTAACTCTTCGGGATAATTGTGGTCGCATGAGGCCATCCACATTACCATTGAAATGGCCATTAGAACTGTTGTAATTTTTTCATAATTGTAATGTTTTAATAAGTGGTTAATTGGAAAAGCAGACAGCAGTTTTTGGGTCTCATGTTTTATTTTTTTGTTAATCGGGTTTTTGATCTTTGTTCTTTGGGTTTTGCTTTTTGTTTATTGGCTTTTGTTTTTTGTTAACTGTTATTTGGGTTAATCCCTGTTTGTTGTTAAACTGTTATCGTTTTCGAAAATAAAAATTTTTTAAATCGGATTGACAAATGGTGTTGTAAAACAGGAAAATGGAATTGGTGAATTGGTGATTCGTTGTATATGTCTGGTAATGTCTTTTCTTTCGGGAATAAGTTTAATACGTTTTGCAGGATACAGAAAAGTATAGTTTCATTGTTGGGTAAGTTCTATATTTGTTTAAACAGTTAAAATCGAAAGAGATGAAAACATTACAACAAACAAAACCAAAACAGAATTTCATTTCAGCTTTTTTATTGCTTTTCATATTGTTTTCATGTGCACAGGAACCTGACCGGCAAATTGAAATAAGGGGAATTTACGGGCATCCGAAACCTTTGTGGGATAAAGGGTATTCGTTGCCTGATCTGGGTATAAATGCTGTGTTTGTGCATGGTGGTTCCATTGATTCGGCGCTGATGGAACGTGCAAAAAGTGAAGGCATAAAAGTATATGCCGAGTTTGCCACATTAAACGGGTTAAACTACGTGGAAGAACATCCCGAAGCGTGGGCAATCAACGAAAAAGGCGAACAGGTGGAAGCTGCTTCGTGGTTTATGGGGGTTTGTCCTACCGAACCCGGGTTCAGGGAATACCGCTTCAGTCAGTTGCGCAAGTTGTTAAACGATTACGATATTTCGGGAGTTTGGATGGATTACGTTCACTGGCATGCACAATTTGAAGAGCCACAACCTATTTTGCCCGAAACCTGTTTTTGCAACCATTGTCTTACCACTTTTTCCAAAGAAAAAAACCTTGAAATTCAGGGAGGCAGCACTGCCGAAAAAGCACAGTGGATATTACAGAATAAAGATAAGGAATGGCGCGACTGGCGATGCGCAGTGATTCTTGACTGGTCGGTTCAGATTCGGAAAATTATTGACGAACAGAAACCTGGAACTTTGTTGGGGCTTTATCATTGTCCGTGGACCGATGAGGAATTTGACGGCGCCAGGCGGCGTATTCTCGGGCTTGATTACGATTTGCTTCGCGATGTTTTTGACGTGTTTTCCCCGATGGTTTATCACGCGAGAATGGGGCGCGAGCCGGCATGGGTGGAGGAAAACATCCGCTGGTTTTGTAAACGTCTGGAGATCAAAAACGGCGCTTCCCCGAAAGTTTGGCCAATTGTGCAGGCATACAACAATCCTTATACAATTTCTTCAGGCGAATTTGAAACCGTACTTAAAGGTGGAATTGCAGAAAAATCAAGCGGTGCGATGATGTTTACAACAAATGCCATTGCTGAGGATGAAGAGAAAATTGAAGTGGTGAAAAAAGTTTATCACGGGATTTCGCAATAATTGGGAGCCGGGAGCCGGACTTTCCAAAGTCCGGCAGCTTCAAAAATGTTGGACTTGGAAAGTCCAACTCCTTCAAAAAAGAGAACCGTTCTTTCTGTGTTGATGCAGAAGGAACGGTTCTTTTATTTCTTCATGATTTATAAATCAAATGAGTAATTAATTTTTATCCCATAATTAAACCTGGATACATATTCATTTAGCCAATAATCATTTAATTGATATTTGGTGAATATTTCAAAAGAAATTGGACTCCTGGGTATGTCTGGATGATAGCTTAATCCCAGATATAAATCACTAACATAATTTAAGTAATTGTCGTTATCCAGTTCAAACCATTTATTGGTGTCGGAACCAAGTTTCCCACCTTTAGTTTCTCTTTTAACATGAGAAAATTTTAAAAAATTTAAACCTGCATTCAACTTATATTTTGATTTGCCTTCATTCAAAAAGCAAAAACAAATTAATAAAGGAACGGAGATTTCATGAAGGAAAGTTTGGTCACCATAATAAAAATGGGATGATGATATTTTGCCCGATTGATAATTGAAACCCGTCGCCAACCTTAATTTGCTATTAAATTCATATCCAATCAAAAACTCTCCGCCCGGGCTTAAAACCCTGGGTTTTCCAATCTAAGTCTGTTGCAGCTTCTGTTGGTATAAAATGCGACATGACAATACCGGCAGAAACAAAGAAATGTTTTGAACTGTCTTCCTGAATTGTATTGTTTTCCTGAGAAAAACTTAAAATATTCAGACATATTAATGCCCCAGCTATTAGAATCAGTTTTTTCATCATGAACTTTTTGGCGGCTTGCAATTTTATGGTTGCAAGGGTTAGTGCTTTCAAAAGTATTGTTTCCGGAAGTTATTATTTGTGAGATATGTCATCAACTCTCTATTATTTCGAATATAAGTTTTTTCAAAAATGTTTGACTTGGAAAGTCCAACTCCTGCACAATCGTAAAATAAAATACAAATAGCTCCGATTTAGCCCTGTCTTTTTTGAAATGTTCTAAATAACATCTATTTTCAGCCTCTTGAAAATTATAAACAATCTTCGGATCTCCGTTTTTACTTCTTTTTCTCCCCTTTAAGGGGAGATGTCCGTAGGACAGAGGGGTGATTTCTGACTTCCGGCTAATTATTTAAACATGAAACGAATCTACACATTCATAACTTCGTTGCCGGTAATGGCATTTCTATTTCTTGCACTTGCGTTTTCTATGGCAATTGCAACTTTTGTCGAAAGCAGTTACGGAACACCAACCGCGCTGGCTTTGATTTACAAAACCCACTGGTTTGAAGCGATTTTGGTGTTGCTTGCCATTAATCTTGTAAATAATTTTATTAAATACAGGTTTTACACGCGGCAACGGATTCCGATGGGTTTGTTTCATATTTCGTTTCTTGTGATCTTAATCGGGGCTGCAGTTACCCGGTACATCAGCTACGAGGGTGTGATGCACATCCGCGAAAACACAAGTTCAAACTTTATTACTTCCACCGATAGTTATTTTTATGCGGGGTTCGAAAATCAACAAAAAGAAACAAAGGTTTTGTTTTCGGAACTGGCGCCAAAACAGTTTTCGGCAAAGTTCGATGTAAATGGTACTTCGGTAAAAATTAAAGCCGTTGGTTTTATTGAAGATGCCGAACGAAAAGCCATTCCCGCTGAAAGTGGCGAACCGGTTATCGATTTTGTTTTTTCGTCGCCCACCTCACAAGGTATGCAATCGTTTATGTTTCACGAAGGCGATGTGCTGGAGTATCCCGGATTTACTGCGGGTTTCCAGTCGGGCCGATCAACCGCAATAAAGTTTTTTATGAACGAAAACCAGTTGTTTGTTACTGCTGTCGATTCGCTCGAAGAAACAACAATGGCAACCCAGCAATCGGTTAAATTTGCCCCGGGCGATACAATTCCTGCAAAAAATATGTTTTTATATGGCTTCCGTGGATTTCGGTTTTTAATCCGTAATTTTTTGCCAAGTGCAACATTTACAGCCGTTAAAAGTCAGAATGAAACACGCGAAGATGCGGTAATGATTCAGATTTCTGATGGAATTAACCAGCAAACCGTACCTGTTTTTGGTCATTCAGGTGTTTCAGCCGACACGATTTCTGTACCGCTCGGAAACAGCAATTTGCGTTTGGCTTACGGTTCGGTGCCGATTTTTGTACCGTTCAGCATTTATTTAAAAGATTTTCAACTTGAACGTTATCCGGGTTCAAATTCACCCTCTTCTTTTGCTTCTGAAGTGGTTTTACAGGATGAAAATATCGGGTTGAAAGAAGATATGCGCATTTTTATGAACAACACGTTGAATTACAAAGGGTACAAATTTTTCCAAAGCAGTTACGACACCGACGAAATGGGGACTGTACTTTCGGTGAACCACGATTTGTGGGGAACCTGGATTACCTATATCGGCTATTTTTTGTTAGCGCTTGGTTTTATATTATCACTTATCAATAAAAATTCTTACTTCCAGTTTTTAGCCCGCAAACTGAAACAGGTTTCGGCAAAAACTGTGGTACTTGTGTTTGCCGTTTGTGGATTGTCGTTTGGCGCTGTTGCCCAACCCGGAACCGGTGCTGCAATTCCCGACATAAATGACGCAACAGTTCAGGAATTCAGCAAACTTTGGGTGCAGGGCGTTGATGGTCGGATTGAACCAATTTCTACCTTAACAAGCGAAATTGTGCGTAAAATCAGCGGTAAATCCACTCTGTACGGATTAACGCCCGATGAAGTGGTTTTGAGTATGATGACTTATCCTGAAATCTGGAGGACACTGCCAATCATAAAGATTTCGGAACAACCACTCGCACTGTTACTTGGTGCCAATGGAAAATATATAACAATTGAGCAGATTTTTGATGCCCAGGGAAATTATGCTATTTCAGATAATGTTCAGGCTTCTTATGCAAAAGCTCCGGCTTTTAGAAACAAGTTGGAAAAAGAATATATCAATGTTGACGAACGGATAAACATTTGTTTTATGGTTTTCCAGGGTTCAATGTTCAATTTGTATCCGCGCGACACAAAAGAAGCTTCATGGTATCCGCCGGGCGCAAATGCTGCAGAATATTCAGGTGGCGATTCGATTTTTGTAAAAAGCGGTTTCCAGCTTTTGCTGCAAACAATAGCTGAGCAAAACGTTGTTGATGCCAACCAGATTTTACAGGCGGTTGCCAACTTTCAGGTAAAATATGGCGGCGATTTAATCCCTTCACAAACCAAGCGTGACATAGAAATTATGTACAATAAAGTGAACCCTTTCAAACGTATTTTTCCATTTTATTTGTTGTTTGGGTTCTCGTTGCTTTTTGTGTTGTTTGTAAATATTTTCAGACAAAAACCGCTGCCCAAATTCCTGCGTATCACATTTTTCGGTTTGATATTTATCGGATTTTTGATGCATACCATGGGATTGGCAATTCGCTGGTACATTTCGGGGCACGCCCTGGAGCAACGGTTTCGAATCATTGGTTTACGTGGCCTGGGCAATTATGCTGGCAGGTTTTATTTTTGGGAGGAAATACCCGATGGTTGTTGGAACTGCCGCTTTTTTGTCAGGAATTGCATTGTTTGTAGCGCATCTCAGTTGGATGAATCCTGAAATTACACCGCTTGTTCCGGTACTGAAATCATACTGGCTGGCTATTCACGTTGCCATAATTACTGCCAGTTACGGTTTTATTGGCCTGAGTTCGTTACTTGGGGTTTTGGCTTTGGTTTTAATAGTATTGCGAAACAAATCGAACCAGGTGAGAGTTACCGGATATATTGAACAGCTAACCACCATTAACGAAATGTCGGCAACAGTGGGTTTATATGCACTTACAATCGGAACATTTTTGGGTGGTGTTTGGGCCAACGAAGCTGGGGACGTTACTGGGGCTGGGACCCAAAAGAAACATGGGCGCTAATTACAGTTGTTATTTATTCGTTTATCGTTCACATGCGTTTAATTCCGCCATTGAAAGGGGTTTTCAACTATAACATGGCTTCAATCCTTGGGTTTGCCTCAGTTTTAATGACCTATTTTGGTGTGAATTATTATCTGTCAGGATTACACTCCTATGGAAAAGGTTCGGCAGACGGTGTAAATCCTGCTGTGCCAATCACATTTATCCTTTTTGGAGTACTGATGGTTTGGGCCTACATTAAGGAAACAAAATTTGAAAAGGAGAAATGCAGGTTGAGATGAGTTTTAACTCATTTTAAATTATTTTCATTCAGACCTGAAGAGTTTTAAAACCTTCAGGTCTGATTATATAAACCTATTGATTTTTGGAATTATCAGTACAGAAAATCGACATGCACCAAGGTTTTTACGGTGCAGAATAGTTTCATTCGGTCAATTAGAATAGTGTAGCTCCTGTTTGTTTAATTTTAGCCAATTTTCAACTAAATCGATAAAATATGGCACAGGAAGTAACCCGTACTTTTGATATACTTGATCGTTGTCTAAATGAATTCCCAAGAAAAGATGCCCTTGGCGGTAAAAAGGATGGAAGTTGGTACACTTTTTCAACCCAGGAATATGTTGAGAAATCGCACCAGTTTGCAATGGGATTAATGGCGTTGGGACTGAAAAAGGTGACAAAGTTGCTACTGTTACAACCAACCGCCCCGAATGGAATTTTGCCGACATGGGAATGGCAATGACAGGCGTTGTGCATGTACCCATTTACCCGACAATTGGAGAAGACGAATACAAATATATTTTACAACATGCTGAGGTAAAATTGGTAATTGTTGGCGATCAAAAGCTGTACGAAAAAATAAATCCGATTGCGGTTTTGCTTGATAATATTGAGCAGGTTTACACTTTTGAAGAAGTTGACGGGGCAAAAAATTACGAAGAAATCCTGACGCTTGGGGAACAAAAAAAGGAACAACACAGCGCTGAACTTGAGAAAATAAAAAGTTCAGTTCAACCCGAAGATCTGGCTACTTTAATATACACATCGGGAACTACAGGAGTTCCAAAAGGTGTTATGCTGACACAGAAAAATCTTGTATCAAATTTTGTTGCACATTCAAAAATGCATCATTTGGGAAAAGATCATCATGTGATCAGTTTCCTGCCGCTTTGCCATGTGTACGAACGGAGTGTGAATTACCACTTTCAATACAAAGGAATGGGGATTTATTATGTGGGTAATTTAAGCCAGATAGTTTCTGCAATAAAGGAAATCAAACCGCACATGTTTAACTCGGTACCTCGCCTTTTGGAAAAGGTTTATGATGGTTTTGTGACAAAAGGGAAAGAATTGACAGGGATAAAAAAATCACTCTATTTTTGGGCACTAGATTTAACACAGCATTTTGAGTACAATAAAAATTACGGGCCACTTTTAAGCCTGAAAATAAAATTAGCAGACAAATTAATTTATTCAAAATGGCGCGCAGCATTGGGCGGAAACATTGTTTATGTTGTTTCGGGTGGGGCAGCTTTACAACCCAAAATTGCAAGGGTTTTGGGTATGTCGAAAATGTTGAACCTCGAAGGTTACGGTTTAACTGAAACTTCACCTGTGATTGCGGTGAACAATCCGGCTTCAAAAGAAATGAAAATTGGTACAGTGGGTGCAGTTTTGGAAGGCTTTGAAGTGAAAATTGCCGATGATGGCGAAATACTTTGCAAAGGCCCCGGCGTGATGAAAGGATATTACAAAGCCGATGATTTAACTGCCGAAGTAATCGATAATGAAGGCTGGTTTCATACTGGCGATATTGGCGTTTTTGAGGATGGCAAATACCTTAAAATTACTGATCGTAAAAAGGAGATTTTTAAACTTTCGGGTGGAAAATACATTGCACCGCAAATGATCGAAAACAAACTGAAAGCATCGAACCTGATTGAACAGGTTATGGTTATCGGCGCCAACGAAAAATTTGCAAGTGCATTAATTTCACCCAACTTCCCACTTTTACACGACTGGTGTGCCGAGCATAAAATCCATTTCGAAAACAACAAGGAATTGATTCAAAAACCAGAGGTAATTGAGAAGATTCAAAAAGAAGTTCAAATTATAAATAAAACACTTGGTTCGCACGAACAAATCAGCCGCATCCGCCTGGTTTGCGCCGAATGGACACCTGCAACCGGCGAACTCTCACCAACCCTAAAATTACGACGGAATATTGTCGCAGCCAAATACCAGCATTTGATTGACGATATTTATTCGGTGGGGAAAAGCTGAAGGATTATGATTAATGATTAGTGATTATTGTGAACTTACTATTTTAAATAATATTATGGTGAATAAAAGTTGTTGAAACTTTTTACAATTTATTGCTAATCACATGTTTGGCACAATCACACACAGGACCCCAGGACCCCCCCCCCCCGGTTTTCCCCTTTCGCCGTTCCCGCGCCCGCCCTCCTTAAAACAACGCGCCACCCCCTCTCGAAGTCGGGAGCTGAAAAACCCGCAAAAGGCAAATACAATAACGATCTGAGCAAATGTTCAATATATCATTGAACAAGATCCACTGGTAAGCAGAACAACTAACTTCCCCCATTTTTCAAAATCATTAAATACTTTCCGCCTAATTCGGACCAACATTGAAAAACAAACAACATAGGAGCACTCTGAAATAATTAATAATAAATCAAATAGTAATGAAGCAAATAAGATAACTGTTTCAAATGATTCAACCACAAAAAAAAGTGCATCCGTAGTTCAAGCGGAAGCAATTAATTCATTGTCTGATATCTATAAACATTTAAAAAGCCCCAAATATTTACCATTCAGGCAAACAGAGATACTACGATTTTTTGCAATGAGGGAACAACGATAAAAATAAGAGCCAATTCATTTACAGTTGAAAAGACCGAAGAAGAAATAACCGAAGCGAAAGGAAAGCCGCTTTTATCCGGTCTAACGACAACTTCAAAAATCGAAAAGGAGATACACATTTCAGCTTCAAGCGATAACCAAAATTGTATGATTAAACCTGGCAATAGTATTGAAATTGGCTTCCCGTTTTCAAATAGAAAAGAGGATATGGATTTGTTTTACGGAAAGGTGTGTCTAGTAAAGCGAACCAGTTTATACTCCTTATTAACAAAGTGGAGGTTAGCAATGCAACTGCCCGCGGCGTTCATCCTCCTGTTCCTTGGGGGGGCGCTCCGGGGGTCCCCCAGGGGGCGGGGGGCCCCGCCCCGCCCCCGGGTGCGCGGGGGGAGAGAAAAAAAGCCAATTTTTCCCGTCAGGGATCATTTTAGAATTCTGAATAAATTTTGCCAGACAACTGCTAATTGTAATATATTTACAACCCAAAGTTAACGCTGTTATGTCTAAAGACGTTGACAGGTTTCTGGCTCCAGGGACTATGGACTTGTCAGCGTGCAAAGCTCCTTACAACGTCACAAATAAAAAAGCAAAATATGCCAATTAAAGGAAATTGAATTATAATATCTTTACAATCTATAAATCTAAACCAACTGTAAAATGAAAAATCTTCTCTTTTCTATTCTTCTTTTTGTAGCCTCGCTATCTCTTTCAGCGCAAAAACTAATTATTAACAGCGATGAATATTTCGAAATGCCCGGACTGAACGTGATGGTGTTTTATGATATTTATCCCGAAGGCCACCAGGGAGCAATCGGAATTATCCAAAACGGAACACGTGTTGCTACAAACGGCGACCTGCGTCTGGAACCAACTCCCGGTCAGTGGCAACCCATTCCGGCAACGGGCAAACGCGAAGTATTTCCCGATAAAAATGAAATTCGTATAAAATGTACTTATCCCGACGAAAGCCGCAACCGCAAAGGTTTTAACCCGGTTTTTTATCCCGATTTGAATTTTAGTTACAATGTCAGGGTAATTGGTGAGGGGAAAAATTTCAGAATAATAGTGGATCTGGAAAATCCACTTCCAGAAGAATGGATTGGAAAAGTAGGTTTTAACCTCGAACTTTTTCCCGGATTACTCTTCGGAAAATCGTGGTACATGGATGAACAAAATGGAATTTTCCCTTTGCAGGCCAACGGACCCATGCAAAAAGATGCCGACGGAAACTGGCAGGCATTCCCGATAGCAACCGGGAAAAAACTGACAATTGCACCCGATGTTCCTGCACAAACCATGAAAATCACAAGTTTAAATGCCGATGTTCAATTGCTTGACGGACGGTTTTACCACAACAACGGTTGGTTTGTTGTTCGGTCTGAAGTTCAGCCTGGCGCTGCAAAAAATGCTATCGAGTGGTTTGTTGAACCAAATGTTGCAGTTGGATTCAAACAAAAACCTGTTGTTCATGTCAGCCAGGTCGGTTATCACCCTGCTCAACCAAAAATCGCTACTGTTGAATTGGATAATTCGGAAACAAGGATTGCTGAAGTTTCGCTGCTTCGTATGTCGGAAAATGGAGGTTTTGAAACGGTGAAAAAAGGAAATCCTGAAAAATGGGGTAAATATCTTCGTTTCAATTATTATCAGTTCGATTTTTCTGAAATTAAAAAACCAGGGATTTACCAGGTTGAATATGAAGGTTATAAAACTGAACCTTTTAAGATTGATAACGATGTTTACGAACGTCATGTTTGGCAACCCACACTTGAATATTTTTTGCCCGTTCAAATGTGTCACATGCGAATTAACGAAGGCTACCGTGTTTGGCACGACGAGTGCCACATGGACGATGCACTGATGGCGCCGGTTGACACAAACCATTTTGACGGATATCTGCAGGGACCTTCAACTTTAACAAAATTCAAACCGTTGGAACAGGTTCCGGGATTAAATGTTGGCGGCTGGCACGATGCAGGTGATTACGATTTGCGTGTTGAATCGCAGGCCGGTACTGTTTGGACCTTGGCATTGGCATACGAAGAGTTTGGCGTTAACTGGGACCAAACAACAATCGACCAAAAAAACCACCTTGTCGAAATTCATTTACCCGATGGTAAACCGGATGTGCTTCAACAAGTTGAGCACGGCGTTTTAACCATTTTGGGCGGTTACGAAAACATGGGCAGGCTGTACCGCGGCATCATTTGCAATGACCTTCGGCAGTATGTATTGCTGGGAGATGCAAGTTCGATGACCGATGATTTGAAATACAATCCGGCACTTGCGGAAAACGAAAAAACGGGTACAGAATCGGGCAAAACTGACGACCGCTGGGTTTTTACCGAGGAAAATGCCGGTCACGAATATACTGCAATCCAGGCACTGGCCTCCGCCGCCCGGGTATTAAAAGGTTATAATGATGATTTGGCTGCACGCTGTTTAAAAGCTGCAACTGAATTGTATGACGTGGAAAGACAGGTATCAGGAAGAAACAGTTCTGGAAAAATTAATGCTGCTGTTGAATTGCTGATTACTACCGATGATTTAAAATACCAAAAAGATATTTTCGAAATGAAAGATGCTGTGGTTAAAAGCATATCACAAACCGGGGCTTCAGTTGCACGCATTTTTAGCCGTTGCCAAAACGAAGAATTTAAATCGGAAGTAACTGCGCTTTACAAGGAATTAAGTTCAAAACTTCAGGAAAGACAAAAGAAAATCCGTTTGGTGTACCTTACAATATTGCCATTTGGGGCGATGGCTGGGGAATTCAGCGACTTGGAATGCAGCAGTATTTTTTGTATAAAAATCTGCCTGAATTGTTTAAGAAAGATTTGCTGTTTAACGCTTTGAATTTTGTATTGGGTAATCATCCGGGCGAAAATACGTCGTCATTTGCTTCGGGTGTTGGATCGCGTTCGGTTATTCAGGCTTATGGCGTAAATCGCGCCGACAGATCATTTATTCCGGGTGGAGTTGTTTCAGGCACTGGAATCATTCGTCCCGATTTTCCTGAATTGAAAGAGTGGCCTTATTTCTGGCAGCAAACCGAATATGTGATGGGCGGCGGTGCAACCCACTTTATGTTTTTGGTTTTGGCTGCAGATAAATTATTGAAAAATTAAGAAGGTGACCCAAAGTCACCTTCTCAATCAACTTATAAAAGTTTTATTTTTCAGGAATATTTTCCAGCACATTCAGCAGAAAGTCCCAGTATTTTTGAACTGTTGCGATGTTTACTTTTTCATCGGGCGAATGTGGGTATTTTATAGTTGGGCCAATAGAAATCATATCCCAGTTGGTGTATGTTGCGCCCAGAATTCCGCATTCCAAACCGGCGTGCATGGCAAGTAATTCAGGTTTCTTTTTGAATTGTTTGTAATAAAGCTTTTTTCATTACTTCCAGAATTTCAGAATTTACATCCGGTTTCCAGCCCGGGTAACTTCCGTCTAAACTTACACATGCTCCGGCAAGCGTAAATACTGATTCCAAACGCGATGCAAGCGCTAATTTTGCTGATTCCGAAAAGCTGCGAACCAGGCAATTTATCTCAACTTTGTTTTTATCCGACTTTACAATAGCCAAGTTTGATGAGGTTTCCACGGTGCCGGGCATCGTATCGCTCATGCGAACCACGTCGTTTGGTGCAGCCCAAACTGCATTTGTCAGATTTTTCTGCAGCGATTTCGACATGATTTTTTTTGGCATTTCCGCGGCTTCCAATTCTATTGCCAAATTGGGTTCAACGTTTTCGAGTTCTGTTTTAATTGTCTTGGAAATCTCTTCTACCAATGCAAACAGTTTTTCTGCCTTTTTTGATTTTACAATTACAAGCCCAAAAGCTTCGCGTGGAATTGCATTACGCAAACTTCCACCTTGTATATCAGCTAATCTTACATCCGATTTTTTATTGATTTCATTCAGAACCCGGAAAAAAACTTTATTGGCATTTCCTCTGCCCAAATGAATATCAAC
The DNA here is from genome assembly GCA_016705335.1 of Draconibacterium sp. Lineage (GTDB taxonomy): Bacteria > Bacteroidota > Bacteroidia > Bacteroidales > Prolixibacteraceae > Draconibacterium. Next base: position 10,284 of record JADIYN010000065.1, on the reverse strand, counting down.
GCCTGAGTGTCCGCCTTTTAATCCTGTAACTTTTAATGTAAATGCTGCCGATTTTTTTGGTAATTTTTTTGAAAGTTTATTTTTAAAAGAAGCAGAAACATCAATACCACCGGCACAACCAATGCTAAAAGTTCCTTCGTCTTCAGTGTCAGTGTTAAGAAGGATATCACCGTGCAAAACTCCCGCTTTCAAACCTTTTGCACCATCCATGCCTGTTTCTTCTGTAGCAGTTAAAAGCACTTCAACCGGCCCGTGTTTAATGGTTTTTGACGCCAAAACTGCCAGTGCCGACGAAACTCCGATTCCGTTATCAGCGCCCAGAGTTGTGCCATTTGCAGTTACCCATTCACCATCAACAAAAGCTTCGATTGGGTCGGTAGTAAAATCGTGTTTTTTATCGCTGTTTTTTGCGAACCATATCCAGGTGACCCTGGAAAATTATGCCTTTGCGATCTTCCATTCCCTCAGTTGCAGGTTTGCGGATAATCACATTTCCCACTTCGTCTTTTATAGTTTCCAAACCCAGGTTTTTACCAAAGTTTACAGCCCAGTCCTGAATTGCTTCTTCATGAAAGGAAGGCCTGGGAATTTGGTCATTTCTTCGAAAACTGACCATATTTCGTCGGTTTAGATTTTAATTGCCTTCAATTTTTAATCATTCTGTTGAAATTAAGTCTGAATTGAATTTATTTTCCTATTCTAACATGAAAAAGTTTGAATTGTTGTCCCTTTATCAAAACTAAATTTGCAAACTATCTTTTGATATTCGGGAGTTCCAAACCGTAACCTTTTCTTTTGTCTTCGGCTTTAAGCCAAATTGCAGTTAACAAAGCCAAAACTGTAAGTCCCACAAAAATTGTCCAGGTTGTTTGGTAACTGTAGGTTATTGCTTCGCCTGCAACTTTTGCTTCGGCAACACCCGGATTTGTTTTGTCGAGCACTATTCCAACCGCCAGAGGAACTACCATTAAACCTAAATTCTGCACCCAGAAAATAACCGTATAGGCACTTCCAAGTTGTCTTTTAGTATTTTTTTTGGCAAAGATGGCCACATTGATGAAGGAACCAATGAAAACGCAGTTCCCAAGATAACAAAACGTTGAAAAGCTGCAACCACGCTTGTAATTAAAGGTAAATAAAATATTACATGCACAATCATTAAAAGAACTGAACCTAAAACATAATAGAAGCACCTTTCCTTTTTATCGTAAAGTCCCAAAAATGGCGTTAACAGCATGGCCCGGTACAAGTCTGGGAAGAAAACCCGCCCAGTTTTCACTTTATCGACACCAAATTCGTTTACCATCAAATCGGGGGCGTATTTTAAAACGGGAAAACAGCTGAATAGAAAAACACACAGCGCCGCAATTAGCAATAAACCAAGATTTGCAAAGATTTTTGACAGGTAAATCGGATATTTGAATTTATCTTCGAGCCACTTATCAGCCTCATCAACCAATTCCTTGTCAAGTTTACATCTGAAAGTATTGTAAGAAAAGTAAGCAAACCCAAATGCAAAAGAAAAAAGTACAATTAAAAAGGATTTGCGCATCCCAATCAGCTGGATTTTCAGACCTTCGCCCCAAAAGCAAGATGGGTGACAAACGAACCCAAACGGCCAATCGGGCAACCTGCATTCCATTGCCATTGCCATTTCTTTCCTTTAAACCATTTTGCAATAGTTTTGGAAACTGTTATTCCGGCCATTTCAACACCCAACCCCAAAACCGCAAAACCGCAATCCGCCCCAAAACCTGTGGTGAGGTCTATATTTACAAGCGGAATGTTGGTTGGCTGCTGTATGATCGATATAACCTTTTAAAGCGGAATATTTTATCGCTCCTCCAATAATCATTGTGATTCCCGAAAGCGATTGTACTAAACCGTATACCAATTTTATCGAGAAATGACTCCAGAAATAAAAGGAATCCAACAAAAACATTCAACAACCCGTAACCTCCCAAATAAACCCAAAGTCGGGCGACCAGTTGCCCAAGTTTGTTCATAATGTTTTTCAACGGGGATATTACATCGGCAAAAATGTACCCAAAACATAGTCGATGAAATAAGCAGCAGGGCTATCCAACGCGCTTCCTGAGTCGTGAAGTGTTTTTTTAAAGTTAATTGATTCATTTGTTTTTTTAAGATTATTTTAAGGAAAAAATAGGAATTAAATAATCAGGTTGATTGCTTATCTTATTTATTCTGAATGCTTTGGATTACTTTCTTGTTACCGATTGAATTAAACCGGTTTCGATTAAATTCCATTCGCCATTCAGCAGATCTTCCGGAACCGGAGCAACTGCACCAAATTGTGCAACTGTAATTCGGGCAGTAGCAATAACATTCATGTCGTTTATCAATCTTACAGTTGCCCGACCGGGAATCCTGTAATATACCCCGCTGTGGCCGGCATTTGGATTATCAGATTTTACCAGTCCCGAATATTTCTGTACAAGATCTTTGTCGATATCAAACTCTATCATAACCGGTTTACCCGAAAGATCAGTGGCTGGTACAATTCCGTTTTCTTCTGAAATTCTAAAAATTGCTTCACTTTTGCCACTTTTAGGAATATAATCGAAACCAAAAGTTTCTTTTTCATAAGTTGACCTGCCAACAAATAAACTGAGGTAATCGTTTTCAATTTTCTTTAATTCTTTTAAACTCAATTTGTATGCTTCTCCATCGGGGTGAAATTCATCAACTAAACCAGCAGCAATTTCATATTGAATCCGACGGCTTTCCAAAACACGCTGTGCGGCTTTGCTGATTTTCTGTTCTTCGCCCAATTTTACTGGCCGGTAATTATTTGTTGAATCTCCAGCGGTATAAATTGGGGCATCAGTGAAATATTCAAAAGAGTTGTTATCACCAAATTCAGTTTTTTGACCTACGGCGTTGGTTACAACTACTTCTTTTTTATTGGAAGCAGAAAGTGCATTAATCCCAGCCAGACAGCCATCGGCAGAAAGACTAACTAAATTTAATCCCAACGCTTTATATGTATTTTCGGGATCAGGTTCCGAAAAAACATCGATTTTAACTTCTTCGATAGCCCAATTTATGGCGGCTTTTGTTTTTGCATTTTTGATTCCCAGCAGTTGTTCGGCATAAGCTGCATACGGTCCTGGCCGGAAAGTTTCCTTCGTTGCCTTAACATTCACCCTGATTCCGGTACGCGGAAGTGAATAAACAACTCCTTCTACAAAGGTAGGTGCAACCACATCATCTTTCTTTCGTTGCCCGTAAACCGGCAGAATCATTACAATACCAATTATCAATACTAAATACTTCATGTTTTTCTGTTTTGTTTTTATAAAAACTCAAATGTATTAAAATTATTATTTTGAATGGGTTTCAACAGTTAGAAAAGCTTTTCCAAGAAATTCGATAATATCACCGGCAATTATTGAATGTTGCGATTTTTCCTGTGCTGCCAAATCACCTGCCAGCCCGTGAATATAAACCCCTACAACCGCAGCTTTTTCGGGCTGAATTCCCTGAGTTAGCAGTCCGAGAATTATCCCGGTCAGCACATCGCCGCTGCCGGCAGTTGCCATTCCGGGGTTTCCGGTTGAGTTGAAATACAGTTTTCCAATGGGTGTCGAAATCGACGTAAATGCACCTTTTAAAACCACAATTACTTTATGTTTTTTTGAGAATTCAAGTTGCTTTTGAATATTTTCATAAGAATTGGCCGACTCGCCAACCAAACGTGTGAATTCTCCCGGATGTGGTGTGAGGATTGAGTTTTCAGGTAGTTTTTCGAGCCAGTTTTTATTTTCAGATAGAATATTCAGTGCATCGGCATCGATAACCAAAGGCACCTGCGATTCTTCGAGCAACTCGCATAATGCTTTTTTTGTTTGATTTCTGTCCAATCCCCGGGCCAGCTCCAATTGCTGAAAACTGCGACAAATCGGAAATTCGGTAAAAGTATATTCGTGCTGATCGACACTTGCCATAGCTTCGGGAACGGCAGTCTGAATAATTGGGTAACCCAAATGCGGGATTTGTGTTGTCAGCAGGCCAACTCCACTGCGTAAACAGGCTTTTGATGCTAAAACCGCTGCGCCCATTTTACCAAAACTACCCGCAATTAACAAGGCATGACCGTAAGTTCCCTTGTGACCAAACTTTGAACGTTTTGGGATAAATGGCTGAATATCTTCCTTCTCAATAAAAGTAACTGGTTTCAGTTTGTCAATATTCCATCCGGGTGCAAACGAATAGGCAGAACTTCCCACTCGCCAACGTATTTTTCATTTTCGGCAAACAAAAAGCTGATTTTCGGGAATTGAAATGTGAGTGTGAAATCGGCTTGAATAATGTTTTCAGCTATATTTTCTGAATTATCCTCGCCCATTAATCCACTTGGAATATCAATAGAAATGACTGTATTTTGGCAGGTATTTATTTTTTGAACAATCTCAGCAGTCAAACCTTCCAAAGGTCTTGTTAATCCTGAGCCAAACAATCCGTCAATAATAATGTCTGTTTCAGATATTTCCGGGAAATCGTTTACAGTTTTAATAATTGAAATTTTTATTTTTTGCTGTAATTCCAATCTGTGGCGGTTAATGGCTGATGAACCTTTAAGTTCCCGGCCCAAATCAACCAGATAAACTTCGCAATCAAAATCGAGTTCGGCCATTTGACGGGCAATGGCAAGTGCATCGCCACCGTTGTTTCCGGGACCTGCAAAAAATATTAATTTTCGTTCGGTTGAAAATTTCTGAACCAGCCAGTTTGTAATTTGCAACGAAGCCCGTTCCATTAAATCGATATCGGAAATCGGTTCGTTTTCGATTGTGTATTTATCGAGTGTTGCTATTTGTTTTGTTGTAAAGAGTTTCATTTTTTAAAGAATTTGACAGAAGATAGAAGACCCGGAGACTAGTAAGACAGGTAAGTCTATATTCGGAAATCCTGGTTAAACTATCTTCTTTATAACAAAACGTAATTTCCCCTTTTGTTATCAAATTTTTACTTTTCTAAGCAACTATTTTTGGGTAAATTCCATCTGTTTGAGAAATTAACAGCTACCAAAAAATGGTTTCCAAACCTTAAAAATTACAGCATTTCTAACAATTTCGGTTGTTGTGTTACTTACTTCCTGCGAAATCGAAGATTTTAAGATTGACCCGATTTCAGAACGAAATGAAGAATTCCTTTTTCAAACAGAAAAAATCTTTTGCAAAAACGACCCGGAAAATGAAATCATGTCGAAATCATACAAATATGATAGCAATGACAATATCATCGAAACCATTACATTCTTCAATGATACTCCAGACACGAAATCAACAGGTTCGTTTAATGAAAGTAATCAGCGATTAACAGATTCAACATTTTATTTCAGTGAAAATAACTGGAAATATGGAAATTCGAACCAATATATTTATTCGGGGGAACCAATTAAAGGAGATTCAGAATTACGATGCAGACGGAAAAGTACACACAAAAGTTTACAAATACAACGGGACAAAACCAAAATATGAAGAATTTTATTACTACTACGGCGACAAATGGGAATTTCAATATGCGCATAGTTTTGAATTCGACAGAAAACGGGAACTTATTAAAAAAGAGCAGTTATCCAAACTGAAGAAAAGACGAAGTTTACGACCAGTTAATTTACAAATACAAAAACAACATATTAGTGGAAGAAAAGAGGATAATCCGCACGGGCGCAACCAGTTACATTAAAACTTTTTCATACACAACTGACGGATGTCCTGACGAAACAATTCAGGATGGAAATGTGATTGAGAAAAACTTTTATGAAGAAGGTAAACTCATCGAAAACAAACTTTTATTTTGGAATTGACCCCGTTTTTCAGCCTGTAAATGAGGAATTTTATTTCACAGGGTACTCTATTAAATTTTATTCAAAATTATTGTCATTTTATCGCGGAAAAAGTTTGGATGACCATTCAAAATGAACTTCATGAACGATATATTTTATTTGGCAGATGAATAATATCGGATAATATTCACTTTGTAATTAGAAAAATATCGGATATCATTCACGCCAGGCCACTTTTATATTCAATTTATACACAAAAACAGCACCTCTCTTTTTCAATTTAACACTTTGAAACTGACCTTTATCAACTTTAATAAGTACAAAAGATTTCTATATTTGCCAACGCTGAAATAACGTAATTATTAATCAATCAAAACTTAGAAACATGTTTAAAAATCATCGAAAAGGTTTAGTTGTAGCATTTTTTCGCCAACATGGGCGAACGGTTTGGATTTTATACAATGATAGCAATTCTTGTGCTTTTCCTTCAGGCAAAGTTCGATGTAAATGCAGAAACAGCCGGCAAATTTACAGCTGGTTTTATTTTTACATTTACGCACTGGCACTGTTTGGCGGTATTCTTGCCGATGCCACAAAAAAGTATAAGACCGTAATAATGACGGGAATTATTATCATGTTTCTTGGTTATGTAATGATGGCAATTCCGGGGATGTCACTGACATTGACCGTGGTTTTCCTGTTTACAATAGCGCTGGGTAATGGTTTGTTTAAAGGCAATCTGCAGGCAGTTGTCGGACAAATGTATGACGACCCTAAATATGAAAAATTACGCGACAAAGCCTATTTGCTTTTTACATGGGAATAAATATCGGTGCCTTTTTGCTCGGTTCGCTGCCAACGCAGCACGTAACTGGTGGTTAAAATCCAACAGGTTTCAATCACGATGGAAGTTTACCAGCGCTTTGCCACTCAAATGATAAACGGAAAACTTGCTGATACGGCAAAATTTCAGGAACTCGCGAATGCCGCAAATGTAGGCGGTCCGTAACTGATCTGGCCGCATTTGCACAGCAATATATCGATGTTTTCCCGAGGGCTACAATTATGCGTTTGCAGTTGCTGCCAGCGCCATGTTAGTTTCGTTAACCGTATATATTTTCTTTAATAAACTGCTGCCAAATAAAGAGTTTCGACTACTGAAAAAGAGATAAAAGTAAGTGGCGGTTTGTGAAGATTTTAATTTCAGCAGCGGTTATGGCAGCCACAGTTTTAGTATTTTACTTCTTACTTGGTAATGTTGATATTGGTTTTGCTTTTGGTTTGTTTTTGCAGGTTTGTAGCCTGGATTTTACAAATTTCAAACAAAGACGAGCGCCCGCGTATTACAGCAATGTTACTTGTATTTTTAGTAGTTATTTTCTTTTGGATGTCATTCCCACCAAAACGGTTTTAACTATGACCTTTTTGCCCGCGATTACACAGATAAAGCAGTTATGCATTTACGTACCTGTTTTTGATATGTGGAATATACTTGCATTTATAGGTACAATTGCTGGGTTGGTTTATTGCTTAAAAGGGAGTTGCAAAAACAAAATTATTGGTGGTGCAATGTTCGTAATTTTTGGTGCTGCCACTTGGTATTTTACAATCAGGCTGAGGTCAGTAACGATATTCAACCCGAAGTTTTCCAGTCGTTTAACCCGCTGTTTATCGTTTCGCTGACATTTCTTGTGATGGAATTTTTACATGGGCTGGCTAACCATAGCAAAAGAACCTTCGACCCCGAAAAATAGGTATCAGGATGATAATTGCTGCAGTTGGATTTACAATTATGCTAGTAAGTTCACTTGATATTGTTTCCCCATTTGAATTGAACGGCGCTCCGGTTCCCGATTCATCAAGGGTTTCGCCATATTGGTTAATCAACAGTTACCTTATTTTAACCATTGCTGAATTGTTCCTCAGCCCGATGGGATTGTCATTTGTTTCAAAAGTTTCACCAGCCCGTTTCCAGGGTTTGATGCAGGGTGGTTGGTTGTGGCTACAGCAGTCGGAAACAAGTTGCTTGGTTTGGGAGTTACTTCTGGGACAAAATTGAAATCCGGCAACGGCGCTCTAGGCCATTTTTGTTGCCTGTTGTTTGGTTTCTGCTGCTTTCATTTTCTCAATAATGAAAAGGTTGGAGAGATTGACAAAGTAACGGTTTTGAGTTATGGATTTGAAAGGGAAAATTGCATATGCAAATTTCCCTTTTTTATAATCAGCTGCTCCCCAGCGTCATCAGCAAAGTGCGGCTAAAATGCCTAGTAAAAATATTCCCTTTTGTTTCAGATTGACTTCTCCAAGAACAAAAGCACCAAACCAAAGGTATTACAAGCACGCTGACCCGCCGTAAGGCTGCAATGGTGAATCATCGATCCATCGTAACTCAAAGCATAGAAATAAAGGAAATCAGCAGTACCAAAGTCAGGCCAATGGCGGGAATTGACCATCGCCATCGAAAAGGAGTGGTTTTTTTTCGACCGGGAACCAAAAAATACCTAATATCGGCAACAAAATTACTACCTGGTAAAACGAAAACCAGGCTTGCACTGCGATCCTGTCAATGCGAGCAATAATAAATTTGTCATAAAGCCCGCTCACAGCGCCAAAGTAGCGTACCGCCAACAATAAACCAAATCCATTTATTGTTTTTGTACTCAATACCCTCTTTTTTCCTCTTGTCGAAAGAAAAAGAACAACAATGTAACAAGCACTCCAATCCACTGCAAAAGTTTAGTTTTTCGTGAAAAATAATAAGAGCACCAATTAAAGTCAAAATGGTCCGGTAGCGCGAATGGGCGAGAAACAGTAATCAGCAGATGTTTCATTGCAAAAAAAGCAAGTATCAACTCAAACTACAATAACTGATTTTTAGAAAAACCTGCAAATGCTGCGCAAGGTTTAGGGTAGGTGGTAAGAGTCCAATGGCAGAAAAAGTTTCAGGAAAAATAGTGACCAACAACAACCGGCAAAAGATGAAGGTACTTGTTAGGTTGCAAAAAACAGTACAGGCATAACTGCATTGCCAGTTTAGCGATGTCTTTTTAAAAAATATCATAAATTCAAGAATAAAGCAGATAACAATCCGGCAAATGCCCACATTTTGTTTTGTATTAGGGCGACAAATGTATTTCATTTTATTTGAACCACATTAAAATATAAAATTCACATAGTTTTATTTAATGTTTCCTTTGTTTCCTGTGTGCGTATGTGGTTTAACTCACTTCTCCTATATTTGAAGCAGTACTATTTCAACAAAAAAATTAAATCAATAATATGAAATCATTTTCAACACTTTTATTCCTTGTTTCCATTTTGTTGACTTTGCAACCACAGGCAATCAATGCACAGGAAAATCAAGGTTATTTATTCAAAGAAAACATTTTATACCGAACCGCTGCTGAGGCAAATAATGATGGATATATTGCTGAGCGCTGCAAGTTGGATATTTATTATCCTGCTGACAAAAGGGTTTACAACAGTTGTTTGGTTTCACGGTGGCGGAATTACCGGCGGTGAAAACACATTTCGGAGAAACTTAAAAACAAGAGGATTGCAGTTGTGGCTATAGGTGCCAGGCTGAACCCAAAGTTAATTGTCCGGCATACATTGAAGATGCTGCTGCCGCTGTTGCCTGGACTTTTAAACACATTGCTGCAGAGTTTGGTGGCGACCCGGCAAAAATTGTTGTTTCAGGTCATTCGGCAGGTGGTTATCTGGCAAGTATGGTTGGCCTGGATAAACAATGGCTGGCAAAATCTGAAATTGATGCCAACCCGGTTGCAATTCTCATCCCGTTCAAGCGGTCACTGCCTTACACACATGACGATTAAAGAAAGAACGCGGAATACCTGACACACAGCCGGTTTGTTGATGGTTTGCCCCTCTTTACCATGTTCGGGCTGATGCTCCACCACTCATTTTAATAACAGGCGACCGTGAACGTCAAATGCTTGGCCGTTACAGAAGAAACGCACAGATGCGGATGATGAAAATTGCGGGCATCAGAAAACAAAACTTTATGAACTGGACAGTTTTGATCATGGAGGAATGGCTTCTCCGGCTTATAAGAAATACTGCTGGAGAAATAAAACTCTTCAAAAATAGATTTAAAAGACCGGTTTTTATTTCTAATGTTGAGGTGTTTTAGAATGAAGATGAACCGTATTTGAAAAGTGAGCAGTAATCATTAACAGCTTTTAAAATTAACCATCTGTTAAAAATAAATACAAAATGCACAGAAGTTTATCAACACAAGACATAAAAGATTTAAGAAATCAATGCAGTATGAGTTATATGATATCTGCGATTTTATTCATTCTCGGAACAATTGTAGGAGTAACTATTTATGAATTATACTTCGATGCAAATCCCAGCTCAATTAATTTTCAAATTGCTGTTATAATTGGTTTAGCAGTCCTTTTCCTTTCTGTTATATTATTTTTCGGATTAAATTGGAAATACTATTC
>JADIYN010000064.1 GCA_016705335.1 Draconibacterium sp. | reverse complement strand
TTTAAAACACCATAACTACTTGATTTTGAACAACAATCTACATCTAATATTCTACTATAATTGCGTCGCTATGCGACTTTTTAAAAGTGCCATCGGCACGCGGTTATGGTAGAATCGGCAATATCGCAACAGCATAAATCCCGTAGGGATGGTGTTATTTTTATTCACTTTCATATATTATTTCCCAATTTTAAAACACCATAATTACTCGATTTTGAACAATCTACATCTAATATTCTACCATATTTGCGTCGCTATGCGACTTTTTAAAAGTGCCATCGGCACGCGGTTATGGTAGAATCGGCAATATCGCAACAGCATAAATCCCGTAGGGATGGTGTTATTTTTATTCATTTTCATATATCATTTCCTTGTTTTAAAGCACTATCGTAACTAGATTTTGAACTTTCATCATCTAATTTCTACCATAACTGCATCGTTATACGCCTTTTTAAAAGTGCTATCGGCACGCGGTTATGCTAAAATCGGCAATATCGCAACAGCATAAATCCCGTAGGGATGGTGTTATTTTTATTCATTTTCATATCATTTCCTTGTTTTAAAGCACTATCGTAACTAGATTTTGAACTTCATCATCTAATTTCTACCATAACTGCATCGTTATACGCCTTTTTAAAAGTGCTATCGGCATGCGGTTATGCTAGAATCGGCAATATCGCAACAGCATAAATCCCGTAGGGAAGGTGTTATTTTTATTCATTTTCATATATCATTTCCTTGTTTAAAGCACTATCGTAACGAGATCATCTAATTTCTATCATAACTGCATCGTTATATGCCTTTTTAAAAGTGCCATCGGCACGCGGTTATGGTAGCATTTTCATTGACCAATCGCCAAAAGTCACAGAGGGACGGTGTTTTTTTAGTCGTCATAAAATTCAAATATGTATGCATCTTCATATTTTATTTCATTTCTCCGCAATAATTCAAGATATTCATCTTTAAATGAATGTTTCCCATGATGTTCTTCTTGTTTCATTATGTATTTGATTACTGCATTTCTTTGCGAACGTGAATAAGTGAAAGCTCCATACCCTGCTTGCCATTCAAACTTTCCACTTACAAAATTTTTTATATTTATCCATTTAGATGATTTGGATTTTACGTTTTTTAAAACATCCGAAACTGAAATTGACGGGTTTAATTCAAAAAATATGTGAACGTGGTCTTTGTAGCCGCCAACAGCCAACGAAAAATTTTTGGTTTCTTTTAAAGTACCTGCTATGTATTTATGCAATTCTTCACTCCATTTTTTTGAAATGAAATTTCTCCTTCCTTTTACGGAGAACACAGCATGTACATTTAGTTGGGTGTAAGTGTTTGCCATAATTTTAATCCTTATATTTTAGCATTTAGAAAACACCGCCCCTATGGGACTTATTTTCAACTTATTAATTATTTTCTACCATAACTACGTCGCTTTGCGACTTAGTCGCATACACTATTCATATCTCAGTGCCTCCACCGGATTTCGTCTTGCTGCTTTCCATGATTGAAACGAAACCGTTAAAATCGCAATTCCCAACGCCAGCAAGCCTGCCAGGGCAAAAATCCACCAGCTCAACTCAATTTTGTATGCGAAGTTTTCCAGCCATTTATTCATGGCAAAATATGCAAACGGGCAAGCCACTACAAATGCAATGGCTACCCATTTCATAAAATCTTTGTTCAGCATGGCAAGAATTTCCGAAACTTTGGCGCCGTTCACTTTTCGCACACCAATCTCCTTTGTACGGTGCTGTGTAATAATCAATGACAATCCAAATAACCCAATGGAACAAATAAACAAAGCAATTACTGTAAATATGCTTAAGAGTTTTGCCTGCAAAAATTCAGATTTATAAACCTGCTGATACATGTTTCCCACATATTTAAATTGAAAAGGGTACTCAGGAAAAAGCGAATTCCACACTTTCGACATATCGGCAATTGCTGCCTCCTGCATTTCCGGATGGTATGAAACCACAAAATTAATCAGCCACAAATTTTCCCTTTTAAACAAAACAAGTGGTTCAATCTCTTTTTTCATGCTCGAAAGATGAAAGTCTTTTACAACGCCAATAATTTTTCCGCGTGGAATCTTAATAACTTCATCTCCACCTTGCGAAAAATTAAGTTTGAACTCTTTACCAACAATTTCATCCGGTTTGGTATAGTTTAACCGGCGCATGGCTGCTTCTTTAATGATTATTCTCCCGAACCATCGGCATCAGCATTCTTTTCGTTAAAGTTGGTTCCGCTTAAAAACTGTAAATTAAAAATAGATGCAAACGAATAATCGCATGGAAAACGCCAATTCCATCAAATTGCTCTTCCTGTTTGCCGGGTTTATATCCTTCCATTTCGAATGGGAACATATCGTTTGCCTCACCGCCCGGAGGTTCCATCATTGCCGAAACTGACTGAATGCTGTTATATTTCAACAATTCTTTTTTAAAAACCTCAAACTTTTGCTGAATACCTGAATGTACCGATTCCATGCAAATTATATTGTTCTCCTGAACACCCATTCCATTTTTATAAGCAAAATCCGTTTGCCTCGAAATAACCAAAACGGCAATTATTAGTGCTATTGAGATTGCAAATTGAAATACAATTAAACCATTGCTGATTCCTCCGCTTTTAACAGTTAACCGGGTTTTTTCACCGGCATTAAAGCGGAATGAGGAAAAAACGGATTTCAAAACAGGCAACATTCCGAAAAACAGACTTAACATACTGAATACAAGAACCAAAAGAATGATAAAAAGTAAGTTCCCGGAAAGCAGGTTTAATCCAACAAACTGCACGATCAAAGAATTTGCAGGAACCGCGAAAAGTAGCGAAAACAGTAATGTTGCCAGCATAATAATAAAACCTTCGAGAAAAAAATAATTGGTAACTGAGTATTTTGAAGAGCCCAGAATTTTATTCATTAAAAGGTATTTCGAACTGAATACAGCCATGCCCAGATTTAGGTTTGCAAAATTACTGATGGAAATCAGCAGCAAAATAAAAGCAGCAATTCCAAGCACATAAATGTTACGGATATTCCCATTTGGTTCAATTTCACGAAGTTTATCCGAGTTCAAATGAATATCGCCTAATTTTTGAAGATGAACTTCGGATTTCATCTCCCGGGTTTTATCCAGCCTGTTTTCGGCTAAATAATTCGTGAATCCTTTTTTTACATTTTCAGAATTTGCATTTTCTATAAGTAAAAGATAGGTCCAGGCCCAACCATATGTAAATTTGTCGGTTGCCGGAGTTGTAACAAAATCGGGGTGAAAATGGCTGTTCATCGGAAAATCTTTCATAACACCATTCACCGTAAAATTTTGTTCCTCGCCATAAAATTGTCCGCTGGGTAAAGAAAGCACCTCTCCAATTGGATTATTCCGGCCAAAAATACTTTCAGCAAAAGTCTCTGAAATTACCATTGACGCCGGATTTTCAAATAATGTTAATTTATTCCCAATAGTAAGTTCTGCATTGAAAACCTGGAAAAAGGTACTGTCGCATTCAAATGCCTGGTTAATGTTGTAGTATCTTTCGTTGTACTTCATTAAACCGCCACGCACAGGCCGTAACCTTACAAAATTTTCGATTTCGGGGATTTGCTCTTTTACATTTTGTATGTACCCCGGATTAACAATTCTGGCAAATTCCTTACCTCCCAGAAAATCAGGATCAGCAACTGTATAACGGTAAATTCTGTCGGCTTTTTCGTGGTACTTATCGAAAGAGAGTTCATTTTTTAAAAACAATGCGATAAATACAATTCCTGTTAAAGCCAAACTCAAGCCAACAACTTTAATTAAATGCAGAAATGGCCTTTTTAGAAAATTTCGGATGACAACTTTTAAAATCATGGTTTGCTGAAATTTATATTATTCAAATTTACAGGCAGATATTTTTTCTTTCTCCTCCTTTGGAGAGGCCGAGAAATTTGCAGATTGTTATTCCTCTCTCACATACCCATCCTTCAACCTTATAATCCTGTTTCCATATTTTGCATTTTCTTCTGAGTGTGTAACCTGAATGATTGTCATTCCCTCTTCGTTGAGATTTTCAGGAGTTTCATGATCGATTCGCCCTGTTCTGAATGTAAATTTCCGGTTGGTTCGTCGGCAAGAAGTAATTTTGGTTTGCCAATAATAGCACGTGCAATAGCAACCAATTGTTGCTGTCCGCCCGAAAGCTGGCTGGGAAACAAATCTTTTTTCGCCACAATGTTAAAACGGTCGAGTAAATCGGCTACCAGCGCATTGCGTTCTTTCCCTTTTACTCCGCGGTAAACCAGGGGTGTTTCAATGTTTTCATAAACATTTAACTCGTCGATGAGGTGAAATGCCTGGAAAATAAAACCGATGTGACTGCGGTGGTACTGTACTTTTTGTTTTTCCTTGATTTTATGGGCCGGTTCGTCCCAGAAATAATATTCACCGGCACTGGGTTCATCCAGTAAACCAATAATGTTTAACAACGTTGATTTACCAGACCCGCTCGGTCCCATAACTGAAAGAAACTCGCCTTGTTTTACTTCAAGATTTACTCCCTTTAAAATAAACGTACGCTGAAATTTAGCGTCGTAATACTTGTCGATGTTTTTTAATTGTATCATAATAAAATTAATATTTATTCATATCTAAGTTAAAAACCATAGGTTACTCATTGCAACTTTCAGCACATGGTAACTTATGGTGATGAATGCATTAACAGCAACCAGGGCTATTGATACCAGGAATTCAGATACAGTAAGTGGTTCTTTGTAGGCACCGGGCATCGTTTTATAAATATAAATTGCTGCAGGACAACCAACAAGAATGGCAAATCCAAGCATTCCGATCACTTCGGTGGAGAGTTGCCAATACACCGAAATTACCGAACTTCCCATAACCTTTCGAACTCCAATTTCTTTCGTTCTGCGTTTAACAGTAAAAAGTATCAAACCAAAAAGCCCGATGGTAGAAATGAGCAAGGTAACTACTGAAAAAAACATGAACATTCTTTTCATCGACTGCCAGAAAGCGATTGCTTCATCCATGTAAAAAGCTACACTAAAATCTTTGAATTCGAAAGGGTCGTTTGGGAAAATATTTTCCAGCTCGCTGGTTATCAAAGTTTTTGCTTTTTGTTCGTCACCATTAAAACGTACTGTTAACAAGGTTGACCCTGAAATTACATTACTATTCAGAAACATAATATAGGTTGGAATGGGATTATGAACTGAATATGATGAAAATCCCTTTACAACTCCGATAACCGGAAAAGATTTTCCTTCAGTGTAACCTGTTTGCCAATCGGATCACTCCATCCAAAACCTTGAGTGCCGTTTCGTTTATAATACAAGCTTTGTTATCTGCAGGATATTCCTTGAGAAATTACGGCCAATGCCATTTTCATGTTATAGGTCGGAATAAAATCATAATTTATATAGTTGCGGCTAATCATTTTTTCTTCAAGCGAAGCTCCTTCCCATGTAACATATCCGCCAATATTGCCAATGAAAGGATGGTACTCGAAAACGAAATATCAGCAATTTCGTGTTGCAAACATACTTGTTTTACGGTTTCAACGACATATTATCTTTTGGATTGATCTCGGGTAAAAGATATGTTCATGTTGTCGAATCCCCAAATCTTTATTCAAAATAAAATTGACATGATTTAAAAGAATAAAACTTACGATAAGCTAAACAGTGAAATTGAAAATTGTGCGGCAACCAATATTCTTTTAATACTCATTGAATTTCCGCCGTTACTGAAAATTTTTTCCTTTTAACACTTTTACCGCGTTGTAGGCTGAAATAACCAGCAAGGATACAAACCGGAAAGTACACCCACAAGTAAACTTACAAGAAAATAAACACCAAAAGCTGTGGGTTGGTCCAAAGCGAATAATCAAGATTCTTGTTTAATAAATGATTCAGCAACGGGAAAGCTGACTGGGCCACAATCATCGCGACTGCAGTAGCAAATAAAGTGTGCAGTATTGTTTCGGCCAGAAATTGGGTTGCAATTAGCTTTTGAGGAACCAATTACTTTTCTAATACCTGTTCGGTTGAACGCTGTGTAGAATTGGCAAGCGAAAGATTTACGTAATTAACACATGCAAGGATTAAAACAAGGATTGCAGCCAGCAGAAGAATTCAAACCAATCAACATATCGGGTTGACTGTTGGGCGAGGAATGTAGTTTTTGAAAGCGGGAAGATAAGGAGAACTTTTTCAGTTTTTACATTCTCGAAGGCATCTTAATTTTGCATTCACAAGCTTGGGGTTTGGCGCTTTTAAGTAAATCATAGTTATCGAATTCAATGTTGGTCCAATTTTCACGTAACGCCGCTTAATATTGATATGTTGCTATTGATACCAAATAAGTTGCCTGAAGATTTGAGTTTTGGAAAATCGGTATAAACGGTTGAAACAGTGAGTGAATCGTTTTCTTCCAATAATAACCTGTTTACCCAGCGCATTTCCCTTTCCAGGAAAAGTTTGTTCGATAAGGTTTCAGAAAGTGTCAATGGTGCCGTTCGGTGAGTGGCATTGCCCCGTTCTCTTTCGTTAATGGGATCGTGAAAATATTGAAAATTGAATTTTCGCCCATGTAAACTGTTTAGCTGATACAACCGGCCGCTATTGGGAAGTGGTAAAAACTGACCCCGAAACTCGGCAGCACCTCCTGAAACTTCGAGCATCAGTAAAACTTTATCAACTTCGTGCAAATCGGCCACTAAATGAAACTGAAAAGCAGCAGGACTGTAAGTGCAGAAATTTATCGGGTAAGAATCTTCCTGTTTGGTTTGTACCCGGGGTAATCTGATCGAAATTTGTGTTGAATTTGTCGTAGTGATTTCGTAGCTTATTAATACGCTAAACAAAATAAAAACAGCAAACCCGCACTAAGATTTGAAGGTTTATAATCGAAAACCGTTAGAGGATGTCCCTAAGTATTTTAATAAGTAAATGTTAAATGTTGGCTTCTATTTTTTTAAAGTTCTTTTTATATCATACCTCAGCGCTTCCACCGGATTTCGTGTTGCAGCCTTCCAAAGCTCCCCTAATCCCCTGCGGGGTGGGGATTTTGAAGAAAGCTCCTCTAAATCTTCCCCTGCCTTAGGCGAGAGACTTCTTGGGCATGTCAAATCTTCATTTACTCATTTTATAATCAGTTCTAAA
>JADIYN010000063.1 GCA_016705335.1 Draconibacterium sp. | reverse complement strand
CGCAAATTAATGCCATCAGCTTTGTTATTAAAAACATGATTTTCACTAAAAATTACATTCACATCCTTATGACCTGTACAAATTCCAAACCTGCCGTTGTCGTGCATTTTATTGTTTGAAACCCGGCTTTGGTAAACCCGCCAGCAGATAAAAAGTCCATCGCGATCATTGTCGTGAATGTCGTTATTTTCGATAATTGAAAAAGGAGAGCCGGTTCCGGGGTGTAATCCAGTATTTCCACTTCCTGAAATTTCACTGTTTTTTATGGTTACATTTTCAGTAATCTGCCAACTGATTCCTTCACCATTAAAATCTTTAACATGAACATTATCAACAGTAACATTTTTCGAACGTAAAATCAGAATTCCGGCGCTGTTGCAACCGTCAGCAAAAAAATTGTCGGCACGGTTTCCGTCAGCAACTAAATTCGAAATACTGCAATTTTCAACATCAAGAGCCTCAATAACCGAGGAAGCATTGGAAATCAATCCATTTATATCGGAACGATAATCGCGAATTAAACCTTTATCAATATAAATTACGTTATCAACAATATCAGAAACATAAGCTGTTGAAACATTCCAGCACCCGCTGTTTTCGTCATCGGTAACCTGAACTTTCATTCCAATTTCAAAGCCATCAGCATTTTCCACTGTAAGTTTGAGTTCGCCAAAATCGGCATCAACAATAAATTTTGTCTGAACACCTTCTCCTCTTTTCAGAACAGTTTCTTTGCCTGAACCAACAAGTTTAACATTCGATTTCATTTGAACCGGCGCTTTTATATCATAAACTCCCGGACTCAATTTTACAGTACCTCCGGTTTTTGCAACCGCGTCGATTGCAAACTGAATTGACTGGTTTGTATAACCATGAACATCAGCATTTTGTCCGCCAACAGTTAAAACCTGCTGTGCCTGTTTTGGTGTTACAAGCGCGTCGGCAACTTTTTGGCTTTCCTGTGCATTCGACCAAAATGAGAGTAATACGAATAAAACAACTACAATAGCTTTCATAATTTTCAATTTTGTATGCTCAAATTTAAGAGTTCATATTTATATTTCAACAAAGTAACGAATTAAAAACCTGCCAAAATCAAAAATAAAAATTATGCTTTAACCACTTAATTATTCTGTTATCTTCGCACTTCTGAATCAAAAACAAAATGAATTTCACAAATAAAACAATCTGGATTACAGGGGCTTCATCTGGTATTGGTCGTGCAGTTGCTTTTGAATTATCAAAAGAAAACACGAAACTTATTCTATCTGATATTAACGAATCGGACTTGTGGAAGTAGCAACGGCATGCGAAAAAAACGGTTGTACAACTATAATCGCCCCAATGGATTTAAGCAATGAAAAATCGGTTTCAGAAGCAGCTCAAAAAGTGTTGGACAAGAAAATAAAAATTGACTGTCTTTATCAGTTTGCAGGAATAAGTCAACGGTCACTGGTTAGTGAAACACCCCTTTTTGTTGACCGCAGGATTTTCGAAATTAACTTTTTTGGTGCAATTGCACTTACCAAGGCAGTTTTACCCGAAATGATTAAAAACGGAGGTGGACAGCTTGCGGTAACATCAAGCCTTGTAGGTAAATTTGGGTTTCCTTTCCGTTCATCCTACTCGGCAACCAAACACGCACTACATGGTTTTTTCGAAAGTTTGCGTGCCGAAAATAAACAAAACAACATTCAGGTTTCTATATTTATTCCGGGCCGTGTAAAAACCAATATCTCGGTAAATGCCATTACAAAAGACGGGCGTACCCATGGCAAAATGGATGCCGGACAGGATACGGGAATTTCGCCTGAAAAGGCCGCGAAAATTATTATCAGAGGTTTAAAAAAGGAGAAAAAAGAAATTTTGGTAGGAGGAAAGGAACTTATTATGGTACACATTCGTAGATTTTTACCTCGGCTGTACTACTATTTGTCATCGAGAATAAAGGATTAGATGAGAGTTCAAAGTTCAGAGTTTAGAGTTTAAAGTATAAAGAAAAAAAATGTCGGCAAAGATTAATGGGATTCAGCAATTGGGAGTTGGGGTTGAAAATGTAAAAGAAGCATGGAAATGGTATCGCGAACATTTTGCAATGGATATCAGGATGTTTGAAGAAGAGGCAACTGCCGAATTGATGCTTGCCCACACCGAAGGAAAATCAAGGACCAGACACGCCGTTTTAGCCCTCAACATGCAGGGTGGCGGCGGTTTTGAAATTTGGCAGCACACCGGAAAAAAACCGGAAACTTGTCCTTTTGAAATTCAACTTGGTGACTTAGGCATTAATATCGGGAAAATAAAAACCGGAAATACAGCTATAGCATATTCAAAATTTACAAATTCAGGGTTAAACCTTTTGGGTTCAATTCATAAAGATCCTGTTGAAAATGAACACTTTTATCTGAAGGATATTTACAACAACATGTGGGAGGTGAAGCATGAAAAACAGATCTTCAGAAAAAAAGAAAAATCGGTTAGCGGAGGAATTTATGGCGCTGTTATTGGCGTAAAGGATATGGAAGAAAGCCTGAAAATTTACCAGGATATTCTGCAATACGATAAAATTGTTTACGATAAAACCGGAGTTTTTGATGATTTTAATGGCATTCCGGGAGGAGATCACAAATTTCGCAGAATTTTACTTAAACACTCTGACATAAAAAGTGGTGCATTTAGTCCGTTTTTTGGGAAGTCGGTTATCGAACTTGTGCAAGTACTCGACCGTGAACCACGAAATATCTACGAAGGTCGCATTTGGGGAGACCCGGGTTTTATTCACCTTTGTTTCGACATTAACGGAATTGATATTTTCAGAGAAAAAGTGAAGGAAATGGGATTTCCGTTTACCGTTGACAGTGCGCAAACGCAATGGAAACTTTCGATATGGGAGAAGCGGCAGGCAGTTTTGCCTACATTCAGGCACCTGAAGGAACTTTAATTGAATTTGTTGAAACTCACAAAATACCATTATACTCAAAAAATGGCTGGTATCGATTTCAGAAAACGTGGAAATCACCCTCTGCCCAACTGGATGTTAAATTCTTCAGGTTTATGCGGGTGAAAGATTGCAATGTAAAAAAAATAACCTCTAACTCCCCGAAGGGGAGATGAGGAAATCAAAAACATCAAGTATTTAGTTTCAATATCCAACTTCTAGTAATAAAAACTATTTTGCTGAAAACTTATAAATTGTAGTTGACTTGAAAGTTTCACCAGGTTGAACCAAAGTTGATGGAAAACCCGGTTGATTCGGACTATCAGGAAAATGCTGCGTTTCAAGGCAAAATCCGGTTCTTTTTGTATAAGCAACTCCACTTTTCCCGATTTCTTTTCCACTTAAATGATTTCCTGTATAAGTTGAACTCCGGGTTCAGTTGTAAACATTCCATGTACCGGCCACTTTCAGGTTCATAAGCACTGGCTGCAAAACTAAGTTCTCCATCGTTTTTATTAATTACATAATTGAAGTCGTAGCCTGAACCATAAACGAGCATTTGATTGTCAGAATCTATCCGTTCACCAACCGGGTGCGGTGTGGTAAAATCCAAATCAGTTCCGCGAATATCAGCTATTTCGCCCGTTGGAATCATTTCTTCATTCACCGGAGTTGATCTGTCGGCATTAATTACCAAAACATGTGAAAGAACATCACCATTTCCTTCACCACGTAAATTAAAATAACTGTGGTTGGTAACATTAATATGGCAAGCTTTATCAGTAGTAACTTCATAATCAATTTCAATTCATTTTCATCGGTTAAAGTATAAGTTGCTTTTGCTGTTTTATTTCCGGGGAAACCAAATTCGCCATCCGCACTTGAAATAGTGAAAGTGACTGAATTTTTTTCACCTTCAAAATCACAGACTTTGCGGTACCAACTGCCGGGACCAGAATGCAAACAGGCCTTTCCATTGTTAACAGGAAGATTGTATGTTACACTATCAATAACAAAACTTGCATTGGCAATACGATTGGCAAATGGCCCAACCACTGCACCGTGACTTGCACCATATTGCTGATAATCAGCAATCGATTTAAAACCAAGCATTACATCAGCAAACTTTCCATCTCTGTCGGGTGCATACACCGAAACAATTTTTGCACCGTAATTGGTTAAAGTCACAACCATTCCGTTTTTGTTTTCAAGTGTAAACAATCGGGTTTGTTTACCGTCAATCGTACTTTCGAAATTTTCGCTTGTGTAAGGCATTTCAATACTTTTTTGTTGTGGTTTTGTGCAGGTAACAAAAGTTGCAACGATTACAATTAAAATAAAAGCCAGATTTTTCATAATTCATTCTTTGTGGTTAAAAATACAAAATACTGTTTGAAACCCGAATTTCCTGCAATAAAAGATTTCGTTTTTTTTAAACGCTCAAATTATTAAGTTTTAATCATGTTTTTTTCAATTCAGATTTCTTTTATTTGTTTCGAATTAAATCAATTATGGAATCGATAAGAGAACTTTACAGGATTGGGCACGGACCATCGAGCAGTCACACAATGGGACCAAAAAGCGGCGGAAAGGTTTTGAAACCAATCGGCAAACCGTTTTGAAGTTGTTTTATACGGAAGTCTTGCTGCAACGGCATGGGACATTTAACCGACCAGGCTATCAAAGAAACATTCAAAAATTATCAATTTGATATTCAGTGGGAGCCAACAATATTCCTCCCGAAACACCCAAATGCACTAAAATTTAAAGCATTAAAATCTGATGAAACAGTACTCGACGAATGGACTGCATACAGTGTTGGCGGCGGAACCATAGTTGATGACGAAACAGAATCAGAAACAATCGAAATTTACGAGCATAAAAATCTTGCTGAAATAATGAACTGGTGCAACCAGAACGGAAAACAGTTTTGGGAATTTATTGAGGATTATGAAGGTGCCAACATTTGGGTATTTCTAGAAGAAGTTTGGAATGTAATGCAGGAAAGTGTAGAACGTGGTTTAAATCGTGACGGCGTTTTGCCAGGTGTTTTAAAACTTCCGCGAAAAGCGCAATCGTTTTATTCAAAAGGGAAAAATTATGCAACCCCCTTTAAACGGCGGTCACAACTTTTTTCATACGCACTTGCCGTTTCTGAGGAAAATGCCTCGGGTGGGAAAATTGTAGCAGCACCAACCTGCGGGGCTTGCGGAGTAATGCCATCTGTTCTTGTTCACGCCAAAAAAGTATATAAATCCGACAAAACCGCAATTTTGCGTGCGCTGGCCACTGCTGGTCTGATTGGTAATTTAATCAAAAAAAACGCATCAATCTCGGGTGCCGAGGTTGGTTGCCAGGGAGAAGTTGGAACCGCCTGCGCGATGGCTTCGGCAGCAACAACTCAACTCATGGGAGGTACAATTTATCAGATAGAATATGCAGCAGAAATGGGACTTGAACATCATCTGGGACTTACCTGCGATCCGGTTGCCGGGCTGGTTCAAATTCATGTATTGAAAGAAATGCATTTGCAGCAGAAAGGGCCGTGGCACACACAACTTTTGCAATTATTTCTGATGGAAGACACCGCATTAGTTTTGATGAAGTGGTGGAAACCATGTACACCACCGGGATTGATTTGCAAAGTCAGTACCGCGAAACTTCACAGGGCGGGCTGGCGAAATTAAATGCAATGCCAAAACAATAACGCCCCCTCTAACTCCCCCGAAGGGGAGGATTTGGAATTTCAAGATTATTAAGTAATCAAGTATCGTGAATAAAAATTGAAATGCACTTGGAACCCAATACTCGAAACGTGGAACACGTAACTAGTTTTTCACTGCCAATCCATTCATAATTACCCGGTAATGTCCGCGGATGATCCACTCATTGTCAACTCCGTAGATTTGCAGTATTTCCTGTCGACTGGTTAGAGTATTTAAAATACCCAGCATTTGCGACCACAAAATTGTTACAAGCTCTTTTGTGCCAATATCACTGCGAATTGTACCATCGTTTTTCCCTTTTTTTAATATTTCGTAAAGAATATCAAGAACGGGTTCAATTAATAAACTTTTGGTACCGGTTTCGGGATTTGTTACAATCGTTTTTTCGAATTTCAAAATTAGTAAAGCGTAAAACTTTTTTATCATTTAAGAAATCAACAAAAGTATCTCCGTTATCAGACAACTGTTCCACTCCGGTTTTTGATTCATCAACAGCCCTTGCAAGCCTTTTTCGTAAAAGTCCCATTCCCTTTTCTGCAAGGGCAATCAAAATGCTTTTTTTATTTGGGAAATAGAGATATAAGGTTCCTTTTCCCAATTCAGTTTTCAATGCCAAATCATCCATAGTAGCATCGAATCCCTTTTTACCCGAAAACAATTTTTCCGCCGTTTCAAGAATTTCTTTTCTGCGGTTTTCCTTTTCCCTGATCTTTCTTTCCTTAATTCCCATTTTTATAAATTAAATGACCGACAGTCATATATTTACTAATATTCATTTCAAACTAAAATATTGTATTTCAAATATTTAATTTAAACTCAAAAATTCAAAAACAAAATTAAATCAAATAAATTTGAAATTCAAGAAACTAAAAACTAATTTCGCTATCCATACTATAATTTGATTTATGGAAAACAAATTCGCTATTTCGGAATACCATAATGTGGCAGAAATTTACAGCAAAATTGATAAATTACTGGCACAACCAATTCGCAAGGTAAAAACGGATAAAATGAATGGCTATCTGGATTATTTTGAAAATAAATGTAGTCAGTCAAAAATAATGACAACCGAAGCAAAAATATATTCCCGGTGGAGTTCAGCACAATTTGGCATTTAATTACCCGTTTCCATTGGTTTTCACAAAAGCTGAAGGCGCATATTTACATGATTTGGACGGTAATAAATATATTGATTTTTTGCAGGCAGGCGGCCCGACAGTTTTGGGAAGCAACTACCCGCTGGTAAAAGAAAAAGTAAAAGCATTAATTGACGATTGCGGCCCCGTTACCGGGCTGTTTCATGAATATGAAATGAAAATTGCTGAATTCATTTGTAAACGATTTGTGGGAGTTGATAAGTTCAGAATGTTGGGAAGTGGCACAGAAGCAGTTATGGCTGCCGTTCGTGTAGCACGTTTGGCTACAGGTAAAAAGAAAATCATCAAATTGGGTGGTGCTTATCATGGTTGGAGCGACCAAATGGTTTATGGAATACGTATTCCGCGTACCGGTACTTTTGAAGCGCATGGAATTCCAAAATCATATTCGAAACATACACAAGAGGCATTTCCAATAAAAATTGAAGCAATTGAGAGATTGCTAAAGATCAACAAATTACGCGGTGGTACTGCAGCAGTTATCGTTGAACCGGTTGGCCCTGAAAGTGGTACCCGACCTATCGATTTCGACTATAACAAAAAAATAAGGGAGCTTTGCAACAAACATGGTGCATTGCTTATTTTCGACGAAGTGGTTACAGCATTCAGAATTGGAATGACCGGCGCACAAGGTTATTACAATGTTGTTCCCGACCTCACTGTATTTGGGAAAGTAATTGCAGGCGGTTATCCATCAGCGGGTGGACTTGGTGGAAAGGACGAGTATATGGCTTATATTACTGCAGGAATTGGAGGCGCGAAAAAGAAAGCAATGGTTGGCGGCACTTTGGCTGCAAATCCTCTGAGTTCGGCCGCAGGATATTACACTTTAATGGAAATCGAAAAACAAAATGCCTGCGAAAAAGCCGGAAAAGCCGGAGACAGACTTACAAAGGGTCTTCAGCTTTTAATAGAAAAATACAAACTCCCTTTTGTTGCTTATAATCAAGGTTCGATTTGCCATTTGGAAACTGCAGGAACCATGTTTATTGATGTAAATGTTTCAAAACCATGGACAATATCACGTGCATTAAAAGAGATAAAAGCACGCAAACAAATGATGGAGGAAATGGGAGCCGCATACATGGCAGAAGGACTTGTAACACTTGCCGGCAGCCGAATGTACACAAGCATGGCCGATACCGATGAAATTATAGACGAAGCACTGGTTCGGTTTGAAAGGGTGTTTAAAAACATTGATGGAGTGTAATTGTTGGAAATTGGAAATTGAATATTCGTTATTGGTTATTTTCTTATGATTTTGAAAAAAAATATTGTTTTAGCTCACGATGTAGGAACAAGCAGCGTTAAATCAGCTTTGATTGACAGTGATGGAAATATAATTGGTCACGCCACTCACTCCTACCCTTTCTATTTGCCGCAGCCAGGCTGGGCTGAACAGGAACCTATGGATTACTGGAATGCAATTGTTACAAACACAAAAGAATTAACCACATTAATTAATAAGGATCAGATTCTGGGAATGGTTTTTACCACACAGGCAATGGGAATTATTCCGGTCGACAAAAAAGGAAATGTTCTTTATAAAAACATTTCCTGGGTTGACGGTCGCGCTGAGGAGCAGGCAAAGTGGATGATGAATATGTTTGGTGGCCGGGCAACATTTAAATCTTTTCTGGGTATTGAAATTACCGGAAAAGATGTGATTCCAAAGTTGCGTTGGTTAAAACAGAACGAACCGGAAATTTACAAAAACACATATAAATTTCTTGATGTAAACGCCTATCTACGTTTTAAAGCCACTGGAAAAATGGCAGCTGAGTGGTCGGGCGCATGTTCCTATGGGTTTAATTTAAAGAAAAAAGATTGGGAACACCTGCTCTTTATTGCCAGTGGTATAGACAGAACTAAACTGCCCGATCTTATCCGTTCGGTTGAAATTGCCGGAAAGCTTACAAAAAATGCCGCTACCGAGTTGGATTTGCCTTTGGATACACCGGTCTTTGGAGGTTGTGATGATACTCAAAGTGCCGCAGTTGGCTCAGGAAGTACCGGCGACGGTGAAGCGCATGCTTATATTGGAACTTCGGCATGGGCGGGGGTTACAACAACAAAATCATTAAAATTCAAAAATGGTGCGGTTTGTGTACAAAGTGCCGATCCAAACGAAAATTTAGTCATCGGAATTACCGAATCTGCCGGGAATAACCTGGAATGGCTGGTTAACAATTTCTACAAAAAGGAGTTGGAAGAAACTGGCAGGGAAAATATCTATAAAATTTTGGATGAAGAAGCTGCCAAAGTCCCTGCCGGATCAGATCATCTAGTAATCACACCCTGGTTTTTAGGCGAACGCTGCCCTGTCAGCACTACAACTACACGTTCTACTGTTTTCAACCTGAGTTTGGAACATACCCGCGGACATTTTGTAAAGGCACTTTCTGAAGGAATTGGATACAACCTGCGCTGGATATTTGAGAATTATGAAAAAGACTTCAAATTTAAAATCCCCAATTTCAGATTTATTGGTGGCGGCTCGCAAAACGACCAGTGGATGCAAACCATTGCCGATATTACAGGAAGAAAAATTACAACCACAAATCATCCCACAATGGCAGGAACGATTGGAGCAGCAATGTGTGTTTTTGTAGGATCAGGATTATTTGATGATTTTAATGCTGTAAACAAAATTGTAAAACCGGCTAAAACTTTTTCACCCAACCCGGAAAACAAGGCGATTTATGATGAACTTTTTATAACCTATAAAGACATTTATATGAGTTTAAAAGCGACATACTTTCGGGCAAATTCAAAACGATTCAGTTAAAGTTATGGAAAACCAATATTTTGAACACAGGGAATCGCTTGTAAAAGCAGGATTGAAACTATTGGAACAGGGTTTGGTTTCAAGGACATGGGGAAACATAAGTGTAAAAGTGAACGAAAATGAAATGCTGGTGACACCAAGCGGTAAGTTTTACAATGAAGTAACGCCGCACGATATGGTTTTGGTGAACTTCAAAAATAATTCATACAACAAAAACGGGATCAAACCTTCTTCTGAATTTAAAATGCATTCAGGAATTTATATCGACAGAAAAGAGATAAACGCCATTATTCATACCCACCAAATGAACGCGTCAACATGTGCCGCAGCACGAAGAGAAGTACCCCCGGTTTTGGATGACCTTGCACAAATTATCGGACCGGGAGTACGCTGTGCCGAATACGCATTACCTTCAACCCAAAAAATGATGAAGGCCGTTGTTAAAGCGCTGCGTGGAAGGTATGCAGCATTAATGGCCAATCATGGAGCAGTGTGCGTCGGACGCGATTTAGATGAAGCGTTTGTGGTTTGCCAGGTGCTCGAAAAAGGCTGCAAAGCCTTTATCGAAGCAGAATTTCTGGGCGGTGCTAAAAGCATTTCAAAATTTGAATCGTGGATAATGCACAAAATCTATTTGCAGAAATATTCAAAAATGGCGAAGAAATAGTTGCCTTTTACTTTATCGAAAACTCCTCCCCTTTTTCGGGTAGAAGCTTGAAGTTCAGAGTTTTTTGAGCATTTTTTCCAGAAGGTGCAATAAACAGTTTTCCTGCATTTGATTTATCAAAATACTCAAAAACAATTTGTTCGGCTGCCGGATTCAAATTCACATCATTTTCCGAGAGATTTCGAAGATTTGGAACATAAATCACAGTAGGTTCAGTATTTTCTGTCGTTTCATTCCAGATACAGGTAAACTCACCTGTTTCATAATTAAAGTCATACGATACAAGTTCGCCTGAAACAAGCATTGGAAACGGCCTGATTATAGCAGTTTTGAAATATGGATCATTATTAATATCATCATAATAACTCCAGTAAGTGTTGCTGAAATTATAGTCTTCGAAAATATTAACAACCTGTTGAGCGGTTTCAATCATTTTAAGAGATTTACCATGAAATGCTCCCCATTCACCAACCAAAACCGGCACATTCAATCGTTTTCCTGTTTCGTTTATTCGGTCGAAAATAAATTCAACACGTTCATAGCTTGGGCTGTCAACTTCTTTTGTATCAACAACCAAATCGTAACCGTGCGCTGCGTATGCAACCAATTTATCTGTAGTTCCATCTGCCAGTTTTGTGGGTTCGATTGCACTTGAAACACCTGTATTTGCAAAATAACTGTGGTTTAAAAAGAGAATGTGATTTTTATCAACTTCGCGAATTGCATCAGCTACTTTTTGATACATACTTTGCAATTCATTTTTTTCGAAAGCAGCGTTTATATCATAAACAGCATCAACAACTTTTGAATATCTTTCTTTTGTCGAAATAAAATCCAGTGCTTCCATCCTTGATTTTTCATCACTCCACATGGCACCAAGTTCTTCAGCTGAAGGTGGTGTTTGTCCGGTTTCTTCAGCAAAAACCTGTGCATAGGCCCCAAGCATTAAAGGCATCACTTCGTTTGCTGAAGTCCCCATAAAAGGTTCGTTCATAATATCGTAACCAATTACAGTTGTGTTATTTGAATATCTTTCTGCAAGAAGTTTCCACAGATTTATATAATGATCCTGAATTCCAATTCCATCGGATGCAGGCGTATTTTTCCAGAAATTATCGAATGCAGTTTGAACTGCAGGGCTGATCAGATATGAATCGCTCCAAACAGCACCAGTATAATGCGGAAGTCCTTCGTCCAACGTTGCCCACTCCGGAGCGCCATCAGAAAATTTCGATCCATACAAATCCTGGTGCAAATCCAAATACACATAAACTCCATTATCCGCAGCCCATTGAATTCGTTTATCGATTTCCAGCAAATACTCTTCGTTGTATTTTCCGGGTTCAGGTTCCAGTCCAGCCCAAATAATCCCAAAACGAATACAGTTAAAACCCCAGCTTTTAAAATCTTTAAAAAGTTCCGGTTCAACTCCCCTGATATATTTTTCACCTGGATTTTTACTGATATAATTGATGCCATTAAAAATTATCTGCCTTCCGCTGGAATCGACAAACTTTTGGCCTTCAATTGAAATAAAACTTTCGGCTTTGGGCTTTTCGCCTGTTTTGCACGAAAAAGACAAAGCAACAACAGCAATAATCAGCAGTATTTTTCTTTTAAACATTTTTTTGAATAGTTAGATGATTTTGTATTCGGGAAAAAAGAAGTAATACATCACCGGCATTTTTACAGCCGGTGATATATTATTTTCAAACCTGAAATTATTTTTTAGGAACCATTGTAATATGCAACAACATTGAAGGTTTATCAGCATGATCAGGTACGCTGTTCATACCAATTGCAATATGTATTTTTTCAGAAGTTACTTCTTTTAAAATCACCAAAGCAGGATGTTGGTTTGCAAACAAATCAAGTACACCAAAATACTGACCAGCGGATAATTTCAAACGGCCTACTTTTTTTGTATCGTTATCCGGAAAAGTAAATTTCACATCTTCAGGTTCAGTTGCACCTGTAAATTCATTAAATACATTCACAGTATAGTCAGTTTTGTCGATGCTCCAGGTTCCACCAGCAGGCACAGTATATGTTGCAGCTGACAATGGCAAACTACCCCAGTCATCAGAAGGAATAACGTTTGGATCGATAATCATTCCATAAACAATTCCTGCAAGTGCACGACCATTTTTTTGGTCGATTTTATAAGTACCATCACTTTTAAAGGTAAATTCATCTCCATATTCAGCACCCAGTCCAAATAAAGTCAAAACATTATCAGGTACAAGCGAAAATTGCGGATGGATTGGCACATCGTTGGCAACAATACCGCCGCCGTCTTTACCTGCAGAGGCATTCACATTCATAATCCATGTTTTACCATTAGTTGCCGATGGCCCGCCTGAAAGAATTTCTTCAAGTGAAGCTGCAATTGTAACATTAACGGTTTTCATTGCAGTATTTCCATCACCACTCGTAACAGTTCCGGTAATTGTATATGTTCCTGATTGTTTATAGGTGTACGAATGTGATCCGGGCGCTGTTGAAGATGTTCCATCACCGTAATTCCATACCCATGTTGATGCATCTGTTGATTCAGCTGTAATCGCCACTTCATACCCATCGGGTTCAGCAATAAAATTCAGTGTCGGAATAATTGGATCATCGGAACACGAACTAAAAAATAATGCCCCTGAAAAAAGGAGGGTAATTCCCAATAAAAAACTCAATCTTTTCATAATACTTTCTTTTTAATTTGAAATTTTAAATTCTGATTTATAATTAGTGAAAAATTATTTTTTGCTCCACCAAAGTTTAATATCTATTTTATCGCCGCCCATATTTGTAATAGCTTGTTGCAGGTTTTCACCATTCACTGCCTTTTCAACCGTGTAAGGATACAAAATCCGCGACGGCATCACACCATTTGTTACTCCTTTTGAAAGCGTTTCAGACGTACGCACAGGAATTTCGGGATAACCGGTTCTGCGGATGGTTGACCACGATTCAAAAGCATTGGGTACAAAAGAAATCCACAACTGTGTAGCAATTTGTTTTTTTGAATTGTTTAAGTCGCCGTATAATGTAGCTTCCTTTTCAGTAGAAATAAAACTCTGAATCCCGGTTTCATCTATTTTCCATTGGCTCATTGCAAGACCGATCCCGGTTTGAAACAAATCGTTTGCATTACCCGAACCAATTCCATCGAGTGCCAGTTCAGCACGAAGCAACCAAATTTCTGAAGCGGTCATTAAAAACATAGGCTGATTTTTTGCAAAAAATTCTGCAGTTGGCACTGCTGAATTTGCCCGGCTCCAAGCTGCATAATATTCATCGTTTAGTCCGTTTGGCATGCCTACATATTGACCGTTTTATTTTTGAAGAGAAAAACGGAAGTCGCGGGTCGTTGGATTCTTTTAAGGTATTTATAAATTTCTCGCTCCAGTTTAAAACATAAGTTGATGAAGAAATATTGATATAATAATCATTCCAGGGGTTGTAAAGTTCCCCGTTATCACTGTCAAAACAATCAAGCTTGGCATTTTGCAAATTGGTTTCAATCAGGGGTTCGGCCAAACATTCAGTAATTACAGCATTGTATTTTGACGGATCTGCATTTCGTGCACGCATTGCCAATCTCAGGCGAAGTGAATTTGCAAACCTTACCCAATTTTCACGGTTGCCGGCATAAATCAGATCTTCGTTTGATGCATAAACTTTGTCATTCCCGGCATTTTTTAAAACTGTGACGCACTCTTTTAGTTTTGAAACCATATCACTGTATATTTCAGACTGGCTGTCGTATTTTGGTCTTAAAATGTCGTATTTACCCATTCCACCTTCAGAGTATGGAATATCGCCAAACAAATCAGCAAGTCGCGAGAAGTTGAGCACAGCAATTACACAAGCCTGTGCATAGCGAACCTCGTCTTCGAATGCACCGCCACTGCCGGTTAACATAAGTACTTCATTTATATTTCTGATTGGGCCTTCGTATATTGAATTATATACGCGTTCGGCAATGTCACCCTGGGCATTAATATCGATATATTTATCTGCTTCGCGCACCCAATTGCTCGATACCCAAATGTGGGAATATTGGCCGCCAAAGTCAACATCAAGCCTGTCAATTGGACCATGGAACGTTCCGTAAACTGCTGAAGTAAATAAATATTCGTCGGGTAATGTACTGATGCGGTTTGGGTCAGTATTCATTTCTTCCCAACGTTTATCGCAGGCTGTACGGGTTAGCAACATCATCAGAATTGCCAAAATCGCTTTAAACTTCCCTTTATTTTTTTCTATTGTTTTCATAATCATTCAGCATTAAAAATTGAAAGTTAAATTAAATCCATAGCTCCTTGTAGCCGGCAACGCAGTCGCTTCTATAGCATTTCCAGTACTTCCGGCATTGTATCCCGATTCGGGATCGACATGTTTTGCTGCATTGTAAAAGAAAAACAGGTTTCGACCTACCAACGCTATATTTACATTTGTTAATGGTGTTTTATCCATTATCTTTTTTGGCAAATCATAGCCAAGTGTAACTTCGCGCATACGTACATTTGAAGCATCGAGAATGTAATCGGAAACAATTTTATCAAACCAGATTGTATTTAATGCCCGCATCATTGGATCAACCGGAACTGTATTTGGAGCACCTGTATTTACATTCACCCCATCTTCAACATAACCCTTTGGAATAACACCTTTAATCGGTTCAGCATAGAAAAGCCCCTGATGAGTTGAATAATAATCGGCCCGCCCTTCAAGCGATTCAATAGAAGTTCCCATCAAACTGCGATAGGTTAACCGTGTGAGTAAAATTCGCCGCCAAGTTGAAAATCGACCAAAAACCTCAATTTGAAATTTTTGTATGAAACATGGTTGGCCAGCCCTCCCATTAAATCAGGATTAATATCACCCAGGTTTTTGTATTCCCCGGCAACAGCACGACCATCATCGCTAATTAATTTTTGCCCGTTTTCATTTCGCTGATAGTCTCTGCCATAAATAGAACCAAACGGCTCGCCCGGACGCAACTCAATTGTAACAAAACTATTTATTGAGTTTGCGAGTACTTTCTTTGTTTCGCCATCAGCCAAAGCAACCACTTCCGATTTATTTTTTGAAAAATTAAGTGAAACGTCCCAGCTAAATCCGTTTTTATTTTCGAATGGTGTTGCACTTATCAAACCTTCAAAACCAACGTTTTTAACTTCACCGGCGTTTTGTTTAATCTCGCCAAACCCGCTTGATGGCGCCAGTTTAACATCCATAATCTGGTTACGTGAGTTGCCTGAATACACAGCTAAATCAAGTGTTAGCCTGTTTTTCAGAAAATTCAGATTGGTTCCTAATTCCCATGATGTTGTGATTTCAGGTTTAAAATCGGCAAAAGCCAGTTTACTGCTCATACTTCCCATTGGATTTGGCCGAACTGTTTGATTAACCGAATAATAATTAATGGTTTGATATGGTGAGGTGTCGTTCCCCACTTTTGCATACGAACCTCGTAATTTACCCAAAGAAAGCCATGAATTTTCGATATGAAAAGCTTCTGTAAACAAGAAACTAAGATTACCCGAATAATAACCATAAGAATTTGTTTCGGCTGGAAGTGTTGATGACCAGTCGTTCCTGTATGTAAAATCGAGATACAGGTAATTTATATGAAAGTGTTCCAAGGCCATATAACGAGACGACCTCCTTTTCATTAAAGTTTTCGCTTGTACCATAGTTTTCGAGATTGCTTACATGAAAGAAATTATCCACCCGCCAGGAACTTCCATTCTGAGAAATACTTTTAAATTGGTTATACCGATGGTTTCCTCCAATGCTTAGGTTTAAATTCAGGTCATCAGTTAAATCCTGTTTAAATGCCAGCAAAAAATCGGAATTCCACTCAAGTGCGTTATCCATCCAATTTCCGTAAGAGCCCTTGTAATTGTTATTGACACGACTTCCTTTTGCCGCGTATTCTTTTGCATTCCGACTTGTATAATCCAAACCCGAACGCACCATTAAATTAAGGTTTTCAGCAAAATCAACTGTAACAGAGAATAAGCCCTGCATACGGTGTTTTTCATCTTCGTTTTGTCTGTTTTCCATTTCCCAGTATGGGTTGCCTAAAGTTCTGTCCCAACCCCATTGTTCAAGTCCACTGGCATCAGTGCGGTTATCGTATAAACTTTGTAACGGGACATTTCTTGGCAATACTGACAAAGCCCAGCTTGAACTTGCAACATCTTCTCCCAAATAAGGCCTGTTTTCCACAGCATTGTGTATATAAGTAAACTTGCCATCTACATTTACCTTCTCTCCTAATTTTGAAGTACCCCGTAAATTGATAGTTTGTTTTTTCATCTCATTTGAAGGATAAATGCCTTTATTATTTTTAGTAGTGACTGATGCCCGCACCGAAGCTTTTTCATTTCCTCCATCTATTGCAACCGAATTTACAAAGTTTGACCCCGTGTTATAAAATGTAGAAAACGGATTTGGCTGAGCTGTATATGGCACCGGCTGATCGATCCAATCGGGAAGTGATTGTCCATCCATTTTTCGACCCCAACTCCAGATCCAGGGCTCTTCTCCCCGAATATTTGCCATTGAGGCAACCACTTCGGTAGGATATTGCCCAAAAGCACCCTGCCCGTATTCACTTTGTAACTCAGGATAAACCAGTGGCGATTCCATTATATAACTTGAACTCACTGTAACCCCAATCCCCTTGCGTTTTGAACCGTTTTTTGTGATTATCAGGATTACCCCGCTTGCGCCACGTGAACCATAGGCAGCTGCAGCTCCCGCACCTTTAAGTACGCTCATAGATTCAATATCTTCGGGGTTGATATCGGATAAGCATCACCCATATCCTTGCCTCCGCCAATTCCTGAACCACCATAAGAATTTCCTCAACAGGAATTCCATCGATAACAATAAGTGGCCTGTTACTTCCAGATAATGATGAAATTCCACGCAACACAACACGGGACGAACCATCGACACCCGATGGTGTATTTGAAATTTGTAAACCTGCAACTTTACCTGCCAAAGAGTTTATAGGGTTTGTTTGTTTTACTGTATTAATTTCTTCGTTTCCTACCTGTGTTATTGAGTACCCGAGTGAGTTTTTGTCGCGTTCAATATTTAGGGCAGTAACAACAACTTCGTCAATGGAATGAATATCTTCAGACAGAACAACGTTAATTTCACTTTGTCCCGAAACAGATTTTTCCTGAGTTTCGAACCCAATAAATGAAAATTGCAAAATTGCATTTTCATTGGGTTTATTAATTTGGTAATTCCCGTTAATATCCGTAATTACTCCTGCGGTTGTACCTTTAATAACTACGTTCACTCCCGGTAAACCCTGAGGTTCGGCAAGCGAAGTAACTTTTCCGGTTATTTTCCCGGTTTGTTGTTTTTCGCTTGCCGGAACTACAACAATCAGGTTATCTTCCATTTTCCTGAAAGAAAGTGTTGTTTTTTCTTCCAGCAAAACAATAACCTCGTCAATTGTTAATTCTTCCGCCTGAATGGTTATTTGTTTATTCAAATCGACCAAATCGTCGCTGTAAAAAAACCTGTAAGCGCTTTTCTCCTGAATTGTTTTAAAAGCGTCTTTTAAAGTCAAATTCTGAATGTTGAAGTTGATCTTTCCACTTTGGGCAAAAATCTGTCCTGTAAACATTAAACAACAAATAACCAGTAGCAATTTTACTTTCATAAATTTTAGTTTTATCTGATTTTCAACTTAACTGACACTATTTTGAGTTAGTTTTTTTCTTTAAATTTTATTTCCCTTTCTTCAATTTCATAATCAATGTGGGCAGCAATTCCAATTGCTTCAATTACCTGTTCCACAGTTTCATTTTTTAGCGAACCCGAAAACTTTATTTGCTTTAAAGCTTCATTTTCAAAATGTATTTTCACATCATATTTTCTTTCAAGTTTAACAGCTAAACCGGCAAGGGTTTCGCTTGAAATTAAGAGTGTTCCTTCTTTCCATGAAGTAAAAGGCACAGGGTCTATTCCCTTGGAAATCATGTATGTTAATTGTTTTTTATCGCTTCCCGGCTGAAGTTTTTCAGGACAGGATTCTATTTCTTTGGCTTGAATCTTTTCTGTTTTATTTGAGGATTTGTAATAAACCACACGCTGATTGGGTTCCAATATTATTTCATCTTTCGAATTCTTGTTCAAACCAGTTCTTTTCACCTCAATGCTACCTTCAATTAAAGTTGCCTCCACCGTATTTTCCTCAGGATATGATTTTACATTAAAAGTTGTGCCGTAGGCTTTAATACTTAAATCATGAGCCTGTACAATAAAAATTTTTGACCTGTTTTTGGCCACTTCAAAAAATGCTTCTCCAACCAACGATATTTCCCTATCTTTTTTACCAAATTGATTTGAATACCGCAGGCTGCTTCCCGCATTTAACCAAACCGAAGAACCGTCGGGTAAAGTAATTTTCGATTTTGAACCGGCGGGCGTATTTATTTCCTGATAAACCAAATTGCTGTTATCAAAACTAAAAATGGTGTATGTAATTGCAGCCGAAATAACCGCCCCAAGTAAGAAAACTGCAGCTACTCTGGGTAACCAATACATAAAACCTAACTTGGTTTTTAATTGAACTGACTTTCCTTTTTCAATCTTATGTAAAAACAAATCCCATTCGTTTGCTATATGTTTATTATCGATTTTACCTGAAATTTCCGACAGATTCCACAACATGCGGATTTCATTTAGTTCTTTAAGAAAATCCGGATTTTCTTTTATCCACTGTATAAGGAAGTCCTCTTCCTGTCTGGAAATATTTTTTTCCAGATAAGAAATAAACAGTGATTTAATATTCTCTTCCATTCCCTGGGTTTTTATTATCAATTTGCAGGTTTTCAAAAGATATTAAAGAAATTGTATCGTTGTCATCTGTCAAATCATGATCGGCATTTTGTAAATCGAATATTTCATCCAACCTCGATTTCCGTTTTTCGCGTTTGTTGTAATTCAATGCACGGTTTTTTACGGCTTTATACAAGTATGGTTTTATCAGATTTTTATGCAGAAGTTTTTCATTTTCAACCCAAAATTGTGTTAAAACATCGTGAACAATATCTTTTGAAGTATCGAAATCACCAACAAATTTCGATGCATAAATACAAAGTTCAGGAAAAAGATTTTGAAATATCTCTTTGAATTCTTCGATCCCGATTTGACCACCGCTTTTATTTGCATAAAGACCAAAAAGCCACATAGTAAAGGTTTTTAATCCTGGTTTTGCTTCACAAGATACAAAGAATTCAATCTTATCAAAGGTTGATTATTTATTTAGAATAAGGGCAAATTGCAACGAAACTATTTGACAAACAAATGTTCAGATTTTTTTGTAATTAGCATTTAGTATTTAGCTTCCTATATCAAGAGTTTATCTCAGTTCACACGAGATATGCATTCTGAATCAGCCTGAATATTGATATTGATTATGCCGATTTTGCATTTTCGCTTGCACAACCCTGCCTGTATTCAGCAATAATTTCCTTTACCTGGGTTGGAGCCACCCTTCCAAAAACCTTTTCTCCGATTGTAACAACCGGAGCCAGGCCACAAGCGCCAACGCAACGCAGACAGTTGAGTGAGAATTTTCCATCGGGTGTCGATTCACCAACTTCTACTTTTAACTGTCTTTTAAATTCGCCCAAAACCTGCTCTGCCCCACGCACATAACAAGCGGTACCCATACAAATTGAAATTGGAAACTCACCACGTGGAATCATTGTAAAATAGCTGTAAAAAGTAACCACTCCGTAAACTCTTGCGACAGAAGTATTCAATCCTTTTGCAATTACTTCCTGCACTTCGGCTGGCAGATAACCGAGTTTACCCTGTACTTTGTGCAAAACGTTAATCAATTCACTCTCTTTGTTATCAAACTCTGCGCAAACACTTTTTATGGTTTGTACAGTATTTTCGGATAATTTTATTTTTGGCATTTTTTAGAGTTTTATAATAAAAAAAAAAAAAAAATTTTTTACTCCGTTCTGTCGAAATAAGCTGTGTGCAGCAAGTGATGCGCTTTTTCACTCATCGGTTTACCAAGAAACTCTTTGTAAAGCTGAATGATATATGGATTTTCATGCGATTTACGAATTGACTTTTTTGTGTCCTCCTGGTAAATTGCACGTTGTCGTTTTTTCAGGATTTCAGCATTTCCATGATGGTAGGGCTGGCCTCCACCACCAATACAACCACCGGGACAACTCATGATTTCAATGGCATGAAACTCACTTTTACCAGCTTGTATTTCCTCAAGCAGTTTGCGTGCATTCCCAAGTCCGTGTGCAATTCCAATATTTATTGGTGTTCCGTCGAAATCGATTGTCGCCTTGCGAATTCCTTCCATGCCACGCAATTCATCGAAATTCAAACGCGGTAATTCCTTTTTTGTATGCAATTCATAAGCAGTTCTTACCGCAGCTTCAATAACACCACCCGTTGTTCCAAAAATTACGGCTGCGCCCGTTGATTCTCCCAACGGGTTATCATATTCTTCGTTTGGAAGAGTTCTGAAATTGATATTTGATATTTTAATTAATGCAGCCAACTCGCGTGTTGTCAATGCAAAATCAACATCCGGATTGTTATTCACTTTAAATTCATCCCGGCCGCATTCATATTTTTTTGCTACGCAGGGCATTATTGAAACTACGACCAAATCCTCGCGTTTTATGCCAAGTTTATCAGCAAAATAAGTTTTGGCAATCGAACCAAACATTTGTTGTGGCGAGCGCGCCGTTGAAGGAATCTCTTTCATATCAGGAAAATGATGCTCAAAAAATTTCACCCAGGCCGGACAGCATGAAGTTAAAATCGGAAGTTTCACTTCTTTGTCACCAGCCAAATGTCTGCCCAAACGGTTAAGCATTTCGGTGCCTTCTTCCATTATAGTAAGGTCGGCGGCAAAATCGGTATCAAAAACATAATCGAAACCCAAACGGCGCAAAGCAGCAACTAATTTTCCTGTAACCAATGTACCTGCTTCATAACCAAACTCTTCACCCAAAGCCGCACGAACGGCAGGAGCTGTTTGAACGATTACTGTTTTTGCTGAGTCGGAAAGCGCGCGCACAACTTTGCCCGTTTCATCAACTTCGGTTAAAGCGCCTGTTGGACAAACCGCAACGCATTGACCACAATAAGTACAAACCGAGTGGTCGAGGTTCATTTCGAAAGCAGGTGCAACAACCGAGTTAAAACCACGGTTAATTGCTGAAAGCACACCAACTGTTTGTACTTCATTACACATCATTTCGCAGCGGCGGCACATTATACATTTATCTACCTCGCGGATAATTGCAGGCGAAGTGTCTTCACGGTAGTGCGACTGTTCTCCCTGGTAATGGATTTTACGAATGCCTAGATTATGAGCCATGTTTTGCAGATCGCAGTTTCCTGATTTTGCACAAATTAAACAATCAGCAGGATGGTCAGAAAGTATTAGTTCCATAACCGTTCTCCGTGCATTAATTGCCCTGATTGAATGGGTGTTTACATTCATCCCTTCAGAAACATCCGTGCAACATGCCGGTGCAAGATTACGCCGCCCGTCAACTTCAACAACACAAATGCGGCAACCACCGGGCTTATTTTCTATGTTCAGGTCGTCGAGTTTCATATAGCAAAGTGTTGGAATGTGAATCCCAATCCCTTTTGCCGCCTCCAAAATGGTAGTTCCTTTTTTAACAACTACCGGTTTATTATCGATTACAAGATTTATTACATCCATTTCCGTTTAGTTTACTGTAATTGCATTGAATTTACATTTCTCGAAACACACGCCACATTTAATACACAACGACTGGTCAATAAAATGGGCAACCCGGCGTTCGCCTGTAATTGCACCCACCGGGCAATTGCGGAAACATAGGGTACATCCGTTGCACAATTCTTCATTTATTACATAATGAACAAGAGATTTGCACTGGCCAGCCGGGCATTTTCCTTCCAGAACGTGAGCCAGATATTCATTCTCGAAATTGGCAATTGTTGAAAGTACAGGGTTTGGAGATGACTGTCCCAATCCGCAAAGCGAAGTATCTTTAATAACATTGCTTAAAACTTTCAACCTTTCAATATCTTCCAAATCTCCGTTTCCCTGGGTAATCTTATCCAGTATTTCATGCAGACGTTTGTTTCCAATGCGGCAAGGACTGCATTTTCCACATGATTCTTCCAGAGTAAATTCAAGATAGAATTTTGCTATTGAGACCATGCAATCGTCTTCGTCCATCACAATCATTCCACCCGATCCCATCATGGAACCAGCGGCACCAAGATTTTCGTAGTCAATTGGTGTATCGAGAAATTTTTTGGTTAAACAACCGCCCGAAGGACCACCGGTTTGCACCGATTTGAATTCTTTGCCATCTTTAATTCCACCACCGATATCATAAATCACTTCACGAAGTGTGGTTCCCATTGGCACTTCAATCAACCCAACGTTATTAATTTTTCCGGCCAGGGCAAAAACTTTTGTTCCTTTTGATTTTTCGGTGCCGATTTTATTAAACCATCCGGCGCCTTTGTTAATGATAACAGGAATATTGGCAAAAGTTTCCACATTGTTCACATTTGTTGGTTTTCCCATGTAACCTGAAACTGACGGAAACGGCGGTTTTACAGTTGGTTCGCCCCGCAAACCTTCCATAGAATGAATCAGTGCGGTTTCTTCACCACAAACAAAAGCGCCCGCACCGTAACGCAATTCTATTTTAAAACTGAACCCCGTCCCTAAAATATCATCACCCAACAAACCATA
The DNA here is from genome assembly GCA_016705335.1 of Draconibacterium sp. Taxonomy (GTDB): domain Bacteria; phylum Bacteroidota; class Bacteroidia; order Bacteroidales; family Prolixibacteraceae; genus Draconibacterium. Next base: position 27,220 of record JADIYN010000063.1, on the reverse strand, counting down.
TTCTTCGGCTTGATTAATAGCGATTTTTAACCTTTCGATGGCTAAGGGATATTCGGCCCGGATATATACCAAACCTGTGTCGGAACAAATGCAATATCCGCAAATTGCCATGGCTTCAATAACTGAATGTGGGTCGCCTTCAAGAATAGAGCGATCCATAAAAGCCCCGGGATCACCTTCATCGGCATTGCAAACCACATATTTTTTATCGGCTTCTACATTTCTTGTGATTTCCCATTTTAACCCGGTTGGAAAACCTCCGCCACCACGGCCACGTAATCCCGATTCCTTGATTTCGTTAATGGTTTCAACCGGCGTATATTCAGTTAAACATTTACCAAGTGCCTGATAACCATCGCGTCCAATGTATTCTTTAATATTTTCAGGATTGATAAATCCACAATTACGGAGTGCAATCCGTATTTGTTGTTTGTAGAAGTCGATATTATTTGTTGAAGTAACTGTATAATCGTTTTTGGATTTTTGTACAGTAATCGTTTCAAAGGACGCCCTTTGATAATGTGTTCTTTTACAATATCTTCGGCATCAGAAGGTTTTACTTCGGTATAAAAAGTATTGTCGGGCAGCACTTTTACAATCGGCCCTTTTTCGCAAAAGCCAAAACAACCGGTAAATACCACCTGAACTTCATCTTCCAAATCAAATTCACTGATAAAATAGTTCAGTTTATCTTTGATTTCATTGCTTTCAGAAGCTTTACAACCGGTGCCACCACATATTAAAATGTGCATTCTGTAATCGGACATATGGTTTAAAGTTTAAAATTTCGAGTTTAAAGTTTCGATTTAAAGTATAATATTCAAAATATTGAAAGTTTAAAAGCTGTAACCTCCATATTCACAACTGTTTATTCGTCAATGGTTTTAAAAGTAATTGGGATAATCCCGTCAATCAACTTGCCTTTTTTAATATAAGTATCTATTATTTCTTCAGCTTTTCGTTTGTTTATACGACCAAAACCTACAGGATCGTTGTTTGGCAAAATAACCTCAACTGTCGGTTCGGCATAGCAATAACCCATACAGCCGGTTTGGGTAACAACTGCATCAACTGCCTGTTGTTCCAGCTCTTCAACAAAATATTTCATAATTTCCTTTGCACCCGAAGCAATTCCGCAAGTTGCCATCCCCACTTTCACCTGTACCAGATGTTCAGGATTGTCACTGTTTTCGCGGAGTTTGATTTTTGACTGCACTTCTTCCTTTATCCTTTTAAGATCGGCTAATGATGTGATTTTTGGCATGGTCAGATATTTTTTGGTTAAACAGTTTATTGAATGTCTTTTATGTTGTTTTTTATAAAATCAATTATCGCGGTTCTAATTTCAGTTTGTTGCATTGAAACCCCTTCAACATTGCTTTTTATTTCTGCTGAACTAAATTTAAAGCTGTTTTTGTTTGTTTTGTGTTCATAAATCAGCTCCAGATTTTCGTTACCCTGCATCGTTAAATAAAGTGTATTCCAAATATCGCCAAGTTCGGGCCTGTCAACATTAGAAAACTGAAAACTTGCCTCTATTGTGGTGCCTTTATTCACTTCAGAATAAATGGTGAATTTGCCATTTGCCATTTCAGCATTTTGTTTTAGCAACGACAAACCAAGACCAACTTTCCGGGTTTTCCTTGTGGTAAAGAACGGGTTGGTTGCCTGCTCCATCGTCTTTTTATCCATTCCGCAACCATTATCAATAATTTGCAAAGTACAAATGTCATCAATTTTATTCTCTTCAACCATGACTTCAATCAATGTAGCGCCAGCGCGTATTGAATTTTGAATAATATCGAGAATGTGGTCAGAAAGTGTTTTCATAACGAGAGACACAAGATTTTAAGACACAGGAATCAAGACTAAAAATGTGATTTATTTTGATTTTATTCCTTTACAAAACCCCTCTATTCTTCATTCATTCAACCAGTTGTACAAATCTATCATCCATTCTGTTTAGTGCCATTTTAATTTCCTGAAAAGTAATTTCTTCGATATTAAACACCGTGTAAATTTCGCCAATTTGATTGAGATAATGTGCATCCGAATTGCGGATAAGTGTGATTTCCTTAGGTATAAAATAATGTTTTTGAACATGTTTTTCTGAACTATAACTTGAAATACCCATTGCATCGAATTTTAAATCGGGTGGAATAAATCCAAGTTGACCAAATAAACCGCTTGAAGGCCGATCAATATGAGCTGGTATAAAAATCCCATTTAACTTTTCTACTTCCTGCTGAATTTCATTTATAGATGATTTTAATGCGGCGGGAAGATAATTGAGAATCAAATCGACAATATTATCGTTATCGTCAACAACAGGTTGATATCCAAAATGTCCGTCGGGATTTGGGATGAATATGATTTTATCGCCTAAAAATTGCTGAAAACGTTTAAGTTGATCTTCAAATTCAAAAAATGCCAGACAGTGAACTTCTTCCTTTGTAGTAATTTCTGCACCTGTTAACACAAAAATTCCTACTTTTTGCGCCAGTCGTCTGACCAACAAAGAATTTTTAGTTGAATTGTGATCGGTAATCCCAATAATTTGCAAACCTTTTTCTTTGGCACGATTTACAATATTAACCGGTGTCATTTCCAAATCGGCACAGGGCGACAAAACAGTGTGGATATGCAGATCTGCCCGGTATTGGTTCATTCTTTAGATTTTGAGTATTTTAGAATCAAGTATCAAGACAGTTCGTATCAGTACATTTCTTCTTTCTTTCGCGAAATCATATTTCAAATTCTTTATATATTTTTCCTGCAATTTCGAATGTTTCCATATCGGTTCCCAACAACGGGATTCCTTCTTCTTCGCTGTGTTTCACGGTTTCGGGATCAGGCTGCAAGCCTTTCACGATAATAACTGCTGCCAAATCTTTTAAGGAGGCAATCGCGATTACGTTTTGGTGAGTTTGCAATGTTATCCAAACCTGATTTTCCAGAGCAAATCCCATTACATCACTCAACAAATCGGAAACATATCCACCTGAAATTTCTTTCTGTAAACCAACATTTCCTGAGAATATTTCCAATCCAAATTTTTCGGCTAATTCAACAACTTTCATTTTAACCTCCTTTATAAAAATTAATCATTAATCAATAATAAATAATCATTTCAAGCCTTGTCCCCACTCCTACTTTACTTTCTATTTCAAGTTCATCGGTATTTTTCCTGATATTTGGCAAACCCATTCCGGCGCCAAATCCCATTTCACGTACTTTTTTCGTTGCCGTAGAAAAACCTGCTTCCATTGCCAAATCAATATCTTCGATACCAGGTCCCGAGTCTGCAATAATTATCCTTATGGAATCCGGTTCAAAAATGGCAGTAAGTTTTCCTTCACGGGCATGAGCAACTACATTTAATTCGGCTTCGTAGGTTGCTACCACAATTCGTTTTATAGTAGAAGTTTCCACACCCAATTGTATCAATTTCTTCTTTATTTTACTCGATGCTTTACCTGCCAGATTAAAATCACCTCCTTTGATATGGAATTCAAGAATTTCCGCCATCAGTACAAAGGTTTTAACCCATTTTGATATAAAACTCCACTTGCCCTGAAAATTGAAAAATGTGTTTCAACCAAAACAATTCCTATTTCATTTGCCAAATTAACCATTTCCGGGGTTGCAGGTTTATTCCGACATAACAACACAACCGGAACATCGGCCATTTCAACAGTTCGAATCAATTGAACATTTGCCAAACCTGTAATCAAAACAATATGATGATCGTCGAGTGTTAATACATCACTCATTAAATCAGAACTAAAAGCCCTTTCAATGTTTATTTGTTCTTCAGGATTTCCTGCTGCAATCCTCCCTTCAGTCAATTTTATCAACTCACTTACTTTCACTGATATAATGATTTATGATTTTTTGATATTAAATTTTAAATGGCAAAGATAGTTGCAATACTTTTTGAAAAAGTAAAATAAAACCACTTATTTACTAATTATTAAACATATAAAATAAGTTGAAATAAAACAGATATTTACTTAATTTTCACCCTTCTGTTTATTTTAATAATGAAGATATGATTTACGACAAAGATTCTCTTTTAACAGGAAATATTGATGATCCGGAATTTCATCAAAAAATAATTGATGCGTTGCCAATTCCCATTTTTTACCGCGATACAAATGGAATTTACCAAATGTGCAACAAAGCCCACGAAAAATTCACCGGTCGTACAAAAGCCAATATTATCGGAAAATCGGTGTTTGATCTTCACTCAAAGGAAACAGCAGAAACTTACTTTCAGCGTGACTAGGAGTTATTGCGAAATCCGGGTGAACAGATTTACGAAACTCAAATGAAACGTTTGGATGGCAGTACGCTTAACGTAATATTAAACAAAGCTGTAATCCGCAACAACGAAAACGAGGTTGTGGGAATTGTAGGTTCGATAAACGATATCACCGAGTTGAAAAAAACGCAGAAACATCTTGAAAAAGCACAGGAATCAATGGAAGTTTCGTCATATATGTTGCATAAAATCAGTGCAGGTGTTGTAATTATCGACAATAACTTTAGAGTAGTTGATTCGAATGAAAGTTTTGCCCGGTTAATGGGCGAAGAAACTGAAGATCTATACAAAACTATTCCAGGCTTAAAAGATGCCTCTGTTCAGGTACTCGTGCCCGAAGTGATTTTCAAAATGTTGACAAGTGTAATGATTTCGGGAGAAGAAACACTTGAAAGAGACTTAAAAATTCAAAACAGATTGATTCATGTTTCGGTAGTTACCCTATATAAAAACAAAATTGTGGGTGCTGTGATTCGCGATATGTCGGCACCCAAACTGGTACGTGACGAAATAATCAGCCGTGCCCAGAGAATTAACAAACAAAATATTGAAATGGTGCAAAAAATAGCCTTTTTGCTGGGTGAAAATGCTGCCGAAATTGAAGAATTGTTAAACTCAATCATTGAATCATATAGGTATGACGACGACGAATAATATAGATTTTCATGTAGAAATTGATGTTCAGCAAAAACGACCAAAAGGTGAAATTGCCTGTGGTGATGTTTTTCAGTCGGATATGAGCCGGGGAGAAGGAAGAAACATTCTGGTTCTAAGTGATGGGATCGGACACGGGATAAAAGCCAGTGTTTTAGGAACACTTACTGCAACTATGGCCGTGAAATACACTAAAATGCACACAAAACCCGAAATTGCTACCCGAATAATTATGAATGCCCTGCCTAAAAGCAGCGATGGAAAAGAAAACTACGCTACTTTTACTATAATTGAAATGGACCACGACCGCTTTGTTCGTATTACGAACTACGACAATCCCCGTGTGTTAATTATCCGAAATGGAAAATCGTTTCTGCCTGTTGAATATGAATTAAAAATAAGAGGCGAAGAAAACCTTGGTAAATTATTGCGTTGTCGCGAATTTACTGCTTTCAAAGAAGATAGACTTATATTTCTGTCTGATGGTATTACACAGTCGGGTTTGGGTAGTAATCAGTATTCCATGGGCTGGGGACTTGACAAAATTGAGGAATTTGCCATAAGCCAGATTAAACGCATGGAAGATATTTCGGCAACAAAACTGGCACGGAAAATTATTAACCAGGCTGTCATGAACGACAATTTCTTGTTGAAAGACGATGCAACTTGCGGTGTAATTTATTTCAGGGAACCGCGCAAATTTATGCTCATTACAGGCCCTCCATTCTATAAAATAAAAGATTTCGATTTTGTGGGCAGAATCAAGAATTTTCAAGGAAAAAAAATAATATGTGGAGGAACTACCGCAGAAATTATTGCAAGAGAATTAAATCTCGAAGTTAAAATTCATCATATCAAAAAAGAAAAAAATGCATTGCCACCAGCAGCTAAAATGGAAGGTTTTGAGTTGATTTCGGAGGGGATACTGACGCTTGGCAAAGTTGAAGAGTTACTTGAAAATTATGACAGTGATACCCGATTAGACGATTCACCGCACGAAGAAATCGTTAAAATGCTTTTACAGCATGACTTGATTGATGTTATTGTTGGAACCCGAATCAACTGGGCACACCAGGATCCTGAACAGCCCCTTGAACTTGAACTTCGCAAATACGTTGTAAAACGGATTGTGCAAATTCTGCGTGTAAAGTTTTTCAAAAAGGTAATGATTGAATACATCTGACAAAAAAAAAAAAAAAAAAAACACAAATTTCCTAAAAAAAATTAACTCAAATTCACAAAAATTGATGCTTTTTCTTTTATATTTTGAGATTTGCCTAGTTGGTTCTTTTCCAATTAACATCATTTAATTTTTTATTGACTATTTAACAACGATTTTACGAACTTCGTAAATATAATTTTCAACCATGAAACAATTTGTACTTTTTGTTTTTGTATTTTTTGCATACCATTCCTTTTCGCAAGAGAAGGAATTCTTCCTTCAAGGACAGATTGTTGACCGAAACAACAATCCAATTTCTGATGGTTATATTTTTAATGAAAGGAGCTCCGTAAAAAGTGTTAGTAAGGCAAATGGAGTTTTTGATGTTAAAGTTTTACCCAGTGATACAATCATTATTTCACATATTTCTTTTATTAGAAAATTGTTACCGTGTATCAGTTATTGGTAAATCCGCTTGTTCAATTAGAGTTGGATACAATAAATATCCGACCTGTTAATATTTCGGCAAGCGAAAAATCGGAATACGAAAAAGCAATGAAAAATATAGAAAACATACAATTTGATTTCAGACCCCAGCCTGACGATACATATACTGAAAGTGAACGTATGAAGAGTTTGCTAAATACTGAAAACCAGGTAGAACGGGCATATTCCAATTCACTTAATTTTATGCAATTTTCGCCTTCCGAAGAAATTGGCAAACTGATTTCAAAACGAAAGAAAAAGAAAGCAACAAAACAGTTTTCATCGACAAAGGAAGTTGAAAAAGAGGAAGGGAAATAACCTTTTTTAAGTTTGAATTCTTTCACAAAGAAAAAGGGTTCAGCTAAATATAGCCAAACCCTTAAAATATTTCCTTTTACTTTGAATTTACCAAATTGGTGGTGGTGCAGGACTAGCTGCAGCGTCCTTTGTATTTAAAATAAGAACATAGTTGAAGCAGTAAAACTGCATATTTACCAGCCTTTTGAAACGCCTCTTTTACGGGTTACTTTTTCCTCCAGTGCTTTTATTTGTTTTTGATTATTTTCCATAATTGTTAATTTACGATATCTTGAATATTGCGCTTTACTGTTTCTAAAATTATCTGTTTAAAGGAATTTTCTTTGTATACAACCCACCATCATATTGAATGTTCAAAATATAAATCCCGTTTTTCATTCCCACAGTGGAAATGTTATTCACTGAAATTCTTTCAAGTTGAACTTCTTTTACTTTTCTTCCCATCAGATCAAAAACTGTTGCTTTGCTATTTCCATGACTATTTCCATTAATTACAATATTTTCATTGGTATAAAAAGCATTAAAATTAGATGATGCTGATATATCTTCAGTTTTTGTTGTACTGTTTGAAATATGAAGATAAAACCTGCCTTTGCCCTGGGCGTTTTTAGTGATGTCGGTTGTATAAATTTCAGTTTCATTTAATTCAGTAAAAGTTACTAACAAACGATCTTCCAAAACAATTTTGTATCCAAGTGGCAGATTTTCTGCTAATGCCGAAAAAGAAACCGTTCCACTTTCTTTAGATTCCAGGCCAAGAGCTATTTCACTTTTTATCAAGCAATGTTGAAGGAAGGAACTGCATTCCAAAATCAACTCCGTTATCATCAACTAAAGTTGAGTAAAAATCGAAACCCGACTTTAATATTCCAATGTCATATCCAGGATCAAGACCGGCTTTCATTCCGTCTTCAAATTTTATTAAGGTTGAACTTTTTTGGTTTGAAAGCTGGGCAACTAATTTAATTTCAGTATTTGCAACATCACCATTTTTCAACTCTGCAGCTGGTGCATGAGTTTGTAAATCAGTAGAGAATTGCATATTAATAGTACCGGTTTTCACTTTTACCATAAAAGCCTGGCCCAGGGCAGCGGTATGCTGCGTCATTGTTACTAATAATTGAGTAAGCATTGTTTCCCTGCTCCCAAACATAAACGGCTTTGTAACTTGGGTCGAAATTGGCATCATTCAAATCGATAAAATTATTTGTAACATCTGCCGGACTATTTATAAAAATTGCAGATGGATACGGGTTTCCAACGCTGTTCCAACTCAATGTAGCACTTGTTGATGCAACGGCAGGTGATACATTTCCATTTTCCAGTGTTCCAACAAATTGAACGGTGCCGTCAGCATCTGTGCGAAGTGAATATCCTTTTCCAGCTTCCAATGAACCTACTGTTGCAGCAGTAAAATAACTGTTCCAATTGTTGGTGCCCTCATTATAATCCATCATACCACGCGAACCTGATTTTGTAGGAATATTTGTGTTGGTAGTAAGGAACGACTGGATATCTTCGCCCGGAACAGGTGAAGCCACAAAATGCCATGCATTTCTCGTCATCTGCCGTTTAATTGTTGTTGTACCATTTACGGTTAAATTGCTTTGTCCCAGGATTGAGCCGGTGCTGGTTCCAGTACTTTCCATTGTTAAATCATCGCATTCGACAGCAGTGGCTAAAGTGGGATAATTTATTAAATCAGCTGGAATCGCCACACTGATTTTATTCGTTGGAACAATACCTAAATTCCAGTTTTCTGGTACTAACCAATCGTTGCTCGCTGTTCCCTGTCCATGTTTCGGTGGCATTTCAAATCAAAAATCTTAACAGTGCCCGCATCTACCCCATTTAAATTATCAACACCATAAAACCTACAACTACTTTTGATCCGTTATCATTATTGCTACTCCATAAACCACAGTAATCATTCACCGCTTCTCCCTCAATATCTTGTCCTAATTGTATCCAGGTACCAGAATTGTTATAAAAAATTCTTGTTTGTCCTGCCCAAGCAATCCTACGCCATTGTTCAAAGGTTCACCTATGGCAACGATAGAACCTGTTGAATTTAGGGCTACAAACTTACCGGATTGATCACCGCCATTAACACCATCAATATTTGCTCCTATTTGAGTCCATGTTCCATTATCGTTCTTATATATCCGTGTGCATCCTTTTGATGCAGCATGTTTATAAGCACCTACAGCAAGTATTGAACCATCGTCACTTAAACTTACACTAACTCCTGATTCATCATTTGCATCACCATTAATATCAGCTCCAATTTGCTCCCATTCATCCAAATTATTTTTATAAACCCTTGCCTGACCTGGATTTATATCCTACATCATCATTTAATATGCACCAATTGCAACTATAGAACCATCAGCACTTAAACTTACCGAGTAACCTGAATAATCGCCATCAGCTTTACCATCAATATCACTACCTATTTGATTCCAGGTCAATCCATTGTATTTATAAACTCTAGTGTGTCCTCTATCAACTCCACCATCATCATTTTTATATGCACCCATTGCTACAATTGTACCATCAGCACTTAAACATACAGAAGTACCTTGTTCATCTCCAGAAGCTTCACCGTCAATATCTAACCCCATCTGAATCCATGAAGTACCATTGAAATTAAAAACCCTCACATGACCACTAGTACTACCATTTCCATCATTGAAAGGTGCACCAACAGCAAGTGTTAAACCGTCTGCACTTAAACTAGCGTATCTGCCAAATTGGTCGCCATCTGTTTCACCATCAATATCCAGTCCCTTTTGAACCCAAATACCCGCTTGGTTTTCATAAACCCTAACGTGACCCCTATTCGGTCCAATCTGATCATTCTCAGGAGCACCAACAGCTATAATATTACCTTGGGAACTAATCGCAACTATTTTACCTGATGCATTATTTAATGCTTCACCATAAATATCTGCGCCAATTTGTTCCCAGCTTGGTGCTTGAGCACTTAACATGCTGACTGGTAACTAGCACCACAGCATTAAGTACAAATCTTAAAAAAGTAGAAATACGTTTCATAGAATTTGGTTTTTTTTATTTATAAATTAAATATGTATTTTTGCGTCTACATTTTGAAAAACTTGCGCAAATTAATAAAATTATTCACAAACAGATACTTATCTATAAGTAATTGGAGATTTTTATTTCTATTTATTGAGATATTGTTAATTACCAAAAACAATTAAAACCTGGTAGGAAAAAAGTAATTTAAACATCATTTGTTCATTATAAAAATAGAATTATAAAATTTGGAAAAACAAAAATTAATTAATCCCTTTATAAACACCTGTCTTAACTGACGATACAATAGATTTAAATAATTCTGAAATAAAAATTCAAAAAAAGTATGACAAAATTATTCGACTTTTTTATTGCAATTAATTATTTAATTTTTTGAAATCACTCATAATTTACAACCAAAGTATATTGTTTATTTTAATCTAATTTCTGAAGTATTTAGGAAAATAAACTTTTTTTTTACCTGTTATTTAGGTGAAATTAAATTCATAAATGAAGATTAAAAACAAAAAATCAGGAACCAAAGATCCCTAATTTTTTTGATAACGGATATTATTCTACTTTCTATCCAAAATCAACTTTTTATAACCGCGTTATCTCTTGAAAACAAACCAAATCTTAACAATGTGTCAGTTTGCAGAGAAGTAATATTTATTTTAACCGAAACTTTATTTTTCTATTTCTTCACTGGTATCTTCTGGTTAAAACTACCGCCCTGATAATCGATGTTAATTAGATAAATCCCTGATTTTATATTCGAAGTTGAAATGTAATTTAACGGGGTCTGCTCTAATTGTAATACACGTATTTTCCTTCCCATTAAATCGTAAAGAGTTGCAACTGCATTACCCTGAACCTGTCCGTTTATTAAAATTTTGTCGTTATCAGAATAAACAGAATATTCGGGTTTCAAATTTTCGTTCCAAACGCCAGTTACATTGTTTGATGTATGCAGGAAAAATCTGTCCTCAACTTGCGAAACTTCATCTAAATTTGCCGTGTAAACGTAACCGTTACTCAATCGTGTAAAACTGTTTGTAGACCTGTCCTCAAGTACTATCTCGCAGTTGTTCGGTATATTTACCAATTCCGATGAAAATTCTACTGAACCTTTGTATTTTGAATCCAGTCCCAGAGATAATTCCATTTTATTTAATGCTGAAGTTGGCAGATATTGTATTCCGAAGTTAACACCATTGTCATCAATTAGTTGTGAATACAAATCAAAGTCAGTTTTAAATATTCCGGCATCATAACCTACGTCAAGTTTTGTTTGCATACTTTCTTCAAATTTAATTCTTGTCGTACTCTTGTGATTCTCCAGTTTAGCAGTCAATTTAATTTCAGGCAATGAAACATCAACACTTTTAAAAGCTGCACCAGGTTGATGAGTTTGCATGGCATTGGTAAATTGCATTTGAGTGACACCTGCTTTTGTTTTTACAAAAAACCCCTGTCCCAATTGTGCATAAAAAGCTGCATCGCCTAAATTAATTATTGAATATGCATTATAAGTCTGCTCCCAAACATAAATAGCTGCAAAACTTGGGTCGAATTCGTTTATATTTATATCGATGAAATTATTTGTTGCATCTGCGGCGTCGTTTATAAAAATAGCCGAAGTAAAAGGATTTCCGACACAGTTCCAGCCATTTCCCTCAGAAGTAACAGAAGTTGATACTGCAGCGCTGGCAATTGATCCGGTAAAAACTACAATATCATCGGCATCTGTTCGCAAAGAAAAACCCTTACCGCTCGTCAGGTCACCTGTCTGGCCACTTGTAAAATAAGCACTCCAATCATCCAGTGGTTCACTGTAATCCATCATCCCCCTATCATCAACATTCTTGGTAGGAATATTGGTATTAATTGTCAGAAATGATTCAATCGTTTGATTTGTAACAGGAGATGCTATCATGTGCCATTGGTTTCCTGTCATAAAACGTTCAATTATGGCAAACCGTCAACTGTTAAGTTTTCCTGTCCCAATAGAGATCCTGTGCTGTTATCCTTACTTTCCATTATTAAGTTGTTACAATTTGCAGGAGTTGTTAAAGTTGGATAATTGACCAGATCTCCCGGAATAAATACGTTAAAATCTGCATCCGGCACAACTCCTCCGTCCCAGTTCCCTGCTGTAAACCAATCCTGATTTATTGAACCATTCCAGATTGCAATCCCGAAGCTTGTAGTAAAACTTTCAACACCGCCATAACTTGTGCCAACTGAATTTGTTGCATATGCCTGAACATAATAAGTTGTATTTGGTGTCAATGTTCCTACCAATTCGCTAAAAACACCTGTCCCTGTTCCATTTGGTTCATTAATAACATTTATTTCGCCAAGAGTAGGCGTATTATCTATCGAAGAATACACAACTCCTCTTTCTGTAACAGAATTGCTGCCACCATTGATTATATCACCACCCATAACAGCTGATGTTGCATCAAAAGTTACTATTGCACTTGTTGTTAGTTCAGGAATTGCCACAACTTTTAAATTTGCAAAGGGAATAGCCGAAAGCAACTGATTTGCTTCAGCATTCAACCAATTTGCTACATCTTTGAAATTTACTGCTTCAACCAAAACATCTCTTTTTGCAGGATCGTACTCTGTTCTGTTAGGCAGTGAAACTGAAAAACCATCAACTACCAATGCATTAATATAAATGGCTGAAGGATCTTCCAAAGGTGGAATATTTCCACCTGATGAACCCGCACCGGTAAAAATAACAGCATAAATATCTGTAATCCCGTTTGTTGGGTCATTGTCGTTATCATTGTATGCATAAAATGTTTCGCCATTTGTACCAAATGCAAAATCACTGGTCTCAACAGTTATATTTCCAACTTCACCGGAACCTCCACTTCTGGATAAAGAAAAAGCATTTGAACCTGTTTCAGTAACAACAATTACCTGTCCGGCCGGAATAATAGCCGCAGGTGAGGTCCACGAGATAACAGATTCGCCGGAAGCAAAAGATAAATTTGTATTGTTGAATGAGTTTTCAGTAAAATATATTTTTGTATTTGCTGGAATGTCATTTACAGCTACAAACGAAAATCCGTCAGGTGTTTTCATGATTTAGTCCTGTAATTGCAACCAAAGGAAGTGTACTATTTGTATCGTCATTAGTTATGGTTCCGGTTTGTGAACTTGGACTGCCACTAACATATCCAGCTCCCGGACTTACTGTTAAAATAACAGTTTCATTTATCTCAACATTAGAATCAACTTCCGGATCTATTGTAACCGTTGCAGAAGAAGATCCATTTGGAATTACCACAGTTCCCGATGATGCTAAAAAACTTGCCGCACCTGTTTGAGTATAATCTGAAATTACGTTTGCCGAACCGTCAACATTAATACTAATTGTAAGATCACTTGTTGCTACTTCACTCAAAGTGAAAGTAAACACCATATTAGTTGCACCATCTTCCAATACAGCAGACGGCGATATCGAAACAGTTACTGACGGATCGATACTTTCAACAAAAGGGTCGGTTGAAAGATCCTGATTTACTTGCGCATGATTCCAATTGTTTAAATTTGAAAAATTTGCGACAGATACATCTACCACACGTTTTAGTGGATCGTATTCCGTTCTGTCTGGATTAACACCAGGAAAACCATCAATTAATATTGAATTTGTGTAAAAAGTTACAGGATTTTCTGAAGCAGGAATATTACCGCCCGGAACTGTTGAATTCCCAGTATAAAGCGCAGAATATAAGGTAGTAATTCCGTTTTTATGATTATCATCATTATCCGAATATGCATAATAAGTTTCGCCTGTTGTGGCAAGTGCAAAATCGCCGCTAATCCAAGTAATTGTTCCACAACTACCTCCTCCTTCACAAATTACTGATAAACTGTTTGGCGCTATTTCCTTAATATAAATAACCTCACCTTTCGCAACACTTCCGTAGAGTCCATTTTAATACAGCTTCATCTCCGACAAAAGACAATGTCGTATTATTAAAAGAGTTTTCTGTAAAATAAATTGTTGTACCATCGCTTATATTATCCAGAGCTGCAAACGAAAAACCGTCAGGATCTGTATGATTAATCCCGGTTAACGCAACAAGCGGAGAAGTGTTGTTTACATCATCATTTGTAATTGTACCTGTAGCAAATATTGGGCTTCCAACTATGTAACCGGCACCTGCACTTACAGTAAGTACAACTGTTTCATTTGTTTCCAGATCGATCAGTTGAAGGATTTATTGTAATGGATGATGAGGAGGTACTATTTGCAATTATAATTGTTCCTGAAGATATACCAAATGTTGTGGCACCGGTTTGTGCATAATCTGTTGAAAAAGCAGCCGTGCCTCCAACTGAAAAGTTAACAGTTATATTGCTTGTTGCCGTTGCGCTAAGTGTAAAGTATAAACCAAATTTGTAGCTCCATCTTCCAAAACAGCGATGGGGATACGGCAACTGAAACATCCGGATCTGATACAGCAACAAAAGGAGTAGTTGAAAGAGAAGCATTGGCCTGACCATTTAACCAGTTCGCTGTTGATGTAAAGTTAACAGTGTTAACATCAACATTACGTAATGCGGGGTTGTATTCGGTACGATTCGGTGTGAGGGATGAAAAACCATGTACAACAACGGCATTACTGTAGTCGTTTATAGGATTTGCATCAGCAGGTAAATTACCGGCAATTGTAGAAAGAACCGAATAAATTTGACCTGATGCCTAAATCCATTAGTAGGATTTGCATCATTATCGCTATATGCATATAATTCATCTCCACTTGTGGCTATTGAAAAACCTTGATTTCCGAATGCTCCTGACATAACGCTTGCTGTACCAGAGCCGCCGCTTCCCGTTATTGTAAAAACATCAGTAGAAGTTTCATTCAGAAAAACCACATCCCCGGCCGAAAGTGCTGACGTTACCGTAAATTTAACTACACTTCGCCAGTTGGTTGTCCATTAAAGGTAAATGCATTGGCAGCATCGCTGTATTCGTTATCGGTAAAGTAAATAATTTCATCAACAGGTATTGTCTCGCAGCCACAAACGAAAAGCCAACCAGTTCAGTGTGGCTTGAATTGTGATTCAATCCCAATTACAACTATTTTAGCAAAACCTTGGTAATTGCAAAAAGGGTAATTAACAAAGTCATTAAAAATGTAAAATTTTTCATACATAATTTTTTAAGTAATGAATATGGGTTTTACCAAATAAAAAAAGAAGGGCTTGCTATTCATTTAACAGCCCTTCTCTTTGATTACATTTTTTTCAGATTATTGAATTAATGTTTCTTACTTTCTTCCATTCGTATTGTACAGAATCCATTTAACAACCATTCTGCTAAAAAAGCGATTAACTCCTCGAAGGAAAAATTCCCTGCAAGGCTATACAATAGTTAATTCCTAAATAAGGATCGCGGTTTTGAAATGGTTGGCTACCACCTGTATTTGAGGAACTAACTCCTGATAATCCAGCACCCGGGGTGGCTTCATCACTAAATGCCCCAGCATGGCTTGCAATAAAACCTGTTGAAGTTGTTTCCTCTCCATTTCCTGTATTAACAGCAACAGAAACAAGGTGGTTATGAGCGGGCAAATTGGCCGGAGTTAAAATAACCGACTCTGAACCGCCTATTTCTCCCTGATCAACAGGATTTAAACCGGGGCCGTTTCCAACGCCAACAATATTTCTTCCCCTAAGATCAGGAAGTCCGAAAGTTGTTCTGCCATCTCCTCCGTACATAGTACCCAGCAAAGCAAAAAGGGCATTATTTTCAGCAATTGACATTAGTTGTCCTTCACATTTTGCCCAGCCTCGAGGTGCAAAATTAAATCCGAAAGCTTGAATTTGACCAATAAATGGTTCCATAATAATTAATTTAATGGTTTATACTATAAATTATATTTTAAAAAATCCCGAAAAAGTCATGTTTGTTTCATTTCGTTATATTAGCCCAAATCACACCAGATTATTATTTCTATTTTAACTTTTTAGATGGATAAAATGCATCAAAAACCCTTTGTGATTAAGAAGCTTATTCAATTTGTATGAAATTAAGACTATATTGTCTTAATTCCAAATTAATCCTGAAATAATTAATATTATGGAATACAAAACAAAAATTAAAACAAATGGAAATTACATATCGTCCAATATCAGCAAGTGATTTGCACTTTTTAAAAAATTTATACAGAAGTACCCGGGAAGAAGAACTTGATACAACCGACTGGAATGAATTACAAAAAGAAAGATTTATTGAATTTCAATTCAATGCCCAGCATTCACACTATGTTAACTCATTTGAACGAGCTGATTTTCTGCTTATTAAATTAAAAAAGACAGACATTGGCCGACTTTATTTATGGAAAACAGACAGCCAAATTCGAATATTGGATATTACATTGTTGGAAAAATACAGACGCAAGGAAATTGGAACAAAAATTATAACTGCTTTAATTCATGAAGCAAATAAAACCGGCAAAAAACTGAATTTACATGTGGGCAAAAATAATCCGGCGCTAAAACTTTATGAACGACTTGGTTTTAAGAGAAAAACTGACACCGATATTGATTTTTTTATGGAAAAGTTGCCGGAAGAAAAAACATAAAAAAACAGGAACCACGCGATCCCTGTTTTCATATTATTTTGAACTACAGATTTTAAAATCAAAACGTCCTACACCATTGGGTATTTCTTGAAAATCGATTCCGATCTCATAAGAATATCGACATACTGTGCACGCTGGTAATAGAATGGATCTTTCATATTTTTACGAGAAAGTTTACCACGAAAATCTTCGAGAGATTTATAACCTTTATTGTCCATCCAACGGTTCATTTCCATTAGAATTTCGGATACAACGGCAGGTTGGTTCCTGTAAATAGAACTTACCATTTGCACAGCATCAGCACCGGCAAGAATCATTTTAATTACATCGTTCGCATCATAAATACCCCGGCTAATGCAAATGCTTCCATCCAGATTGCCATAAAGTAAACCAGCATAACGAAGGCCAAGCATCCTGTCTTTTGGATTACTAAGTTCCCATGGATAATGGAATTCTTCTTTATCAATGTCGATATCAGGCTGAAAAAAACGATTGAAAAGAACATATGCATCAGCTCCGGCTTCGTCAATTTTTTTGATAAAATTGAGTGGATTTGTGTAAAACATACTAATTTTCACACTTACCGGAATTTTAACAGCTTTTTTCACTGCCTTTACTATCTGTACCTGTTTGTCTTCCAACGACTGTCCTGTAATTTCAAAATAGCCCGGTACAGCATACAAGTTTATTTCAAGTCCATCTACGCCAGTTTTTTCCAGTTCTTTTGCATATTCAACCCAGGTTGGTTCGTAGATAGCATTTAAACTTGCAAAAACAGGAATATTTACACTGTTTTTCAGTTTTTCAACATTATATAAATGTTCTTTTGGACCAGCATGTTCGAGCCCTGGGAAAAGGTTGGTCATTTCCGCATTTCGCTCGTCGTATTCCGACATTTCTTCGTCCATCTGCAAATTTTCAAGTTGGATTTGCTCTTCAAACAATGAGCGATAAACGATTGCCCCGATACCGGCTTCTTCAATTTGTTTTATTGTTTCAGGTTTTGTAACAAGGTTACATGCTCCAAGGATCAATGGGTTTTTAAGTTTTACACCCATGTAGGTGGTTGAAAGATCTGCCATACTTATTGATTTTTATTGATTTTAATCGTTTTTATTAGAGAAACTAAAAATAGAGTTATTTTGTTCAAGAATCAATCTAAATTTTTATTTTCTATTCAAGTCTGATGAATTTAGTGAAACAAAAAAACCACCCGCTTCAAGCGAATGGTTTTTCAGTTATAAATTTTCAATAACTGTTAAAAGAAACTGTAAGTAACAGTTAAACCTGCCATTACCACAGAAACCATAGTCATCAGTTTGATAAGGATATTTAATGAAGGGCCCGAAGTATCTTTAAACGGGTCTCCAACTGTATCTCCAACCACAGGCTGCTTTGTATGAGCATCGCTTCCCTTACCACCGTGATTTCCTTTTTCAACGAATTTTTGGCATTGTCCCAGGCTCCACCTGAATTATTAAGGAAAACGGCTAATGTAAAACCAGTTGTTAAACCACCGGCTGTTAATCCGATAATACCGGCAACACCCATCAAAAGACCAACAACAACAGGAACAATAATTGCCATTAACGATGGAACTATCATTTCCTTTTGAGCTCCGATAGTTGAAATCTCAACACATTTTGCATATTCAGGAACAGCCGTACCTTCCATAATTCCTTTTATTTCCCGGAACTGGCGACGTACTTCCTCAACCATTGCACCGGCTGCACGACCAACAGCTTTCATCGACATGGCACTAAAAACAAATGCCATCATTGAACCTAAAAACAAACCTCCTAAAAATAAAGGATTGAATAAAGTAATATCGTATGAAGCAGCGAGATCTTTTACAGAAGCTGTCGAAATCTTTAACTTAATTCCTTCCTGAGCTGCTGGCGCAACATCATTGTAAAAAATATATTCACCTTTTGCAATAAATCCTTCACCATCTTTGCAATGCGGCTGAAACCACAACCTAACCTTCCATGTAAGCGGCAATAAGCGCCATTGCGGTGAGAGCGGCAGAACCAATTGCAAAGCCTTTTCCTTATTGCAGCAGTTGTATTTCCCAGCATATCAAGTGCATCAGTTCTTTCGCGAACTTCTTTTAGTAATTCCGACATTTCGGCATTTCCACCGGCATTGTCGGCAATTGGGCCAAATGCATCAGTGTGGCAAGTGTAATACCCAGCGTTGAAAGCATTCCAACGGCTGCGAAACCAATACCATAAACGCCAAGGGCAAATTCATGTGCGCCACCGGCTGCCCAGAAAGCTCAACAATTCCAATAACAATTGTTACCACCGGAACCCCGGTTGAAAACATTCCAACGGCCATTCATCTTATAAATAACTGTTGCAGGTCCTTTAATCCTTGTCTTGCAATACCTTTTGTTGGTTCATATTCATCAGAAGTAAAAATATTCGGTAGCCTGACCAATGATTACACCTGCTACAGTCCAATAACCACTGCCCAAAAACCCCAGGTTATCCAGTTTAAATAAGCCAAACCTGTTAATGCAATCAGAATAAAAACTGAACTTCCACCGGTTCCAACCATTAGTGCTCTTAAAAGATTTTTTGAGATGCTGATTCTTTCACAATGAACCAGAAATATTCAAGAATTGGAGAGCAATGTACCAAGTGCTGCAACTAACATTGGAGCCATTACAGCTTTTCAACAGTAATCCTGAATCTGATAAAGACTTGGGAAGTGCGGCCCAATGCTGCAGTAGCAAGAATTGAGCCCGCATACGATTCGTAAAGGTCGGCACCCATACCAGCGACGTCACCAACATTCATCACCAACATTGTCGGCAATTGTTGCAGGATTACGCGGATCATCTTCAGGAATACCAGCTTCCACTTTCCCAACTAAGTCAGCGCCAACATCGGCTGCTTTTGTATAAATACCACCGCCAACTCTCGCAAACAAAGCCTAAGTTGAAGCACCCATACCAAATGTAAGCATTGTTGTTATCTCAATCATTTTCTGAGCTTCATTAATTTCCTTCATGAACAAGGGTTAAACCCAGAAATTGCAATCCATTTTGCATGTGTTCCAGGTCTAAAAATAACAGAGTTTAGAAACCAGTACCAGGCTGCAATGTCACAAAGCAAACCTACCACTACCAGACCCATAACTGCACCACTTCGAATGCAATCTGCAGTCCGCGGTTCAGAGAAAAACTTGCTCCGTGTGCCGTTCTTGCAGAAGCATTTGTTGCAGTTTCATTCCAAGAAACCACAAAGTCCCGAGAAAAACCTCCGGTTAAAAATGCAATCGGAACAAACGGATTTTGAATTCCGGTGCAAGCCATGATGGTTAACAAAATAACCAATACAACAAATACAATCCCAACAACTTTGTACTGACGTTTCAAATAGGCCATTGCACCTTCGTGCGCACATATTGGTGGAATCTCTTCATACGTTCGGTACCTTCAGAGTTTTTCATCATATTCTGATAAAGACCAGGCGAAAACCAATGCCAGAATTGAGGCAAAGGAACTAATAAGAAAATGTTACTCATAGGTTGATAATTTTATGTAACAAACGTTACAGATTAGATTTCAAAAATTATTTATCTCAGATTTTTAGTTTGTTTATTCAATGAAAAAAATTTCCACAGTACAAAGATAATTTTATAACTGTGTTACGATTAATTTAGAAACCTATTTCACAACAGTTTGAAAAAATTAACATTTCAGGTTTTAATTTAATGCTTTCAAACCTAAATAATAAACATTTTTTACTTCACATTCTAGTTTGAATACAAATTTACTGGAATAGTGAAAAAAACTACTTGTCCAATTGATACTAAATCGTGTTTTTAAACTTATTGATGTAACATTTAAACCAAGCTCAATTCATATGTTTCAAATAAAAACTGAGTGTTATAATCCAAATTTCAGGTAGTAAAATTTAAAGGGCATTAAATCTTGGAAAAAATTTATTTCAAAAAAAGAAATCCGTGTACTAAATGATAAAGGACGTGCTTTGCTTACTGATATAATAGAAGCTTTGAATAATTTCAACAAAGCAATTTATAAAGTTGAAACAGTAACCGAAAAACTAAAAAATGGATTACAGTTGTAAGTACTCATGTTATGAAACTCATTTTTTGTATCCAATCGCAAACGAAACCAGTTATTCAAAATGGAGTAAGTAATACAGAGACAATATCAGCAACGTAGGAGAAAGAAGTCCAATTAAATAAATTAAGATAAATTGAACAGAATGTACGGGTTTGTTTACTATTTGCTGCAAAAAAATACAATTATTAACGAGCGGTTGTTTAAAAGCGTATTGAAAAAGTTTGAAAACTCTTGCCAAAAGAGCTGAAATGTGAGCAGAATATGTAATACTAATATAAATTATCATGAAAAATTATTTAAATAAATATAGTCGGATAATAACTCAGGACGAAAGCCTGCCTGCAGCCCAGGCTATGTTATATGCCATTGGAATGAGCGAAAAGATCAGAAGAAAGCACAGGTTGTCATAGTTAGCACGGGTTTTCAAGGAAATCCATGTAATATGCATTTAAACGATTTGGCATCAATAGTAAAAAAGTTGATCTGCAGGAAGTTCTCTATGGTTAATTTTTCACACAATTGGTGTAAGTGATGGAATTACCAATGGAACTGAAGGCATGAAATATTCTTACCATCACGTGAAATAATCAAGCGATTCAATAGAAACAGTTGTCAGTGCACAGTTTTATGATGCAGTTATCCCAATAGTTGGTGCGACAAAAATATGCCTGGTGCTATGATCGCGCTGGGCCGTTTGAACCGTCCTGGCTATATTGATGTACGGAGGGACTGTAAAAAAAGGACAATGGAAAAATGAAGATCTGAATATAGTTTCTGCATTTGAAGCTTATGGCGAGCGCATAACCGGCAATATTTCCGATGAAGATTATAAAGGAATTATCAGGAATTGTCTTCCGGGCGCCGGAGCATGCGGAGGTATGTACACAGCCAATACCATGGCGGCAGCTATTGAAGTGCGTGGGATGAGGCCTTCCTATTCATCGTCATATCCGGCGCTCAGCGCTCAAAACAGCAAGAGCCACAACGATTGGCCAAAGCCATAAGAACCATATTGGAGCGGGATATAAAACCAAGCGATGTTATGACGCGCGCAGCTTTTGAAAATGCCATTACTTTAATTATGGCACTTGGCGGGTCAACGAATGCAGTAATCCATTTGATTGCCATGGCCAAAGCCGTTAAAGTCCGCTTACAATCGATGATTTTCAGGAAATCAGCAACCGAACGCCTTTTTAGCCGATCTAAAACCAAGTGGTAAGTATCTCCATGAAGATTTGCAGATGCGGAG
Organism: Draconibacterium sp.; assembly: GCA_016705335.1. Taxonomy (GTDB): domain Bacteria; phylum Bacteroidota; class Bacteroidia; order Bacteroidales; family Prolixibacteraceae; genus Draconibacterium. Next base: position 5,275 of record JADIYN010000063.1, on the reverse strand, counting down.
GTATTCCGTCTGTAATGAAATTACTTTTAAAAGAAGGATTACTGGATGGAAACTGTTTGACGATTACAGGTAAAACGATTGGAGAAAATTTAGAAGAAGTAGCAGAACTGGCAAAAGGACAACAAATTATTCACAATAAAAATCAACCAATCCGAAAAAGCGGTCACATCCAGATTCTTTACGGGAATTTGGCAGAAGAAGGTGCTGTAGCTAAAATAACCGGCAAAGAAGGTGTGTTATTCAAAGGACCGGCCCGTGTTTTTGAGGACGAATATTCTGCTATCGAAGGCATACGCAATGCAGTTCAACCAGGAGAGGTTAAAGTGATATGCAACAGTGGACCCAAGGTGGACCGGGTATGCCCGAAATGCTAAAACCCACAGGTGCTGTTATCGGTGCCAGGGTTGGGTAAAAAGTGGCATTAATAACGGACGGTCGCTTTTCCGGCGGATCGCATGGTTTTGTGGTAGGCCATATTTCACCGGAGGCTAGAAAGTGGTTTGATTGATTACTGAGAGATGGTGATATAATTACCATCGATGTCATGAAAAACCGTATAGATGTAGATCTCCGAGAAGGAAATTGATAACCGGAGAAAAACCTGGAAAGACCGGAAAATAAATTTTCCCCGGTATATTGAAAAATACAGAAACACAGTTTCATCAGCTTCAGAAGGTTGCGTGACAATTTAAACTTTTTCTGAAAAAACAATAAAAGTTCCGTTACGACTTATATGGAGAAAACTATATCATTAACAATGTATCAGCACTTTCCGTTCCTTACCGTTCATTAAAACAGTGAGAGGTTTGTTAAACTGCACATGTTTTACAAATTCTGTTTCCTTTATCAGTTTTTGGCTTTTCAGGGCGTCTATTTTCAATTTTGAGTTTTCTGAGTTGAACGGAACAGAAAAATACCCGACATTCATTGAGGTTACATGGTGAAAAAAGTGCGAGCCCAACGACGCATCAATCTTGAAAATCAGGCAACCCATCTCAACAATTATATGAGCTTTTGATATGTTTGCCCAATAAACAGGAATTCCTGTGTAAGGATCACGTGAACCCCACCGCCCCGGACCAATAAGAATATATTCTTTCCCGTTTGCTTCAAAACCATGGTTGATTTCGGTGATTTCCTGAGCAATTCGTTGGTTTTATGTTTGTCGAATTTTTCCGGATCAACATAAACCACATCGTAAATATTTTCGATTTTACCATTTCCCATGCCTTGTTCAGCAAACATAAAAATTTTCATCAGGCACATTTCCCCAAATCAATTTCCTTCTTCTTCAACTCTTATCAATGGTTTATCTGAAGCAAATAGAAAGTTGGCAACCCGTTTTCCTTAGATTCCAATTCAATGGCATATTCAATCTCTACCGGTGATCCCATGGCTTCTTTAAATAATTTTAAAAGAATTTGAAGGGTATCGGCAAATGGAATATAATTGTATTTTAACAAATCGGCAAAATCAATTACCCTGGGACCTTTGCCCTGTACACCGGGCACCAAATCCATCATTCTCAACATCATATGTTGATGCTAAATGTGTTAATGTCCCATCTGTTTCAGCCTCTTTAATTTTTGTATTTTTTTATTGAGGCATTTTCTCCAAAGCTACCAAATCGATATCGGGATTTGTAAGATCCATCGCATAAAATCCTTTTGGGTATTTTGCACCTGCTCGCCAACAGAGTTAATATTAATTGTTGGGTAACGCGGACAAAACCGAAATGAATTTTCGCCGCCCACAACATACATTCCCAATCCAACTGCAGCCACCGAAAAACCATCTTCGGGTTTCATATGCGAAACAGGGTAATAATTATAGGAATGTGCAACACCCGAAACACTTGGATAAAACTTGCCGTTGTGATCTTGGCCAACCACTTCTGAATAATGACAGCCATTTTTTCTTCCTCGATTTTATATTTTACTGCATCGAAATAAGCAATTGCTGATTCAGTAAAAATACTCGCATAAACAAGTTTTATTGCTGTTTCGAGTTGTTTGTAACGAACTGAAATGTCGGTATGGTTATTTGGTATAAGATAAGTGGCATAAACTCCCGAAAAGGTTGTAAAAGCGAATCTTCAAACAAACCCGAAGATCCGTACTGCTAGCGGTTTTCATTTCAACCAAATATTCAGTCAAACGTGTTTTGGTTTCTTCATCAAAATCAGCTTCAAGAAAATGGTTGCGAATTGTTATGTAATTATTTTGAGCATAAAGATCGTCGTACAAATTGTTTATTTCGATGAACTTATCAAACTCATACGCACCCAAAATAGTAGTTGCCGGAATGCGAATATTGAGGTTGTGAAGTAGTTTTTTGAAATGAATATTTTCGATAAAATTGTTTATGAATGCTATTCGCGCCCTTTTCCGCCCAACGAACCTTTTGCCAGTCGCACAATAAACTGGTTTGAATGAACCATTGCAGGTTTAAAGTTCACAATCGTTCTTTTTAATTCCTCAAACCGAACTTCCTTGAAAATATTTAAACAGAATTCACGCAATTCTTCCGCTCCCTGAAATCTTTGGTTTTTACAGGACGAAGCTTTTCGCATTAAGTTAATTTCGCCACGCGCCATCAGCGGTTGAAAATGAATTCCGGCTGCCATGATACATTAAACGCTTCAGCAGGCACTTCCCCTGAAAAGTTTCTGAAAGCTTTCGAGATTATGAGCTTCGGCAATGGTTTACCTTCCTCGTCTTTAAAAATAAAATTGCCAAAACCCAGGCGACGATATAAAATTGAGGATATCCATCGACAAACTTTCAGAATTTTTATTTATAAAATCGGCTCCAACACTTTTTGCACGGCTTGCATTTGTAATATCATGAGACTGAAGCAGCAGCGGAACCGGGTATTTAAAAGATTGTGCGGCATATTTCAACAACTCAATCCCGGCATCCTCATCGTCAACGCCTCCTTTTTCAAATTTCACATCAGAAATTACGCAAAGAATATTTTTTTTGTAGTTGTTAATAATCTCAACTGCTTCTTCATAAGTACTAACCAACAACAATTTTGGCCTTGCGCATTTTCAATATTTTGTGCAGTTCATCAGTTGCGTCCTCTTTACCAGTGCCTGAGTTTGGGTCATTACGGTTGTATAAAGCATCGGCAAGAGCGGGAGTAATGCTGCACACTGTCTTCAACCAAAACGATTACCCTGACATTACCGATTTTTGTATCGAAGGCAACATTTTTTTGTCTTCAATGTATTTTATCATTGCAACAAAAACGTTGGAATTTCCGTTCCACACGGAATCCTGTCAATAAAATCAAGTTTGCGCACTTCCCTTTTAAAGAAGCAAATCGGCATTGTTATTCACAAGCAGCAACAATGGGATATTTGGTTTGATGAGGTCAAGTTCGCGGGCAGTTTCAACAGGGGTAATTTTATCGACTCCGGCCATTACTATTATCAAATCAAAATCGTTCCGTTTTATAACATTTATTGCATCCTCCTTTGTGTTGACGCTTGTAAAACGTGGCGCCGCGTATAAATTCAACTGAAGATATTCGCCAAATATTTTGTTGCTAAACTGTCCTTCGCGCACAATCGAATACGAATCATAAAGCGTTGAAAAAAGCAAAACCTCCTTAACCTTGGTAGGCATTAATTCCTGAAATATGTCGCGGTCGGTTTTTTGCCTTTTATATGCCGGATAATGATATGTTTTCCAAATCCATCTTTTCAATTTTAATAAACGATGAATTTAGTTGTTTTTATTTTCCTGAGCGTACTAAAGAACCAGCAACAGTTTGATAAAACTAAAAATCCCAGAAGATTTCTCTCGGGATATAAATTATTTAGTTTTCCATATTAATCCAACTGATGAATCACCAGCCCCGACCTTAATTTCGGTTCGAACCATGTAGTTTTGGAGGCATAATATTTCCACTGTCGGCGATATTAATAAGTTGCTCCATTGAAACCGGAAAAGGGTAAGCTGCTTTCATTTCTTTTGAATCAACCCGGTTTTTAATTCTCCAAGTCCGCGAATTCACCAATAAAATCGATACGATTTGAGTGCTAAATCTTTAATATCAAGGGTTGGCTCCAAAACCCGGGTTCGACCAAAATCGTTACGTCCAAAACTCCAATCGGATCATGTCATTAACGTGTTCCTGTTTTGCATTTGGTTTTGCCGTTACCTGAAAGATAAAGGCTAAATTTCGTGAAGTTTGCCCGGTTTGAAATTTAGTTCCCATTTTTCAACCTCAAAACCTTTTTCCAGTTTTAAAAATTGGTCATCCGACAAGCCATTTAAATCGGTTACCGTGCGGTTATAATCTACAATCTGCAATTGGTTATCTGGAAAATGAACTGCCATAAAAGTTTATTCTTCATCGCCCGAGTGATTTGGGTTTTGTGCAGTTTCTCCAAACCAATTCTCGCGGCGGCGGCTGTGCGGTGGTGCCCATCGGCAACATAGGTAAACGGCACCTTTCAGCAAACAGTTTTTCAATCAGGAGGTTAGTTCTCAGGGTTGCGAATAACCCAAAAATGGTGCCAACCATCTTTCAGCAATAAAATCATAATCGGCTTGGCTTTCTTCCACTACCGATATTACAATTTTATCGATTTACAGGAACTGCTTGTAGGCAAAGAAAACAGGTTCGATATTGGCATTCAGATAACGGGTTAGAACCATGGCTCTCTTTTCGGGCCGGCAGTTTCGTGCTTTTAATGATCCCGTTACATCTGCAACGGACAACTCACATGTTTCGCATTCATGGTTTATAATGTACATTTAATCATCCTTAAAGCGAGCTTTGGGCGGGGCTTGACTGATCATTTATAAAAATGTCTAACAGAACACGGGGCATTTGATTTATGCTTAAATAATCCGCAGCAATGATCTGTCTTTTCCTTCGGCCATTTTTGCCGCTTCTTCCGAATTCATTACATCGTAAGGCAAACAAGCCAGTTCTTCAACAATATCAGCGCTTGGCCGCAGCCCTTGAATGGTTTTACTATTGCCATATATTAAATTGATTTTTTGATTTGAGACTATTAGTTTTTGTGACAAAAATATGATAGCGTTCACATTTACAGCTTGTGCCAGCATTTTTCAAACATTGTATTGAAAAAAATGCAGTATTTCGTCCTGCATTTCTATTTGATTATTTTGATTTTCAATTTCCCGCATGGTTTTCACCAATGCTTTGCACTGTCAACCGGCAACGCATTATAAATAGAGGCTCTGGAAACCGCCTACCGAACGATGGCCTTCAAACCTATCATTCCCTGCGAAGC
>JADIYN010000062.1 GCA_016705335.1 Draconibacterium sp. | reverse complement strand
AATTTGCAAACGTCTTTGTACGACATGCTTTTTAGCTCTGTTTCTGACATTTTTCCCATTGAGGCCGATTTTAACAAAGTGCTGTTTCCGGGAATTGTAATGAACCGAAAGTTATTACCCGCGGTAACGGGTTGCGCAATCATATCAGAAGTGAACTCGATAATTTCATAATCCGGAATGAGGAAACTCCAGTTTGCATCAACGGCATAAGCCGGTAAAGGTCTCACTGCAGCTTCATATATATCGCCATCAAGCGCCGCATACGCCAGAATTACTCCCTTCTCTAAAATATCCGCTGTTACTTCAGGAGCATCAACACTGAAATACCAATCGCCGGATTCACCCAACCAAGCTGATGGTGTAATCCATTCCGAATAGTAAACTTTGGTATCAACTCCGTCGTCCTCGTCTTTATCATTACATCCGTTAAAAACAAGGATTGAAAATGCCAGCAACAAATAGATAATATTAATTTTTGTTTTCATGTTTTTATGATTTTATGATTTTCCAGCAAACTTTATCAGTTCTGTATTGAATTTTGAGTCTCCTCCAGAAACATGCTAGGCCCCGAATTTTCAAACGCAACGAGTTGAGATTTTGAAATTCCTTTATTCATTTGCAAGGCAAGATCAAAAGAGCATATCTTATCTTTTTTGCCATGCATAATCAATGTCGGAATTTTAATTTTCGCCATATCTTCTCTCAGATCTGTATCGCGTAAAGCAACTAAACACTTTGCTGTTGCATAGGAAGAAGCGCTCAATGCAATTCCATTCAACCAACTACCAATCCCTTCATTTAAAGAAGTTGGGGTTGCAGAAAAAATCTTTGCAAAATCCGATAAAAGTTTTGGTCTGTCGGTATTGTTCAGTTTTATTAAGTCATCAACAGAACTTTGGGTAAGATTGTATGGAAAATCCTTGCGTTGTGTCCAGAGCGGTACTGATGCACCTGCCAGTACCAGTTTTGTAACATGGGCTCCGTTATAAACCGATACATAACGAACTGCAATTGCTCCGCCCATTGAAAAGCCAGCCAACACTGCATCATTTATTTCCAGAATATCCAAAACCCGTTTAATATCCAATGCATGAACATCGTAATTATACTGTCCGAATGGTTTGTCCGATTTTCCAAAACCTCTTAACGTTATGCCAATTACGCGGAATTTATTCTCAATTAAATCGTTGTATTGGTATTCATACATCTCATCACTCAATGGCCAACCGTGTATCAGCACAATTGACCTGCCTTCGCCACCATCAGTAATATGAAGTTTTACATTTGTGTCAACTTCAATATATTCTGCCCTTGTGGCACCTGTATTTATTATTTCCATTTTAATTATTCTTTAAACGGCCTGTTATTTTTTCCAAAGAAGTTTTTAGTTTACCGATGGCTCCAGAAACAGCCTGGTCATTGGTGTTTGCGTGGTGTGTAACTGCTATGGGTTTCATTCCTGCCAATCGTGCTTCCAGGGTACATCGCTTATCGTTAAATCCTGTTTTATTGCCATTCTCATCTGCGAGATGAACTTCCACTCTTGTTATCTGTTCGCTGTACCTGCTTAATTCTTCCGATATAAATGAAGTTGACATAGCAATCAGTTCTTCATTACCGGTTACATTTTTATCTGTATTAATTTGTATTTGCATTTTTTTTCATTTTAATAGCGAAATATTGCTGCAAGTCCTGTTTCGGAAGGCATTTTAACGGTTGGAAGAACCATTACCTGTCCACCCATTTTTAGCACCAATTCTCCCAGGTCGTCCAGCAGATCATCGACTTTCGGATTACTCAGATCTTTTTTTTGTATATTTCCCGTCACCGGATTAGTAACCCTGACAGCAATAATCCGGTCGGCTTCAACGAGAAGCGTGTCAATCCGACCCTCAACTGCCGCTACAGCAACTTCCTTGTAGTCGTCGCTTCCTTTGCCGTTTGCACGTGCCTGCTCAAACCTGTCAACCATGCTGTCAAGTTTCAGGTTATATTCCGGTTCCATTATTTCCCAGGCCATTTTTGCCAGTTGATCGGGTGAAACTGATGAAGGATTTATTGTAACCCCTTTAGGAAGCAGAAGTGGATTTTTACTCACTTTTTGAAAAAGGCTATGGTGCTCGGGCACGTGGCAAGAATAAGGTAGCCTGATGGTTTCGAATAGTGTTCATAAATTGCATTCGCAACTACACGAAAAAATCTTTCAGCGTCTTTTTCAGTTTCTTCCTTTTTACCGCCAGAACCATGGTGCATAGGTGAACTTTCACCTCCGATGCCGCCATAACTGTCAACTGTAGTATGCTTGTCGGTCAATTCATCACCAAGCGCTTCTGTTATTGTTTTTGGAGTATCCGATTTTAGTTCAACCTCAGCAAGTGTGTGTCGGTTACCTTCAAAAAGCCTGATATCATGAAGTGTTAAACCCAAAACGTGAAAATGGTCGAGCGACTGCAAATACTGCCTGAGTGGTTTTGTATGGAAACTGTCGGCAACCATTGCCAGTTCTTCAACCGATTTATGTAATCCTACAACTTTAAATATTCCTTTTGCACTAAAAACAGCCAGTCCACCTTTTGTGTAATTCCAGATATCATTGTTGGTAACAAGTGCTTCCATAGGTTGCAGATATTCTTTTACATCAGTGGCTGAATATTTTTGCAGCAGTGATACTTCCATTTTTCGGATTAGATTTTTATAAAGGATGATATCCTGAAGATTTTCAGGATGTTTTTGATGAGTAGGCATATATAATGAAAAACACAGTGCCTGTTCATTTGACAGGAGTTCCTGTATTAATTCTTTTGTAAGTAATTCCATTGTATTTTTCTGTTTTAATTGTTTTTATCCAGTAGAGAGAAGGTTGAAGACTTTTAAATTTAAGCTTCAGGGTTTTTTCTCTTTCCTTCGGTTTTCTGAATCCTGGCATTCTTCCCCAAAAACTTTATTAATTGATCATTGAATTGGTTTGGATTATCCAGATTGCTTAAATGTCCTGCATTTTCAATAACACTCAATACTGAACCGTTTATATTTTCATGCATGAAGTGAGCTGCTTCGGGAGGTGTTATTTTATCCTCATCACCAATAATAATAAGAACAGGCACTTTTATTTCCGCCAATTTACTGCAGGTTTCCGTTCGGGTTGATAAAGCAAGAAGGGTTTTAATAATTGATTTATCGGTTGTGTTGACAATCATTTCCCTAACCCCGGCAATAACTTCTTTTTTTGTTGCGAATGAATCCTGTGCAAAAAAATTCTTTAAACTATCATCGGCGAACTTTTCCACTCCATTTTCCCTGATACTTTCAATTGCTTTCATCCGTTTTTCTTTTGCTTCAGGTGAATCTGCCACACAACTTGTATCACATAAAGCAAGTGCATCAAAACGTTCAGGATGGTTTTCAATCGCATTTAATGCAATGTATCCGCCCATAGATAAACCACAAAGCGTGGTTTTATTAATCTGCAAAGCATCCATCAGCGCGATCAAATCATTAACAAACAGTTCAATTGTGAAATCATCAGTACCTGACCATGAATTCCCATGCCCACGCACATCGTAAGTAATCACCCTGTAATTCTCTTTGAGCGCTTCCATCTGATTATTCCACATTTCCTTGCTAAAAGGAAAACCATGTATGAAAATGATAACGGGCGAATTGTCTGCTCCTTCGTCAGAGTAGCTCAACGTGATATTGTTGGCTGTAATTTTAATGTTTTTACCAAAGTTGCGCATGCTCTTTAAACTTGTAGATATTCAGTTACTCCTTTTGAAATGAATTTTTGAACTCCTCACGATCATAAAATCCATCAGCAGAATTCGAAGTATGAATTGAGTTGTCTCCCCGGTAATGGCGAACAACATTTAATTCGTACCCAAAATCAATAATATCACCTTTTCTGAATCGTTTGGCTTTCGCAAAAGTTGAACTATCAATCTGGTTTGTATTTACCGATTTGTTTTTTTCATCGATAACAGCCATTCCTATGGGAATAATCAGGTGATTTTCTCCTTCCTTGTTTAAAAACTGATGCACACCGTCACTTACCAGGTTTTGATAAGTATTGTGCCCATCCTCTATCACCGATTCGTCAACTTCAACATCAAGATATACTACTCTTTCGGCAGTTTTATTTACCAGTAAATGATCCACTTTTCCAACGGTGCGGTCATTTGCATCTTTAACATCCCAGCCTCTGACATCGCTGTAATTTTCGGCTACTTTATAACCTGATAGTTCATCCAGATTAAAAAGATTTTTATTTGTATCTGTCATTATTTTATATTTTAAAAGATTAATTCATTTTTTGAAGTAGGTCAGCAGCTTTTACAAAATAATTCTTTACCGCATCTTCCTGTTCAAGCGTTTTTGTTTCAGCACTAATTTCTGCTGATGCACTTTTTAATTCTTCTACTTCCTCAGCCAGCCATGGATATTTAGCCTGTTGCATATTTTGCAAAGCTGTTGCAGAATTATCTGTAGCATTTCTGATATTTTTGGAAGACGAAGAGTCGAAGTTTTCGTTTTCAATCAGAACAGTTGATTCATTTACTTTATCCAAATCTGCCTGAATATCATAATCAATTTCTTCGGCCATTGCACCTGTAGCAGCCGTTAATTTTATAAAAGCTTCATTTATGTACGACTGATCCAGGCTGACCTGTTTGTATCGTTTTCAATAAAACCTACAAAAGCTGCAACGGTGCTGTTATTTTCCTTTATACTCAAAAGGTTTGTATCATTTGTACCGGCATTATAACCTTCTTCAGTTACTACCTCTGTTTCGCTGACATTTTCGCTGTCACGATTCATCATGAAATAAATAATTACTGCAACTATAATGAGTCCTACCAACAGCCACGGCCAAATTTGTTTTTTCTGTTCAATTTTAATTTCTGCCATAATAATTTAATTTTAAAGTTTATACTTAAAGTACAAAGTTGGGGACCTTTCAAATGATAAGTGTTATACAACTTTTATTAAAGTTTACATCAATCACACATTTTCTGCCGGTTAATTGTTTCGGGATTTTGAGTCGTAAACTCAACCATGCACTATTGATAAAAAGGGATAAGTGACTGATTAATTACTGATTTTTCAACTTAACAGTGATATTATAGCGGAATTGATTTCTTTCAAAGGTTTTCTATTGCGTTGAATGTGGCAATGAGTTTTCTAAATCTGTTCAAACCAATATTTTACTATTTTATCAAAATGTTGATTTAAATAATTTGAAGTAATTTCTCTATTAGATCGCTAATTTACGTGTTGTAATTTGAGTGGATTATTTCGAAAATCGTTTTTTTTATTTTTTCCCACCAAACTGAAATTTTTCCTGTGTTCTCGTTTTCATCTTCATTTTGCTCACCCATGATAAGAGCCAGTGGTTTAAGTTCCTCAAATTCTTCGCATATCACCCTTAACATTGCAGTAAATGGCAAAAACAAAATCATTCCGGCCAGTCCCCAAACAGCCGCACCAATAAACAAACTAAGTATAGCAGTTAAAGCATTAATTTTTAAACTTCCCCCTACAATTTTTGGTGTTAGAAAATTATCGGAAACCAATTGAACAGCCCAAAATAACAGGGCAACTGCCACTGCAGTCCAAATTGAATTATAAGAAACAAAGGCATATATTACAGGAATGATTGCCCCCATTGTGGTCCCTATGTATGGAATAATGGCAAGCGCAGCACCCAGAAAACCAAAAAGAAATGGGTTATCAATTCCAATAATCAATAGACCAACACTATTCGCCAAACCAATAACAAGGGTGAGAAACAACATTCCGAACAAGTATTTTTGCCCAACCTGTTGAACCGATTTAAACATCTTGAAAACTCTGTTTCTTTTGTCTTCAGGTGAAAAAGCAAGAAATGCCTGAGTCAATCCATCTCTGTATATGAGAAAAAGAAAAGTAAAAACAATTGTTGCCAGTAATCCGGCAAGCATGGTTGCTGTACCGTTTACAGTTTTGCTTAATAAAAATCCTGTTGAATCAGTAAGCCATGCTTTCATTCGGTTAAAAAGTTCATCCCTTTCCAGGTTGTCAACAAAGCTCACATTGTTGTTTATATACACTGTTACATCCGTAAAAGCATTGATAATTTTATCCTTAAAATGAGTGAAATCCTGCGCTACACTCATAATCTGAGTTGAAAAAAAATAAATCACTACTGCAAATATTAAAATCACAACGAAAATGGAGAGAAATGCAGCAAACGTTTTACCAATTCTCCCTGTTTCAAATTTCGTGGCCAACGGGTAAAGTATAAACGACATAAGTAAGGCAATACTAAGCGGAATGAGGATGGGTTTAGCCAAAATCAATATTGCAAAAAGCGCAAATACAGTGGCAATCGCGTAAAATAGTTTTTGAAATGACAGGTTCATGTTATTTTAAGTTTAACTGCATTGACCAAGAATAACCCAGATAATTATGAAAACTATAATTGTGCCCAAACAGCCGCCACCCAATTTTTTTGCTCCGTAACCTGCTAATAAACCTCGAAATATATTATTCATTTTACTTTTTATTTAAGTAAATATAAGAACTCTAATAGTTAAACAAAGGTCGGGAGTTTTTGGTAAGAGAAAATTACACAATTTTTAAAATCTGTTACATCATTCACACTTTTACGGGCTGAAATTTTGGCTTTTGGAATACCATAGTAAATGAAATTTATGTGTTTTTCTATTGTGAACTATGTGACTATTGTGTTTATTCAATTCCCTTGTCGTAAAAATCTCCTTTACAACTTCCCCAACTTTACTGAGTTGGATAAGCAGTCTTATAAAATATTCATTCAGAACAATTTGAATCTGCTGCTGTTGGTATTTAACAGAGCATGTTAAAAAACCCAATGACAGCAATTGCACTTGAAGCTGAAAAATTAAACCATCATCCCGACTGGAGTAATTCATACAACAAAGTGAATATAGCTTTAACCAATCACGATGCCGGCGGTGTAACCCAACTTGATTTTAAACTGGCTGAAATTATTGATCGTGTATTCAACCCAAAATGAAATCTTCAAAGGCACGGATTACAACTAATTGGAGACAGGCTGAATATCTGTTTTTACAGTGTCAGTTGGAGCAACCCTGCCTGAAATAAAATCGGCATATGCGCGGGTAAATTCGGCACCAAAGAAGACAATCATTGACGAATATGAAACCCAAAGCATAATTAAGATTATAGAACCTGCAGCGCCATATCCTTCACCGGGGTTTAATTTTCCAAAGTATAATCCCAGGGCGAATTTTCCAATTTCGAACAGAAATGCCGTGACAAGTGAACCAACCCAAACATGTTTCCACTTTATTTGGGCATCGGGTAGAAATTTGAACATCAATGCAAATAATACGGCAAGAAACAAAAAGGATAAAACGAAATTGACCACCTGCAATAATACATAAAAGGTTTCGGAAAAATGACCCGATAACCAATTACCAAAGCAGAGAGCAACGCGGAGATTACAAGTGAAACGATCAATAAAAACGCGATGGTAACGATAAGCCCGAACGAAAATAACCGAATCCTGACAAAACTCCAGATACCCGATTTTGAATCATCAACTTTAACTTCCCAGATAATATTTAACGATTTCTGGAACTGTGCAAAAACAGCCGTGGCACCCACAATCATTATAAAAACTCCGATAATTGTTGCAAAAACTGAATTTTTCGCTTCACTCGCCTGAATAATAATATTCTGAACCTGCCGGGCAGTATCGGCGCCCATTGTAGAAGTGAACTGTTCTGTTATATGATTGTTAACGGCATCATTTCCAAAAAAATAACCGGCAGTGGTAAGAATAACAACCAGCAAACCGGGCAACGCAAAAATCGCATAGTAGGCAATTATTGCACTTTCGCGAAACGGATCTTTTGCCCACCATTGTTTTAAACGCATTTTTTAGGATATTGTAAATATTTCTTAAATGTATTCCCATTCTTCCCCTTTATTTTAAGCGATTTAATGATGAATAAGCTGGAGACTAAGTTGGTCAACTTTAACCAAATAGGTGTTACACAACTTTTGTAAATAGTTACATTATTCACACATTTGAGTTATGGATCCTACGGAATAAACAAATTTAGTTTTGATTCAGAAAGATTGAATTGTTTGCTGTATTCTCAGTACTAATGAGTTTCAAATAAACAGCTCCAACTACACGAATGTTCATTCTCACCTGCACCGGGATGCAATTGTCATCGTCGGTTAACCAAATGGTCAGATCGTCAGGTTTTTTAAAAATGCGCCCGACTTCTACTACAGGCTTGATTTTATGACATTCAATTTTACCGAATTTGGTTTTGATGGTTTCTTTTCCTGAATAAATAATCCGGAATGGAAATATTTCGTCGGAAAAATACATGTTTACAAAGATTACATCGCCGTCATTCACTTTTGAAAAATCAACTCGTCGCAGGTAATAAAAGGTGGATGTTAAATCAAGTATCTTTGCCGGGACACTATGAATGCCGGAAAGTTTTGAATTCACCGTATTATTCTCTCGGTTGAAGATAACCTCATTATATTTCTTGTAATTACCTTCATGAATGTCGCGTACTGATTTATATGGCAAATTGGTTTCTTTGTCGAACCAGCTTTCATAGCTATCCTTAACACCATAAATAGTATTGGCCAATCCGGTAGTTTGCCCAGTAGCCAAAGCATGGAAGACCTTTTCTCCTTCATAAATCGTCTCGTTAAGCGAAAAAGTTGTAATTCCGCCAACTATGAATTTATACTTAATCTGATAGGTAAGTTTCTCACCCTTAATAAATGCCTGACTGGCTTTTACCGGAGGGGTAAATATTTCCTGGGCATCTACATTCAAAATCTTAAACAAAAATATGAAGAGTAAACCGACACGGATTTTCATACATCAAAGGTGAATTAATCAGATCAAAAATAGTTATACAATTGCAGAATGAAGTTACATAATTCACACATTTTGCAGAGAGCGAAGAGCGGAAAGGTAAAATGCAAAGTACAAAGTTGAGTACAATTCGAAATATCTGAAACAGAAAAAGCTGACCTGAAAGGATTGAATATGAATTCATACTAGTGTGAATTATGTAAATTTTCCCTGAAATTCTGTAACACTTTGGAAAACAAATTGAGACACCTTTGAGTTGGTATGAAAATGAAAAAATATTTGAAGATTTTATTCGGAATAATAGCATTCATACTTTTGTTGATGCTTTTAACCAAAGTGCTTGTTGAACCTTGGATTGGTAATAAAATTCAAACTTCGTTAGATGAAAATGCAGGTGATTACCTGGTAAAAATTGAAAAGGTTCATGTTTCAATCCTTCGTTCGGGTATTGAATTTGAAAACATTACCCTTCATCCGAAGCAGGAAAATGATGGACAACCCGGTTTAACCGGAGAAATTGAGTCTGTGAAATTCAAAGGCATTCATCTTATAAAAGCTTTATTCAGAAAAGACTACCACATAAGGGAAATAAATATTTTCAACAGCCGGTTAACAGGAAAAACCGATTTACAGAAGAAAACCGGGCCGGCAAAAGTTTCGCCTGTAAACATTAAAATAGATAATCTGTATTTTGAAAAATTGTTTGTTAACGTTAATGACACTTCTACTGCACAAGCTTTTTCAATAAAAGATGGCGTTTTAAAAGTGTATGATATCAATGTTGAGAAACAGGACACCTTATCTCCCACCCTCTTTCATCAACTGGATTTTGATGTGCCTGAATTTAAAACGGTGACGCCTGATAGTTTGTACACTTTAACAGCTGTTGGAATAAACTATTCAGCCGAAACAAACACATTTATGGCTGACAGTTTTGTTGTCCATCCAAATTATACTGAATATGAATTTACTGCCCGTAGTAAATTTCAAACGAATCGTTTTGAAGCCAATCTCGGCGCAATAACTTTTCACGATTTTTCTGTTGCCAACTATATCAAATCGGGGAATATCATAAGTTCCTACATTGAAATCGGGGAACTTGAAATGCAGGCTTTTAAAGATAAACGCAAAGAGTTCAAACATACCGAAAAACCGTCATTTCAGGATTTAATATACAATTATCCCGCGGCAATGAACATTGATTCCTTTGCTATTTTAAGCGGAAATATTGTTTATACCGAACATTCTGAAAAAGCAATCGAAAAGGGAAGCATCAGTTTTAACGAAGTCAATGCCCGGATTTACAAAATTACAAACGACACGATTTACAAAACCGAAAAAGCTTATTTCGAGCTAAAGGCAAATGCTTTGCTGATGAACAAAGGTAAAATCGACCTAACGTTAAAAGCGAGAATTTTGATAACCTGAATACATTTGCAATAAATGGAACGCTATCGGGAATGGAGGCTTCGGAACTAAATCCAATTTTGAGAAAAGCATTTCAGTAACAATTACTTCAGGGAAAATAAATGCAATGAGTTTCAGTTTTTCGGCAAACAATGCAAAGGCATCAGGCAATTTAAATCTGCTTTACAAAGGATTGAAATTTGATTTGATGGACAAACAAACTGGCGAAACCACTGCCTTGAAAGAACAGGTAAAATCGTTGATTGCAAATATCATTGTGATTGAATCGAACCCGATGCCGGATGAAGAAGTGAGGCAGGGAATCATCGACTATAAAAGAGATCCCGAACGATACATTTTTGGTAACTTTTTCAGAGCTCTTTTAACCGGAATTAAATCAACTGTCACCAAAACGAACAGTTCAAAGAAATTAAAAAAGTAGAAATCCGTAAAAATGATTTTAAATAAGTATTATTGAATTTTACAAATAGCAAATTATGAATAAAATACAAAAATTATTTAAAATAATCGGAACAGGATTCACCAAAGACCAATATTACGAATCGATGAATATGGCTCTTAAAAGATTAGACAATGAGTACACAATGCTTCATTATCCGCTTTATGCAAAAGAGTCAGATAGTTTTTTTCAGGCGCAGAAAAACCTTACCGACTATTGTATTTCATTACTCGATCCCATAAAAAATAAAGTTATTCTTGAAATTGGGTGTGGAAATGGAGTTCAGGCACTGTACATAAATGCCAATTATTTTCCATTAATGATAACCGGGATTGATATCAATAATGCCAACATTGAAATTGCCAATAAAGAAAAAGATCGCACGAATACTCAAAATGTAAAATTTCTTGCCGGTAATGCTCAAAACCTTTCACATATCTCATCAAATTCTGTTGACGTTTTAATCAACATTGAGAGTGCTTTTCATTATCCCGATAAACCGGCATTTCTGAAAGAAATTAACCGTGTTCTAATACCAGGTGGACAATATCTTATTGCTGATATTTTAACAAATCGGGTTAAAAAAGATGGATTGATGAAGTTTTGGGGAAAATCAATGGTTTATCATTTTTGGAACAAAGAACAATACGAGGAAGAATTTTTAAAATCGGAACTTGTTATTCATTACAGTGAAGATATAACTCATAAGGTGTTAAAAGGCTGGAGCAATTACAGGAATTGGATTCCAAAAATAAAGAGGGAAATGTTTATACAAAATGTAGTGTACAAAATATTTTATGTTATTAATGCCAGATTAAATATCTACTTTTTAAAGAACCGACAGCAGTATTTAATTTATGTTGGAAGCAAACCCGATATAAATAATACTGTTGTGTAAAGAGCAAAATTCAGGTATTTTTCTATTTTTCAATCGAAGTCTTTTATCGGCCTTTTTCTTATCGCTGAAAAAACTTCCGTAATTCAAAAGTTAAAACTTCAAATAAATAGTTTTAAACCTTTAAGCGCTATCTCATAAATCATCAAACGGAGATTTAATTTTTGAATTGATTTATCTGTTACTTATGTAAAAGTCCCGGTTGTTTTTGAACTTTTCCGGTATGCCTAAATACCTTTGTAAGGCGGGACTGGGTCGTTGCGACCACTCATTCCTAATTATTACCTGCAGGCTTTCCTTTTAATTCATACACCATGCAAGGCGTCCCGTCAAATTCTCTTTCCTCAATGAATTCAAATCCAAGCTTCTCATAAAACCTTTGAGCTTTATTGTTGGACTTCAAAGGGTCAATCAATATTCCATCTATAGATTTATCTTTAAAACTTCTTTCTATGGCGAGTTCCATCATTTTCGTCCCATATCCTTTGTTTAGGTTCTGTTCTTCCCCAATCCAAATATCTATTGCTTTCTTATTTGGTTTAACTTCTCTAATAGCTGGTTTCTTCAAGAAATGGGTCAATTATTTGTATGAAACCTATCGGCTCACCATTTAGTTCGGCTATTAATTGTTCCCGCCAATCAGGGTTGCGATTCAGTTCGAGTTCCCAATTCCATTCGTCATCAGGATCACAGTCGATAACATGCTGTTTTGTATCCCAATATTTGACTAAATCAAGGTCGTTTATCGTTGCCGGTCTCAGTTCTATCATTTAGTTTTTTTCAGCTTACAGGTAACGTTTTGGCGCTTGGCGAAGAAGCGGATTTCGAAGCACTAAACTGTCAACCCAGCACAAAAGTTGATACGAGGTAGAATGTTCAATTAACCACTGAACCCGCTTTTTTGCCAAACGCCTGTTACCAGTAGTGCTTCTTTGTGTCGTCATACAAATTTCGCTTCTCTTGTTAATTTACTTTTGTCTAAGTCAAGGTCGTTACTGAACCA
Organism: Draconibacterium sp.; assembly: GCA_016705335.1. Taxonomy (GTDB): domain Bacteria; phylum Bacteroidota; class Bacteroidia; order Bacteroidales; family Prolixibacteraceae; genus Draconibacterium. The sequence goes on along the minus strand of JADIYN010000062.1, from coordinate 34,227 downwards.
GTCAGTCAGTACTTTTTCAATTTCGTTTTTATTAAATGTCTTTGGGTTTCGTCTTGACTTTAAGTAATTTTCTCTTGTCATTTTTTCTGCAACTTGTCCAACAGTTTGCAAGTCAAGTTCGTTTCCGATTTTGTTTGCGAACCAAAATCCTGCGATTGAAAACACAAGTCCTGAAAGTCCGATTTGCCAATTAAAGAAAAAGTCAAGAAAAAGCAAGAAGTATTAGTGCAAGTATCCCTGTAACCCAATGTGGTGGTCGTAAGATATTAAGTTTAAAACCTAATTGCTTTTCCAATTTTTTGTCCTTGAACGTCTGCTTTGTCTTGGTAAAAGGTCTGCTAGAGAATAATTTGTCGAGATTGTTTTATTGTCTATTTGAAGTGTGATAAATTGTCTCACGCAACTTATAAAATGCTTGTTGGCTTGTGCAGTCGTCGAATTGTCAAGTTGGATTTTATTTGCTATGTCCCAGAGTTCTCTAAAGTTGAAATATGCATTAGTTCGGTGTCGCCAAACTTAATGTCAAATGACTTTTCAGCTTTAACGAGTAAATCGCTAATGTCTTCTGGGTCGATATTTTTAAGTTCGTAGTCTGTATAGCATTACTGGTAATGTATGGCAATAAGAAACGTAGGGCATTTCAAAGCTCCTGCCTATCAATTTACCAAACCGCTTATTAAATGTTATGTCGTTCAAATTTAGCACTTTCTGCCCTATGTTTTTTATTGCGTGTGTGTGCCCAGCATGAGCATGTACACACTTTTGTGAAAGCTCTGAAAAAATGTTGAAAATACAAATTTTAGGGGAAGATTAACATAAGTGAAGTATGAAAATATTCCAGAGGGTGTAAGTCCCTTATGCGCAGGAGTTACGTCCTGAAGCATTAGTAAGTCGCAAGCTGGTTTGGGGTGACCCAAGCAGTGAAGGAAGCGAGACTACAAACTCCGGTACTGACGAACAGAAACCGCATATGAGGCTATAAAACATGGATAAGCAAGCACATCATTGTAACGTCCTATAAACCTCGGTTATGTTTTGTAGTAGATGCGGCAGGGATTGGAGGAAGGAAGATGCTCTTACCTGGGAGGCCCTGACAGGCGCAAGTTTCGCCAGAAGTCAGCAGAGGTCATAGTAGGTTCATGAAACGAGCTGTCATTAAATGGCGGAGGTCTCACAGACGGACAAGGACTGAACGTTAAGTTGTTCCAAATGTTGTAGGGAGGCATTTACCGAGCCTTGCATTAAGCGGAACAGGGAAACAAGAATGAGAAACTAAAATGATTGAGCAGATTTTAACACGGAAGAACCTTTTACAGGCAATGTATAAAGTCCAGAAGAACCACGGTTCAGCAGGAGTTGACCACATGCCGGTAACTAAACTGTCGGAACTATTGTCAATCGACAAAGAGGAACTGACCGAAAAAGTTCGTTCGGGAAGGTATTTGCCACAACCCATTTTAGGGGTAGAAATCCCGAAAGGGAACGGGAAAACCAGATTACTGGGCATCCCCACCGTAACCGACCGTTTACTTCAACAGGCGGTTTTGCAGGTTATCAATGCACGGTTCGAGTACGAGTTTTCGGATTCCAGTTTTGGTTTCCGTCCAAACCGGAACGCGCAACAGGCAGTTTTAAAAGCACAGGGTTACATCAACGAAGGGTTTCAATACATTGTAGATATTGACCTGAAAACATTCTTCGATGAAGTTGACCATTGCTATTTATTGCAATTGCTTTATCGCAAAATCAAATGCAGGGAAACCTTGCGCCTTATCCGTAAATGGCTGCGTTCCCCGATTCAAATTAACGGGAAACTGGTCAAACGCAGAAAAGGTGTACCACAAGGTAGCCCACTCAGCCCGTTACTGTCCAACATCATGTTGCATGAATTGGACAGGGAACTGGAACGTCAGGGTTTGCGGTTTGTCCGCTACGCTGATGATTTTAGCATTTATGTTAAAACCAAAGCAACCGCCCGAAAAGTTGGCAACAACATTTTTAAGTTTCTTAAAAACAAGTTGAGGCTGTCAATCAACCGGGAAAAAAGCGGCATCCGTCGTCCCGTGCAATTCATTTGTCTGGGGTTTGGTTTTGTACCTACCTATGTGAAAGGCGAACGTGGCAAATATCAACTGGTGGTATCCGAAAAGAGTTGGGGAAGTTTGAAGCAAAAGCTAAAAACCATTACCCGGAAAACCACTCCAATGAGTTTTGACGAACGTATCGAAAAACTGGGCGAAGTTCAGCGGGGATGGGTAAATGCTTTCCGAATGGCAAGTATTCACGGCAAACTCAAAGAACTGGACGGGTGGTTGCGTAACAGACTTCGCTATTGTATATGGCATCACTGGAAGAAACCCGAAAGGAAAAGGAAAAACCTTATCAGATTGGGTGTTGACCAGGAACATGCCTACTCGTGGAGCCGTTCGCGGATGGGTGGATGGGCGATTGCCCAAAGCCCGATTCTTGGTACTACAATTACAGTTGAACGATTGAAAAAGCGGGGTTACATTTCCTTACTGGAACTCTACAATCAATTAAGGCCAAATACGGCTTTATTCCCGATGACTTAACGAACCGCCGTGTACGAGACCCGTACGCACGGTGGTGTGAGAGCCTCTCCCTGTCAGCGTTTGCTGATGGGGCGGGCTACTCGATTAGCTGTTGCCGTTTTTCTATTTCTCTTAAAATCATGACTACAATCAAAGCAATGATATTTTTTCCTAATCGGAAATAATGGTGCTATCAATAATGATAGTATCAAGTATAGAATATCCAATTTAAAGTCAATCGAATATCCAAATGACGTATTATCAGAATCACAATTTGGGCAATTTGGAGTCCGTTTAGATTCCTTTTGATTTATATAATTTTCAACAATCTCTTTCTCGATATAGTAATCTACAGGTTTTGTCCTTAGGTATTTAATTACACTTCTATCAAAATCAAAAAGTTCATAAAAAAATTGTTTCCACGAGAACTTAAATTTGTTTTTTGAAAGCTCTAGAAAATTTCTTTCGTTATTTAATAATTCCTGAATATCTATCTGCTTAATCAATTTGCTGTCATCAAAAATAGTTTTATCAATCATTGATGAATCAGTTCTTATTTTACTTTTAATCGAAAGTATTTCATTTTGTCTGTTTATCTCATTGCTTAGAATTTTCTCAATATCATATTCTCCAATATCATCAAATAGTTTTCCATGTGATGTCAGGTCAATAGTCTTTTTGCTCTGTACAAATTTATCCGAAGGCACTTTAAGTTTTACTCCACCAATTGCAACAGCTTTAAATGGATGCACCCATATCAAATTTTCATCATAGATAAAACAGGGAATTCCTTCGGTTTCCAATCTGCCTTTCAAGATATGGCAATCTATCGGGATATTTGAACTATATATTGTTATCAATTTTGTCATTTGTACGGATGCGTCATTCGGTTACAGCTAACATCTGTATCCCCGCATATTGCAGCTATTTCGTTATTTCGCGCAACTGTATTTTATTTGTTTTTAACCTGATTTTTCTGAAAAGCGGGTTATTGGGATGGGAAGTTTTGTTCATGCAGTTTGGTTTAAAAATGAATCTGTTTTCAAATGTAAAAATTATTTTAATGAACCCATATATTGTTTTGTACAAATGCTTTATAAAGCCGGGGTTGGGTTTGTAGTAATTTTCTTATGGCAGTATAATTATACTTGGATTACTTTAACCCCCACCCGTCCGCCCAGCTGGCGGACTACTCTCTCCGAAAGAAGTAGAAATTGTTCTATACATGATTGGAATAAAAACTCAAATTCTGAACTCCTTAAATTTCCCCACCTTCATTCCTATTCATAGCAAAGTGGTTTTGAATTGAGTAGCTGTATTTATTTTATACTTTTCAATTCTTCGGATCAAATAGTTATCGGTTGCATTCCGTGAGGGGCTTAACCTTTTTTTACGGCAATTAAGCACTATTTCCAATTCTGTAATATCTTTGCCCGGAACATGGCACCGGGGGTTTATATTTTGTTTCGAAATACAAATATTTACAACTCTCATTTTTAAAAGAGTCAAGATGACTTCATCATTAAATTTCAAGTGCATGAAAAATTTAATCTGTTTATTAATTGTTCTCATTTTGTTCCCTGCATTGCTGGCGATTTATTCATTTAAGTCAAATGATCCATCCGCGGCAAACGATTCAATTCATATTAACGGCGAAGCTACCGGTAAGGAACTGGCTTTGGTTTATTGCAAAATATGTCATCTTTTCCCCGAACCGGCTTTGCTTGATAAGAAAACCTGGACTACAAGTGTTTTGCCAAATATGGGTTTGCGACTAGGCATAAAACAAAAAGACAAAGATCCTTTCGAAAATCTTGACAGCATTGATGTGGAAATAGTGAAGAGATTGAATATTTACCCCGCAAATCCTATCATCATGAAAGAGGACTGGGAAAAAATTGTTTGCGTACTACAGGAATGAAGCTCCTGCCACACTTCCCAAATCAAAAGATAATGTTGTCATTGATAATTCCATGATGCCGTTTACACCCCAGTTTATCAGTATTGGTGATCCCGGTTATCCAATGGTTACCATGCTCGGTTATAACGATTACACAAATGAACTTTTCATTGGGGATTTTGATAATTTGTATTCTTTAAATAAAACATGGGAATTAACAGGTCAATGGAAATTAAACAGTCCTGCAACTTATATTGAATTTCAAAAAAACCAAGCTCCCCTTGTTTTAACAATTGGTCATTTTGGGCCTTCCGACCAGGATCTTGGAATACTGTCTGTCTTGTACCCATCGGATGACAACAGCCGAAATGTTTATATCGATAATTTAAAAAGGCCTGTTTATTTTGTAACAGGTGATTTAAATGGCGATAAAAAAAGAGATGTAGTTGTGTGCAATTTTGGGAACTATCAGGGCAAACTGTCGTGGTTTGATGATTGTAATGCCCAAAAAGAACATGTTTTGAGTTTACTTCCGGGTGCCCGAAGAGCAATAATTAATGATTTGAATCATGACGGCAAACCGGATGTAATAGCACTGATGGCACAAGCCTACGAGAAGGTTTCTGTATTCTACAACAAAGGAAACGATGTTTTTGAAGAAGAAACGGCTATTGAATTTCCGCCCGTATATGGAGTAAGTTATTTTGAACTGACTGACATAAATAAGGACGGGTTTGATGATATTATTGTCAGCAACGGCGACAACTGGGATTTATCGGCAATTGATAAACCTTATCACGGATTCAGGATTTATTTAAATGACGGCAAAAACAAATTCACAGAAAGCTTTTTCTTTCCCATGTATGGCTGCAGTAAAGTTATGAGCGGTGATTTTGATAATGACGGTGATTTGGATATTGTTGCCATTTCGTTTTATGCCCAACTAAAAAACCCGGGTCAAAGTTTTGTTTATGTGCAAAACAATGGTGACATGAATTTTACAAAGTCCTATTTGCCGGAAGCAAAGGATGGTAAATGGCTGACAATGGAAGTGGTTGATATTAATAAAGATGGATTACTTGATGTTGTACTGGGTTCGTTTATATATAACATTAACGAAATGAGCAAAGCAATAACTGCTTCGGGCCAGACAGATCTCCCCCAGGTACTCTTACTTACCCAAAAGGCAAAATAGCCGGTTCTGTTAACTTTTTATGAATAGTGTTTAACCCACAATTGCGTGTGGATTTAAGGTACAAGTAGGGGGAGGTACAATTTTTACAATTAAGGATTCCATCTTCTCCCAAACTACTTGTAAAGATGGAATCCAAATTCTCTCCTGACTTCGGTCTTCCGACTACCGAATTCTTCCTATTCCCTTACATATTTTTCAAAAAACGCATCCATTTTTTGCTGCATATATTGGTTGGGGCGGGCAGCCATGTCCATGGCATGGGGCCAGAGTGGCAGTTTATAGTATTCGTTTGGCACACCCAGCCTGTCGAGGCGGACTTTTAATGTGTCTGACTGGCTTTGCGGCAGCAGATTATCGGAAGTACCCTGAAAAATAAGGGTTGGCGGTAACCCGGCACGCAGGTATTTGGCAGGTGAAGCTTCCCAGTAAAATTCAGGTTTTCGGTATAGAATGACCGATAAAACCAGTAACAAGTCCCTGGTTTGGGCATAAGGAGTTGTCATATCCACCGGACCGTAAATATCGACAACTGCTTTTATTTTGTGGGCCGGCGAAGTCAGGCAAGCACTGTCAAGTTGGATTTGTGGCGCTTTCAAATCATAAGTTGTCATTAAAACCAAATGACCGCCGGCAGAACCGCCAATCATAGCAATGCGGTCGGGGTCGTAGCCATATTTTTCGGCGTTGCAAAAAAGCCAGTGCACTGCATCCGAAACATCCTGAACACAGGCCGGGTAGATACTGTCGTTTTTCAGCCTGTAGGAAACAGTTGCAGTTATGTATCCTTTTTTTGCATAATCAACTAGGTAAACAAGGTAATCGGAACGTTTGCCGCCCTTCCAGCCGCCACCATGCACAAATACAAGTAACGGCGCGGGTTCGGTCAGGTTTTTGGGTTTATAAATATCAAGCTGCAGCGATTTACCGTTTACATTTTTGTACTCAATGTTTTTGAATTCTTCAATATCCGCCGGAATTTCAGGTTCAAGATTGGCCATTTTTTCAAGCCCCACGCCAATTGCAAGGTAATCCAGCAACTCGTAATGATAACCAATGGGCGCTTTTTCAGGAAATATAAACCCGATAATTCGTGGTGTCAACATTAACAGAATAAATATAGCGAGGATTGCAAGAAATCCTTTGAAGATGTTTTGTGAATTACCCCGGCAGTTTTTGGCCCGAGTGAATTTTCCTCGCCATAAGGAGAATTATCACGTCCGTAAGTGTAAGGCGCTTTTTCGTCCCACTGGCTTTTAGGGATGATATACCCGATTTCGTCGTTGGCCAGACCTACAATAAACTTATATTTTCCGGGCATCATTTCACGGATTGGCGGTATTTCAAGGGGTTGAACACCAAAATCATTTCCCTCGGGCGCATCTATTGGTCCATTTACAAGTTCGGGATAAATTTCGCCGGGAATGGTTACAAAAGAGAGCGGGCCTATTTTTATTACGGCCAGTTCCGAACGCATTTTCATCCAGCCCATTGTACCCTGTTCATAACCCCAAGCGCAGCACCAAGCTTAAACATTGGGTTGTCTATCTTCATGGGAAGTGTGCGCACCACCAAAGAAATACCTGCTGATTCAAGAATTTCGGAAGGATTTTCCATTGCATTCAAAGCTAAAAATGAAAGTTGTTTTCCCTGTGCCTCAGCCTTTTCGAAAGTGGGTTCGTTGAATTCTTCTCCTGTAAACAGATCTTTTACAGGCAGACTGGGGTGAGTTGTCATTAATCCGCCCACCGCACCATTTATATATACACAAATACCGCCAATCCCGGGTTTCATCAATGTGTCTCCATTGAAAACGCCTTTTTCAATGCCTTCGCGCACAAAATGCGGAAAGTCGGACGAAACCAGCAGGTTTTTGCTCCACAAAGTTTCGGGATGATCGGCCCAGGCAACAAGCGAACCCAGCACTTCCCCACTCTTTTTATCAATGGCTTTTATCATTCGCATCCCTGAATCAAAAACTTCGGGTTTGCGTGTGTCTTTTACAAGTGGAATGGCACCTGTTAAATCCTGCGAGATTTCCAAATTTACAGGACGCAAATTTTTCACAGCAGCTTCAACAGATTCTGCAATCCGTGTTTTCACAAATTTCATATATTCTTTGTTGAGCCCGTCTTTTAAAGGTGTTCCGCTCCACATTCCAATCATATCAGGACCTTCGTGGGTGTGGGTTGAAGAAATTACGGCGTAGCTAATTCCAGCTTCCGGCGCAATTAAATTGCGGACATCAACAACATCATCATTCATAAAACCTATTGCATCAATAGAAACAATTGCGAGCCGGGTTTTACCGTCGTCGATAATCATCGTACGTGCCCAAGTATCGTCATGCACACCGTTGGCCGGTTTTCTGTTGCTGAAACCTGCAATCCACACGGGGTCAAATTTATCGTTTCCATTTCCATCGGTAAAAGTGTCGCCATCGCCGGGATTGTATTCGTTGTCGTTGTTGCTGTCCATCCAGCGGTCGGGAACTTCGGGTGTAATTGTTACCGCTGCAAACCCAACTTTCAGTGCTGCCGGAGAATCGTTGATTATCTTCATATCAGCTGAATACCCGGGGTGCCTGTCCCTCATGTTCATGAACATCCATGTTACCAATCCTGCAAACAACAGAATGATCAGGAATCCAAGGATTTTAAAAAATTTCTTCATGTTATGATATTTTAAGTTTTTAAAAATAAAAAATTATGTGAGCAAATGTTTGTCCGTTAAAACTCCACCCATCTACCTTCTCTAAGCCAGATGATCCTTTTTGTACTTTCAAACATTAAACCGCCTCTTCCCTCAAACAATCCCGCGCTCTCCTCCCGATAAATCGGGATAAACTCTGAACCAATAACCACCCCTTCCCTCTCACAATCCCTCGCACTCCCCTCCTTATAAGAAAAGGAGGGGAAAGTTACAAAGAGTCTTCTGACTTCTCCCTATTTCTTATACATCACTTTCCTTTCAATCTCCGGATTATCAATTTCCGGTCCCTGTTCAATTTTTCTCCAGTCGATGGTTTTGTTATATTTTTTCATTGAAAGTTCTGCATCAAAAATGCGCGAATCATGCATTTCCAGTGTATAAGGAGTATAATCGGGTTCAGCTGTAAAAAAATCAGTTAACAAAGATGCAGTAACATCAAATTGATTGACATAAGGAACGTTAAGAATATTGTAAATCGTTTTCAGGATTGAACCGAAATTGGCGTGTGTGTGCGATACATAACCCTTTTTTACATACGGTCCGGCCATCATCAGCACCGAGCGGTGACCATCAATATGATCTACCCCACCCTGCGGATCATCTTCAGTAATAATCACAAGCATGTCTTTCCAGTATTTTGTACGCGAAAGGAAATGCAAAATCCGGCCAACCGCCAAATCATTATCAACCATGTATGACTGTTTGTATAAATAACCATCTTCGGGCCTGATATCGGCGCCATGATCATTGGGTATTTGAACTGTAACCAACGAAGGCATTTTTTCATTTCCTTTTATCCATTTTGCTGTAAATTCCCTTTCAAACTGGTCCATCCGGTATTGATCGGGAATATTTGTATTGTAGCCTGCATAATCATGACTTGTTCTTGTAAAAAGTGCATTTTGCATTGGAATCATTACACCATGTGCCGCACCTGTGTTTGTATCGTACCATTCTTCGCGCTCATGACCTGCTTCGTTTGCTTCTCCAAAGTTGTAAAACGAAACATTTTGCCGTTCAAGCGCTTCCCAAAGACCTCCAATTTCAGCGTAATCTTCCGGGTCAACACTGCCGATTGTTTTGGGAAACGGCGGCCGGGTGCCTTTGAAAAAACCATCGCGGTTTTAGAAGTAGCTGCATTTGCTTCAACCCACTCGTTTGGAATAACACCAACCATCCAGTGATGGCCATGAACCGATGCGTCGCTGTCGCAGTAATAATTATCGGAATAAGAAAACTGCCGGGCAGCTTTTATGTGGTTCGGACTAATTCTCAGGTTTGGAAATTTGCCAAACATTTCGCGCGGTAAAGTATATTCGTTGTTTATGCCAAAACGTGCCAACGTGCTGTCGCCGTTTGAACCTTTTAACTGACCGAAAATTTCATCAAAAGTCCTGTTTTCCTTGGTAATATAAACAATATGTTTGATCGGGGATTTGCGTAATCCTGGAAGAACCGGCATCGGATTATTTTTATCGTCACGAACAGTTTTGCCTGTAAAAGTATTTTCGATGGATTGTTTTGTGTATTCAGCAAGTTGTTTTTCATCGGGCATGTCCACTTTTTGAAAACTGCCCAATTGAATATCGCCAACATAATAACCCTGAACCGGCGGAACAAAATCTTTACCTCCGTTTGGTCCGGCACCAAGTCCACGACAGGTTGTAATATATATTTCCTTGTCGTCGGGCGAAAGTTTTACACGTGTCGGCCCCCAACCTGACGGGATCAAACCTCTTGTTTTTCCAGATTCAACATCAATTACTGCTACAGCATTGAATCCCAAAAGTGCAACAAAAAGCGTTTTTTCGTCTTTTGTAAGTGCAATCCCAAATGGTAGCAAACCTCGGTATTTATCGATTCGGGGATCAACTAAAATGGGGATATCGCCAATTAGTTTATGGTTTTTATAATCTATAATTGAAATGTTATCATTTGTTGCATTTGTAACATAAGCAAATTGTTTTCCAACAGCAATCGAGTTGGGACTCGCACCGCCAACCACTTCAGCATCTTCAATCATTTGGCCGATCTGGTGGCCGGTTTTAAATTTTTCGACCACTTTGTTGCTTTGCAAATCGATGGTAAAAACACTCATAGCATCGGGGTGCAGCGGACTCCCCAGACCGGGAATCTGCCGGCCTTCAACAACGGTTCCATGAATTGATTCGGGTGTATTGTTTCCATAAGGATGGTGCGAAATCATCAGTGAATCATAGTTTTCAGGCGTGGCTCCTGTAATTACCGGATACGAGTACATTCCCACATTTGCAACCAGGGCAGTTTTGTGGTCGGGGCATAAACTCAACCCAAAAGGTTGCCGCCCCACATCAACCGAACCTGTAATTTTTCGGGTTGATAAATCAATCCTTACCATTCTGAAATTAGCACGGTCGAGCACAAGCAGTTCATTATTTTCGTCATTCAGCAGTAAATCAGAAGTAAAACTGTCACCATAATCTTTTCCGTCAACATTACCATTTAATGAAATTGAATCGGTGCGAACAAGTTTTTCCGTGTCGTAAGTTATAACCGCGCCATTGTCGCCGCCACTGAGGTAAACAGTTTTTGAATCAGCGGCAAAAGCAACACCCAAAAATGAACCATTTGATAAGGGTGATTTTATTTTCCCGTCGTAATCGGGGACACGCACAACATCCATTGTTTCAAGGTCGATGATGGAAAACACACCGTTGTGGAGCGTAACCGATTTTTTACCATCGGGCGAAATTGCCAGTCCATACGCGTCATTTGTAATTCTGATAAAAATACCCGCAGGTGTCAAAAACCGGCCACTTGGCAAAATTGTGGTTCCGCCGATATTGATTTTCGTGAACTCGTTTCCGGCCGGAACGGTAAGCACTTCAGCCTTTTTCTGTGAATATGCTGTGTTTACTGTTGATTCAGCAAGAATGAGTGTTAAAAGAAGAAGAAAATATTTATTCATCAGACAAAGTTTTGAATTATTTAAATTACCTGTTCAATTGCTGTTATACGAAGAATTTTTAAACAATATTATAACCAGCAGAATTTGCATAAATAAAACAAACAATTCTGCAATTGTTTTCTCTAATCATGCTCAATTCATGTTATTTTTTGTCAATTTATATTTAAGTGGTAAACAAATGTTATTGATTTATCCGATTCAGGAGGTGATTTGATTTTCAAAATCAAGGGAATCAAATCCAGCGGATATTGTATTTTGTTGAACCATACGAGAAAAACTACGTGCGACCCTGACCAGGGTCGAACAACATTTTTATCTTATCTTTCTATAAACATTCGATGCCCTGGCATCGGATTTTCTTAAAAAAACTTGTAATTTATTTGAAAAACTTCAAACTCAATGAATTATTAATTCAACTTGTTTTGAACCATATTTGAATTTACAATCATCTCCTTAGTCGGAATTGGAAATGCATATTTATAACTGCCGTATTTCGGTCCGCCATGGGTTTGTCTGTAATGATCAACAAGCGGTATATCGCTGCCTGTGCGCGCCAGATCATCGAAACGAAACCCTTCGAAACAAAGTTCCTTTCGTCTTTCCAGGAGTACATTTTCTTTTGTAGCTTCAGTATAGAATGGTGCACCGCGTTTTGCAGGGATCAGGTTTAACACTTCGAGCGCATCAGCTTCACCAAGTTCAATTTTTGCTTCAGCCAAAATAAGAATCATTTCCTCAATCCTCATCAACACAACGTTATCAGAGAAATCAGTCGATGGAAATTTTCCCATGTTTCGAAGCCGTTGTGTGCCCCTAACGGTTTCATATCCAAACATTGCAAGGGATTTACGAATATCGGTATCATCGAAAATTGAAATTAAGTTATCCAAAACTTCCACATCCCCATAAACAGCACCCCTGTAAATGTATTGCAATCCATTAACACCATTGTTATCGGAGGTACTGAATGCCAACTCAAATATTGAATTTAAAGCATTTTTTGTTTTCCATGAATTAACATAACCAGGAGAATCAACAATTCCGAATTTACCTGAACTGACAATAATTTGAGCAGCCTGTTTTGCCTTTTCCCATTCTTTAAAATAAAGTGCAACCCGGGCTTTTAATGCATATCCGGCATAAGTGGAAATATAATTTTTGGTTTTTGGGTTATTCGATTCTGACATAAGCGAAAGGCCGGTTTCAATATCTTCAAAAATTGCTTTCTTATTTTCTTCCACAGTGTTTCTGCGCGGATGTAACTCTTTTTCACCATAATTTTTGATATAAGGAATTCCAAGATTCCCATTTGTATGTTGCTGCCCATATAAACGCAACAAATCGAAATGTGCCATGGCGCGGGCAATGTAAGCCTGCCCGGCAATTTGATTTAATTTCTGTAATTCCCCTGATATCTTATTCATATCCTGCTGAATAATAATATTAGCTGAAGCAATTACAGCATATATGGCTTCCCACGGACCACCTGAATTATCAGGGCTTACAATCATTTGGGCTTCGGTTAAAAATCTGCCTGAACTTTCGTTGGCAAAACAATTATCTGAACGCACCTCGCCATAAATTTGCATATTTCGCCCATAGTAGGTGGTTACGGTCATTCTGTCGTAAATTCCGCTGGCAATTCCCTGTAAATCTTCAAGGTTTTCAATTCCAATTGCTATATTCTTTTCATTTGAAAGAGTTGGATCCAGATCGCTGTCGGTGCAGGATGCAAGGAAAATAAGGAAAAAAAGGCCTCCTTAACCCAGCCAAAGGAAGAGAACCGGAAAACAGAAGTTACTGAATTACCTGTTTTCAGTTTATTGAAAAAAACCTGTAGCAGAAAATTTAATTTCATTAACAAACTGTATAAAATTGGTTTCCTCATTCTGTTCTAAAAATTCAGGTTTATACCGAAAACAACCGATTTTACTGGTGGTGTTGTTAATCGTGTCAAACCATCAGCGCCTACTTCAGGGTCAAACTTTAAACCCTTGTCTTTTACAAAAGTGAATAAGTTTGTTCCTCTGGCCGATATTGAAATATTTTCGCAACCAATTTTACCTGTTATTTTTTGCGGGAGATTAAAACCCAGTACCAAATCCTTAACCCGCATATAATCGCCTTCAAATAAAAATCTTGTCGATTCGCGAGAATCATCGCGACTACCATACCAAACCTTTGGCACATTTGTAATATCGCCTGGTTGCTGCCAGCGATCCATCAATTCATCAACTCCATTAAAAAGGCTGAATGAATAATTACCCGTGTGATGTGTAACAAATGAAAAATCTTCATAAACTTTATGACCACCGGCATAGTAAAGATTTACATCTGCAAAAAATCCCTTATACTCAATATGTGTTGCTAATCCCGAAGTAAATTTTGGAATGGCACTTTCACCCTGCCACTCTTTTTGTGCGTCGTAATAGCTTTCTGTTATTTCGCCGTCTTTTCCGTTAATATACCATTGCGCATTTCCATTATCGGGGTTTACGCCTGCCCATTTGCGCATATACCAGGCATAAACCGGTTGTCCGACTGCTACTTTCCGAAGCGGATCTTCAATATTGATATCATTCCCCGAAGCGTCCTGCGCAAGTTGGGTAACTTCGTTAGTTACAGTTGCAATGTTGAATGAAACATTGATACTGAAATCATTTGACCTGAATATATCACCCTGAAGGAAAGCTTCGAAACCTTTGTTTACCATGCTTCCGACATTCATCAACATTGAAGTATGACCTGATGTAAGCGACAAAGGAACCTGTTGCAGCAAATCATAAGTTTCTTTATGAAACCAGGCCAGCGATCCTTTTAATCGCCCATTAAAAAATGCATAATCAATTCCCGCATCGAAATTTTTGTTTTTTTCCCACGTGAGGTTCGAATTTCCAAATTGGCGCGGATAAACTGCACCCTGACCATCATAAAATTTATCATAACCCAGCAAAGCCTGGTACTGATTTAGGCCAATTGCTGAATTTCCTGACAAACCATATGAACTGCGAAAACGCAAATAATCAATAAACTGAATGTTTTTCATGAAATCTTCTTCGCTCATGTTCCAGGCTGCACCCATTGACCAGAAATTACCAAACCTCATTTCGGGAGCAAACAATGATGAACCTTCATACCGGTATGTAAAATCAGTAATATATTTCTCTGAAAAATTATAGTTAAACATTCCCAAATATGATATGTTTTCCAATCGGTAAAAGCCGCATTTACATCAAGATTTGAACTTGCAGCCGATAAATAAACAAGATCGTCAGCCGGAAATTTCTCGCCCGATCCTGATAAATAGTTATTGTTGTTTTGCTGATATTCCATTAAAATTTTTAAAGCCAGATTGTGATTATCAATTGTTTTTTTGTAATCTAGAGAATTCTGACTAACCCAATTGTAATTGCGTGTTACCGATTGATTTGCTGAGCCTCCTTTTGATTTGCCATCACCATGTACTCGGTTTTGATAACCATGAAAAGCAGCCACATTATAATCGCCTGAATACAAAGTTTTAAAAACCAGATTGCTGAAAACTTCCCATTCAACAAATGAATTTACCATTCCTTTTGTTAGATCGTTTTTAGAAATATCGTTTTCGAGTGTATATAAAGAATTGAAAAAAGAAGAGGTAGTAGCTGTATTCAATGTAACTCCGTCAGCAAGATAAGTTTGTTCCCACGGGCTCATCAAAAATCTTGCAGCATTAGGATTTCCAAAATATAAACTTTGTTCGAGAAATGGGTTCTGGCGTGTATTGGAAAATATCATGCTTGTTCCAAATTTTATTTTTCCTGAAAATTGATGCTCAAAATTGAATTTTCCCGAGATTCTCTGAAATCCTCCACCAATAACCGTTGCTTCAGTATTGTTATAACCAAGTGAAGCAAAAAATGATGAAACAGCATCGCCTCCCGAAGCTGAAAAATCATAATTCTGAACAAGTGCATTTTTGTTCTTTAGTAATTCATCCCAGTTTCCTTCGTTTCGGTTATATGAATCAATCCAGGTTTTCAGGCTGTTTGTAAGTTTTTTTCTATAAGTAAATTGTAGGCTTCGTTTACCGGCACATTATAAGTATTATGAACAGCCTCAAGCATTAACTCTTCGCGCTGACTGCCATTGAGAATGCCCCACCCTTCAGTTGCATTATTTTGAAATCCAACCGAAGAATTTAATACAAACCGGGTTTTTCCTGGATTATCTTTTTTGGTGCTGATTACAATTACGCCACTTGATCCCCGCGCTCCGTATGTAGATGTTGCAGAAGCATCTTTTAAAACTGTTATACTTTCAATGTCCCGGCTGTTCAATGACGATAACACACTAAACGAACTGCGCTGAACCTCGCCTGTAAAATCGGGATTTATTACGGGAACTCCGTCAATAACAATAAGCGGATTATTTAATGCGGTGATTGAACCAACTCCCCTTATTCGTAAATCCTGCATTGTACCGGGAGTTCCTGATGGAGCTGAAACAACCAATCCAGGAATTTTTCCCTGCAAAGCCTGGTCAAAAGAAGTTACAGGAACATTTGCAAATTTATTACCTTTAGTTGAAATGTGGAGCCGGTGATTTGGTTCTTTCCTTTTGAAGAATAACCAGTTGCAACAATTTCGCTTATCCCTATATAATCGGGTTTTAAATTTATGTTAAGTATAGTAGAGTTTATTGGTATTTCTTCAGTTTTCATGCCTACAAATGAGAAGACAAGAAATTGTGCATTTGACGGAACATCGATTTGAAACGTCCCGTCATTACCTGTTACAGTGCCTGAACTTGTACCTTTAACACTAACAGAAACTCCAGGTAAAGCTTTATCATCCAGCGAAAACAGCACTTTTCCTGTAATACTTTTATCTTGTGCATTTGCCTGCTGAATACGAGAGCACACAAAAAATATAAGTACAATTACGATATACTTCATTTAATATTTACAATTACAACATTCCCAACGTGAAAGCAAATGTATATAATAAAATTAAAGTTGAACGACCTCTGTTTTTAACCAATTCTATAAAACTATTGATTCATGTTTTAGCACAAAAAAACATAGAACTTTAAATTTTAAATTTATCCGCATTTTGGTCTGTTGGCGTTTTGAATTGTTTATTTTTAGTGAATTGAATATCTAAATCAATACATATGAAAAAATTATTAATCTTTTTAGTTTCGTTTATGGTTATGTTAAGTTATATTTTTGCGCAAAATAAAATAAATGTGATCGTAATTGGTGCTCACCCTGATGATTGCGATATTGATGCAGGTGGAACAGCAATTTTGTTTTCAAAAGCTGGTCACAATGTAATGTTTGTGTCGGTAACCAATGGCGATGCCGGGCACTTTGAAAAAGGTGGCGGGGCACTTGCAAAAATCAGAAGAGCTGAAGCACTGGAAGCTGGAAAACGGTTCGGGATTAAATATGTTGTTTTAGACCATCATGATGGTGAACTCATGCCAACATTAGATATCAGACTTGAAATTATCAGGCTCATAAGGCAATGGAATGCAGATGTTGTGATCGGTCCGCGGCCAAACGATTACCACCCCGACCACCGAAACACAGCTATTTTATTGCAGGATGCAGCATACATGGTAATTGTACCAAACGTGGCACCAGATACTCCTCCCTTGAAAAAGAATCCTGTTTTTATTTACACGGAAGATGGTTTCCAGAAACCAACTCCATTTCAACCTGATATTGCTGTTGATATCACTTCTGTTTTTGACCAGAAAATTTATGCAATGTCTGCGCACGAATCTCAGTTTTTTGAGTGGCTGCCCTGGACTTCAGGAAAACTTGATCAGGTTCCTGCAACAGAAACAGAGAGGTTAAAATGGCTTGCTAATTGGCGAAAATCAGATATTAATGAAAAAACCAAAGCTTCATTAATAAAATGGTATGGAAACGAAAAAGCACAATATGCCGAAGCTTTTGAAATTTGCGAATATGGGAGACGGCCTTCTGATGAAGAGATTCGGAAATTGTTTCCGTTTTTCGATTAATCCTGTAAAAAAAATGACCCCGAAAATCCGGGATCATTTGTGTGTGTGTGTGATTTATTTTCTGAACAAAAGAGTTAATACAAAATTAAAAATAATTGGAATCTGACTAAATCCTATTTCAGACTATCAACAGGAATCAGGTTTTTATAATCCCAGAAGGCAGTCATATTTGCTATTTTCCACATACCATCCTGTTTTTCCATGATTCGTGTTTCCTTGCTAATCCTGTATATTTTCATTTCCTGATCGCTGTTATATTGATCCCAGGTAACAAATGCCAGTTCAGAATTGTAGAATTTATAAATCATGTTCCTCCTTTCAACTTTGGGATGACTTGATGAACCTGCCGCAACAGGATTATCTTTAATATAACTCCTCAATTTCTCATTTATTGCCTGCCAGCCAACTGTGGCACTGTATGTTCCATCCGCATTATTCCATGCATGAAAAGTATAATCTGTATGCATAAAATATTTTATTACCTCCTCGTAATCGCGTTTAAAAAAAGCTGCTGTTTCGGCGTTAATTGATTCGATTATGGCCTTTTTTTCTTTTTCTTCATTTAAACCAACCGAACCGGAAGTAGCGTTGTTTTTTCCAAATCCCAGCAATGCACTTAATCCCAGCATCAAAATAAAAACTGTTGTTTTCATTGTTTCAATTTTTTAATGTATAATTAATGAAATAACTCTATCCTTTTAAAGGACTTGCATCAAAATGATTTTCCTGTTCGGTGATTTTGCCTTCACCGTTGACTAGAAACAAATCAGCAACTCTCAGGGTAATTCCCGGGCCGGCCAAAGTAAAATCGGCTTTAGCAATTACTCCCGTATGTGAATCATTATAAAACAGATCAATGATTTTAATGCTTACGCCATCAAGAGCAGGTTCCAAAGGTTGCCACCATTGTGCAAATACTTCCTTTTTGCCTTTAACCTGGTGATGCACACCTCCCTGTATAATTGGCGCTCTTAAAACAACTTCATCGCTGTATGGAATTGATGCAAAGGATTTTGTTTTAAACGATTCGAAATAATTTTCAACCACATTCTTAAGTTGTTCTTTACGCTTACCGTTTGTCATTTCTTCGTGTTTCATAAAGTTGATTATTAATAAAATTCATGAATGAATGAATGAATGAAATTATGTGGTTTTCTATTTAGCTCCTTTTACTTCAACAGCATAAAACTTAGCAGGTTGTTTTCCGGTATTTACAACCGAATGCATTTCGGTTCCGCCCCAAAATGCAGTTCCCGCTTTTAAATCGAGGTTTTGGGTTTTACCATCTTCAGTGGTCATTTTAATTGTAGCATCGGTTATCGCAATCACAAGCCTTTCGTTATGTCTGTGATTTCCTATGCCACAAGCATCTCCTCCAGGTGCGCTTACAAATTCTGTAACTTTTACCTTGTCGTTTTCAAGAATTACCGGGGCTGCTGCATTTACTGCATTTCCCGACTGACTTTGACTTTTACCTGCCAATGCAAAACACACAACAAACAGTGTAATAAATAACTTTTTCATGATCGTAATTTTTAAATTGATAAATAATATTGTCGATTCAAAATTAGGCTGAACCCTAAGTTTCAGTTTTTCTTATTGGCTCAACTTTTTTGTTTTTTAGAATGAATACAGATAAAAATTGCAAATTATTATTTTGAGGGATTGAAGGGATACAAATGAAAATTCCCATTTCAACAGAAATAATCTGAAGAAATAGGAAATTTTTTTCAATTAAAGATTACAAATAAAAACTACTGTGCTATTGAAATAACAGGGTTGTTCTGCCGGTACTGCAATGGCGACAATCCGTAATTCTCTTTAAAAATCGGCTGAAATGTGAAATATTTTCAAATCCTGTGTCGTAAATAATTTCACCTATTGTTTTTCTGCTCGTTACCAAATGAAGTTTGGCTTGTTCAAGCCTTTTCCGGGTTAGCCATTTGCCCGGCGAAGTATTATAGTATTCATTAAATTCCCGCTTAAACGCAGCAGCACTGCGACCTGCAATTCTTGCATACTCTTCAATGGTTAAATTGAACATGTAATTCGCTTCCATCACTTCCCATATGGGGGTTTTTTGCTGATCGACAATACTGTGAACAAAGATAACAAACCAGCATTTTCAGGTTCTGAAAGTATGACGAAAATGATTTCTTTAAATTTTAGTTCCAGCAAACTTTCAGATGGTGGTACTTTTTGTTTGAAATACGGGACAATACTGTAGCAAAAAGCACGAATTGTTTCATTTACTTTTATTGGAATAAACATATCTTTTGGCGGAACAGGAAGGTTTTTAAGAGGTAAGTTTTCCCTGTATTCATTGTAAACCTGCCGCAAAAAAGCATCCTGAAAGAAAAATGACAACACTTCCCATCCTACCATTTCATGTTTTTCGGTTGTGTAGGCAGTCTTTTTAATAAATAATGCCGTGTCGTCGGTCAATGGCCATGAATTTCCGTTATGATGAAATGTTTTCATTCCTTTCAGCGTAAAAACAATTTCGTTGTAATGATTAAAAAGTTTCAGATGCTTATCCACCTGCGGGCAGATCCAGTATAAAAAAATAAGGTCTTTTGCCGAAAACACTTTAAAAGTATCGGGGGTTGAAAGCGTAAAGTCGTATTTGTTTATCATTCAATTCTTCTAAAAGATTTAATACTATTTTCTTATTCATACCTTCACTTTAGTGAGAGCATGAAAAAAACCTCAAACAATTTACTGGGCAAAAGCTTTGTCAATCACTTCCCACAATTCTGATTTAACCAAAACTCTTGATGCATTTGTTTTTGCGAACAAATCATCCATGTTTTTACCTGCATGTGCTTTTGCAAATGCATCATTATAATCAGCTACACCAATTTTCGAAAAATCTGCCATGTAATTTACTGTGACATACTGGTAATCCAAACCTGCACCCGATGGAAAAACCCGTCCCCACAATGACCAACCAACACGTGAACCGGCTTTAATAAATTCCTGGTGAACGGGTTTCCATATATTTGTTTCCGAATCCCAGTAATCATTCTCTTTTCCCTGTTCAACTTTCATATAATCCAACTGAATGTATTTAAAATCACCCGGGCCTCCTTCACGATAAACCGATGCCTGCCTGTTTATTAATGAACTTGAAACCATTTCCCGACTTTCACCTGTTTCTTTCATTGCAGCATCCAAATCTTTGCCGGGTAAAATCTTTGCCTGATCAACATTCTTCCATGAATTTTCAATTTTCAGAGGATCAGAGAACAAAGTTACTGTAACATAATTGTATTTATCGTCGGTACCAGTAAACCAAACTTTGTACAGAAACCAACCCACAATATTGCGCTGTTTAGCTCTTTCGAGGTGCAATGGTTTCCAGATATTTTTTCAATCTCCAGATACTTGCTTTCGTTTTCAGGTTTTACTTTCATGCATTCTACAAGTGCAAAAAGTTGCGGATCATTTTCCTGAGCATGGCTCATCACGGGAAATGCACATAAGATAACTGTTGAAAAAATAAACAAGAAAAACGTTTTCAAAAAATAGTTGTACTTCTTTTCCATAATGTTGATTTTAATAATTTAGAATCAACAAGTTACAACTAATTTTAAAAATAACATACTATTTAGTATTTTATTTTTATGTTTCTTACAGCTTTAAACGAATGCCAATTTTCGATAATAATGCGGCAAAACCAATCATAGCAAATGCCCAAATTACTGAACCAGAAACAACCACCCATTGAAGTTCTGAGTGTTTGTAGAATAGGACCGGAATACTGAACATCCAAATAAAATGATATAAAATATCGGGGGCGAGGTAAGTTGTCAATGAATTTTGCCCCGCAGGTTTAAAAATAACCGACCAGTTTTTTAGTCCCAAAACATCAATAACAAAGTAAAGAACCATAAAAACAAGAATGCTGATACCATTGCAAATCATTGCCCAACTTGGTGTCCCTTGAATTTTTGAAATGATAAACCAATTTCGCAACACAAAACCTGCAACCAACATAAAAATCCCAAGCAGAACTCCGGTAATGATAAACTTTTTGATGTTCTCTCTTTCCAAATTTCGCAGCAATAAACTGAAAACCATGCCGGTAAGTACAATTAAAGGAACGTTTCCGCTAATAATTACCCCAAAGACGGGTTTAACCGGATCAAGAAAATTTGTGAGACCAAGTTGCGAGAGTATATTTAACGCAAAAAACAGTATCCAAAAAACTGAAGTTCTCAACAAGTTATCCTTGCAAATCAAATAAACTATGGCTGCCACAAAATAACCCCAGCCTATCAAACCCAGAATTCCCCACCAACCTGTTGTCATCCAACCTGTATTTTCCGGAGTTCCGCTTCTGAAAACAGCTGCAAGAACTACCAGGCCTGCAACACCGGCAACTTTTAAAATTATAGTCAGACTTTGATTTAGTTTTTGATACTGATTCCAAACCAGAAACACTGAAATATAGACAAAAACAGCCCACAAATCAGTACTTATTCCTGAAATTTCAGTATTAAGTCGTGAAACATTCATCATAAAAACCCCAATTATCAAGAGGCTGATTGTTCGGATAAAAATATGAACCAAAACCCGTGGAGTTGTGTCACCCATTTTCAGACGGCTCTGAATTGCAAATGGTACAGCCATTCCAACCATGAAAAGAAAACCGGGAAAGACCCAATCGGCAAGACCCATTCCATCGAAATCAGCTTTTGTGTGAACCAACCACTGTGGCACTCCGGGCACATATAAATCGTTTACAAACAGCATTAAAAAAAGCGTCAACCCACGCAGAATATCAATGGAAAGTACACGGTTTCCTTTTTTCATAAGTATTATTTTTAAAGTTCCGAAGTTAATAAATAGAACGGTACAGTGCTTTAAATTCAGATATTGACTAACATTCCAATTATCAGTAACTTTATGTAAAAATCATCAGCTATGAAAAAGTTTTATTACCTGGTAATTACTCCTGAATCATTAATCGCATCTCATTTATCTCCATTTGAATTTGGAAATTATTTGTCGGTAGGAACACGGAAACAAATCCACGGGCAAAATATTTACTTCGAACTTGATCCCTCAAAACTAAATGATTTACCGGAAAAATATATTGAAAAAGAACTCGTTCCCTACCCTAACGGTGAGCCAAAACGTTCAGTCTTTTTCAGCATTTACCGATGTCTTGAAAAAACACCGCTTTCAGCACTAAAAAACCTCTATCTTTCAACAGATGACGGGAAAGTACTCGAACTTCAATCGTCGTTTTTTGAAGAAACGGAATCAGATGATACTCATTTATTTCAACAATTTAACCCGATAACAACTCGTGTTGCAAGTAAACTGAGCCCGGAAAAGTTTATCAGGTTTTTAACGGATACAACAAAGCCGGTTTCTGCACCTAAAATTTTATTTGTAGATCTGCTATTAAACGAGCTTGCCTCCGATCCAAATGCACCTTTGCATAATTTACCATACCCAAACCCCGATCATTTACGCGAGTGCCTAATAAAACTGAATGAAACCAAAGGAAAACGAACTAAAACAGTGTTAAGATATATGCAGGGCGAGTTGAACTACCGTACTATAAAAACCGGATTTTTTATAGGGGAAAAGGACAATTTCCTTTTTTATCCGTTTCCATCACTTTACCAGTTGGAAGGAAAATATTATAACTGGTGGAGGTCGGCTTTAACACTACACTTTTAAGAAAAATATACAGGCTTTTTGAGATAATTTTTTTGTTGTGAAATCAATCAGTTAATATTCCTCAACTATTCCTTCGAAATTAACAGACTGGAAAAACAACCAGATTTTATTTTTCCATAAAAAGAGTTTATCAAAAATTGATAAAGAGTAAAATCATTTTAACTTCGTAAACTGAATCTAAAACCACTTAATCTGTTAGAAATGAATACTATCTCAAGAAGAAATTTTTTACGTACAACTTCAGCTATAACAGCCGGAGCTGTAATTATTCCAAATTTTATTAGTTGTTCTCCTTCAGGCAAAATTAATATTGCAATAGTTGGTGTTGGTGGACGCGGAAAAGCGCAATGGGAAACCTGTACAATGGAAAATGTAGTTGCAATGTGCGACGTTGACGATGATCGTGCAGCGGAGGGTTTTGCAGCTTATCCAAAAGCGAAGCGTTACAAAGATTACAGAAAAATGATGGATGAAATGGGCAGCCAAATTGATGCAGTTATGATTTCAACTCCCGACCACCATCATTTTGCTGCGGCAATGACTGCCATGCAATTAGGAAAACATGTATATGTAGAAAAACCACTTGCGCACAACATTTGGCAATTACGTACCCTGCAAAAAGCAGCTCACTACTATAATGTAATAACCCAAATGGGAAACCAGGGGCATGCTACTGATGGAATTCGACGGGTAAAAGAATGGGTTGATGCGGGTATAACGGGAAATGTTAAAGAAGTATTTGCCTGGTTTGACGGGCCGGAATTTGGCCCAACCAAATATTTTCAAAAACCCGATCAGTTTCCACCTGCAGCAGAAGCAATTCCTGATGGTCTGGATTGGGATTTATGGTTAGGACCGGCAGCAAACCGGCCGTACAACCATGTTTATGTGCCTAAAACCTGGCGTGGATTTTATGATTTCGGGAACGGTGAATTAGGTGATTGGGCATGCCACACACTTGATGCACCATTTTGGTCACTTGATTTGGGTATGCCCAATGTTGTTGAAACTGAATTTCATTCTGGTGCTCCGGAAGGATTTTTACCCGACCAATCTATAATTAGGTTTGAATTTCCACAAAGAGGCAACAAACCACCCGTAATTTTAAAATGGCATGAAGGTGGACTAAAACCTGAAAACCGCCCGGAATGGAATTTGCCTGAACTGGCTGGGTCAGGAATGATTATGGTTGGAGAAAAACATAATATTATAACCGGCGGACGGCCAAACGACGCAAAACTAATGATGCCAAAAGAAGAATGGGACAACTGGGTGGCCAACGAAATGCCCGCGCCAACAATTCCAAGGGTCGCCGATGGTCCTCAAAAAGAATTTCTGGATGCAGTAAAAGGAGTTGGTCCTTTGCCGGGTTCCAATTTTGATTATTCAACCCGATTAACAGAAATGGCAGCCGTTGGGGTTTTATCGCAGCGTTTTAATACCCGTATTGAATATGATGCTGAAAACATGAAAGTCACTAACCACGAAGGAATGGAAAATTATATTAAAGAACCAGTTCGCGAAGGTTGGAGTTACGGTGAAGAAGTTTGGTAAATTTTATTTTATTATTATTTATCCGGATGGCATTTCTTTTTATTAAAACTGGAATGCCATCTTTTTTTGTAAAAAAATTAATTCAATTTATTTGGTAAAATCTTCGGATTGGAATACTTTTTTTAAAGTATTTCAGTAAGATATCCGGTTATTGATGAATATGTTAACAAAGGAAAAAAGTCAAATGTTATAAATGAAAAAGAGCGACTCAATAGTCGCTCTTTAAAATGTTAACCCCCAAACACACAATTGACCAGATTGGTCAATGCCTTACAAATATATAAAAATCATTTTAAATGCTATCCTCTTTGTAATTAAATTTTTTAAAAAATCCTTGTATAGGTATTGGGTAAATAGGAAATTACTTTTTAAGAAATTTATAAACAACACCTGCAGCAATTGCCCCTAAAATCGGGATTAATATAAATACCCACAATTGTGCCAATGCCCAATCGCCAACAAATAATGCCTGACTAATACTGCGTGCAGGATTTACTGAAGTATTTGTAACAGGAATACTGATGAGGTGAATTAATGTTAAAGCCAATCCAATTGCTAATCCTGCGAATCCCTGAGGAGCTTTATCATCTGTAGAACCAAGTATAACTATAAGGAACATAAATGTCATTACAAACTCAGATACAATGGCTGCAGTTAAACTATAACCACCCGGAGAATGTTCTCCATAACCATTGGCAGCAAAATTTCCGATATCAGAACCATTTCCGGTTGCGATGATGTACAGAACTGCAGCGGCGGCAATACCACCAAGAATCTGAGAAATAACGTATGGTAAAATACTTCCACCACTAACTCGTCCGCCAGCCCACAAACCAATGGTAACCGCCGGGTTTAAATGTGCCCCGGAAATGTGACCAAGTGAATACGCAATTGTTAAAACTGTTAACCCGAAGGCTAATGCAACGCCAACAAGGCCAATTCCAACTTCAGGAAAAGCTGCTGCCAAAACAGCGCTACCACATCCACCAAGTACCAACCAAAAGGTACCAATAAATTCTGCTAAATTTTTTTTCATTTGTGTTGATTTTAGTTTTCCTACTCTTAAGGCTTTTCGGTTACGCCCCCGCAGTTTAGCTTATCGGGTAAAGCAGTTTTTATGAACAAAATATTATTAGATATATTACGATTTTCTTACATGTGATAATCAATGCTTTGGAACAAAGCATAACTATTATTAACAAAAAAAAGTAACATTTTTTATGTACAATTTGTTTAAAAGCGGGGGTAAAAAATGAATATTATTTTATTAGTGTTTCAATTTGAATTGAAATAAGATCTTTCTGTTTAACAGATGAAAAAAATTGAAACAGTTTTGATTTACAAGACTTTCTGATAAATTCTGTAACGTTTATACACCTGACCACCCATTTTCTCCATTTCTGCCCGAACTTTTACATTTGTTTCCAATTCGAGATGCGAGTCAATTACAACCTTTCCAGCTTTTTTAGCTGACTCAATCAGTTTAATTCCCATCATTACATCAAGTCCTTTGCCCTGATATTCAGGAGAAATGCCACCTAAAAGCAAATTGAGTTGTTTGCTTTTCCTCCCAGCGGTCAAAACAGGAATAAAACCCCAGGGCAACAAATAACCTTTTGATTTTTTAATTCCCTCACTGATATCTGACATTGCCACCAGAAATGACACTACCTGGTCATTTTTATCAATAAAAATTTTAATAAACCGGGGATTTATCAGATAAAGATACCGGTTTGCAAAATCGTCCATTTCCTTCAGCGTAAATGGAACGAATCCATAAATACCTGCAAATGTTTCGTTTAAAAGTGTCAGAACTTTTCTGATATAAGGTTTTACCTGACTTCTTTTTGTAAATTCTTTCAATATCAAATCATTCTCCCTGCCTGTAAACCGCTTGTAAATACTTTTATAAAATTCAGGTAACTCATCAGGAATTAGAACCCGGTAAACCACCAAATCAATTTCTTTAGTAAATGTCAAATTTTCAAGTAAAGCATTCATGTAAGGGAAATTGCAATTAGTTGCAATCACAATTGGCTGATCGTACCCGTCAATTAACCACCCTTGTGGGTCTTTATCAGAAAATCCCAACGGACCAACCATTCTCTTCATGCCGTTATTCTTCGCCCAGTTTGATACAGATTCTATCAACAAGTTAAAAACTTCAGCATCATTAAATGTTTCAAGGTAACAAAAACGTACATCATTTATTTTGTGTGTTTCGTTATATTGATGACTGATAATTCCCATAATTCGTCCAACTACTTCGCCCGCTTTTACAGCTACATATAAAACGGTAGTGCAATGATCAAAAGCCCGGTTTTTTTTCGGATTGAAATAAGTCCACTCATCCAAATATATTGGTGGCACCCAGTTTGAATGATTTTGATGAATTCTTGCAGGAAGGTGAATAAATTCCCGCATCAGTTTCTTTGTTGTTACTTCCTTAATTTCGACTGCCATTTTCTAAATTTGGGTGCCAAGATATCTATTTTCTAAAATAGCTCAATATTTTGAGCATCCTATTTTTAACACTTTTGTAACATTCTCGAATCCAGACTAATGTAATTCACGAAAAATATAAAAGGGCAGATCGATTAACAATCTGCCCATTTAAATATTAAATTTTAATCTGTTAAAAATCGAATGTTATGTCAATTTTGAGATTCAGATTCGATTCAGTAGAAATAATATTATCAGAACTATATTTCAACTGAAGTACTATCTCCTTTTTACTTACCATTTCATTTACAACCTGTTGCAGGAAATTCAAATCATTCAACAAAATAAATTTTGTATTGCCAGTGATAGTTCCCAGGTTATAATTTATTTTCTGATTGCTTTTTACCTGTAGCGTAACATCCTTTAATTCGATATTTTCTGAACCAACTTTTATAAAATCAATGTATGATTCGGTGCTTAAAATCCCTTTAGAAACATATTTTTCAAAGGATTCAATTGCCGTAAAATCAGATAGTTTTAATGTTTTATCCAAGGTAACGGTAGCTCCGGCAGGAGCAGTAATTCCATAGGAATATATTTTCGAATCTTTGATTGGACCGGGTAAATCAACTTTGGGTTCATCATCACCACACGACCAAACCAATATGCCAACGGCAAAAACGAACAAAAACAATAATTTACGTTTCATAGCTTTCTTTAATTATAATATTAAACTCAATACTTATAAAACTGAAAAACTACGAATTAATTGTTTTCGATTTTAAATCATGTTATTCTATTTAACCAGGAATTGAATATTATATAGATTATTAATGTTTAACAATTTTACTTCCGTATAATCTTTTATTATTCGCATAAATGGCTATTACATAAATACCTGAGGCTAAAAACTGTGTGTTTATTTTATCCGATTTTTTCAGTTCCTTATCAAAAATAAGCTGCCCTTTTTCGTTATATAAAACCAGTTGTAAAATTTCATCATTTTTTAGTGAAACATTTATTTCATCAGAAAATGGATTGGGATAAATAGAAACCCCGGTAATTTGTTCAAGGTTTTTTATTCCGACCATCACAAAATTCAGAGAATCGATAAAAGAAGTTTGCGACCAACCTTTATTTTTATCATCCTGAACACGGACAAAAAGTGTATCATTTGATTTCCATTCCGACGGAAGCTGATCAAAAGGAATTGTAAATTCCCAGGTTTTTTCAGGTGATGCATCAAGCAATATAATTGAGTTGTTTCCAAAACCATTATCAGCATTAAAAAAATATTCAACTTTAATAATTTCTGACATATTAATATCATCATCCGCCTCAACAAAACTCCTCGTCGTTTGGCTCCAGTTTCCATTTGAATTCTGAGTCCTGAAAAACAAATTATGATAACCCGAACTATTAAATGAAGAATAGGGAATTGTGATTGCATGTGTTAAATCACTATCAGGAACAGCAATTGTAAAACCTGTGGCATTGCCAAATCCCGGATCCGAATCAATAAAATATTCACCCCGAATCAGATTTTGTGAAAATGCACTTATCGCTATCGCAACAAATGCAATGATCATGATTTGCTTTTTCATAATAAACTATTTTATAGTTCTGGCTTTAATTGTAACAGGCAAACCTGTTTCAGCAGAAACAGAGCCGGCAGAAACGGCTTCATAAATAACCGGAACCGGAGCCAGGCCTGATAAAGTATATCGACTTGAAAGAATTGCCCCTCCAAATGCTCCTCGATCGCTGTCATCACTTCCGTTTTGATGTGCCTGAGAACCTGATTTTATTTGGTAAAATCCATCTTTTGAATCTCCCCCAACAAACAATGATGTAATATCGGGCACAACAAGATTATTATTTATAGTACCAAACTGGGCTGCTTGTGTTCCAATGTTATATGCGATTTGGGCAGGTGTTGCAGTAATATCAACTACTGCGTTAACCGGTATTAGTATATTATTACTGAAATCGGAGGTGGTGAATCTTAAATTGGGTGTTGCAAGATTATCGGGCCCGTCAAAAATATTATTCCGGCATTGAGTTATGTTCCATGCAAGACCTGAAGCTGAACGTTCCCATAAAAGTGTTTTCTGACAGATATTGTTATTAAAAATAACCTCAACCGGCGGTATAAAATTACTATTCGTAAAATACAGGGCATTTGTAACATAGATACTCGGGAAATAATTTTGAACTACTGTAACCCGCTGTATTCCGGAACCTCCTGAAATATGGAAATAAATACTTCTTTCAATCCTGCATCTTTTAATTGTAATATTATCCGCAGCTATTTGGATATATCCATCAGCTGTGTTGGTGTTCACTGCAATATTTAATCCTATAACAGATGAACCTGCTGATCCTCCGTTAAAGTTTATCCTTGTTACCTTGCATCCAGCAAATTATTTCCAGTTTTCGAATTATCAGGAAGAAAAAATCCCGGACCAATGAGAACCACTTTCTTTGTAATTGTTGCCGCGGTATAAATAAACTGAGAGCTTTCAACATGAATTGTGTCAGAATCCATTACTGAACTCCACGCGATTGCCTGATCAATCTGCTTAAAAACAGGGTAAGCCGGATTGCCACCAAAATTACTTCCCCAAAGTGTTGTGCCATTGTAGTTTGAGCCATTGTTAACACGCCAGATTTTGGCTTCCACCGAATTAACGGAGATTATAAAAAATGCAATAAATGCAGTAATTGAAAGTAGATTTGCCTTTTTCATTTTGTAAAATTTTATTGTTATTGTAAACCCGAATTCAAAATTTCAAACAAAACCCTGTTCTAAATATATAAATAATAAAGGATATTTATATATTATTTTTAAATCCAATTTACAGAATTAACTTAAATTTTTACTGGTTGCATTCAACCCAAAAAAGAATGTTTAAACTTTTTTTGATTTATTTAAAAGTTTTAAAGTGAGGAAGTTTTGAATAAGATTTGACAATTTCAACAAAATTTAAAAATATTAACTAATCCAGTTTCATAATTTTTATTTCCTTGAACTCAATCCCCTGTCCTTCGGCCTGCAAACCAATATAACCTTCGGTCAAAGGTTTTTTGTCAGTTTTTATTGCCGGATCGAAACCATTGGCAACGCCTCCGCCAATTTGTGGTTTTGTGTATTCCAAAACTTTTTCGCCATTTACAATATGAATTATTAACCACTGGTCGGTAAACCTGTATTCAAATTTAAGGTGATATGATGAAAAAGGCGTTTTGTAGAATAAGTGTCCGTAACGATTGTGGAATTCTGTGTAACCATCATAATTTACCTGAATTTTGCCGTCAACTGCTTTAAAAGTATTTGCATAATTATCACCCACATCATGATGATGAATCTTTACAATCCAACCATCCAGGTTTTTACCATTAAACATATTAATCCAGTCATTTTTAGCGTCTTTTTCAGTTTTCGGTGAAAATGAAACAAGGACAAAAACGGAAGCCAGCATACAAAAGTTAATAAGTTTTTTCATGGCAGATTGATATTGATTTATATTTTCTATTTAACAAGTTGATAAAAATAAGGAGGTGCAGAAGTTTCAAAGGTCATACTTTTCTTTGAGAAAGGATGGATTAAAGTTAACGACGTCGAATGAAGAGCAAGCCGTTTAATACCTTTTTCATCAAGTCCATAAATTTTATCACCCACAACAGGATTGCCGTTTTCTGCAAAATGCACCCTGATTTGATTTTTTGTGCCTGTAAATAAGTTGATTTCGAGCAGACTGAAATTTGCGTTTTCTTTTAAAACTCTGTACCCTGTTTTTGAAAATTTTCCCTTTTCAGGATTACTAACCGAATACATTCTGAATGCGCTGTTTTCGACAAGATACGAAGTAATAATTCCCTCTTTTTCCTTCAATTGACCATGAACTACGGCGAAATAGGTTTTTGTAAAGTCTTTCCAATTGTTTTGTAAAAATTGTTTTGCCTGTTCACTTTTTGCAAAAACTAAAACACCGGAAGTGTCGCGATCGAGCCGGTGCACAATAAACACCCTGTTTCGCGAACGTGGATTACCTTTTCGCACATAATCGGTTAATAGAAAATATGCAGTTTTCTCCTTTTCCCTTTCAGTGCCCATAGTAAGCAGGCCATTTACTTTATCTACCACAATAATATCCTGATCTTCATGAAGGATAACCAATCCTTTTGGCTGATGCTTTGATAAATTTTGTTTGATTTGTGGCGTTTGTGCCTGCATATAAACTTCTTTTAAAACCAAATGTAAAGGGTTTATTTTAAATGCAGCTTATAAATGAAAATATTCAGGCTATTTTCTTTCACTTCTTCTCAAAAAACTCAATATTAAAATTAGAAAATAAAACCCAGATTTATCGAAGCTGATTTGTTTTGAACACCTGTATCACCAGCTATTTCAGCAATTCCCATATCATAACTTACTGACAATTGTAAGGTATTGGATTTTAAAACCGGAAATTCAAATCCCAACTCATACGACCAGCCAAAATCAAAATCGTTTAACCCCGTTAAATCTCCAGTTTTTCCATGCAGCGTTTGCTTTGCGTCAAACAAATAGCCAAAATACGGACCAGTTGCAAAAAAGATACGGTTGCCATTTTTTAAACCGGCTTTTTCACTTGCCGAAAACTCTGCTTTAACCGGCAGAATAAGGTATTGAAGCTGATTCTCAATTTTAGTATCGAGAAGTTTCGAATCGAATTTTTTCCCTTTTCCCTGATATTCAATTCCTGTTTTGATGGCCATCCAATCATTAAAGTCATATTTTGCAATAACCCCAGCATTAAAGCCGGCTTTCAGTGCATTGTCATCACCAATGTTACCAATTCCGGATTGGGTTGAAGCATTTGCACCTAATTTTAAACCCCAGTGCATTTGTGCTTCTGCTGACGTGACAGTTAGAAATGAAAGCATAAATAAAACCAGCAAGCCATTTCCGAATTTATTCCAAAAATGATTTGTTCCAGCTTTCAAATACATTACCTTATTTAATGTTTTATGCATGCAAAAATTCTCCCTGAGATTTTGCAAAAATTGTTGTTTCTGTTTCATTGTTTAAAAATTAAAAATCAATACTAATTTATTTATGTTATCTAATTAACTTATTTTATGGGTTATACATACAACCACATCGACCATATTAGTTTTTTGGTCGAATTAATGATAAAAAAATTTTAGATACAAATACCATGGAAAAGCACTTCCAGCATTTCGTTTATCTCCTTTTTAAAGTTTGTTTTTTTGTCGCTGGCGGTAAGAAGAGGAATTTCCAAACCTTTCATTGCAGTAACAATAATTTTTGCAGTTAAGGCTGAATTCAAATCTTTAAATTCTTTATTTTCAATCCCTTCATTAATAATCTGAGTAATCGTTTCAGTCTCACTTCTATCATATTTAATTCTGATTTTCTCAATAAATTCATAATTCGAGAGATATTCGTCTTTTAGCGCTTCATAAAAATTTCCCCAATTCCTGAACCCATCCATTCTCACAAAAATATAAACACGCAATTTTTCCATCGCCGAATTACATTTACCAATATTTGCAATAATATCAGTCCGTAATGTTGCTGCTTCCATTTCAACAACAGCTTCAAAAACCTCTTCCTTGCTTTTAAAATAGTAGTAAAGTGAACTTTTCCCTTTTCGCGCAGCAACGGCAATTTCATCCATAGTTGTTTTTCGGAATCCAAAGCGTTTAAACATTTTTTGCGCTACAAGTACTATACTATCTTTTGCATCTTTCTTCATCAAAATATATTTCGACTATTTTGGTTCAAACGTACAACTTATTTTAAATAACAACAAAAGAAACAGCAACTATTTTTAATTATGAATTTAATGTTAATCGCATATAAATACAATTAATTAACATGGCATCGTAAAAACAATTTTAGTATAATATACTATATATTTGACATTTACAACATTTACAATTTGCCCAACATTTATTATCCCAAAACAAAATGATTTCGAAAATGAAGATAATTTGAATTACAATCAAAAATAGTTTTAGATTTGCACATAGTTTTAAATGAATGTTCGTTCAGTTATTAATTTAGAAAAAGATGGCAAGAATAACAGATCAAAAAAGAATAGACCGATTAAAAGAATCGACAATGAAACTTGTAGTTGCACACGGATTTGGAGGTGCTTCGGTTTCATTGATTGCAAACGATGCAAATGTTGCTTCAGGATATTTCTACCTTCATTACAAAGGAAAATATGAAATGGTAAATACCTTGCTCCAGGATGTTTATCAGGAAGTAGTTGGCAAGCTTGAAGAACTTACAGAGAAAGGTTCAAATTTCAATTCAATAATTGAGAACCTGATTCGTCATTTTTTCAAATGGCGAATAATGACCCGGTTAAACTCAAATTTTTATATGTTTTAACGCATGACTACAGTTTTGTGATCGACAAGGAAATGCGGGAGAATATTAATATGTTGATTCAAAATATAAAAGAACAGGGACATGCTTCGGGAGAACTTGATAAAATGTTAAACGAAGACGACATTTACCTTTGTGTAATTCTGAATACCGTTCAATTTATCAATCAACAATACAAAAAATCGTCGAAAGATATCATTTTTAAGAAAAAGGACGAAGATCACCTGATTTATTTAACAAGGAAATTATTAAAGCAATGATGATAACGGGGAAAACAAGCACTACATTATTTTTTATTTTTACAGTATTACTTGCAACCAGCCAGGAAAATCAGCAATTATTGACTTTTAAAGATGCCCTGCGCATTATGGAAATACAAAATCCAGCAATAAAACGTGCACAAAAACAAATTGAACAACAGGAATTTGAGTTAAAGGAAAAACGGGGATTATACTTACCTGTTGTTTCAATAAATGCAAATGCGGTTTCAATGTCAGATATGTTGCACCTTGATTTAAATCCTGTAAAAGATGCTATCACGCCGCTTTACAACACACTTGGAAATTATGGTGTTTTTAGCGGAGTACCAAATCCTGATCCCGCCACCAATTCCGTCACACCAATTTTACCCGACAATATTAGTACAAAAATAGTTCGGGATAAATTGCTTGAAGGAGGAGAGCAAATAGCAAATGCCGATTGGGATAAAGTAATTCAGGAGAAAAATTTTGCATCTGTTTCGACTGGTTTTGTCTGGCCGGTTTTTACAGGTGGAAAAATAAAAAGTGCAAACCAGGCTGCTTCTGTAAA